>DHMO01000046.1:0-17278 GCA_002405835.1 Lentisphaeria bacterium UBA4640 | reverse complement strand
CAGTTTTTAAGCTCTTGTTCCATCTCTCCTTCCATGATTTTGTAGCGATATTTGGGTACCCAGATCAAATGATACTGGCAATGCCACAAAACATGTGCTATCTTATTAAACCTGCTCATGCTATAGCCTTTCTCTCTGTGGGGACAGTTGAGAAATATAGCATGGGCAGACCTTTAGGCAAAGCCTAATGGTCTCTGACCACGCCCAAAGGACGTGGTTTTCTGAAATTCAATAAAAAACGGGACGGCTTTTGCACCGTCCCGCTGTCTGTCCGCGCATCCGCGATTATTTCAAATTGAGTCTTCCGCCGGCGAGGATGATCTTGATATCCTCATCGGTGAGGTGGTAGTTCAGTTTGATTTCAAACGGCGCGGCGCCGGAGGCGGGGACGACCGTTGCGGAGATCTGTGAGCCGGAGGTGAGAGCCTCGCGGATCTGGTCGATGCGGATCGTGTCGCCTTCCGCAATCTTGTCGTAGTCGGTCTTGTCCGCGAAAGTGAGGGGGACGATGCCGAAGTTGACGAGGTTTGCGGCGTGGATTCGTTCGATCGCCATTGCGATGAGGACCTTGATTCCGAGGTACATCGGGCAGATCGCGGCGTGCTCGCGGGAGGAACCCTGGCCGTAGCTGTCGCGTCCGATGATGATGCCGTGGCGTCCGGCGTCGCGCACTTTGGCGGCGCGCTGGGCGAACGTCTCTTTTCCGGCTTCATTGAAACGCTCGAAGACGACTTTTGCGTATTCGGGAATGTTGCTGCGGTGCTTCAGGTGAATGCCGGCGGGCATGATGTCGTCGGTGCTGGTCTTGTCCGGAGTCTTGATGGTGGCGACGCCGTCGATGGAATCCGGGAGGGGATTGTTCACCGGGGGCTTGCCGATGGTGGGCTTGCGGATGATTTCGACGCCTTCGCCGTTTTCGGGCGGGAGAATGACCATGGAGTCGTCGATCAGGAATTTTGCGGGATTTTCGACTTCGGGGTATTCAATGCCGAGTTTTCCGGCGGGGATGATGTATCCGGCGAGTGCGGCGGCGCAGGCGGTTTCGGGGCTGACGAGATAGGACTGGTCGCCCTTTGTTCCGGTTCTGCCGGGGAAGTTGCGGTTGAAGGTGCGGAGCGTGACGGTTCCGTTCGCGGGGCTCTGACCCTGTCCGATGCACGGTCCGCAGCCGGCTTCGAGGATGCGGGCTCCGGCGGAGATGATGTCGGCAAGCGCGCCGTTGCGGGCGAGCATTTCAAGAACCTGACGGCTGCCCGGGGCGATGGCGAGCGTGACGTCGTCGGCAATTTTGCGTCCCTTGAGCATTCCGGCAACGATCATGAGGTCGCGGTAGGAACTGTTCGTGCAGGAGCCGATGATGACCTGACCGACTTTGGTTCCCTCAAGTTCCGCGATGGATTTGATGTTGTCGGGGCTGGAGGGGCAGGCGGCGAGAGCTTCGAGTGTGTTGAGGTCGATTTTGACGACGCGGTCGTATTCCGCATCGGGACCTGCTTCAAGGCGGACCCAGTCGGCGCCGCGTCCCTGCGCATCGAGGAAAGCGCGGGTCATGTCATCGGAGGGGAAGACGGAGCAGGTGACGCCGAGCTCCGCGCCCATGTTTGTGATGGTTGCGCGCTGGGGAACGGTGAGGGTTTTGACGCCTTCGCCGAAGTATTCGACCATGCATCCGACGTTGCCTTTGGTGGAGAGGATCTCAAGCATCTTGAGGATGATGTCTTTTGCGGAAATCCAGTTGGAGAGTTTTCCGGTGAGCTCCACGCCGATGATTTTGGGGAACGCCATGCGGAAGGGCTGTCCGGCCATGGCAAGCGCGACGTCGAGTCCGCCCGCGCCGATTGCCATCATTCCGATGCCGCCTCCGGTGGGTGTGTGGGAGTCGGAGCCGAGCAGGGTTTTGCCGGGGACGCCGTAGCGTTCGAGGTGCACCTGATGACAGATTCCGTTTCCGGGACGCGAGAAGCGGACGCCTTTGGCCGCGGCGACGCTCTGGAGATAGAGGTGGTCGTTGCGGTTTTCGGGACCGTTCTGCATCATATTGTGATCGACGTAGGAGACCGAGAGTTCGGTGGCGACTTTTTTGACGCCCATCGCTTCGAGCTCGAGGTACGCCATTGTTCCGGTTGCATCCTGCGTAAGAGTCTGGTCGATGCGGATTGCAACGGGTTCGCCGGTGACTTTCGATCCGGAAACGATGTGATTGTCGAGGATCTTCTGAATCAGAGTGTTTTTAGCCATATTCGGGACAGCCTTTCGTTAAAGGTGAAATCTGTAGAAGAAAAAAGCGGGTGGTTCCTTTTAGGGGAGCGCACCCGCGATTTGTACTGGACGAAACGATCAGTCGATCGGTTTGGTCTTCGGGAGTCCGCCGAGGACCTTTTCTCCGGCTTTCCAGCGGCCTTCCGCGGTCAGCATGTTGATGCGCTCGTATCTTTTCAGTACGTTTCTTCTCTTCCGGATCTTGCCGGAAGTCTTCAAGCTCGGGTGTCTGGACATATCAATAACTCCTGTTGTTAAGTTGCATGAAAACAGAATTAAAATATACTGTAGGATTCCGTTTTTTCAAGTCCCCTTTCCAATTTTCCTGATTTTTTCTTTTCTCCATTGAAAAAAACGCCAGCGGATGTAAAGTACAAAGTCAAACTACAGAGGAACATCATGCCAGAGCCAGAAATCGTCACTCCGGACAAGCAGTTCGTGCACCTGCATGTCCATACAGATTACAGCCTTCTTGACGGCGCTTCCGCCATTTCGTGGGCTACCCGCATCAAGGATAAAAAGGTGCTTGAAAAGAAAAGCGACCTTCTCAAGATGTGTCTTGAAAACCACTCCCCGGCGATTGCCATGACCGACCACGGCGTCATGGGCGGCGCAATCGAATTCTATGAGGAGATGGGTAAAGCGGGAGTCAAGCCGATTATCGGATGCGAAGTCTATGTCGCTCCGAACAGCAAACTTGAGCATGACCCCTCGGTTCCGCACATCCGCGGGTATCACCTGATTCTGCTGGCGACGAATCAGACCGGCTACGTCAACCTCTGCAAAATTGTTTCCGACGCCCAGCTGCGCGGCTTTTACTACAAGCCCAGAACCGACAAGGAGTTTCTCGCCGCCCACAGCGAAGGTCTGATCGCCATGTCCGCCTGCATCCAGGGCGAAGTTCCCCGTTCGTTTCTCGACAAGGGGGAGGACGCCTCCCGCAAAGCTCTTTCCCAGTACCTCGATATCTTCGGAAAGGAGAATTTCTATCTTGAAGTGCAGTATCACGGCATCGACGATCAGAAGAAGGTCAACCGCCAGCTCGTCAAATTCGCCCGCGAGTTCGAACTTCCGCTCGTCGCAACGAACGATATTCATTATGTCCGCAAGGAACATGCACGTGCGCAGGATGTGCTCCTCTGCATCTCCACCCGCAGCCTCCTTTCCGACACCGACCGCATGACGATGATGGATCATCAGGAGTTCTATTTCAAAACCTATGATGAAATGTACGACATCTTCGGAACGGAAATTCCCGAGGCGATTCCGAACACGCTCCGCGTCGCCGAACGCTGCGATTTCAAATTCCGCATCGACAAGACCATGGAGAACCATTACCCCGTCTACAAGGTCCCAGAGGGCGTTTCCCAGGCGGATGTTCTGCGCAAACTCTGCATCGACAACGTGAAACGCTGTTATGATTTTGAACTCGACAATCCGCCGCCGGACAAAATCGAGCTGGCCGAAACCATTCGCAAGCGCATGGATTACGAGCTGAGCGTCATCATCAAAACCAAATATCCGAGCTACTTCCTCGTGGTGTGGGACTTCATCAATGCCGCAAAGAAAAAAGGCATTCCCGTCGGACTCGGGCGCGGTTCCGGCGCGGGAAGCCTTGTCGCATATCTCACCGGGATCACAAACATCGACCCGCTCCGCTACAAACTCCTCTTCGAGCGTTTTCTGAACCCGGAACGAGTTTCTCCGCCGGACTTCGACATCGACTTCTGCGAACGCCGCCGCGAAGAGGTGATTGAGTATGTCCGCGAAAAATACGGGCGCGGTTCCGTCGCGCAGATCGCAACTTACGGCGCGCTGAAACCGAAAAACGCCATCAAGGACTGCGCCCGCGTGCTCGGCTTCCCCCCAGCCGTCGGCGACCGCATGACAAAACTTCTCCCGAACGACCCCAAGCTCACTCTTGCGAAAGCCATGGAGATTGCAGAGTTCAAAGAGTTCGTGGAACACGATGCGGACGCCCAGAAAATTTACAACGAGGCGCTTCCCGTAGAAGGGCTCAACCGCACAACCGGTATTCATGCGTGCGGCGTCATCATCGGTGACATGCCGCTCGACAACGTCGTTCCGCTTCAGCGCAGCCCTGACGGAGCGCCCGTCGTGCAGTTCATTGCGCACCCGTGCGAACAGCTCGGGCTGCTCAAGATGGACTTCCTCGGTCTGCGCACGCTGACCGTGATTTCCGATGCACTCGAAAACATTCACAGAAACCGCGGAATCAAGATTGACATCGACCGCATTCCGCTGGATGACAAACCCACATACGACCTGCTGAACCGCGGTGATACCATTGCGGTGTTCCAGCTGGAATCCGGCGGCATGCAGACCCTCTGCCGTCAGTTCGTCGTGGAAACGATTGAACACATCATCGCTCTTCTCGCCATCTACCGTCCCGGACCGATGGAGTTCATCCCGACCTTCGTCGGCTGCAAAAAAGGACTCCAGCCGATTGTCTACGACCATCCGAAAATGGAGCCGATTCTCAAGGAGACCTACGGCATCATGCTTTATCAGGAGCAGATCATGGAGGTTGTCCAGAAGCTCGCCGGCTTCACACTCGGACACGCGGATATCGTCCGCCGCGCAATCGGTAAAAAGAAAATGGACATCATGGAGAAGGAGAAGATCAACTTCATCAAGGGCTGCAAGGAGACGAACGACATTGAGCCGGAGCTCGCAGAGCAGATCTGGGCGAAAATCAACAAATTCGCCGGTTACGGCTTCAACAAGTCCCACTCCGCCGCTTACGGAATGGTCTCCTACCGCACCGCCTATCTCAAAGCGAACTATCCGCAGGAATATATGGCCGCCGTGCTCACAAGCGAACTCGGAAACGCCGAAAAGGTCACTTTCCTGATCAACGCCTGCAAGGACATGGGAATCGCGATCCGCCCGCCGGACGTCAACAAATCCGAAACGAACTTCTCGGTCGACGGACAGAACATCGTCTTCGGTCTCGGCGCAATCAAGGGTCTCGGCGAGGGCGCTTCCAACGCCATCATCTCCGAGCGCGAAAAGAACGGTCCCTATAAAGACATGGTCGAGTTCCTCGAACGCGTCGGCGGGAACGTCAACTCCAAAGCGATTGACTCCCTTGTCCGCTGCGGCGCATTCGATTTCACCGGTTACAAACGTTCCCAGCTTCTCGCGACGATCCAGGAGGCGGTCAACTGCGCCGCCACCCGCCGCAAGGACAAGGAGAGCGGTCAGGGTTCTCTCTTTGATCTGCTTGGCGGAGGCGAGGGCGAAGATTTCAACACCGTTCACATGCCCGATATCCCTGAAATCGATTCCACGGAACTGCTGAAGATGGAAAAAGCTCTGCTCGGTTTCTACGTTTCCGGTCATCCCGCGCAGAAGTACGCGCATTTCTTCGATGCTTATTCCTCCATGGACACGCTTTCCATTCAGGAGCACGGAAGCGCCGACGACGGTGTGATTCTCGGCGGACTCATCAAGACTGTCACCAAGAAAATCAGCAAGAAAAGCAACAAGCCTTTTGCGATTATTCAGATCGAAGACCTCAAGGGATCCGTCGAGTGCATGGTTTTCGGCAAGTCCTATGACGACTACAAGGAGCTCCTGATTCCGGAAATTCCTGTTTTCGTGACCGGTTACATCCGGCGCGGCGACGAGGAGAATTCCCCCGCCTCGATCAGTGTCAAGAGCATCGTTTCTCTGGAACAGATGATCCAGTCGCAGACCAGCCAGGTGCATTTGCATCTGTTCGAAGACGAGTGCTCGGAAGCCATATTGAAGAACCTGAATGAGCTGCTGAGCCAGTACAAGGGCAATGTCCCTGTCGTGCTCTGCGTGAAGCTGAAAACAGGTTCGACCGTGTTTGTCGAGATTGCGCGCGAATTCTATGTGACGCCCTCGATGGAATTTACGCAGGCGGTTGCCGACCTGCTCGGCGCCGATCGGTTCCGCATCAAAGGCGCGTGCGACGTTCCGCCGCCGCAGCGACGCTTCGTCCGCGAAGATGCGCAGAAAGAACACGCGTGATCAGAAAAAACGTGAAAGAGAATCAGAGCGTTCCGAGATAGACTTTCGCCTCGTATTCCTCCACGGCAAGGCCGTTGGAGGCGTGGCGGCGGAAAACCTCTCTGAGCGCGTCCATGCAGCGCCTGTAGTCCGGGTGATCCGGAGGAAGGGAATAGGAACGGGAAGAGGCGTCGCCGAGAAAGCGCTCCTCCGTCATGGGGAACGGATTCCGGAACGAGCAGACCTCAACCGAAGAAAAGTATTCCTCTCTCAGAAAACGGTCGCCCTCCGCTTCCGTGCGGTTGCCGGCATGACCGGAGCGGAAATCCGGACAGAACGCGCGGCAGATTTCATTCCGTTCCGCCGCAATGCCGGTATCGGAACGGTTGTTCCAGATGATCGCGAGACGTCCGCCCGGACGCAGAATTCTCCGGCATTCATCACGGAAACGGTTTTCATCGAGCCAGTGGAACGCCTGAGCGACGGTGACGAGTCCGAATGCATGATCCGGAAGTCCGGTCGCTTCGCCGCTTGCCGCAATGCAGCGGATTTGCGGAAGAAGCATGGAGAACTGTTCCCGCATATCGGCGTTCGGTTCAACCGCGGTGACGTCGCCGTATCTGCGCAGGAGACAGCGCGTGAAAATTCCGGTCCCGGCTCCGATATCCGCAACTTTCACATGTGGACAGCGTTCGCTGATCCAGTCGGTCAGTTCCGGCGGGTAGGAGGGACGGAACGCCGCGTAGATTTCCGCTTTGCCGGAAAATTTCTGTTCGGGAGCGGTCATGTCATCTTCTCTCTTTTTTCGGCAGAAGCCCGATGAGGGGAATCAGACAGAGCATCAGCACTCCGCCGATGTAGAAGACCCACCGGATGCCGAAGTTGTAGATGATGAGTCCGCCGCAGAGCGAACTGAGGAGGGAGCCTCCGACTTTTGCGCTGGAGCTCCAGCCGAAGACCGTTCCGCGCTTTTCCGGCGGTGTGGAGCGCGACATGATGGTGAGGAAGACCGGATCGAGCCCGCCCGCAAAGAAGAAGTTGAGGAACCGCGCGCCTCCGAAAATCCAGAGTGAAGTCGCCATGCCTTGCGGAATCATCAGGAGTCCTGAAAGCAGCGTTGCCGGAATCGCGATTTTGCCTGGCGAGAAACGGTCGCAGAGCCAGCCGAGGACGATTCCTGAGAAGACTCCCGCAACCGCCGCGCCCGCGCAGATGATGCCCGTCCAGAACGCCGCACGTTCCGGCCCGTGAATCAGTTCCACTTGGATTGCAATGAACGGATCGTCGAATTTGCGGACGAATCCGAGGTAGACGAAAAGAAAGAGCAGAACCCAGACGACGCGTCCGAAATCGGGAATCAGTTTTTTGAATGAGAACGGTTCTTTGTTTTCCGGCTCCGGCTTGACGGGAAGCGCGTGCGGATCGAAATCGTCCTTGACGAAGAGCAGCACGATGATTCCGGCTGAAAGCAGCATTCCCGCACCGGTGTAGAAGGCCGGAGTGTAGCCGAAGTGGTCGACGACGAGGCCGCCCGCGAGGTATCCGATCAGGTTTCCGCTCCAGAGCGCCGAGCTGAGCGTGCCGAGAGCGAATCCCTGATGCTCCTGCGGCGTTGTGCTGCCGACAAGCGTCTGCGCCGCATTCACGGTTCCCGAGAAGATCGAGATGAGGAAACGGACTGCGACAAGCCATATCACGCCCGGGACGTATGCCATCAGCGGAAAGAGACATGCGGTCACCAGGTTTGCGCGCAGCAGCATGACGCGTCGCCCGAAGCGGTCGGCGAGCGCTCCCCAGATCGGGGTTGAGATGCAGAAACTGAGCTGTCCGCCGAAGTAGAAGGCGGAAACCCAGAGCCCGCGTTCGCCGTCGTCCATGACTCCGAGGACATTGCGCATATAGAGCGGGATGAACGGAATGACGGAGCCGAATCCGGCAAGCGAAAGGATCTGGGAGAGCCAGACAAAGAAGAGATTCCGTTTCCAGTTTATCATGTCAGATCCTTTCAGTTCGTTTGAAATTAAAAAGCCCTGCACGCTGCAGGGCTTGATCGGGACGCCGAACTCTTATGCGCGCGGACGGAGCTGCGGGAAGAGAATGACGTCGCGGATGGATTCCGCGCCGGTGAGGAGCATGACCAGACGGTCGATGCCCATTCCCATACCGCCCGTCGGGGGCATGCCGTATTCAAGCGCGGTGAGGAAGTCTTCGTCGACTGCCTGCGCCGGGTCTTTTCCGGAGAGCGTGACCTGATCCATGAAGCGCTGGCGCTGGTCGATCGGGTCGTTGAGCTCGGTGTATCCCGGGCTGATTTCCTGTCCGTTGATTTCAAGTTCGTAGACGTCGACGAGCGAGGGATCGTCTTCGCATTTTCTTGCGAGGGGGACGAGCTCGGCGGGGAGGCGTGTTACGAAGGTCGGTTCGATGAGGGTGTCTTCCACGAGTTTTTCGTAAATTTCGTGGGTGATTTCCAGATCGGTCCAGTCGGGGAGAACCTGTGTGCCGAGCTCTTTCGCCTTTTTGTATTTTTCTTCGCGGGAGAGTTCGAACCAGTTTTCACCGGCGACTTCTCTGACGAGGTCGCGGTATGCGGCTCTGCGCCACGGCTTGCCGAGGTCGATTTCCTTTCCGCCCGCCTTGATGACGAGCGTTCCGTTGACGCGCATTGCGACGGTCTTGATGAGGTCTTCGACGAGCTCCATCATGGTTTCGCAGTTGCCGTAGGCCTGATAGAGTTCAATTGCGGTGAATTCCGGGTTGTGACGGCGGTCCATGCCCTCGTTGCGGAAGTTGCGGTTGATTTCGTAGACTTTTTCATAGCCGCCGACGAGCAGTTTCTTGAGGGAAAGCTCGGTTGCAATGCGGAGGTACATGTCGGTGTCAAGCGCATTGTAATGGGTCTTGAACGGGTTTGCCGCCGCGCCGCCGGGGATGTACTGGAGCATCGGGGTTTCGACTTCCATGTAGCCCTTGTCGTCGAGGTACTGGCGGATCTCTTTGATGATGGTGGAGCGTTTGCGGAGAACCGCGCGGCTTTCATCGTTCATGATGAGGTCGAGGTAGCGCTGGCGGTAGCGCGCTTCCATGTCGGTGAGTCCGTGGTATTTTTCGGGGAGCGGACGGAGCGACTTGGAGAGGAGCGTGCAGGCGGTCGCCTTGACGGTGATTTCGCCGGTGCGGGTCTGGAAGAGCACGCCGTCGACGCCGATGAGATCGCCGATATCGAATTTCTTGAAGAGTTTGAAGAAGTCCTCTCCGACGGTGTCGCGCTGGACGTAGATCTGCATTCTTCCGGAGGAATCTTTGACGTCTGCGAAAACGGCTTTGCCCATTGCGCGGAACGCGGTCATGCGTCCGGCGATGCGGACTGCGGGTTCAGTTTCAGCGTCGGGAACAAAGAGAGCGCGTGCCTCGGCGGTGGAGATGGCGCCGTCAAACCGTTTTCCGAACGGTTTCAAGCCTGCTTTGGAAAATTCGTCGATCTTGGCTTTTCTCTGTTCGAAAATGTCTTCCGGCTTCTGTTCCGGAATCTGGCTGGCTGTTTGTTCTGTCATTTTATTCTTTAACTCCTGTAAAAGGTTTGAAATATTTAAAATATCACGGTTCTGCGTTTTTTTCAATCCCGTTTTCAAATTTTTTATCCGCAGACTCCGGAAAGCTCCGTCCTGCGCATGTGTCCGCTTTGTTTTTACAGCCGATTTCATGGATTTTTATGAACACTGGAGTTCTGTTCGCATCTTTTTGCAAAAAAGATTTGCCATTGACGGGAAACGGGTGTATATTACAAATTCAACCACACTTAACAACAAGGTGAAAAAATGACAACGAACGTATGGGAAGATCTGAAGGCTCGCGGATTCGTCTACCAGTCGACCGACGAGAAGGCACTTGAAAAAGTTTTAGCCGACGGACCCGTTACCTATTACGTAGGCTTCGACCCGACCGGCGACAGCCTTCATGTAGGTCATCTTCTTCCCGTGATGTGCATGCGCTGGCTTCAGAAGGCCGGTCACCACCCGATCGCTCTCGTCGGAGGCGCGACCGGACTTGTCGGCGACCCCTCCGGAAAACAGGAAGCGCGCCCGATCCTCACAAAAGAGAAAGTCGCTCAGAACTGTGAAGCGATCGGCAAACAGCTGCGCCGCTTCCTCCCCTATGACAACGTCATCATGGCGAACAACATCGACTGGCTCGGCGAGATGAAATATCTCGACTTTCTGCGTGACATCGGCTCCAAATTCAGCGTCAACAAAATGCTGACCGCCGAATCCGTCAAACTCCGCATGGAAACGGGCATCACGTTCATGGAGTTCAGCTATATGCTCCTCCAGTCTTACGATTATTATATCCTCAACCGCGACTACGGCTGCACGCTTGAGTGCGGCGGACAGGACCAGTGGGGCAACATCGCCGCCGGTATCGACCTTGTCCGCAGACTCTCCCAGAAGGAAGTCCACGGCTTCACCATGCCGCTGCTTCTCAACAGCCAGGGCAAAAAGTTCGGAAAATCCGTCGGCGGCGCTGTCTGGCTCGACAAGAACAAAACGCCCGTCTTCGATTACTATCAGTTCTGGCGCAATGTCGACGACAACGACGTCAAGAAGCTCATGTGCTACTTCACCGCGCTTCCGCTCGATGAAATCGCTTCGCTCTGCGCCGCTTCGATCAACCGCGCAAAAGAAATTCTCGCGTTTGAGGCAACGTCGCTTGCTCACGGACATGAAGAGGCCGCGAAGGCGTATCTTGCCGCCTGCACCAAGTTCGGTTTCGCCGACAGGGACGCCGCGATTCCGACTTCCAGCCGCATCAGGGAAGTGAAAGCCGATTCCGCCGCGGCGCTCAACGATCTGCCGACGTACAGGCTGCAGCTTCCCGCCGAAGGCGTCTGGATCGTGAAGCTCCTTGCGGATTCCGGTCTTTGCAAATCCAACGGCGACGCCCGTCGGCTCGTGCAGGGCGGCGGCGCATATCTCGGTGAAAAACGCATCGACAAGGTCGACTACACGGTCACCGCGGCCGACTTCACCGACGGTTCCGCCATTCTCAAGGCGGGCAAGAAGAACATCAAGCGCATCGTCGTCGAATAAATTCTGTTCCGTGCGGGAGAATCTTCCGGAAATTTCGGATTCCGGTTTGATTTTCCCGCAGAAACAGGGTATTTTATAGAACCAATTCAAGGAGCAGAATCATTATGGCAAACGACGTCAAAGCACTGGTCATCACCGGAGTCGGACTCAACTGCGAGAAGGAAACCGCAGCCGCATTCACCTCTTCCGGCGCAAGCGCCACACTCATTCATATCAACGACCTTCTCTCCGGCAAGGCGACCATGGAGCCGTACCAGATCCTCGCATTCATCGGCGGTTTCTCCTTCGGCGACCACCTCGGCTCCGGAACGGTTTTTGCCAACAAAATCAAATTCAAACTCAAAGACGATCTCAACAAGTTTATCGAATCCGGCAAACTCGTGATCGGTATCTGCAACGGCTTCCAGACGCTGACCCGTCTCGGTCTCGTCCCCGCTCTCGACGGACAGCGCTTCACTCAGCAGGCGGCTCTCGCTCACAACGATTCCGGCGTCTTCCGTGACGACTGGGTTACCATGAAGGCCAATCCCGCCTGCAAATGCGTTTTCACCAAAGGAATCGATCTCATCCGTATGCCGATCCGCCACGGGGAAGGCAAGTTTGTCGCATCGCCCGAGTTTATCGACAAGATTGAGAAGAACAACCTCGTCGCTCTCCGTTACACCGACGCCGCCGGCAACAAGCCCGCCGGATTCCCGGAGAACCCGAACGGTTCGATCAATGACATCGCGGGAATCTGCGACACCACCGGACGCGTCTTCGGTCTTATGCCGCATCCCGAGGCGTTTCTCTCTCCGTTCAACGCTCCGGACTGGCAGACTCAGAAGCTCGAAGGCCGTCTGCCGCAGTGGGGCGAGGGAAGAGTGATTTTCACCAACGCCGTCGATTACGTAAAGAACAATCTCTGAGATTGCATGTCTAATGTTCAAACGGAAGGAACTGCTCTGTCTTGCGCTCGGCGTACTGCTGGGCGTTGCGGTGACTCTGCTTGCCGGGATTCTCTACTTGCGCGCAAACCTGATTCAGGAAATTCCGCTTGGACACGGCAGTTTTGAAGCTCTTGCGGCAGGAGTCCCCGGCGCGGCGAAATCCGTTGACGGCTGGAGTGCGACTTCTGCAGGCTGCAATCTTCCGCGCACTCCGGACGGGCTTCCGCTTCAGTCGTTCCGTTTCTGCAATCCCGATTATGCGCGGGAGCTGCTGGAAAACGAGACGGAACGGCGGATCGCCGCGATTCTGCCCTGCGGGATCGCATTCTGGCGCGGAAGTGACGGCATGGTGTATGCGTCGAAGCTGAACATGCCGCTGCTGGGGCGTCTTCTGGGGGGAACACCTGCATTCGTGTTCCCCCGCCGCATTGAACCGGATCAGCGCGAGATTCTCCGGAAAATCGCAAAAAAATTGCAGAATGCGGATGATTTTTCGACTGGACAGGTTGAAAAAATCAAATAGAATGCTACTTTTAAAGGGACAAAAAAACCACTCATAATAAGGAGAAATGGTAAAATGGTTAAAATTCTGCACGACAGTGATGCGGATGCATCGGTTCTGAACGGTAAGACCGTTGCCGTGATCGGCTACGGAAGCCAGGGTTCCGCCCAGGCAAACTGCATGAGAGATTCCGGTGTCAATGTCATTATCGGTTCCAGACCCGGTCCGTCCGCTGACCGCGCGGCCAACGACGGTTTCCAGGTTCTGCCCTTCGACAAGGCTGCTGAACAGGCCGACATCATCCACATCCTTCTCCCCGATGAATACCACGGTCCGGTCTACAAGGAATTCATCGCCCAGCACATGAAACCGGGCAAGACCCTCAGCTGCTCCCACGGCTTCAACGTCGTGTTCGGCGAGATCGTTCCCCCGGCTGGCGTCGATGTAATCATGGTCGCTCCGAAGAGCCCCGCAACCGAAGAGCGCAAGGCGTTCCTCGCAGGCTTCGGCGTCCCCGGACTTGTCGCTGTCAAGCAGAACGCTTCCGGCAATGCTCTCAAGACCGCTCTCGCAATGGCAAAAGCCATGGGCTTCACCCGCGCAGGCGTTCTCGAATGCACCTTCGAACAGGAAACCTATGAAGACCTCTTCGGCGAACAGAACGTTCTCTGCGGCGGATGCGTTGACCTGATGAAGTATGGTTTCGAGACCCTCGTCGAAGCCGGATATCCCCCGGAAATGGCTTACTTCGAGTGCATCCACGAACTCAAGCTCATCGTCGACCTCATCTACGAGGGCGGCATCCAGAAGATGAACAAAGTCATCTCCAATACCGCTGAGTTCGGTGAATACTTCAACGGTCCCAGAATCATCACCCCGGATGTCAAAGAGCGCATGAAAGAATCCCTCAAGCGCATCGAATCCGGCGAATTCGCAAAAGAATTCCTCAAGATGATCCGCGAAGGCAAAGGCGAACTCCTCAAGGCAAAACGCGAAGAGCTCGGCAAGCACATCGCTGAGACCACCGGAGCCAAGATCCGCGCTCTCTTTGAACGCAAAGCCAAATAATCGGCTTCCGCATTCATTCCTGAAAGACCGGCACAGCAATGCGCCGGTCTTTTTCACTGTTTACCCCATCTCTTTTCCATGATTATCCGCGACAAGTCGTTCTACCGCACCTTCTTCGGGTTCTTCCTCATTCTGGTTTTCCAGAACATCATCCGCTTCGCCGTCAATTTGACCGACAACGTCATGCTCGGTTCCTACAGCGAAGCCGCTCTCGCCGGCGCAACCGCCGTCAACCATCTGCAGTTCGTGCTTCAGCAGGCGATCATGGGCATCGGAAACGGACTTGTAATTCTCGGCACGCAGTACTGGGGGCAGAACCGTCCGGAACCGATCCGCCGTCTCTCGTCGATCGCCATGTGGTTCGGTGTTGCTTCCGGTATCATCCTTTTCCTTGCAACCTGGCACTTCCCGCGTCCGCTGATGCAGCTCTTCACTTACGATGAAGCGATTATCGCGGAGGGCATGAAGTACCTTGAGACGATCCGCTGGTCCTACCTGTTCTTTGTGGTCAGTGTGATTCTGACCGAAACTTTGCGTGCGGTCGAGATTGTCCGCATTTCGCTTTATGTGGCGATTGTCGGTCTGATTGCAAACTTCGGAATCAATTTTGTCCTGATTTTCGGACGTTTCGGTTTTCCCGAACTTGGAATTCACGGTGCGGGAATCGGAACGCTGACCGCGCGCATCCTGGAACTTCTGACCGTGCTTTTCTTCCTTTGGAAGAAAGGCTGCGTGCTGAAGCTCAACTTCCTTGCATACTTCCATATCGACCGTGTTCTGCTGCGCGACTTTGTCCGCGTTTCCATGCCGCTGATTATCGTTTCGGTGCTCTGGGGACTCTCCACCGCTGCACAGACGATGATTCTCGGGCATCTTGACTCCATCGCGATTGCCGCCAACAGCGCCGCGAGCGCGCTTTATCTGACTTTGAAAGTCGCGATGATCGGTTCCTGCTCCGCCGCCTCCATCATGATCGGCAAAGCGATCGGACAGGGACGTCTTGACGTTGTCAAGGATTACGCGCAGACCCTCCAGGTGATTTTCATTGTCCTCGGGGTGATCTGCGGCGCGATACTTTACACGCTCCGCGGACCGTTCCTGAGTCTTTACAATCTTTCTCCGGAAACACTGAAGCTGAGTTATGATTTTCTGCTGATTCTGAGCATTACGGGAATCGGAACGTCGTATCAGATGCCGACGAACAGCGGCATCATCAGCGGCGGAGGCGATACGCGCTACATCATGTTTCTTGACATCATCAGCATCTGGGGAATTGTGCTGCCGGTTTCGGCTCTTGGCGCGTTTGTCTTCGGCTGGAGCCCGTTTGCCGTGATGATTGCGCTGAACAGCGACCAGGTGTTCAAATGCGTGCCGGCGTTCATCAAGGTCCGCACGAACACATGGATTAAGAAACTGACGCGGGCGGATGTATGACGGAGGATGAGTGGCGGATTCTGAAAGCGCGTCTGGCGCAGTCGAAATTCCGTTCGCGCTTCCGTCTTTCTCCGCGCGACCTGCAGTACCTTGCCGAGCGCGGTTTTGACACAGTCGCGGCGCAGTGCGGGATGTTCATCCGGACCCGCTTAGCGCCGGCGGAGCCTCCGAACGACGGACGCCAGACTCCGATGCGCGGTCATCCCTGTTTTCCTGCCCAGCACGCGACCGGCTGCTGCTGTCGCGGCTGTCTTTTCAAATGGCACGGCATTCCTCCTGGACGTCCTCTTTCGGAGCCGGAGATTCAGCGGATTACGGAGATTCTGATGTTCTGGATCCGCGACCATTCCGCCGGCGTCTCCTCGCTTCCCCACACCCCCGATTTGTTCTGAAGTCAGGCGTTCAGCTCTTCATGCACCCAGCCGGAGAGCTGGCGGTTTTCAAAATCGACATTGGCTCCGATGAGCACGATTCTTTTTCCGCAGTCACGGAAACGGACAAAATATTCGTTGTCGCGGATTTGCTCCAGCGCAATTTCCGGATTTTTATCCAGTTTGAATTCGATGACATAAAGCCAGTCCCCGCAGCCGACGACCGCGTCAATGCGTCCGCGGTTTGTACGGCATTCCGCTTCACTGATGATCCCTTGAAGCGAGGTGAACATCATGTAAAAGATGGTCTGATAATATCTTTCACTACGGAGTTGAATATCGTATGGAATTTTTGCCATCCATGTTTTCCAGATTTCCATGAATTCATCGACTTTGCCCGAGCGCACGGCGCGGGCAAGATTCAGAATGCAGGAATTAATCTGTTCCGTGGTATACGGTGTGTAGGCGTTGAGCAGATAACTGCGGAATGACGAGGCGACTTCCTGATTAGGGAACCCGAGGCGGTACAGGCGCATTCCGAAGTCTTCCGCAGTGCTTTTTATTGTCAGATAACCGGTTTGAACAAGCAGGACCAGCGGATCAATCCGGTCGATTTCATACGCGGAAAACGCATCGCCTGTGACGGGGGTTTCAAGGACTTTTTCAAAATCGAAATCTTTTTCCTTCGCGAGTTTCATCAGGAAGGCGGGCGTTCCGGTTGAGAACCAGTAGTTGTCAAAAATGCCGTCGTTTTCAAAAAACATTGCAATGGAGACCGGGTTGTAGACGCTTTCAGCTCCGCCGGAAAAACAGAAGCCGTCGTACCACTCCTTGAGCTTTTGACAGAGTTCGGAAACTGCAATGCTCCGTTTTTTTGAAACTTCCCGGATGCGGCTGTCAAAGTAATGCTCAAGTTCAGTTTGTGTGTAGCCGAACATCGTTGCGTAATGCGGATTCTGAGTGAGGTCCATCAGACTGTTCAGGTCGGAAAACAGCGAGACGTGGCAGAATTTTGAGACCCCCGTAACAAAGGCGAAACGGATCAGATCCGAACGGCTTTTTATAACGGAATAGAAGCCTTTGAGATATTGGAGAAAACCGTTGCGCTCCGGCGAGGTGACATTTCCGAGAAGCGGTTTGTCGTATTCATCAACCAGAACGACCGCAGGGGCGTTTTTGGAGGCGTCGACAATCAGATTTTCAAACTGAGTTTGCGCATTTTCTCCGCGGACAGCAAGACAGAGTTCCGATGCGATATTCCCGAGCGCTTCGCGGAGCGAAAGTTCCAGATCCGCAACAGTGTTGCATTTCCTGCCGCCCATGTCGAGATGAATTACCGGATATTTCTGCCAGTTGTACGGCTTGCTGTATATGGCAAGTCCTTTGAAAAGCTCCTTTTTCCCTTCGAACACCGCTTTGAACGTGGAAAGCGCAAGCGATTTCCCGAAACGGCGAGGACGGGAGAGAAAATACATCGCACGGTACGGCTGAACAAGTTTCCAGATGAATTCCGTCTTGTCTATGTAAAGGAAGTTTCCTTTCCGGAGATCTTCGAATGAAAAAACACTGGATGTGAGGTTGTAATTCTGCATAATCATGTTCCTTTACTCTTCCACCAGCGCGTTG
>DHMO01000067.1 GCA_002405835.1 Lentisphaeria bacterium UBA4640 | reverse complement strand
AAAAAAAAAAAAAAAAAAATAGCAAACAATCATTGCATATTTCTCATTGCAGTTTATATTATATTGACAGTCAATCACACAGCGCACAAAATATATGCTGTTGAAGGCTTAAAAAAACAATAAGTTCCAGTTTTTTGCAAAGTCTCCGCTTGGCAGAACATACAGGCTTGCGGATGTTTTTGGAAAAGCTGAATTTTATTGTATTTCCCGTGTAAGATTTTATCCTGCACCGGAAGTAGGTAGTAAAACTGAAAAGTCTTGATAATCAACAGAAAAGGGATCATAACTATGGACAAAACTACAGCAATCAACAACGCCGTTCAAACCGCCAGAAAGCATGGATTCAATCCTCCGGAAGCGCTCAATGCGGAAGTCGGAAATCTCGCAAATCCCAAGTACCGCGTCGCTGTCGTCGGCAAATACCAGGTCGGCAAATCAACCCTTATCAATCACGTTTTCCTGAAAGACAACCCGATTCTCCTCGAAGGCGACGGGCTTTGCACCACCTCCGTGACGACTGAAGTTGAATACGGTCAGACTCCTCGTCTCGAAGTCTACAACTGGACAGATTCCACCAAATCTGAAGAGGTTCTGGATACGACAACCGACAATCCGACCAAAGAAAACTTGGAATCGGCAACTGTCGGCGAAGATCGTGTTGCTCTCGCAAACAAAGTCTCCAAAGTAAAAGTCTTCACTCCGAATGAAGGTTTGAAGCAGTACACCATTCTGGATACTCCCGGAATTGACGATCCGAATCAGGAAATTCTCCAGAACACCACTTACAGAATCATCCCGACCTGCGACCTTGCAATCCTCGTCGTCGAACCTCAAATGCTGGATCAGGCAACTCTTGGTCTTCTCCGTAAAAATATCATCCGTGACGGCATCGCACGGCTGATGGTTCTGATCTCCTACCGCCCGGAAAATCATCAGAATGAAGATATGAGAATGCAGATCATTGCCAACATCAAAGCCCAGCTGGCAAATATCGGTAAAGAAAACATTCCGGTTGAAATGTACTGCTTCGACGAAACGGTTGAAGACATTCTCTGCACGGTGGATCAGATTTCCCTCTGCATCAGTTCGTTCCTCATGAACAATGCTCTCGCCGGGCGTCAGGAACATGTTGCAACACACCTCCGCGCATTCCTCGACAACTGCCTGCTTGACATTGCCTCCAAACTGAAAGCTGCAGGACAGACAGCCGCGGACAATGCTGAACTGGCAAGCAAAGTTCAGGCACAGCTTGCGGAAATCAAAGAAAAGAGCAAAGAGGTTCAATTCGATCTGAAACACGAGTTCGAAGGCATCAAACGCTCTGCAAATACCATGGTTCAAGCGAAAGTTGCCGGAGTGTTCCTGGAATTCAAACAGGAACTGCAAAAAGCCCCCACCCTCACATCGGTTCAGGAGCTCTTGAAAAATGCGGATCAGGCGCTCAAAATAAAACTGACAGATGTTGTCAACGATTGCGCATCCAAAGTTGAAGTGGATGTCCGGACAACCCTCCTTGCAAAAGAAAAAGCATTTGGCAATGTTGCATTGGAATGGGACAACTTCCTGCAGGACAAGCTGAATGTTGACGGCGGGTTCATGGCAAAGATTCCGAGTATTCTCTTGGAAATTGCAGATATCATCGCTCTTGACATCATACTCCCCGGAGGAATCTTCATTGCATTTATCGCCAAACTCTGCCAGAGAATCATTCCGATTCTCAAACAATTGGTACTCGGGAATGCAGTAAAAACCTTCCTTCTCAGAAAAGCGGAAGCAAGCTTGAACGAACTTCAGAATAAAACGATCGTCGATATACAGGAGAAAATCAGCAGCGGTCTCGACAAAGCTCTTGAGAACATCAGACAGACACTCGACACCCAGTACGAACAGCAGGCGAAGACCATCACCGACAACCTCAATGCTGCTCAGGTTGTCGACAACTCCGCGCTCGAAAATGCTCAGACCGAAATCAAAAAAGCAATAGAAGAACTCTAAGAATTGCGGAGGATAAAATGCCATCTCTTCAGGAACAAATCAATCAGATTCTCGCGGCCCGCAAAGAGCGTCTCAGCTCTGTGGTAAAAGAGAAAGATTTCTGGAACAGCATTTCCGAGAACTTCTCAAGATTTTCCGACGCCGTTCAGGCTGCAGAAAGCAAAAATCCCTCTTTACGTGGATTCACCACCAAAACGAGGGCTGCGGCACAAACCGCGAATGATATGCTGAAAAAATTCAGCCAGCTCACAGACCGCTTCAACCGGGATGAAATCTGCATCGGAATCGGCGGCGCCGCGCGAATGGGTAAAAGCACCTTCCTCCAAGCCGTTACCGGACTTGGCGATGACCAGATTCCTACTTCAGACAAATTCTTCACCACTGCCGGACGCAGCCAGATCGTTAATGCAACGGAAGCAGTTGCTATTGCCGACATGCACTCGGAGGATAGTTTCCTCCAAAAAGTTATCGCCCCAATGTGCAGAGAAATAGGCATACAGGCACCAGCAAGTCTCGAAGAATTAAAAAAACTGGAGCTTCCCAAGGGGGACACTCAGCAGAAGATTGATGTCATCAACCGCCTCCAGGACACCATCGACAATTTGTCCTCTATCGAGAAAGAACTGACCGGATATAAACAGGTAC
This sequence comes from Lentisphaeria bacterium UBA4640, assembly GCA_002405835.1. GTDB lineage: Bacteria > Verrucomicrobiota > Lentisphaeria > Victivallales > UBA1829 > UBA1829. The sequence continues at coordinate 30,424 of DHMO01000067.1, read as the reverse complement.
GAATCGATATCAAAGACCTAAGGGACTTTGTTGCCTACCCTGAGGGAGGAAAAATAAAAGCAGGCAAATTCATGGCGGTCGACGATATTACAATCTACGCGCCCTTCCCCGGAAAAGAAGTCAAACAACTTCGCGTCGTCGACCTTCCCGGTCTCGGAGAAGCCGGAAGAAATCTGGCGGAAGTTCAAACCGAAGGCATGCAGGATGTCTGCGATGCCACCCTTCTGATGAAACGTCCCATGGACGCAAATCTCGCATGGACTCTGAACGACACAACCGCATTGGATGCCATACAGAGCGCCTCTCCGCTCCTGAAAGACCAGACGAAATACACGGCAATTCTTGCGAATGTTGACGGTGACACCAAAGACCGCGCCGATGATTGTGTTGAAAACATTGAAAACCAGCTTTCAAAGACAGGCCGACACTTCGAAATTATCCGTTGTGATGCAAGAGATCGGAACGCTGTTACCAACAAAACCATGCCGGAAATTTTAAGATTCCTTGCAAAGAATCTTCCGGATCTCGACAAAGCAATTTTAAAAAAAACCGAAGAAGAAGCCAAGCAGACAAAGAAGAATTTGGAAGATACGCTGGAGGAAGTGAAAAGAGCACTCGGTCAGCTTACGGCTCTATGTAAGATGAACTTCCTGCAATTAGCAGGCGTTTTACAGAATCAACTCGCAGCAGAACTTTCCAGTTATGCTAAAGGCTTGCAGAAACATGCAGAAGGAACAGATGAAGAATGGAATGCAGAAGTCAAGCGGGTAACTGACAAGGTAAAACAATGGATTTCCAACGGATGCGGATACGGTTCCCGTCAGCAACTTGTTGAAGCAGTCAGAAATAATATTCTAACACAAAACGGACTGCCGCAAACAGTTGTCAACCAAGTTCGTATAGCTTTCCGCAAACAATGGGAAGAGATTGATGAGCACCTGCAGGAGCGCATTGCCAAAATTCTTGACGGCTTTGTTCTGGCAATTCAAAAACACACGAATTCATTCGTGCCTGAACGCGAACAAAACATCGACCAGCTTTCAGCAGTCCGAAACCAGCTTAAAGCCATCGCTCAAAAATTGATAAAAACCCCGGATCAGCAAAACGGTGACAGCGAGCTTCTGCAGGGATTGGCAACACCTCTGTACAGACTTGCGGAATTTGATATCAAATTCCGTTTCCATCTTGAGCCAACCCTTATCGCTGCGACAAAGGTTCTGGCTCCGACCAAGCTGCCAATTATTCAAGGAGACCCAGAAGAAGCAGAAGGATACACTACCGATATGTTGAAGGTGTTGACTGCAACTGCTGACGACTATTCAAAGGCAATGCAACAGAGCCGGGATCTTGGAGACGGAGCATTACGAAAAAACAAACATCTGATCGAAGGAGCTGTAAAGGATCCGAATGTCCGAAACCTGCTTATCAACATGATCCAAGGCGCGGTAGCCTCATCTCTCTCGTTCAGCCCAAACAGAATTTTTGCAGCAGTCATTGAAAATGCGAAAGATGCATTTCTCTTCTGCAATGATGTCGCTAATGCCTTCATTGTTTGGAGCAGAGGTTACTTGGGTGAACTCAGCGAAAACCCGACGCCGGCGGAGCGGGCAGCGATGAATGCTTACATAGAAGCCTCCGACATGTTAAAGAAAATTCAGTAAAAGAAAGAAAGGTTATTCAAAATGCAGCTGCAGGATACAACCGGAATGGACCGCGCTCAGTGGTACGAAACACGCAGAAATGAACTTCTGAAACTTCTGGAACGCACAAAAGGGCTTGAAATCCCCGAAAAAGAGGCGACTGAACTTGCCGCAATCCGGAAGAAATGTCTCGAAAACCAGTTCGAAATTGTTCTTGTAGCTCAATTTCAAGGTGGCAAATCAACGACCTTCAACACGCTCTGCGACGGCAGAGACCTGAGTCCCCGCGGACTCGGCGGCGGCGGAATCAAGACTTCCGCCGCCATCATTTCCGCCCAGAACATCTCCGACGGTGAAACCAAAAACGGCATGGATGAATGGGCGGAAATCACCTTCAAGTCAAAGTACGAAATCCAACTAGGGATGTACGATATTCTGCATGAAATTCTTTCAGAAGACCAAAACTTCAAGAATTCTGTCACCAAAACGGGAATGAAAGAAGAGGAGTATCTCTCTAAAATTTCTTCCCCTGAAGAGTTTGCTAAAATACTCGACCTTGACAATCCCACGCATCGGAAAGCTGTTCGCGACACACTGAATATTTGGTGGGAACAATGGAACGCGAATAAAGGCAGCTTATCCTCTGATGAGTTGGATAGATTGCGTATTGCTACATTAATAGACCGTTTCTACAACATTCCGGAATATAAAGAGCTGATTAGCAAAACTACAACGGGAATTTACGACTTTCAATCACTGGTAGCCTTCCCCACTGATTGGGCACCCCGTTGGAGTGATGGACAAAAAGCGTCTTTTAAACTTTCAGAAGTCGCTTTTATCTTCATTGCACGTACTCTCCTGCGCATTAAGTCGAAAAATCTTTCCCGCGTAGGATGTCGAATCTCTGACTGCCCCGGACTTTTTGCCAATGCCTTTGATACAAATGTAACGACCAAAGCGATCATGCATTCAGACGCTGTATGGTATCTCATCAGCGGAGAAAAGCAGATTGGTCAACAAGACCTAGAAGCTCTTGCTTATATCAAAAAAATAGGAATGGAGGACAAGATTGTTGGATCGGTCAACTTCAGAGGAAGGCATAACAACATAGAAAAGAATATCTTCCCCGTCACAAAAGCGATTCTTAAAGAAAACGACTTAAAATTCCCGTTGCTTCCCTATGATGCAAGATTAGCATTTCTCGCCAATCAGGGAGAACGTTTGGCACAGCACAAGGGATTATCCTACAACGATCTTTATGGTATGAAAATCGACTCCGAAAATATAGATACCTCTCCGAGTCCAGCTCCTGAAGAAATGTGGATCAGTATGATCAATGATGCTGGAGTCATGACCGGAATAAGGAGCCTGAGGGGCGTGGACGACGTTTCAGAAGAATCCATTGCGTTAGTCAAGGAAGAAAGCCATATTGATGGAATCATGGATTTCTTAAACAAGGATATCATCTCGAAAAAATCCCGTGCGGTCCTGATCGACAGCGGAAGTCGAAAAGCAGCAGACGCTCTTCAGGAATACGAAGGGATATTAAAGACCAGCGAAGATGCGGCGTTGCAAGACGAGAAAGTCTGGCAAGGGAAAGTTGAGGCCAGCAAAGCTGAACTAGAAAAATTCGTTGAAAAATCCAAAAGCATTGTTGACAGATCTCCTCTTGTTACAGAAAAGGAACTTCTAAGTCCGCTGCTTGCGAAAGACTTGATTAACCAAATCATTGATGATAAATTCATCGAAGAAATTGGTTTCGTGATTGCTTATACTGTCGTCGTTGAAAGAGCAAAATTTAAATTGGATGGTCGCGGACTAAATGATGCAATTTTCCGCAATGTATCCCCTAAGCTTAACATGCTTTTCAAAAACGGCACAATAAACGTTTTAACATCTTGGACAAAGCAAAAGGACATCTGCAACAGTTGGCGAGCATTCCACTCAAGGCTCGAATGTATAGAGCAAGAAATAAAAGATTTGTGGAATGCTGATATTCGTAAAAACGAATATCTCAAAGATATCCCTTTTAGAATTTTTGAGGGCACTACTCTAGAAGATCAATTAACGAAAATCAGGGCTAAAATTTTCGATTCAATCGAAATCTACAATCTCACACGTGAAACACTTCTCCAAACATCCTCTCTAGGAGGAATATTTGACGGCTTCCTTCAAATATTCCAAAGCGAAGAAACCATCGCAGCAAATCAAAGCAAAAAAGCAAAAAAACTAGCAGAAAGCCAAACCATCCCCAAACTCAAAAAGAAACTAAAATCCCTAGAAAACCAAGAAGAGATCAGCTCCGTACTTGAGCCGATATTCAATAGCATGCAAGAATCTCTCAAAAAACGCATTGTAGAATTCCTTAACGGTCTTCTTGTTCGCTTCGAAAAAGAACATGTCGATCCTGCAAAGCGCAACTTCTCGGAATCGGAGACCAAACGCAAAGAGATTGCGGAAAAGAACCACAAAATCCGCGTGGAACAGATTGAGCCGCTCAGACGCGAAATCCGGGAATTCGAAGCTCAGGTGTCTAACGAGATTAATGCATGAGCTCCGCAAAACTGCCGAAAATCACAATTGTCGGAGAGTTTCAGAACGGGAAATCGACTCTTGTCAACTGTCTCCTGGGGGCGAAATACGCCCCCACAGGGCATGGGTGCAGAACGACTTCATGCTGCACGTACTTTCTCTACGGAGAAACGAATACAGCACCACGGCAGATCTACGGTGCAACCCCGTCAGAAAATTATCTGGAAGTGACATGCAGCAGACCGATTCTGAAAGATGCCATCCTCATCGATACGCCCGGATTCGATGCAAACAACGAAGACAATGCAGCCGCAAAGGATGCCATCCGCAAATCCGACATCATCATCTTCGTTCATGGATCTGGGCAGCTCGGCGAGAAGTCTTTCCGGATTCTGAAAACCATTCAAAGTGCAGGAAAAAGAATACTGTTTCTCATGAACTGCATGGACAAACTGCACTGGGATCCCCAAAATAAAAAGAACATGGAACTCATCGGTATCATTGAGTCCCAGCTTTCCAGCGCGGGAATCGACGCCTCGCTGATCCGCATACAGGGACAGAAAGTCTGGCCTGCCAACCCGATTTTTGCATGGTTTGCAACCGGTCGTTTAGAGTGGGATCTGCATTCTCCCAATAAAGAGACGAGAAAAGATGCCGAAGAACTGATTGATGATATTCAGTTTTTCTGCAAAAAGAAAAAATGGCAGTTTTCCCCTCAGAAACTCGAAACAGAAAGCGGGATTCCGGAAATCCGCAGAGTCATTGAAGAGGCGGCTATCATGCCTCTCAAAGAACTCTGCGAAAATATGGAACAAGAACTGCAGGCATTAACAGAGAGATGGACTTCCCGCTTAAGGAAAATCATTTCAGACTCAGAGGAACTTCTTAAAAAATGAAACATTTTGACGTTGTACAAAAAGCCGGTATCTTTAATGATGAACTTATCTCCATTGACGTGCCGGAAGAAACTGACATTAAGCAGATTATTCAACACTCTCTCAAACCGATCCGCGATGAACTGGAACAAATCAACGAGAGCATGGAATGTCTGCGGGAAGAAATCATGAATGCAAAATCCGATATTCAGAAATCGGAAAGAGATATTCAGATTTTGAAGAAAAATATTGCAGATTCCGCTGAACAGCACAGATTCCTGTCCGCTGAACTCAAGCAGCGGTTTGAAGCGTTCCAGCAGAAAAATCAGATGGCGGTCGAAGCACTCCAGAAACAAAATATGAAAGCTATGGATGACCTGAAAAAGAATTTTTCCTCCGAATTCATAAAATTCTGCCGCAATGACATCTGGGGCTACTTCGATATGCTGAAGAAATACACAGAAAATGTATCCGGCGATGCGAAAAAGATAAACAGCAACATTGCAACTCTGCAAAATATGCAGGAGGCGGCGGAGAAAAAGATAAACAACGATATAGAGGCTCTGCGAAGCCTGCAGGAGGCGGCAAAAGAGAATTTTGCGGCGACCTCGGCAATCGCACAATTCTTCTGCGATTTCTACAAAGCCGAACTGCAGCACCGCGCCAAAGAGCTTTCCGTAAAATCCCAGCGCATCGACTCGCTCGTTTCCAAACTGGAACAAATGAAAAAATCATAAAGCGTATCTGCAACCGGCCGATGAACAGAAACTCCACTGAACAGAGAAATGAAAACTATGCAAAACACAGAAAACAACTTTTCTTCCCGCTGGCATATTCTCACAAACAAAAAACTTGACAAGGAACAGCGCATTTTCGCCGGGCTGGAGCTTTTCTGCTTCCCGGCAAGCATCTTCACGGTATTGGTTCTGCTTCCGTTCCAGATTGCCGCCTCCCGCTGCGGATGGAGTATACCATCCTGGGTGCATCCGACCATCAATGTTCTCCTTTCCGCCGCGGTCGGGTACATCACAAACTACATAGCGATTGAAATGCTGTTCAAGCCGTATGTCCGGAACCGGAAACATCCGCTCAGCCTCATCACCCTGGGATACTGGAAACAGGGGCTTATTCCAAAGAACAAAAATAAAATCGGCGATGAACTCGGAAAACAGATCGAAACGAAATTGCTGAATCCGGAAAAGCTTGCAGATGAACTCTGTGACATGGTCATGAGTCTCACTCAATCTCCTGATGTCATCGCCGAAGTCCGGACTTCTGTACAGAAACTTCTGCACACCTATCAGAAAAATATCACCGACACACTTCAGCCGCAAATAGAAAAAGAAATTTATTCCGCCGCCGGCAATCTGTTTACACAGGATAAAATCCGGGGGTTTTGGGAAGCGGAAGTCGAACCGTTTCTGCAGAAAGAGGAACACCGCAATCTAATTGCCGGACACATCATCAGGCGTCTGCAGGACCGGGCACCGGAACTGACTGCTGTTCTTAAAACAGAGGTGCAGGAGGCATGTTTCCATTATCTGGAAAAACATCTCCCGTTCGGCTTCGGAGCAGAGCCTCTCGCGCAGGGATTGGTCAATTTCATTGAATGGAATGATATCCAGAATTATCTGAGCGACAAACTCGGAGAAAAAGAAACTTCCGATATGCTTCAGGAGGAACTTCAATCTCTGATCGGACAGGTCAACAAGTGGCTGCAGTCACCGGAGATCTCCGACAAAATCAACGTTTTTATTATCTCCATGAAAACAAAACTTCAGGCATGGCTCCATGAATATCTGCAGAAAGCCATCCCGTCCATGATCAATTCCATCATTGATTCGGAAAAGCTCTGGAGCTGGGTTGAACACGATCTGCTTCCGGCGTCGCGCCCACAGATAGAAGCGTTCATCCGCAAACAGGGCAAAGACAAAGTTATCGCAAAACTCAATCTCTCCCGCAGAATTTCCGAAGCGGTGGAAAAACAGGACGTCAAGGAGTTCCATGAAATGATCAACTCCATCGCGGCCCAGCACTTAGGCGCCATTCAGGTGCTCGGCTACATTCTGGGATTGGTCATCGGGCTGCTTCAGCTTTTTGTTTGAACTTCCGGAAAAGATCTGTTGAAGCAGGTCTTTTCCCCCTTTTATAAAAAAATTCCAGGATAAACGCAAATTTTGTCTCGTAAAAATTTGACAATTCTGTTTATTCGTGTTATATTGGTTACAGTTCCGGCGGGTCGGCCGGAACATTGTAAACGGGGGGACGACTATGAGCTTTACTACACATTTCAGCGTCGTGAACAATATCGGAGACGGACATTCTCCGGCGTGGAACCGCTTTTTCCAGCAATATCAACCGCTCATCAAACTGCATGGAAGAGACTGCGGCATCTCCGAAAACTCCCTCGACGATCTTGTACAGAATGTCATGATCTCCGTCTTCAAACAATCCGCAACTTTCTCGTATGACAGCTCAAAAGGCCGCTTCCGCGATTACCTCAGAACCATCATCCGCGCTCGCGCAAACGATATGCTGCGCAATCTTTACAAACAGGCAAAAGTCCGCGATTTCACACCCGATGAGGCTCATCTCGACGACCTCTACGAAGCGGAATGGCAGGACTACATCAAAAAAGAAAGTCTCCGGAAACTCAAAGAAGAATCCTCCGCGGAACATTATCAGCTCTTCCACATGCTCGAAATCCAGAACCGGAGCGTGCGCGAAACCGCTGAATTCCTCGGACTCCCGAAGGCAACCGTCTACTCCATCCGGCAGCGCATGGAGGAAAAACTGCGGCAGAATGCAAAAGAACTGGACGTCTGACCATGCCCCAGAAGACACCGTACATCCCCGATTTCAATATTGTGGAGCAATGCGGTCAGGGCGGAAGCAGCACAGTCTGGCTCGGCATCGATTACGACGGAATCCGGCGCGCAATCCGAATCATCGATCTCGTGCGCGGACGCAGCAGAGAACACATCGAAGCGGAGAAAAACGCAATCTCTCTCTACCGGAATGTCGCAAACCGGCACGAAAACCTTCTCGACATCCTTTACATCGGAAAGACAAACGAATATCTTTACTATGTCACCGAGCTCGCAGATGATACGGGCGACGTGCAGTCGCGCTACAATCCCGACACCCTCGCGTATCGCATTTACGCGCGCAAGCTCACCAAAGAGGAAATGCTCACCTGCATCGCCGGCATCCTCGAAGGGGTCGAACAGCTTCATGCAAACGGAATCGCTCATCATGATCTGAAGCCCGAAAACATTCTCTTCCTGCACGGCAGACTCAAAATCGGCGATCCTGGGCTCATGGCGCCGATCCTCGAACCGGCTCACGGCGGAACCGCAGGATACCGTCCGACATGGAACGACGCCGACGGCATTGCTGCGGATATCTATGCCATCGGAAAAATCATCTACTGTCTCTATTCCGGAATGGACGCCTCCGATTTCCCCGTTCTGCCCTCCGGACTCAAGCTCCGCAAGGTCGCCGCGCTCAACCGGATCGCGCTGAAATGCTGTTCGGAATCGCCTGAACGCCGCTATCAGAGCATCGCACAGATCCGGCGCGACATTGAGAATCTCCGGAACCGCCCGACATGGCGCTCCCGACTGCGGACCGCAAACGCCGTTTCAACTCCGCTGCTGATTCTCCTGCTCCTCGCGCTCGTGTTTTTCTATTTCAAACCGAAGGCGGCGGCACGGATGCAGCGCATTCCGGAAAAGACTGCGCTCAACCGTTTCCATGCACTCCGCGCAGCGGCGTCCGAATGGAATCTGGAGAACACGTTCAACTCCCTGAAAAATCTGCGGGAACACTCCCCCGAACTCGCGAAAAATCCCGAATTCCGCGATTACTGCCGCACACTCTCCGACCACCTCGCCTGGCTCAGAGTCTATCATCCGAAAAACGACATGCAGTTTATGCTGCGCGATTTTCTCGAATCGCTGGATTCGCTCAAACCGCCCGAACAGCAGGAAAACATCGTCAAACGAACTCTGCTGATGAGTGAAAAGGAGGAGCTCTGCCCCTCCATGCTCGTTCTCTATTACAGGGTCGCCCGCCGGCAGGGAAATGCGGAAAAGGCGGAAAAAATTCTTCAGGATCTCAAGGAATTCGACATTTCCGGACTGAACCGCGTTTCGGCGGCGATCTGCTGGATCCGTCTTGCGCTTCAGCTCACACGGGAACAGAGATTTGACGACGCCCTGCTCTTCGCCCGCCGCGCGGAAAAGCTCGCGCCTTACTTCTACGGTCCCTACATCGTCCAGTTCCAGATTCACTATCTGCAAAAAGATTATGACGCCGCGGCCGATGCAATGCGGCGGCTGTACAAAATTCAGCCCGACAACATTCTTCTTCCGAATCTTGCCGGGCTGCTCGCGGATCATGCCGCGCAATAAGCCGGAACTGAATCAGACCAGTTCCGTTTTGCCGTTTCTCTGAGCGGAAAGACGCTTTCCGCCGGGGAGAAGCAGGTTCTCAATCGAAACATCCTGCCACTTGTCCGGCATTCCCTGAAACAGGTGGAGCTTGCCGAACCGCGAATAGGCGCACATCTGGGTGAACGCGTCCAGGAACCCGCCGCAGCCGTCCAGCTGCATGACTTCATTGTCCGCTTTCGGCTTCGCGATGTCATGGCGGCGGTGAGCGATCAGACTCAGCATGCGCGGCAGATAAACCGTGCAGAGCCCCTCGTTGATGAAAATCTCGCGCCAGATGCTGAACAGCTGCATCGGAGCTTCATGCAGCCCCATGCGGGTGTAGATGATGTTCGCCCACGGAATGCACCATTCGCTCCACTGTCCGAAGCCCATCGCAATCCAGTGGTCAATGGAGTTGGCGACAATCTCCTCCATCTCCGCATCGGGATGCTCCGGGAGCGAATCGAACGGCCAGATCGAACCGAGGTGCGAGTGGTGACGGTGACAGTTCGCAAGATCCTGCCCTTCCCAGATTCCGATGCGCTTTTCGGAGCATCCGCCGTAATAATCGTAGCCTCCGACAACCGAATAGGCCGGAACGCGGTCGAGAATCTGACGCCAGACGGGGCGTTCTTCACGCTTGAGTACGGTGGAAATCTCAATCAGAATCATCGCCAGTCTGCGGATTGCCGCGAGCTGATACGAAGGATTGCGTCCGGCAACCGTGGTCATGTCCGGATTCGAACACGCATACTCCGCGGAAATCGCGAGCGGAATATTGAAGTCGCGGAGCATCTCCTCGTAGCCGCGCATGATACCGTAAATGTAAGGATACGCGCGGTCGCGCAGGAACGTGATGTCCCCCGTCGTGCGCCAGTAATCGTAATAGAGCAGAGCAGTCCATGCGCCGCACGCGGGATCCATGACCGAACCCATGCTGATCCAGCCGCACTGAATGCCGCGGTCGTCCACCGCATGGGTCTGCCAGAGCGCATCGTCCACACCGAAGAGAGCGCGCGCATTGTGCTTCATCGCCGACTGGAACGCGGGGGATTCGATCAGATCGAACAGCGGAAGCATGTGTTCCGGAACGCCAAGCTGGGCAAGCGGACCGTAAATCATCTGGACGTTGACGTTGAAATGGAAATCTCCGGACCACTTGGCTTCCTGATACTCCTCATGCCACGGTCCCTGAAGACCGCTCGCCTTGCCGAACGGACAAGTCGCCGCGCCGAGCTTGTAGATATTGAAGTCGTAGAACCGGTTCCACCAGGCGTCGGGCGTGGTGACACGGGCGGTTTTCGCGCAGAACTTACCCCACCAGTCCGCGGCGAAAGCGATCTGCTCCGCACGGCTGGAATCGTCGCCGTCGCTGTCCGTAAAAACTTTGAATCCGTAATCCGTGCGGACGGCGCGGAAGGTCATGCCGGGATCTTCCGGAAGAACGATCCGCCAGCCGTCTTCCAGCAGTTCATACGGAGCAACGCCGCGTTTCCCGTTGAAATCGCGGACTTTCGGGAAATCGGATGCGGGATGCAGCGAAACGCGCGTGATTGCGTGCGACGGATCATCCACATACATGATGTTCTGTTTCAGCGCGACGACGAGCGAAACGGACGCGCCCGAACTCAGAGTCACACGCAGCGTTCCGGTCGCATAGGTCAGCTCCGCGGTCACGGGGAGGACGCCGTCCGCAAAGTGGAAATCGAAACGTCCGACCGCCAGGCGGCGGGGACGTCCTTCAAACGTCTGTGTGCGGTGCAGCGTTTCGTTCAGAGAATGATCGAAATGGTGAGCTTCGGCGTATTCAACCAGACGGCTGTACGAGTCGCGTTCGTCGATCAGCTCGCCGCCCCGGTGGTCCCAGAGGTCGTTCTGATTGACCGTGAGATTGAGCGTGTCCTTGCCCCAGACCAGAGCTCCGAAGTTGCCGTTCGCCATCGGGACGCCGCAGTGCGGACGCTCCAGAGGAAACGAAAAAGTAATGCTTTTGTTCATACCATACCCTTTTTTTGTGTTTCTTTTATCAGAAGTAATACCGGACAACCGCCAGTTTCAGCAGTTTCTTCCGGTATTCGGTTCTCAATTTCTCCACTTCCGCCCGGAAAAGCTCCTGACGGATGCTCTCAGCAACCTCGCGGAACGGCTTTTTGACAGACGGAATCCGTTCGGCGACGCGCAGGAAATAAAAGCCCTCCGCCGTTTCGACGGGGCCGGCGACCGTGCCAGTTTCCGTATCCTTCAGCGCGGACTGGAACTCCGGACGGAGCGAGGAGCGTTCAATCGTTCCGATTTTTCCGCCGTTCGAAGCATTCGGCCCCTCGGTGTTCTCCCGGGCGATGCGCGAAAAAGTCGTTTCATCCGCGCCGTCCAGCATCTTCGCCAGATCGCGCACAACCGCGGCGGCGTCCTTCCCCGCATCCTTGCGGATGAGCAGAAGCTGAAGCGAAATCTGTTCCGGAGAAGTCCATTTCTCTTTGTTCGCCTCGTAATATTCGTAAACCTGACGCGGAGTGATGAAGACCCGGCGGTCGCAGTGCTCCATCAGGAGGACATCGACGGCGATTTTTTCCCGCGCCTTCTCCCGGACCTCGCGGATCGTCGCGCCGAAAGACTTGAGACGCCGTTCAAGTCCGGCGCGCGTACCGTCGCCCATGCTCCGGGCAATGGAATCCACAACGTCCTCGACATGCTGTTTTTTTATGTCAAACGGATGCTCTTTATATTCGTTGTAAATGAGCTTGCGGATCACAATCTCCTCCACGATTCTGCGGCGCACCTTCGCGGTCTCCTCGTAAAGGCGTTCGCCGGTGAACATGGAAGCCAGACGGTTCTCATCCTGTCCGCTTTCGAGCATGACGTCGAGCAGAGTCACAGGCTCGCCGTTCACCGATGCGAGAACGGAATCAATGCGCGATTCGCGTCCAAGCTCCACCGTCTGTTCCTGCGCATTCAGGCAGAAAACAGAAAGAGGAAGAAGCAGAAGAGAGAGATATTTCAGCATAATTTGAGTTCTCCTTTTTCAATCTTCCGGATTTTGTCGCGCAGTTCGGCGGCGCGTTCGAATTCGAGCGCTTCCGCGGCCTCCATCATCTCGCGCTCCAGCTCGGAAATAATCTCCGTGACATCCATCTGCGAAAACGGCGGCGCGGATTTTGCGTTCTCCGTTTTCTTCTTGCCGCGTCCGGAACCGGCGGTGTAGCGCGCGCGTCCTTCCGCAACCGTAAGGAAGGTTTTGTTCTCCTCCTTCGATTCGTCATATCCGAAAATGGTCTCTTCGATCGTTTCACGCTTCTTCTTGATGATTGTTTTCGGCGTGATGTGGTGCGCTTCGTTGTAGGCGATCTGCTTCGCGCGGCGGTCTTTCGTGACTTTAAGAAGTTTTTTAATGGAATCGGTAATGATGTCCGCATAGAGAATGACCCGGCCTTCGGCGTTTCGCGCGGCGCGGCCGGCAACCTGGATCAGCGAACGTTCGGAACGCAGGAAACCCTCCTTGTCCGCATCGAGAATCGCAACAAGCCGAACCTCCGGCAAGTCGATGCCCTCGCGCAGGAGGTTGATGCCGATCAGACAGTCGAACGCGCCGTCGCGCAGTTCGGAGAGAATCCGGACACGCTCAATGGCGTCGATCTCGGAGTGAAGATATTTCACGCGCATTCCGAGCTCGGAAAGATAATCGGCGAGACGCTCCGCGCTCTTTTTCGTAAGCGTGGTGACAATGGTTCTTCCGCCCTGCGCGGCGGTCTTGCGGATCTCCTCCATGACGTCGTCAACCTGCGAACCGAGCGGGCGGATTTCGACTTCGGGGTCAAGCAGCCCGGTCGGGCGCACAATCTGTTCAATTACCGTTCCGCCCGATTTCTGAAGCTCGTAATCCGCGGGCGTGGCGGAAACATAAACGGTGTCGCCGGTCAGCTTTTCAAACTCCTCAAATTTGAGCGGACGGTTGTCCAGCGCGGAGGGCAGACGGAAGCCGTGTTCAACGAGCGTGACTTTGCGGTTGCGGTCCGCCCGGTACATCGCCTGCACCTGCGGAATCGTCACATGCGACTCGTCAATCATCGTAATGAAATCTTTCTGGAAGAAATCGAGCAGGCAGTACGGACGGGAACCCGGAGCGCGGCCGGCAAGGTGACGCGAATAGTTTTCAATGCCCGAACAGTAACCGATCTCGCGCATCATTTCCAGATCGTAGTTCACGCGCTGGAACAGGCGCTGCGCTTCCACAAGTTTGTTCTGCCCTTCAAGCTCCTTCACACGTTCCTTCATCTCGGCAAGAATGGACGACGTCGCAGCTTCAAGTTTCTCCTGCGGCATGACGAAAAGTTTCGAGGGGAAAATAAAAGTCTTCTGGAGTTTCGCAAGGACCTTCCCCGTTGTCATATCGCACCGGGAGATGGATTCAATGGTGTCGCCCCAGAATTCAATGCGCGTGAACTCCTCCTTCTGAGCGAGAAAGACATCCACACAATCGCCCCGCACGCGGAACTGCGCCTTTTCGGGAGCGAGATCGTTGCGGGTGTACTGAATGGCGACAAGATGCTCCAGCAGGACATCGCGGTTCATCTCCATGCCCGTGCGCAGTTCGATGCACATATCCTCGTAATCCGACGGCGAACCCAAACCGTAAATGCAGGAGACGCTGGCGACGACAATCACGTCGCGCCGTTCAATCAGCGACGCCGTGGCGGAAAGGCGCAGGCGTTCGATGTTCTCATTGATGCTCGCGTCCTTCGCGATGTAGGTATCCGTCTGCGGAATGTACGATTCCGGCAGATAGTAATCGTAATAACTGATGAAGTATTCTACCGCGTTGTGCGGAAAGAACGCTTTGAATTCGCTGTAGAGCTGGGCGGCAAGGGTCTTGTTGTGCGAAAGAACGAGCACCGGACGGTCCAGCTGCGCAATGACATTTGCGAGCGTGAAGGTTTTGCCCGAACCCGTCACGCCCTGCAGGGTCTGGAAGTGCCGCCCGCTTTTCAATCCGTCGACAAGCGCCTTGATTGCGGCGGGCTGATCGCCCGACGGCGCATATTCGGAAACCAGTTGAAACAGACTCATGCCGTGCCTCGCCGTCAGAGCGTCTCGTTCAGACTGCTGAACCAGACCGCGGAGGAGGCGTCCGAAGGCATTCTCCAGTCGCCGCGCGGAGAGAGGCTGATCGTTCCGACCTTCGGACCGTCCGGCATGCAGCTGCGTTTGAACTGCTGCGTGAAGAAACGGCGGAGGAAGGTTTTGAGCCACGTCTCAATCTGGGCGGCTGTGTAGGTTCCGGCAAACGCATGTTCCGCGAGGAAGCGGAGCTTTTCGGGCGCGGCGCCGTACTTCAGGAAATGATAGAGGAAGAAGTCGTGTATCTCATACGGCCCGATGATGTCTTCCGTCTTCTGCTGAATCGTTCCGTCCTGCGCGGCGGGCAGGAGCTCGGGACTGACGGGGGTGTCGATGATGTCCTGCAGAATCGCGCGGACCTGTGCGGTGGAGTTGTCGCCGACCCAGGCGATGACGTAGCGGATCAGGGTTTTCGGAACGGAGCAGTTGACGCTGTACATGGAAATGTGGTCGCCGTTGTAGGTGCACCATCCCATCGCGGATTCGGAGAGGTCACCGGTTCCGATTGCGATGCCGCCGACTTTGTTTGCGATATCAAGCAGAATCTGCGTGCGTTCGCGCGCCTGGGAATTCTCGTAAACGACGTTGTGCTCTTCGGGATCGTGTCCGATGTTGCGGAAATGCTCAAGGCACGCCTCTTTGATGCTGATTTCCCGAAGTTCCGTCCCGAGCTCATGACAGAGCCCGACGGCGTTGTTGTAGGTGCGTCCCGTTGTGCCGAAACCGGGCATGGTGACTGCAATCACATCATCCGCCGGACGGTTCAGCAGTTTCAGCGTGTTGACGCAGACCAGCAGAGCGAGCGTGGAATCGAGCCCGCCGGAAATTCCGATGACAAGTTTTTTTGCGGATGTATGCTCAATTCGCTTGGCGAGTCCGGCGGACTGAATCGAGAAAATTTCCCGGCAGCGGACGTCACGCACGGCATTGTCCGAAGGAACGAACGGATGCGGAGCGACCGCGCGATGCAGACCGGAAGGTTCCGGAACCGGAAGAGCGGGAATCATGCGGTATCCGCTTTCCGTGTTCATTTCAACGCTGTTCGCATAGGGCGAGTCGGAAAGCCGCGCCGCGCAGATGCGCCGCAGATCCACGTCCGCCTGGAACACACGTCCGTCACGGAAGAATCGTTCGGAATCGAGCAGCACACTGCCGTTTTCCGCAATAACCGCATGTCCGCCGCAGACGATATCCGTGGTGGATTCGTGCACGCCGGCGGAGACATATGCGTATGCGGCGACACACCGCGCACTCTGACCGCGCACGAGTTCACGGCGGTATTCGGATTTGCCGACAAGTTCATTGCTTGCCGAAAGGTTCAGCAGCAGCGTTGCGCCGTTGAGAGCAAGCTGCGAGCTGGGGGGAATCGTGGTCCACATATCCTCGCAGATTTCCGCACCTATGCGCAGTTCCGCGGAAACGTCGAAGATCAGGTCAACGCCGAACGGGACATTGTCGAATCCGGCGAAGCGGAAGGATTCATTGCGGATGCCGCGTCCGGAAGAGAAATAGCGTTTTTCATAGAATTCGCGGTAGTTCGGCAGATTGATTTTCGGAACCACGCCGAGGATGCGCCCGTTCTGCACAAAGACAGCGGCGTTGAAAAGTCTTCCGCGGAAGCACACGGGCGCGCCGAAAACGATAATCTGTGTGCCGAGCCCGGCGAACGCCGCCGCAAGTTCAGCGACGCCCCGTTCCGCCGCCTCCAGCAAAGCGGAGTTATGGAACAGATCGGCGCAGGTGTATCCCGTCACCGCAAGTTCCGGAAACAGAATCACCGCCGCCTCGTTGTTCTGCGGCATTGCGGCGAGACGTTTCATCTCGTCAATATTGTAGCGGACGTCTGCGACTTTCAGGCGCGGGACGCAAGTGGAAATCCGGTAAAAACCATGCATGGCAGCTCTCTCTTTTTCTCGAAAAGTTTTTTACCGGAATTATACAGCGGAAACGGGAAAAAATCAAGCGGTCGCGCGATTTTTCTCTTCGTTCTCTGTTTCTTCTTTCCGCAAATCAAGCATGACGACGGGCTTCGGCGTAACCGTCAGTTCCAGTTCAAATCCGTAAGCCCGGGCGAATTCTTTCAGTTCTGCAATTTCTTTTGCCGTCATGAGACACCTCCTGTGTTTTCCTATATAATAGCACAGAAGTATTGCTGGATAATTGCAGAAGTATGAAAATTCGGTTAAATTGTCGCCGTATATATTGCCGTGTCCGGCGCAAGCCCGGAATACCACGCCGCGACCTGCTTTCCGTTCATCGCGACCACATTCACATTCCCAGCATCCCACGGATATACACCGCCAAGCGCGATTGCTTCCGATTCCGGCCACGCAAGCGGATGACCGAAGACATCGTCCGCCTTTGCAATCCTGCGGCGCAGAATGCCGCGTCCGCGTTGATAATACCAGTTGAAAACCAGCCCTGTTGCAGAATCGTAAATCAGGCTCGGCGTGGAACCGAACACTTCACCGATATTCGTCCGCGCACACGTCCATGTCGCCCCGAAGTCGCGCGATTCCAGCTGGAATTGCGCGCGCCGGGTTGTCTTCTCTCCGTTCTCCGTCCGGGCTATCACCAGAATATGACCGTTTCCAAGATATACGGCGGAAGGCTCCGTCGGGAGATCCGCCAGCGGAAGATCCGCGCCAACCGTCCGCTGTACCCATGTCAGCCCGTTGTCGGAACTTGTCACCACTCCCCACGAACCGGTTTTCTGATAATCGGTTGCGAACCAGAGCGACATCAGCCCCACACCGGGAACCGTGAAGATATCGGTAATCTGCATCGGTTCCGGATTCAAATGAACCCGCGCGATCTCCTCGAATTTCCCGTCCGTCACACGGTAGAGCGCATGATAGCGCGCAGGCCAGACCGGACCGCAACAGCGCACCCAGAAGAGAATGTTTCCGTTCAGGTCATTTCCCTTGCCGACGGGGACTTCGCCGAATTCCGGCTGAGCGGAAACGGAAATTTCATCCGACCACGTCCGCCCCAAATCAAAAGACCGCCGCGCGAAAACATTGCGGTCGCCGTCGCCGATCGTGTGTCCGAGTCCGCGGCAGTAGAGACAAACCAGTTCTTTCGAGTCCGCCGCGATCATCGGCCATGAGTTGTACCCCGGCGTATTTTCGACAGTAACCGGCTCCGCAAGCGGCTTGACAGCGGAAACTGTCACAGAGGAAGCCTGAACCGGATCCGCACATTCATCCGCGGGATCTTCCGGCAGGCGCTCCACGCGCAACTGAACCGGGATTCCCGGCTGAATTGAGCAGAACGTTTCAAGCGCGACCGTACTCGGCGGAGTGACGCGGACCGGAACCGTTGTCACCTCATCCTTCCCCTCCTGCCGGACACTGCAGCGGAAGACCGCAGTTTTCCATGCCGGCGAATCTGCGCAGAGTTCAATTCTGATTGCAGAGCAATCCGCAGGAAGTGCGGGAATCTGAAGTTCCGAAACGGTCTCCGTTTTCGTAAAAACGGCATCAAACGGCAGAACGGAAGTAAAGCTCATAAGGAATCCTTTTTTTTAGTTAGTCAGAAATATACATATTCAGCAGATGAAATTCAAGCTGAATCAAAAAAATTTTCCCCCGGATGTTATAAGAGACACAATCCCTTCATTTGTCAAACCCGTATTTTTCTGCGAAGACATCGCTCATAACCTTAAAGCTGAAAAAATCAAGCACTTCTGCGGAAAAGTTTTATGCGTTCTGGAAAGCATTTCAACTGCGGCCAGGAGCGAAGGGACGGTGAATTTCAGAAAAATTCTTGCATTTTCATAAGAGGGGTGTATATTACTAGGTTATGCCATCGCCGTAACGATTCGGCGGCTGGCGAAAATCAAACTGATACATTTTGGGAGAATCGAACAAAATGGGAAGACCTATGAATGTGGCTGTCGCCGGTGCAACGGGCGCCGTCGGCGTCGAAATGATCGAGACCCTGGAAAAGAGAAATTTCCCGGTTGCCTCCATTAAACTGCTCGCATCCGCGCGTTCCGCCGGAAAGAAAGTGAAATTCAGAGGCGAGGAGATCACTATCGAGGAGATGAAACCGGAATCTTTCAAGGGCGTCGACATTGCTCTGTTCAGCGCCGGTTCCGATGTCTCCAAACTCTATCGTCAGGCCTGCGTCGATGCAGGATGCGTCATGATCGACAACTCCAGCGCTTTCCGCATGGAAGATGACGTGCCGCTCGTCGTTCCGGAAATCAACCCCGAAGACGCGTTCAAGCACCACGGCGTCATTGCGAACCCGAACTGCACCACCGCGATCATGGCGGTTGCCGTTTATCCGCTTCACAAGGCAAAAGGACTCAAGCGCCTCATCGCCTCCACCTACCAGGCGGCGTCCGGCGGTGGAGCTCCCGCTATGCAGGAACTGCTCGATCAGACCCGCGAAGTGCTCAACGGCGCGGAACGCGTCGAGCCCAAGGTCATGGCGCAGCAGATTGCGTTCAACCTCTTCCCGCATATCGACTCCTTCCAGCCCAACGGCTACACGAAGGAAGAGCTGAAGATGGTCAACGAAACCCGCAAGATCATGCACATTCCGAACCTGATGCTCACCTGCACCAGCGTCCGCGTGCCGGTTCTCCGCGCTCACTCCGAATCCCTGAACCTCGAATTCGAGAATGAAATCACGCCGGAAGAGGCGCGCGAAATCCTCTCGAAGGCTCCCGGAGTCATTGTCCGCGACGATCCCGCGAACAAGATCTACCCGATGCCGATCGACGCCACGGGCAAGTACGACGTTCTCGTCGGACGCATCCGCCAGGATATTTCCCGCAACGACAAGCGCGGTCTCGAAATCTTCGTTTCGGGCGACCAGCTTCTCAAAGGCGCGGCACTCAACGCCGTTCAGATCGCGGAAGTTCTGAGCAGCAAATGAGTTCCGTTGCGGCGGTTCTGCGGAGTCTCGCCGGGCAAATACCCGTGCGGCTCTCCACGGTTCTGCCGATGCCCTGTCCGCTCTGCGGCACCGGCATTCCGTTTGACGGCGGACCGAACATGTTCTGTTCCGCCTGTCTCGCAAAAATGCCGATGATCCGCGGGAAAGCCTGCCGGACCTGCGGAGCGGAAATCGACGGCATCTTCGATTCCTGCTCGGACTGCATGAATGCGCCGAAGCCGCCGTGGACCAGGGCGTATGCTCTTTTCAAATACACCGACGAAGTCCGGGATTGCGTTCACCTTTTCAAGTACCGGGGACGCACCGAACTTGCAAGGCCGCTGGGCCGGCTCGCGGCGGGACTCCTCGACGAAACGTCGCCTCATTACGACGCCGTCGTTCCCGTTCCGCTCCACTGGCGGCGTTTCCTTCAGAGAGGCTGCAACCAGTCGGCGCTGTTCGCAAAGGAACTCTCGCTCCGCACCGGAATCCCGGTCATGCGTCTCCTTAAGCGCGAACGACATACGCCGAAACAGGCTTTTCTGACCAGAAAGGAAAGAAATTTAAATATTAAGGGCGCTTTTTCCATTTTAAATTCGACAGATGCGGAAAAGCGTAGTATATTACTGGTGGATGATGTTATGACGACCGGAGCGACGCTCAGCGAAGCAGCCGGTGTTTTACTCAACTGCGGCGCTGCACGAGTGGATGTTCTGGTCATCGCCCGAAGACAAAGGAATTGAAAAATGGCTTTCTTCAAAAAATCGAAATACTCGACTCTGAGTTTTGAACCCGAAAAGGAAGAACCTCAGAAACGCAAAGACATTCCCGAAGGACTCTGGGAAAAATGCAAGAAGTGCAGTGCCACCATCTTCACCAAGCAGAAGGAAAGCAATCTCTATATCTGCCCGCACTGCGGTTACCACAACCCGATGCCCGCCCCCGCCCGCATCGAACTCCTCACAGATCCCGGCTCCTTCCAGGAGATCGACGCGAATGTGGAATCGGTCGACACACTCAAATTCGAAGGCGTCTCCTCCTACACTTCCAAGCTCGAATCCAACAAAAAGAAAACCGGACTCACCGACGCCGTTATCTGCGGACGCGCCAAACTTGACGGACGCGATTATGCGCTCGGAGTCATGGACTTCCGCTTCCTCGGGGCCAGCATGGGCGCCGTCGTCGGCGAAAAAATCACCCGTCTGATCGAATTCGCCACCGCAAATCACCTTCCCCTCGTCATCGTCACCGCTTCCGGCGGCGCGCGCATGTACGAAGGCATGATCAGCCTCATGCAGATGGCGAAGACCAGCGGAGCTCTTGAACGCCACGCCGAAGCGAACCTCCCCTACATCGTCGTCATGACTCACCCGACGACCGCCGGAGTCACCGCAAGTTTCGCTTCGCTCGGCGACCTCATTCTCGCAGAACCGGAAGCGCTCATCGGCTTTGCCGGACCGCGTGTCATCAAGGACACCACACAGGCTCAGCTGCCCGAAGGATTCCAGACTTCCGAGTTCCTTCTGAAGAAAGGTCTCATTGACAAAATCATCGAAAGAAAAAATTTACGAACAGAATTGTCTTTGTGCCTTGAATATTTCGAAAAAGCGAGTATAGTAGGGGGTAAGAAACACAAGGCCTGACAAAAAGGGCTTGTTTGACGAATTTTTGTCGCCGCATTGGACCCCGTGCGCTGAAATCCCGTGAACGGGTCAGACGGGGAACCGAGCAGCCATAAACGAAGGTTTCAGGTGCTGCGGGGGATCTGATGCGGCGGCTTTTTTTTGAGAGAGAGGGAGCAGCGCATCATGGAACGCATCGACGGTCGGCCGTACAATTATCTCCGCAAAGTCAAAATCACACCGAACTATCTCGCACACCCGGCGGGCTCCGTGCTCATCGAAATGGGCGGAACCAAAGTCGTATGTTCCGTCACTTTTGAGCAGGGCGTTCCCGGATGGATGCGCGCCCAGGGCGTCTCCGGCGGATGGGTCACGTCCGAATACGGCATGCTCCCCGCCTCCACACAGGCCCGCAACCAGCGCGAAGCCACACGCGGAAAACAGAGCGGAAGAACCATGGAGATTCAGCGTCTCATCGGACGCAGCTTCCGCTCCGTCATCGACCTCAAAGCTCTCGGAACAAACACCGTTTACATCGACTGTGACGTCATTGACGCCGACGGCGGAACCCGCTGTGCAAGCATCACCGGCGCCTCGGTTGCGCTCCAGCTCGCCTTCCGCAAACTTGTCGCGCAGAAAGTTCTCCACCACTTCCCCATGCGCGAAAACGTCGCGGCGGTCAGCGTCGGCATGAAAAACGGCGAAATCCTCCTTGATCTCTGCTATGAGGAAGATTCCAGCGCCGACGTCGACATGAACGTCATCATGACCGAATCCGGCAAAATCATCGAGGTTCAGGGAACCGCCGAAGAAGTCCCGTTCTCCCGCGGCGAACTCAACAAAATGCTCGATACCGCACAGACGGGACTCGAACGGCTGTTCGGATTCCAGCACGCCGCGCTCGGCGGCGGAGAACCCCGCAAACCGCGTGAACCGCAGGTTCCTCTCGGCAATATCGGCGCCGCTCTTGAAAGCCTGAACCTCTGACAGCCTTTCCCCGATGGATCTCAGGGAACTGACCGTCAACGGCTGGGGCTGGGTCCCCGGCGTCTACTTTGCCGAAGGACTCCCCTTCGCCGTCGCCACATGCGTCTCAATGGTGATGTTCTCCAGTCTCGGGATGTCCAACAGCGCAATGGCGTTCTGGACCGGTGTCATCGGCCTCCCCTGGAGCCTCAAATTTCTCTGGGCGCCCCTACTTGATTCCCGCGGAACCAAACGCGCCTGGATGCTGGCCGCGCAGCTCGCCGTCGCGCTCTGCTTCGCCGCTCTCGCCCTCACCTTCCGCGCCGGGGCGGGCGACGGATGGATCATCGCCTGTTTCATTCTCACGGCTTTCTGTTCCGCGACTCACGACATCGCCGCCGACGGCTACTACATGATCGCCCTTGATTCCCATGCGCAGGCGCTCTGCTCCGGTCTCCGCAACATCTTCTACAAATGCGCCATGCTCGCCGGACAGGGCGGACTCGTCATGCTCGCCGGCGCTCTGATCCGCGCCGGCATTCCCGAACGCTCCGCATGGATGTGGACAATCTCCTCAGCATCCGCCGCCATGCTGATTCTCTTCCTCTGGCACTGCATCATAACCCCCGCCGCGGAAACGGTCCGCCCGGTCGCCGGGCAGAAGAAGCGGCGGAGCTTTACCGAATCGTTCCGCACGTTCTTCCGGCGTGAAGGCGCACTCCAGGCGGTTCTCTTTCTCTTTTTCTACCGCTTCGCGGAAGCACAGCTCGGGAAAATGTCGGTTCCGTTCATGCTCGCCGGACGCGATGCGGGCGGACTCGGGCTGACACTCAGTGAACAGGGAACCATTTACGGGATCGCGGGAACATGCTGTTTTCTGCTCGGAGGCTTTCTCGCCGGACTCGCCGTCTCGCGCCTCGGGTTCGGGCGCACACTCTGGATGATGGCGGTTGCGCTCAACGCCCCCGACGCACTCTATCTCTGGCTCTCGTGGGCTCATCCGGGGGTATGGATTTCCGGCGCATGCATTGCTCTTGAACAGTTCGGCTACGGGCTCGGGTATATGGCGCACGTGCTCTTCATGGTGCAGTTCGCAAACCGGAGCGGGGAATACAAAACCAGTCACTTCGCGTTCATGACCGGAATCACCATTCTCGGAATGACTCTCGTCGGAATGTTCTCCGGGCTGATTCAGGAATTCTTCACCCGTCTCGGCGCGTCATACGGTGCGGAAACCGGATACCGTCTCTTCTTCCTCTGGATCTGCCTCTGCACGGTCCCGAGCTTCCTCGCCGTCCGCTTCGTGCGTCCGCACATCGACGCCGCGTTCGGGAAAAACAGTTAAAGTTCCAGCGGCATTCTGCCCGGGCCGCACGTGTCCAGCAGACCGGACCGCAGCTCGGCATCCAGTTCCGCAAGCAGACGGCTCTTGTCGTGCGGGAAACGTCCGGCAAGAGGGATCGGATTTGATGTATGATTCGCCCGGAAGACCGTCCGTTCGAGGTTGAGCCCGGCGATGATTCCGCGGAGTTCCTCCACCGCCTCAAACTCCGTCACCGGCATGTAATCCTCCGGCAGGGAGAGCCCCGGAACCGCGATGAAACGGAGCGCCGAAAGCAGATTCGGATTCATCAGATTCAGCGCGGCGGCGGTGCACATCACATGTTCCTCCCGCAGCGCGCGCCCGCCCAGCCCGATCAGAATCATGACGGAACATTTCAGTCCGCAGCTCTGCGCAAGACGCACGGCACGAACCATATCATCTGCGCGTTCGCCTTTGCGGAAGCTGTCGAGAACACGCTGGCTCCCGCTCTCAAAACCGACATAAAGCAGGTGCAGTTTGAGCCGCTTCAGCTCCGCAAGCTCCTCCGGGGTTTTCGACAGAATCGAAGAGCCGTTCGCATAGGTTCCGACGCGCGCCAGATGCGGGAAAGCCGCGTTCAGCTCCGTCAGAACCGCCCGCAAACGCACCATCGGCAGATGCATGACGTCACCGTCCGCAAGAAACACGCGGTTCGTTTCCGGAAAGAGACATCCGGCCTCACGGATTTCTGCGGAAAGCTCCGCCGGATCACGCAGTCCGTACCGCACGCCCTTGTACATTCCGCAGAAACGGCACGTGTTGTGCGGACAGCCGTACGCCACCTGAAAAATCAGACTTTCCGCTTCCGCAGGCGGACGGAACAGCGGTTCGCGCCACTTCATTTTCCGCGCTCCATGATTTCCCCGAAACTGCCCGCAAAACGGCGCATCAGCTCCAGACCGGCAGAGCGGATTTCAACGGGAATCTCCGCGAGCGTCTCCTCTTCAATTGCGGCGAGCTCCGAACAGATCTCTCCGATAAAAGCGCGTCCGCTCTTTGTCAGCAGGATGCGCTTACGGCGGTGATCCTCCAGAGATTCGCAGCGCCGGATAAATCCGCGCTTTTCAAACTCGTTCAGAACCACGGTAACGGTCTGCCGCAGAACAAAAACTTTTTCCGCAATCACTGCCGGCTCCACTCCTTCCGGATGACGGTACAGCAGTTCCAGGATGAAATAGGTCGTCAGATTCAGTCCGTGCCGTTTGAGAAAGCGGTCGTAAAGCAAATCCGTCCGCCGCCAGCCATCGAACCATTCATCCAGGAATTTACGCGATTCGGTTTCCATGTTTCTTTCCTCCGAACCAGAACCAGCAGAGCATGGCGAAGAGAATCACGCGGGAAACCGGCATCGCGAGCCACACGCCGTCCATTCCCCAGAAGACCGGCAGAACAAAGAGGCAGAGCGGAAGCGCAAAGAATGAGTCGCCGTAGATCAGAACCGACGATGCGCCGATTTTGTTTGTGGACTGGAAGTAGAATCCGGCGACGCGGATCACGCCCAGCAGCAGAAATGCGAATCCGCTGATCACCATGCCGTGCCCGGCGAGACTCGCCACATCGCCAGACAGACCGAACCAGTCGGGAAAGATGTCGCGTCCGAGAATGGAAACAACCGTCAGCACCACACCGATAAGAAACGCCGCAATGTATCCATAGTTTCCGATCCGTCCCATGCGCCGGAACTTTCCCGCGCCGTAAAAGAATGCAACCAGCGGCTGAACACCGGCGGCAAGCCCCGTCATCAGCAGCGAACCCATGGATTCAATCGTCGCCACAAGCGTATATGCCGCAAGCCCGTTGACCGCTCCGCACCGCAGCGACTGCCAGTTGTGCAGGAACAGCATCGCGATAATCGAAAGCTGGTTGCCGAGGGTCGGAATTCCGTTTTTAAAAATCCGTCCGCAGAGCTCCCGGTTCAGACGGAACCCGGTAAAGCGAAGCTCCGTTTGCGGCGAAAGGTAATGAATAATACCGATCACCATCACGATCACCTGCGAAAGAATGGTCGCGATCGCCGCCCCGCGCAACCCGAGACCGAGCGGGAAAATGAAAATGTAGTCGAACAGGATGTTCAGTGCAAGTCCGATGATGACAAGCCACATCGCAAGCACCGGATGCCCGTCGTTGCGCATGACGGACATCCACCCCATGCCGAACATCTGCGCAGCGGACCCGGCGACCAGCGGAGTCGCATACTCGCGCGCCAGGTCAATCAGCTCCGCATTCGCCCGGAAGGCCGTCAGGATGGGCGTCAGAAACGGCAGGACGCCCGCTGTGAAAACAGCCGCGGTCAAAGCGAGAAGAACGATCATGTTTCCGAACGCCCGCTGTGCGCGTTCCGGCTCCCCTGCCCCGCGCGACTGCGAGACGATGATCGCCGCCCCGGATCCGATCATGTCGCCGAACGCTGTGATGAGCATCACCAGCGGCCATGTCACCGCAGCCGCGGCAAGCCCGAGCTTCCCCATCGCGCGTCCGATGAAGATTGTATCGACAATACTGTAAGTTCCCACGATGACCATTCCCGCCATCGAGGGGGCGATGTACTTGAAAAACTGCTTCAAGTCCCCATTCATGACAACACCTCTCTAATTAGTAAATTTTCTTTACTATACATCATTTTTACTAAATTTCAAGTTTAAACGGGGACCTGCAAAAGACGCAATGTATTTTTTCGGGCTCCGCCTGCCTGAGGCGCGCTCTCACAGGCTTCTGCGGACGGCACTCTTACAGATCGTTCCGGATGATGTCCTGCAGATAACGTCCGGTGTACGAATTCTTCACCTTGATAATCTCTTCCGGCGTTCCGGTCGCGACAATCTCTCCGCCGGCGTCGCCGCCTTCGGGACCGATGTCGATAATCCAGTCCGCCATCTTGATGACGTCCAGATTGTGTTCAATCACAATCACCGTGTTGCCTTTGTCGCGCAGACGGATCAGCACGTCGAGAAGCTGGCGGATATCTTCCAGATGAAGCCCCGTCGTCGGCTCGTCAAGAATGTAGACCGTATGGCCGCGCGACTGCTTTGCAAGCTCCGTTGCGAGTTTGACGCGCTGCGCTTCGCCGCCGGAAAGGGTCGTCGCCGGCTGACCGAGCGTAATATAGCCGAGTCCGACCTCCTGCAGAGTCTTGAAGCGGCGGTGGAGCTGCGGAATTGCGGAGAAGAAATCAACCGCCTCATCAACGGTCATTTCCAGGACTTCCGCAATGTTGCGTTGCTTGTAACGCACCGTAAGAGTCTCCTTGTTGAACCGCTGGCCATGACATGCCGAACATGTGACGTAGATGTCCGGAAGGAACTGCATTTCAATCTTCTTGATGCCGTCGCCCTGGCACTCCTCGCAGCGTCCGCCCTTGACGTTGAAGCTGAAACGCCCGGGACCGAATCCGCGCATTTTCGAATCCGGAAGCGTTGCGAAAAGATTGCGGATTGTGCCGAACGCCTCCGTGTAAGTCACGGGATTGGAACGCGGTGTCCGTCCGATCGGACTCTGGTCGATCACAATTGCCTTGTCAACATTGTCGAGTCCGAGAATGCGTTTGTGCGCACCGGGAACCGCGGCGTCCGCCATTTTGAATTTCTGTTCAAGCGCGGCGCGCAGAACGCCGTTCACCAGCGAACTTTTTCCGGAACCGGAAACGCCCGTCACGCAGCAGAAGGTTCCGAGCGGGAAATCGACGGTCACATTTTTGAGATTGTGATGCGTCACACCCTCCAGACGGATTTTCTTTCCGTTGCCTTTTTCGCGGCGCGGCGGAATCTGGATCTTGCGCTCCCCGCAGAGATAGAGTCCGGTAAGCGATCCTTTGGTCTTTGCGACCTCATCCGGCGTTCCCGCGGCGACAATTTCGCCGCCGTGGACGCCTGCGCGCGGTCCGAGGTCGAGAACATAATCCGCCGCGCGGATCGTATCCATATCGTGTTCCACGACAATGACCGTGTTGCCGATGTTGCGCAGACGCTTCAGCGTCGCAAGCAGCTTGTCGTTGTCCCGCTGATGCAGACCGATGCTCGGTTCATCCAGGATATAGAGCACGCCGACGAGTCCGCAGCCGAGCTGGGTTGCCAGGCGGATCCGCTGCGCCTCGCCGCCGGAGAGAGTGCCGCTTTCGCGGTTCAGAGTCAGATACGGCAGCCCGACATCGACCAGGAACGAGAGACGTGACTGAATCTCCTTGACGATATCGTGCGCAATAGCCTTCCGCTCTTCGTCAAGCTTGAGATTGCGGATGAACTCCAGCGCTTTTTCAACGGAGAGAGCATTGAATTTGTCGATGGAAAGCCCGCCGACCGTCACCGCAAGACTTTCAGGTTTGAGACGTGCTCCGTGGCAGACGGGGCATTCGCAGCGGGTCATGTATTCCGCCAGACGGTCCCGCACCGAATCGCTTTCCGACTCCGCCTGCCGTTTCTGCATGTTCGCGAGAATGCCTTCAAACGGCTTGACCATATTGTATTTCCTGCGCCGCAGATAATAGCTGAAATCAATCGGCTCCTCGCCGCTTCCGTAAAGCAGAAGATGCTGAACGCTGTCCGGCAGTTTGCCGAACGGAGTTGTCATCATGTCGGGCATGTGAACATGCTCCGCAATGGAACGGAGCAGATGATTGTAATACATAATCAGGTGACGCGGTCCGCGCCGCCAGCCGGGAATTGCGCCGTTGCGCAGGGATTTCGTATAATCGACCGCAAGTTTCGGATCCATCACAAGCATGGAGCCGAGACCGTTGCAGTGCGGACATGCGCCGAAGGGACTGTTGAACGAGAAGTTGCGCGGCTCCATCCGCCCGAAACTGACGCCGCAGTCGACGCATGCCAGACGCTCGCTGATGCGCTCGTCCTTCCAGACGCGGGAACCGTCGTGCGCAGTCTCTTCGAGCATGACAATGAGCTCGCCGTCACCGCACTTGAGCGCGGTTTCGACGGAATCGTTCAGGCGGGAGCGTTCGAGAGATCCGGTGACCAGACGGTCGACAACCGCCTCAATATCATGCCGCAGAGTCTTTCCGAGCGGCTTCATATCGTCGGAAAGCTCCACCAGATGCCCGTCGATGCGGGCACGGACAAAACCGTCGCGGCGGATTTTTTCGATGACGTCGCGCAGCTCGCCTTTTTTTCCGGTGATGTAAGGAGCCAGGATCATCATCTTCTTTCCGGCGGGAATGGCAAGGAGTTTTTCGCAGATCGCCTCCGCCGACTGCGCCGCAAGCTCTTTTCCGCACTTCGGGCAGTGGGGAAGGCCGGTGTGTGCGTAAAGCAGACGCAGATAGTCGTAAATTTCCGTTACGGTTGCAACGGTTGAGCGCGGATTGGAACCGGCGGAACGCTGTTCGATCGCGATTGCGGGCGAGAGACCTTCGATGTGTTCAACTTTCGGTTTCTGCATCCGGTCGAGGAATTGCCGTGCGTATGCGGAGAGACTCTCGACATAACGCCGCTGTCCTTCCGCATACAGAGTATCGAATGCGAGCGACGATTTCCCCGATCCGCTGAGCCCGGTAACGACGGTCAGACTGTTTCTGGGAATTTTGACGTTGATGTTTTTCAGATTGTGTTCCGCCGCTCCGCGTATAATGATGTCGCCGTTCATGATAGTCTCCTGTGATTCCGTAATTTACACCGCATTCGACAAAAAGACAAGCGGAAATGTTTGATGCATACGAGAATCGCCAGCTGGATGCAATCCGGGATCTTAAGCCCCCCCAACATCTTGTTCAGAACTTTCCTTCCATCATTTCGGAGGCGCATCAAATCTTCATCCGTCTAAAAATCTCCTCTCATCTTGATGATGCATCATTGTTTCCGTGGTATTCTATGCGGATGTCTCGGACCTCGAAACCGTACTCCGGCTGACTGACATACTGGAAAGAGAGTGTTTTGATGTTCTGCAGTTTTTTCCTTGACGTAATCAGATCCTTGAGCGGAATGCGGACATGTTGATCCGCGTTTGAACGCTTGAGTCTGAACTCTTCGGATTGCTCCATTTTCCCTGAGAAAAGCCGGACGACGACGTCCGCCGCCATTCCGGGAGACTTGATCCCGAAGCGGTTTGTTCCGCCTTTCAGAGTAAAGCAGAGTTCCGCTTTTTCAATCTGTTCCGAAGAGAGCTTGAGTTCCTTTCCGCTGACTCTTGCCCCTGACCAGAGAAGAGTTTTTTCACCGACAAACACTTTGAACACGTTTTCTCCGTCTGCTTCAACCGTGACGCCTCTCCAGCTTTCCGCAGTGGAAGACTCAAAACGGTATATATTTTTGACACTGGTAAATTTTTCCACGGTGATTCCGATCACAATCGGGATTGTGTCGCTCATCGCGGAGATGATGTCAAGAGAAACGATTTCCTTCTCCGGGAAGGGATTGGTAAATTCCATTACGCAGAACCCGCGTCCCGCAATATTTTTCCATGCGACCTGGCACCCCGGATCCTCCGGACGCTTCACGGCCCACCAGTCATATATCTCTTTTTCGTTCCGGACCGGAATATCAAAATGTGTCGAATCCGAAAAGTGAAGTCTGTACGTCATGACTTTCCCATTCTTCGGGTAACTCCATGCGGAAGTATGGAAAAAGTAAATTTTTGACGCCTTCATTCTGACAGGGATGTCTTTGACTTCTTCCGGAACTTGAAATTTCGTCATTTTCGAACGCAGCATGATGCAGGAACGGTTATCGTTTTCATCATAGCGAATCAGATCGCAGGGTATTCCTGCAAGTTTTCTGATTCCCCAGGGGACGCCGTCGAGACACGTTTCAGCGCCCTGATCGGTCCAGCCGCCTTCCCCGTCGCCGGGCTTCGCATCCGTGAACGAACGGTTGGCAAAAGGTCTGAGATCAAGCGGAACAAGATTGGCGGAATCCGCCTGATAAACAAATTCTTTTGCCTTGCGCTCCCGGATCTCAAGCTGCTTTTTTCTGCATGCGCCGGCATATTCCGCTTTGATCCCGGATCTTTTTGTTTCCTTAAGGGCATCTCTATTTATTCG
>DHMO01000011.1:19884-27405 GCA_002405835.1 Lentisphaeria bacterium UBA4640 | reverse complement strand
GTATCTTCATCCACAGCCCAGACCGCGGCAGTCTGCGAACCGTCGGCGTTTTCATAGATTGCGCCGTTGCATCCCGCAAGCGGAACCCACGGACCGAGACACTTTTTGCCCGCGGTGAAACGGAAGAATGCGTTCCCCGCGATCATGTGCGAAGCCGGAACCGGACGGTGATACTTCCAGTTTTCAGGAACAGGCAGACGCGGTTGGTAGAAAGGGTTTTGAAACTGGCCAGCTTCCAAAGCCAATGTGTGCGCCACTCCATTCGACTGGTCGATTAGATAGCGGCGCAGAGCATTTGCGGCAGGAAGGACCGCTTGCGCCCGATGGCGCGAAGAGGAGGGAACCTGCATGATTTTCGTGCTCTCTTTCAGCGAATGAATGTAATAGAGTTCCGAATTCCAGAGCGGCAAATTTTCCGCGCCGTATTTTTTCAGGAGCGCCTTCAGCTGCTGAATCTGCTGCTGTGCAGGAACCGCCGCGCTGTCCAACTGGGCGGAATAGGGATGAAACGAGACGGCGTCGCAGTACTTGAATGCTCCGAGCTTGCCGCACTCATCAATGAAGCCGCCGAGATTTCCGGAGAAGTCTCCCGTCGCGCAGATTCCGATAATGACGCAATCCGGGTTCGCCGCTTTCGCCGTTTCGTACGCGGCTTTCAGGTAGGGCATATACTCTTCCGGTTCAAAGAAAAGATTCGGCTCGTTCATGATTTCAAAGTAGCGCACGGTTCCTTTGTAACGGGAAACAACATCGCGGACATGCTTCTTCCAGTCCTCTATCCGGGTGAAATTGCGAACCGTTCCTGAACTCAGATACGTTCGTTTCCCCTGTCGACTGCGCTTGATGATGAACCAGTTTTCATTCTGGTGTCCCTTCTTCGTGGAGATGGAGGAGTCGCCGAGCATAACCATCGGCTCAATTCCGACGCGCTTCATGATGGCGATATCGTCATCATGCGGGAAATTTGAAATTTTCCCCTCTTCCGGTTCGAATTGCATCCAACGGAGCCAGTAGCGACACATCCGCACTCCGGAAGCGCGGAGAAGCTCCCAGCGTTTTTCGGGTGTGTCCTGAAAGATGGTTGCAGCGGCAAAACGCACGTTACGATGAAAGCGCGTATACGGAGGCTCGTTTTCGCCGATCATGAAATCTTTCTCCGGATCCAGCTTGATATCCGGCAATTTTGCGAACACGCCGAACGCGGCGGGATTCAGCTTGCCGTCCGTTACCGTTCCGCTGAAAACGGAAACGCCGTAGTGCCGGAAATCGTAATCCAAAGGAAGTGTCTGCGCAGAATTCGGCGCAAGATTCAGTTTTATGGAGGGGAGAGCCTTTCTGAATGCGGTGTCTGCCTCCGATTCGTTCAGCTTCACTTCCACGGTCTTCGCGGCATCCGTGTAATTTGCGGCATGGACGCGGAGTGTGTGTTTTCCGGCATAAATCCAGTCGCGGTCACCCTCCAGAGAAACGCCAGCCTCAACTTCAGCGGCGGGAGCGTACGGCTTTGCCGTGTCGCCCTCATCCAGTTGAACGCCGTCGACCCAGAGAGTCATGGGGTTGTCGTCGAGAATCAGATTCGGGATGGCGACGGGACCTTTGCCGTTAAAGTACCAGGTTGCGGAATAGCGGTTCCAGCCTGTGGTGACATTCACGTACTTGAGCTTGATGTCCCATTTGACACCATCTGATTCGACGTAATAGAGCTGGAGACGGACTTTTCCCGGACGGTCCGCTTTCAGGTACATGGAGAGCGTATATTTTCCGGCTTTCGGCAGAGTGATTTCCGGAAGCGAGAATTCGCATTCCATTTTCGGAACCGGCATGATGAGCTTCAGACTGTTCTGTCCGTGCGCGGCAGTCGTGGAATCGATTTCCGCTTTGTAGCTTTTCCAGTTTTCCGCACCGGCTTTTTTGTGATAATTGATGGTTCCGACTCCGGTCAGTCCCAGTTCGAAGCTGGAATTCTGAATCGGATTTGCTCCCGCCGCCAGCAACGGCAGAAGAGCGAGGGTGAAGATTTTTTTGTGCATATCAAAACTCCTTGTTTTACGGCTGTGCTGCCCAGCCTGCCGCTTTGGTGATTTTGCGAACGCGGAAAATGGATTCATTGAAGGAAGCCGCGGCCGAAGCGTTCTTGGTAGAAACGTGTCCGTCCCAGTGAGCGACGTTGTAACGCATGCTGTGCCGCGGCGCCGGACTCATCATACCGGTT
The DNA here is from genome assembly GCA_002405835.1 of Lentisphaeria bacterium UBA4640. Lineage (GTDB taxonomy): Bacteria > Verrucomicrobiota > Lentisphaeria > Victivallales > UBA1829 > UBA1829. Next base: position 25,193 of record DHMO01000011.1, on the reverse strand, counting down.
GTCGTCTCGCCGCCGAGCGTGAAGTATCCTTGCGAACCGAACGGGTCAATCAGCTGTGATGTGGTTTCACACTTGCCGTCGAGGAACATGTACGCTCTGGAGGGCTCGCAGATTTCCGTAAGTCTGTAGGTGTTGTTGCGATAGAAATCCTTCTCCGTCGCCCAATTGCTGGGGAATGCGTTCATCGCATAAGATTTTCCAATGGAAACGGTTCCTGTTCCGGCATCCGAGTTCGCCTCCAGCCATGCGGCGGGAGCACCGGAGCTGGGACAGAGCAGACCGCGTGTCCAATAGTTGCGTTTGACGCCTTTCTGGTTCATGATTTTGCGGAAATGCTCGTTGGTGGTCCAAAGCCGTTTGACCCCGTCGGCATCGGCGACTTCGTCGTTCATCATCGTGTAGTCGTCGCAGTCTCCGGCATAGGTGATTGTTCCGAGCGCGAAACTTTTGAGATTTCCGGAACAAGAAACCGCCCTTGCCTTTTCGCGCGCCGAGTTCAGCGCCGGCAGCAGAATTCCGGCGAGGATTGCAATAATCGCAATCGTTACAAGGAGTTCTATAAGGGTGAATCTCATGGTTTTTGTTTTTCCCGGACGGGTTGTCTGGGCGGCGAAATAAGTTTTCATGATGCGTATCCTTTCTGGTTATTTTTGTTTGCGAGGTAATTATACCACAAAAAATTGAAAAGCACAATAGCGAAACCTGTTAAAAAAATATCAATTTATGGTAATCTGCAGTTGCAAAGAAAAAAAGAGGAGTTATATTCCTGGAAAGGAGAATTTTATGGAAGTGCATCCATTCAATCATTTCCGTTCACACCGCGGAGATTTGGAGATTATCTCCAGCAATCTGCATTGGACGCTGAATGTATTCAATCTTGCAAATCCGAACTGGCGGGGCTGCGATTACCGGCTCGGAAACCGCCTCTTTTTCGTCTGCAGGGGAAACGGCTCCGTCGTTCAGGTGAACAGCGGAACCTCGCTGGAATTGCATCCGGGATTCGCCTGTTTTATTCCCCGGAATGTGACTGTTCGCGTAGAGTATCCGCCGGAGCTCGTTTTCTATGCATTGGAATTCCATGTGGAACTGTTGCCCGGACTCGACCTTTTCAGTTCCAACAACAGCATTTGCGAGTACCGTCCGGCTCCGGAACATTTCGAATGGCTCCGGAAGGTGGAATCGGGGGAGGTCAGCTGGAAAAATTTCTTCCGTTTCGAGAAGCTCCGCCAGAGCATTCTTCTTGAACTGCTTGATGTCGTGGAACCGAGCATCTCGTGCCGCGAGTTTCATCGGGGCTTTATCAAGTATGCGCGTCTGATCGACTTTATCCGCAACGAATCCACTGCGCGAACCACGATGGATGAGCTGGCGGCGGTTCAGAAATGCACCTACGACAAGCTCAGCCGGATGTTTCGCGCCGATTTCGGAATGTCGCTCAAAAAAATGCTTGATGCGGAACTTTCCATGCAGGCGAAGTCTCTGCTCACTTCCACAAACTTTTCAATCAAGGAGATCGCGCGATGGCTGGAGTTTTCCAACGAATACAATTTTTCCAGGTTCTTCAAACGGATCAATCATTGCGCCCCGCGGGCATACCGTCTGCGTTATCTCTGCGCCGGACCGTTCTCACAGGAACTCAAAGTCGGAAAGCACCTCAAGCCGTTTGAAATGTAACGCGTAACGGAACTCTTTGCAAACCGTTCTTGATTTTTGCGGGAATATGCGGTATATTATATAAAGAGGTGCGGTATCGTGCCGCATCCGTGAAATTACCCCGGGAGAACAGAACATGTTCGGAAACACATTTGGAAGACTCTTCAAAATCACCTGCTGCGGCGAATCCTATGCCGGCGGCTTCAGAAAAAATCTCCCCGTCCCGCCCGAGCTTTACGGCGGCCTTATGGTCATCGTCGACGGCGTTCCCCCGGGAATCAAAATTACCGGAGAAATGGTCCAGGCGGAACTCAACAAGCGCAAACCGGGTCAGACTCCGCTCGACTCGCCCCGCAAGGAAAAAGACCTCGTCTACATCTTCTCCGGAGTGATGGAAAATGATCTCACCACCGGCGCTCCCGTCGGAATGATCATCCCCAACAACGATATTCAGGACGTTCATATCGACCAGTACCGCTCCTACAAGGATTCCATCCGTCCCGGACATGCGGAATACGGTTTCTTCAAAAAATACGGTCAGTATGCCGACTGGGTCGGCGCGGGACGCGCCAGCGGACGTGAAACCGCCAGCCGCGTTGCCGGCGGCGCCGTCGCAAAAGCGGTTCTCGACCAGATGGGCATCGACGTTATCGCCTACACCATCGCTTCCCACGGCATCAAGATCAAAGAACCCGTCACCTACGAGTTCGCAAAGGAAAATTACCGCAAAAACGAAATCAACTGCCCCGATCTCGCGCTCGCGGAAGAGATGAAGAAAGATATTCTCAAGGTCAAAGCGGACGGCGAAACCGCCGGCGGCATCATTGAGTGTATCGCCCGCGGCGTTCCCGCCGGACTCGGCGAGCCGGTGTTCGACAAGATGAACGCGCTCCTCGCCCATGCGGTCTGCTCCATCGGCGCAATCAAGGGCATCGAATTCGGCGCGGGATTCGGCGTCGCCGATATGCTCGGCGCGGAATCCAACGACGAAGCATATGTCGACAAGGCAACCGGCAAAGTCCGTTTCAAAACCAACCATGCCGGCGGCATTCTCGGCGGCATCACGACCTGGGAAGACATCCGCTTCCGCTGCGCCGTGAAGCCGACTCCGACCGTTTCCGTTCCGCAGGCGACCGTGAACGTCGAGAAGATGGAAGACACCATTCTTTCCCCGATCACCCGCCGCGATCCCTCGCTCCTGCCGCGAATCTATCCCGTCATCGAAGCCATGACCCGCTGCGTCATCCTCGACGCCATCTACATGGCGGAAGCATACTGGAAAGTTTCCGGCATCGACGAAAAATGGCGCAAGATCTGATGATCCCCCGGGAGACTCCGTTCTCCCGGAATCAATCCTGAGGATTTGCAAATATGGTTGCCCCTGCCACACCTCCCGAAGGAAAGGAGACAGAGGAAGACTGTTCCGGGCTCGACTCCATCGACTTCGCAAAAGTTGAAGTTGAGCTCCAGGAAGCCGATTTCGCTCCGCCTCCTCCCGAATGCCTGGAGGAGACGGTTGCCTTCTTCTCCGACGACGGTCCGCTGAAGAAGCTGGCGGAAATCGGCGGACGCCCCTACGAGCCGCGTCCGCAGCAGACCGTCATGGCGAACGAAATCGCCTCCGCGTTTGAAAAAGGACGCAATCTCTGCATTGAGGCTCCGACCGGAGTCGGCAAGAGTTTCGCCTATCTGATTCCCGCAATTTACGCCGCGCTCTCCATGAAGAAGCCGGTTCTCATTACAACAGAAACGCTCAATCTGCAGGAACAGCTTGTCTACAAGGACCTTCCGCTTCTCGCAAAACTGCTGAAACTTGATCTCAAATTCGTGCTTGCAAAGGGACGCGGCAACTATGTCTGCAAGCGGCGTCTTCTGCTTGCGCGCGGCGGTCACCGCGACGACTATCTCCCTTCCGGCGACATGCTTTCCGCCGTCGAACGTCTTGCGGACTGGGCGGACAAGACGGAGGACGGTTCCAAATACGATATTGATTTCCCCGTCGACAATGAACTCTGGGCGTGCGTGTGCAGCGAGGCGGCGAACTGTTCGGGTCCCTCGTGCAAATTTTTCCGCAACTGCTTCTACTGGAAGGCGCGCCGTTCGTGGGAGGACGCCGATATCGTGGTTGCGAATCATGCCCTGTTTTTCATTGATCTCAAAATCCGCGCGCTCGAACAGCAGGAGGCTTCGCCGCTTCCGAATTACGGCGCTGTGGTGTTCGATGAAGCGCATACGCTCGAAGATTCCGCCGCGTCGCATCTCGGACTTTCGCTGCGCTCGGGGGCGCTGCGCTACTTTCTGAACCGCCTTTACAACCCGGCGACAGGCAAAGGTCTGCTGCTCCGCGCGGGGGAGGCGTCGCTCCAGCTCCGCGCCACAATTGCGAAGGTGCAGGATGCGGCAACCGAATATTTCGTCCAGTTCCAGGAGGCTGTCCGGGACCGCAAGGATTCCGTGCTGCGGATTGTGAAGCCCGGACGTTTTTCCGACAATCTTTCCGCGCAGCTTGGCGAGGTGGCAAAGATGCTGCGCGAGTACATCGCGGAGCAGACGGACGCCGATTTCCGGACGGAACTGCAGTCGATGCACGAGCGCTGTCTCTGTTTCCAGGAGGAGATCGCCGGATTTACGGAGATGGCGTGGAACGAGCATGTCTACTGGGCGGAGGGCAAACTTTCCTCCGTTTCGCGCACGCAGATGATTGAGCTTGACGCCGCCCCGCTGAATGTCGCCGCGCTTCTTCACAACATTCTGTTCAACGGCAAAAAATCGGTGATTCTGACAAGCGCGACGCTTGCGGTGAACGGCAATCTGGATTATTTCTTCAACCGTGTCGGTTTCGGCAACGGCGAGGGAATTGTGCTGGATTCCCCGTTCGATTACGCGAAGCAGGTGAAACTTTATCTTCCGCGCACGATGCCGATGCCGACCGACGAGGAGTATTACGGCGCGGTGTGCGATGAAATCATCCGTTTCCTGAAATTCACGAACGGTCACGCCTTTGTCCTTTTCACGAGCTACGGGATGCTCCGCACCTGCGCGGAGGAGCTGAAGGATGAGATCCGGGATCTCGGGCTGAACCTGCTTGTCCACGGCGGCGAGCTTTCGCGCTCCGCGATGCTGGAGCAGTTCAAGACCAGTTCCGTTCCCTCGGTACTGTTCGGCGCAACGAGCTTCTGGACGGGTGTTGACGTCCCCGGCGACGCCCTGAGCAACGTCATGATCACCAAACTTCCGTTTGCGGTTCCGTCGCATCCGCTGATCGAAGCGCGCCTGGAGCGCATCCGTCTGAGCGGAGGCGAACCGTTCCGCGACTATTCGATTCCGGACGCCGTCCTGAAGTTCCGTCAGGGCGTGGGCCGTCTGATCCGCAGCAAGACGGATACGGGAATTGTTGTCGTTCTGGACCGCCGGATTGTGACAAAATCATACGGCAGCCGCTTTCTTGACTCCATCCCTCCGTGTCCGGTGGAATACTTCTGACTTTTGCCCGCACCTGCAGCGGATCGTTTTTTTTGCAGTTCTCCATTTGCGTAGATTTGCGGAAGATTTTTTCGTTTGCCTCTTGACAAAATCGCGGGTATGTGCTAAAATAGAAGAAAGTAAAAATCGGACCGTACAGATTTCCGGTTTCACATAATATCCATTATGTTAAA
>DHMO01000011.1:0-19804 GCA_002405835.1 Lentisphaeria bacterium UBA4640 | reverse complement strand
TTTAACATAATGGATATTATGCAAAGTTCCGGAAGGCAGAAGCATTCAACAAAAATTAAAGGAGGTCGTTGCCATGAATGCGGAAAGAAAACACACCAACATCTGTCCTGTAAAAAGAAGAATTATGAAGTTCACCCTTATAGAGCTCCTTGTGGTAATTGCGATCATCGCAATCCTTGCCGGGATGCTCTTGCCTGCGCTGAATTCTGCGCGGGAAAAGGCGCGGACAATTTCGTGTGTCAATGGAATGAAACAGCTTTCTCTCGCCGTTCTCGGATATATGGGAGATAATCAAGATATGATTTCCGTTATGAGGGGATCATGGGATGGGTTGTATCAATACGGAGGTGTCGACAAGGCGGGACATCAGTCCTATGTGTTCGAGGCTGTGGGACAAAAGGTTCGTCCGGATGCCAATCAAAACAACCCGATCTGTTCATTGAGTTCATTCGGAGTTCCGCTTTCCAAACTTTGTACTTCTACGTTTACCAAAGCTTCGACTTTGAACCCGGTGAATTACAAACTCTGCGATGGTTCATGGTGCAGCAAAACTCCGCATGTGAGCTACTTCAGTGTCTACGCCATGCGAATGGATGTAGGCGGAGGTGCGACACTCTATGATGGAGGAGCTGTTTATCATCAGCTGGGGCGTGTAAAGAATCCGTCGTCGAAAGCTTTTTGGACGGAAGGGTTTACCCAGTTCGAGAAAAAAGCTTTGAGTGATCCGGCTCATACGGCAGTGGATGGCGCATGGAGCCACCAGAAACGCAACAATGTGATTTACTTCGATGGACATGTCGGAAATGTCCTCTACGGTTTAGTGACCTGCGGGCATAACGGGTATACTGCAGGGTGTACGGTTTGCCCGTTCTATTATCCTTATAAATAAAACAAAGAAAGGAATTGCATCATGAAAAAACTTTTAACGGCATTGCTTTGCGGCACCGCACTTGTACTTTCCGCGGATGTTTTGAAGGAATGGAAATTCGAGGAAGGAAAGGTCGCCGGGGTGTCATATCCGAAGAAGCATATCGCTTTCCGCGTTTCCCCGGATGTGAAGACTCCGGACGGCGCCGCCTGCGGTGAATTTTCCGTGAAGGTTCCCGGTGACGCCAAGGTCCCCTGGAGTGTGCAGATCGGCTTCAATTCAAAGCAGAAAATCACGAAAAGCGGCAGGTATCGTTGCTCATTTCAGATTCGTGCCGACCGCAAAGCCAAACTCGGTGCAACCTGCAATCAGGGACAGGCTCCGTGGAAGACCGTTGGAAATTCATATAAGGTCATTGAACTTTCAACAGATTGGAAGACTATTTTAATGGAGTTCGACTCAAATATGGATTACGAAGGACCTCTGCGCTCCCCGATGCTGATGGTAGGAGCTCTTCCCGAGGGAACAATCCTCTGGGTCAGTCCTGTTTCATTTGAACAGACTGCTTCCCAGAAATAACCGGAAAGGCAGGATTTTATGAAAAAATTTTTAACAGCACTTTTGTGCGGAGCGGCGGTTCTGCTCTCGGCGGAAACGCTGAAAGAGTGGAAATTTGAGGGTGATAAGGTTTCCGGACTTTCGTATCCGTCGGAAAAGATCAGCTTCCGGATTTCTCCGGACGTGAAGACTCCGGAAGGTGAGCTCTGCGGCGAATTCACCGTGAAGTCCGCGGGTGACGCCAAAGTCCCGTGGAGCACACAGATTAACTTTTCTTCGAAACAGAAGATTTCTGCGGGAACGAAATATCGTTATTCGTTTCAGGTTCGCGCCGACCGCGATGTTAAGCTGAGCAGCAGTTGCCTTCAGGGGGAATCTCCGTGGAAAACAATTGGCAATTCCGGGAAAAGCTTGCTTCTGAATACCGACTGGCAGACCGTTTCCGTTGAATTCACGGCGAATTTTGATTGCGAGGGAGCGGTTCGTTCCCCGATGCTGATGGCGGGAACACTTCCGCAGGGTGCGAAGTTCTGGATGGGGTCCGTGAAATTTGAAAAACTCACAAATTTTCTTCCGCTTGCACTGAATCCGGAGTGGAAACTTTCCTGGACCTCTGACGGGGCGGACGCGAAAACGGTGAAGATGGAAAACAACACGATTGACTTCACGAAATTTCGCGACAAGTTCGCCGAGAAGAGTCCAGTATATCTGTTCAATGAATTTGAAGCTCCGGCGGACGGCATGATGCAGGTCGGCTGTGCTGCGGACTACTGGTTCGAATTTTCGGTGAACGGAGAGAAAATCTATGACACGCTGGAGACCGGAAACAAGGCAAACACCTATCAGCCGACGGATCATGTGTTCAACTTCCCGGTGAAGAAAGGGAAAAACCAGATCGTTGTGAAAGTCCTCAGCGGTTCCGGCGGCTGGAAATTTGTCTGCGGCAAGGTTCCGTTCCGCGAAAAGACGAACCGGATTGTCCGCATTCAGCGCGGCAAGGAATGGCGTCCGGTGAAGATGGACAAGGTTTCCTGGAACAAGCGTACTCTGCGGGCTCCGCGGATTGACCTGTTCAAGCGCATTCCGGGGACGGCGCTGGACCTTTCGCAATATGTCAAAAAATACGACATCGACAAAAACGGACGTCTCAAGGCGGATGCGAATGGAGAGCTTTATTTTGAAAATGTTCCCGGCGAAAAGGTTCGCCTGCGCGGGTTCAACTTTACCCCCGGTTCTTGGGATCACCGTTTTTTTACGTTCTCCAAGACGGAAATTGAAGAGTTCGCGGAACAGATCCGTCTTGCGGGAATGAACATTCTGCGTTTTCATTTTCTTGATCGTTGTCTTGCTGGAGGCAGCGGTTTCCCGAAGCAGGGAAAGGACCGGAAGGATATCGCGGAAATTCACATTCCGCAAAGCGTTGACGAACTCAAGATTGATTCCGCATTCGCCGACCGCTATTATTATCTTCTGAAGTGTCTGCGCGAACGCGGCGTGTACGTCATGCTGGATATCTTCACTTCGCGCGGTCTTATGACGGAGGCGGTGAACGCAAAGGACTATCCGCGTTTTCAGATGTTTGACAATCCGGTCTATCAGAAACACTGGAAAGCTGCGTTTGACTTTCTGCTGAAGAAACCGAACCCGTACACCGGCAAAGCTCTGATTGACGACCCGCAGCTGATCGGCATCACATTCTTCAACGAACAGGAACATCTGTTCAATCCGAATTCACCTGAAAACAAACGTTTCACGACCGAATGGCGCAAGGTGCGCGGAGCTTCCGCTCCGGAATTCAATTTCACGCTTCTGCGCTCCGATTCTCCGGACGGCGCGGCGGCGCGCGAGTTTCTGCGCGGCAAAATCCGGAAAATGAATGAGTTCTATCTCGGCGTCGTCCGCGAATCTGGATTCAAAGGATTCGTGACAAACTGGGATATGTTCATGCGCGGACTCGAAGGCGACGCCCGCGCGGATTTCAATGCGGTGGCGATGCATACCTATCATGCGCATCCGAACTCAGCGAAGCTCAGTCCGGCGGATTTCAAACAGCGTCTTGCATATGGAGGCTGGCTTCGAGGAACAATGGCGAATGTCGTGCAATCTTCTTCGATAGATCTGAACAATTACATCGGACGCGCTGCGACGACCCGTGTGCTGGGCAAGCCGTTCTTCATGACGGAGTATTCGCACTGTCCGCAGAACCGTTACATTCAGGAATATCCGGTGATGTGGACGGCGTTCGCGAGCCTGCAGGACTGGCAGATTCTGACTCCGCACGCAAATACTGTTGGGCTTTACTATCGTCCGCAGATGGCGGCGTTCGATGAAGCTATCAACCGTTTCGCTTCGATGAGCTCGCTTTTCACGGCATTCGGCTGGCAGCGCGGCGACATCCGGAGCGCGGAACATTCCGTTTCGTTCCATGTTCCGGAATCCGTGTTGAAATCGCCGCTGTACATCGGCGCGATCGGGAGCGGCTACAACGCGCTCTCCATGCTGACGCGTATCGGTTCGGACTACCGGAATGCGAAAAATCCGGCGGCGACGCTTAATATCGAGCCGGAATCGTTCGTCGGCGCAACGAGCATGGGAATGTATGTCGTGCTGAATGAGGAAAAGGAGAAGAATTTCCGCATTCTCCGCGACCAGGTGGAAAATCTGCGCAGGAACAACATCCTTCCCGCCGGAAACCGCACAAACGTCAACGCCGGAATTTTCGAGAGCGAGACGGGTGAAATCTGCACAAATGTGCAGAAGCACACGCTCACGGTAAACACTCCGCGCTTCCAGTCTGTTGTATTGAAAACAAGTGAACCTGTCGTGCTGAAAGACCTTGCTGTGCAATCGGTGAGCACGCCCGTATCGATCACCGCGATTTCGCTGGAGAACGACAAGTCCATTGCGGAATCGAAACATCTGCTTCTCTGTGTTGCGACGATGATTCTCGCGGAAAACGCGGTCTACTCGGATGAGACATTCTATTCCGAGCTGGACATCGGCGACATGCAGCTGATGGTTCGTTCCGGTCAATTCCGTTTTTCTCTGAAGAACGGCGCCAAAGGGCTTCCGGCGGTTTACGCGCTGAACCTCAACGGTTCCCGCGAGCGGCAGGTTCCTGTCGTGCTGAAAGACGGGGTTCTGCAGTTCTCGCTTGATACCAGCAAGTTTGAATACGGCACGCCGTATTTCGAAGTTGTCTACCCGTAAGATATTTCCGATCCGCCGATGCGTAAAATATCGGCGGATCGGGGTTGAATTTACTGAATGAACAGGTATAGTATTTCAAAATTCAGGAGGTTTTTCAATGAATAATGCAATAACCATTATGGGCAGCGCGGCGGCGGAGGGAATTCCCTCGCGTTTCTGCAACTGCGATCTCTGCATCGAAGCCCGCAAGCGTGGCGGAAAAGATATCCGCATGACAGCGGCTTACTCGCTCAATGACCGCGTCCGCATCGACTACGGCCCCGACACCTACGCGGAAGAGCTGAAGCTCGGACTCAATTCCGCAATGCTCAAACATGTCTTTTTCACGCACGAACACGGCGATCATCTTGATACCTTCGCGTTCGAGATGCGCGCACCTGGATTCGCGCACAATTTTACCGTTCCGCTGAACATCTACGGACGCGCAACGGTTCTCGAACGGATGCGCCGGAGCATTCCGGAATCTGCGAACCAGACGCTTGTTCCGCATCTGCTGCGTCTTTTCCAGCCGGTTGAACTTCCGGAAGAGGATATGACCTTTTATCCGCTGACCGCCAACCATTATCACATACCGGAAGAGGCGGTTTTCTTTGCGGTCCGCCACGGCAGGGCATGGATTCTTGTCGCGAATGACACCGGCATTCCGCCGGAAGAAACGTGGCAGTGGTTTGAGCGCATGAAGATTCATTTCGACGTTGTCATTGCCGACGCCACCTGCGGATTTCATGACTGCCGGGATTGTCACATGGGCGGGAAGTTCATTCTTGAATTTCACGACCGTCTGGTGAAACTTGGCGCGGTGGATTCGAAGACGCGTTATGTCATCAATCATTTTTCGCACAACGGCGGAGCTCTTCACGCAGATTTGGAAGCCCGCTTCAATCCGCTCGGCATAGAGGTCGGATTCGACGGAATGGTGATTCCGTACTGAAAAAACAGATTCATCGACGATATTCGCCATAAAGTGAGGCAAATATCGTCGATACTCCGTTTCGTCTTGCAAACATGTGTTTACTGTGAGAAGTGACAAACAAAGAAAAAACGAAAAAAAATAAGTTTTCCATTTGACTTTTTTAATGAGTGGTGTATATTAATGACATCGACAGCGAACAAGAGTTCCTGAAGATAGCACCCGTAGCTCAATTGGATAGAGCGTCTGGCTACGGACCAGAAGGTTGCAGGTTCGATTCCTACCGGGTGCACCATTTATCCTTCTTTTCTTTCCATTCCCGTATAAATCAAATGACCATAAAGCCGTTTTGTATCCGTATTGTCGAATCATCCGATTTTGACATGCTTGCCGCGTATGAAAAACATATCGGACATCCTGCCGGTCAAGTCGCAAGTGAAATCTTTCTGCAGGAAATTATATAATCCGGATTCGTTTCTTACTGCATGGCAATTGACGCAAAAAACTGTTTGAAAAGTTGACAGCAGGGATTTAGTGAATTGGCAGAAGGGATATTACGCAGCCAGTTAAGATTTGAAGCGCCCTCTTATGCGGCTTTCACAGAAAGGCTCAAGAGGGCATTTTCATTTAGAAGCGACGTTATTCAATCACCGCCATTGTGTGACAGGTGAACTTCGGAACAGTGAACGTCGTTTTGCCGTCTTCAAACGCAAACGGGAGTTCACGGTTTTCAGGCTGAAGAACAACCCGGCGGACAGGGCCGGCGGTCTTCACCGAAACTTTTACGTTGTACAGCGGCACAAGATCCTCAATGATCTCTGTCGTGTTCAGCTCGCGCTGGTTGCCGCCAAGCTCCAGTTTGCCGCCGCGCAGAACAGTCGGCGCATAGAGAATATGGCAGATCGTGCGGTTCTGCGCATCCTGACGCATCAGAGTGACGCGTCCGGTCGAAGGCAGATTTTCCGTTTCGAGCTGGACTTTCCTTCCGAGGAAGGCGCGGAGAGCGTTCTCAAAGAGCTGCTTGTGCATCACCGCGCCCGTTGCATGGTAAAGCGAAAAAACGGGATGCGCAAAGCAGAGAATTCTGCCGTCAAACACAACCGCATCGAATCCGGAAGGCTCCGGTTTGTTCGGCGTGTGCTGGTGGGAACAGAAATGTTCAACAGTGCGGTTGAAGTATGGATCGTAAACCTTCGCTGCGGAACGGACTGTTGCAGCCTTCATCCGGCGCGAGGGCAGATGCATGAGAAACGGAGTCTTGAAGTTTCCGGCAAATTCACTCTCCATGCAGACATAGTCGGGATTGAACGGAGAAGTTTCACCGAATTCCGCGCCGAACGCGAAACGCGGTTCCGGTATTCCGGGTTTCAGCAGAGCATCTGCGGAAATCACAAGTTTTCCTCCGTTCTTCAGGAAAGTCTCGAGCTTTGCCGCGGCCGTTTCCGAAAGAGATTTTTCATTTGCGGCAACAATGATTTTGTAGCGTTCGAAATCCATCGTTTCATCGATGAAATCAAACGGGAGGTGCGCTTCCAGGAGCAGACGTGAAGCGCCGGCGGAGGCGTCTTTCACCGATTCTTCCGCAAGAACGGCGATTTCCGCAAGAGAACGGGCGTCGCGGCACCATTCCTCCTTCTTTTCGACTTCGGAATAGGCGGCGCCGATGATTTCATATGTGGTCTGGTCCAGTTCGCCGTCCGGGTGGAGCTGATCGCCGATGCTGCATTTGGAGTTGTTGGCGAGCATTGCGGCGCATTCGTAGCGGAGCGCGTTCGGGTGCTTGAATCCGCCGAATTCGCCCCAGGTGCAGTGGAACTTGCCGGTCATGCCGAGAAAATCAAGTCCGAGGTTGCGGCTGTATGCGGCGGACATCGGGTAATGGTCGTACCCCCAGCCGCCCGTCGGGAGCGATTCGAGTTCCAGATGGCTGAAATACGGCAGAATCTCCTGGCATCCCACGGGGACGTGTCCGCTGTTGTGGAAAATCGGCATTTTCGAGTCAATCGAACGGACCGTTTCAAAGGTGCGGCGGTAGTAGTTCATCAGAACTTTGTGCGCAAAAGCGGCGCGGTCTTCGGGCTTCTGCGGGTCATATCCCTCCTTGTACATTCCTTTCATGCAGGCGGGGCAGCAGCAGGGCGCCTGATTGATGATGTCAAGGAAAATGCCGTTCGCATCCGGGAACATCCGCATGGTTTCGGCAATGTGGTCACAGAGGTAATCGAGATACGGCGTATTGAAACAGAGCGTCCGGAAGCCGGGTTTGAGCGGGCTCGGTTCCCAGCCGACATAGCGGCCGTCTTCATTGATTTCGCGCCATTCGGGATGATTTTCCGCGGCGTAGCTGTTGATTCCGGCGGTCAGGTAAACAGGGACATTGACGCCGATTTCCTTGCAGGCGTCAAGCTGGGCGCGCAGAAGATTGAACTTGAGATTCGGGTGCATCATGCCGACTTTGGTCGGATGGTAGCTCATGCCGTGGTGACAGAGCGAAAAGCAGGTGATGGAATCGACATGTGCGGCTTTCAGGCGTTCCTGCCAAACCTTTTTATCGAACTTCTCCCCGATCCCGGGAATCACCGGTGAAGTGTGAAAGTCCAGATGAACCTGTCTGAAACGAAGTTTGTACATAAGCGCCTCCTTAAAATTTTTATCGGTTGTTTAAGATGTAATATAGTCATAAAAGAACAGCTTGCAACACCTCTTTCCGGAAAAAGCATGAAGAAACGCCACAAATTCCATGAAAAAAAAGCATTTTTGCAGAGAAATACGCTATTTTTTATCGCGGAAAGGTTGTAAAATGCCGGAAGATGTGGTATGCTATCTGAAATCATGGAGGATTGTTTATGAGACTGATGTGGATCATGCTTTTTGCGGCCCTCGGACTCGCAGCGCAGACGAAAATGCCGAACCTGGCTCTCAACTGCCCGGCCGAAGCAAGTTCTGTTGAAAATCAGAACCTGCTCCCCGAATTTGCCGTCGACGGCAAAACAAAAACCCGCTGGTCCTCCGCTCATGGAAACGATCCGCAGTGGTTCAAAGTCGACCTCGGTTCCGTCAAAACTGTCGGACGAGTCGTCATTCTCTGGGAAAACTCCGCGGCGCTCGATTATAAAATCCAGCTCTCCAGCGACGGAGAAAACTGGATTGACGCCATCCGCAACACCGATGGAAAGGGTGGAGAAGAGACTCTCTCCTTCTCCCCTCAGCCCGCACGGTTCGTGCGTTTCACCGGACAGTTCCGCATCCAGCAGTACGGCGGTTACTCGTTCCGCGAATTTCAGGTTTTTGAAAAATGATGAAAGCCATGCTCATTCTCCTTTTGCTCTCCGGGACGCTGTCCGTGTTCCATGCGGAGGCGGAAGAGAATCTGGCTCTCAACCGGAAAGTCTCCGCAAGCTCGATCCAGTATCTCGGAGTCGATGCACACTGGGCATGTGACGGAAAATCCCGCACCCGCTGGGCGAGCCGCTTCTCCGATCCGCAGTGGCTGACGGTGGATCTGGCATCCGTCAAAACTGTCGGACGCGTTGTCGTTTTCTGGGAGACTGCCGCGGCGAAAACGTACCGGATTCAGTTTTCTCTGAATGGGAAAGACTGGACGGACGCATCCGTCAAAAGTGACGGATCGGGCGGGATTGAGGAGCTGAAGTTTGCTCCCGTCCAGGCGCGGTTCGTCCGTCTCTATTGCGAAAAACGTCTTACCAAAGCCGGATATTCCGTCTTTGAGTTTGAAGTATACAGTGAATAACAAATCAGAAAGAAGGAGTTGGAAAATGATGAAAAAAGCAATCTTCGCAGCAATCGCAGTCGCGGCAATCGGTGTTTCCGCCGGAGAAGTCAACCTTGCCCTGAACAAAACCGCCACCGCAAGCTCCACCCAGATGAAAGGTGTGGAAGCGGCAAAGGCTGTTGACGGCAAGCTCAACACCCGCTGGTCTTCCAGCTTCCGCGACAACCAGTGGATCATGATCGACCTCGGTTCCGCTCAGGATGTCGGCAAAGTTGTTCTCCGCTGGGAAAACGCCTATGCAAAGGAATACAAAGTTCAGCTCTCCATGGACGGCAAGGAATTCAAGACCGTTTCCGAGCAGAAGGACGGCAAGGGCAAAGTCGAAACGATTACCTTCCCCGCTGAAAAAGCACAGTTCGTCCGCATTCAGTGCGACAAACGCGGAACGAATTACGGCAGCTCCCTCTGGGAAGTTCAGGTTTTCGCAAAGTAACCGCGCGTCCCCATGCTCGCCTCACTTCAAACGGCAATACTCGACTGGCTCGCCCTGTACGGCGCCGCGGCAACGACTCTGTGGCTTATCTACAGCTTCATCCTCGGCGCCTGCTTCGGGAGCTTTACGACTGCCTGCGTGTGGCGGATTCCGCGCGGAATCTCCATTGTCTGGCCGCCGAGCTCGTGCCCTAAATGCGGACACAAGCTCGGACCGCTGGAAAACATCCCCATTCTGGGCTGGCTGATTCTGCGCGGAAAATGCAAAGGCTGCGGATTGCCCATCTCGCCGCGCTACATTCTCATTGAGCTGGCAACTGCAATTCTGTTCACCCTCACCTCGTATCTTGCGCTCCGGGCGGGAAAACCGCTCACCGTCCTGATCCCGTGGACCCTGATCGTCCTTTCTGTCGGGAGCACCTGCACCGACTGTGAGTTGCGGATTATTCCGGATAAATTCACATACACTGCGATGATTCTTGCGCTGTTCTGGAGCCTTCTTGTGCCGTCGGCAAAGATGCCGCCGTTCCATGCGTTTCTCTTCACTCTGGCCTCGATTGCGGCAATCGGACTTTTCTGCAGCTGCGCCGCGTGGGCGGGCAAACTGCTGTTCAAACGCGACGCTCTCGGCTGGGGCGATGTGAAATTTCTTATGGCCGCAGCCGGGTTCATCGGCGTTTTCGGAGCGCTCTTCGCGATGTTTGCGGGAAGTCTCTTCGCATTGCTCTGGCTGCTTCTCGACGCATGGAAGCGCGGACGTCTCCGCCGCAAATTCGCCTTTGGTCCCTTCCTCGCCGCCGGAGCTGTTCTGTGGCTGCTGATCGGTCCCTTCGTGCTTCCTCTGTTCCCGAAACGGTGAACTGCAGAGGAAAATGCACCTTTAAATCATGAGCATGAGATGTGCGTTTAACTTTACAATGCACATCCTGCCGGATAATTTTACTGACAGCATTTGACATTTACTGAAATGGCGACTATATTAAAGAAGTCAATCGTTTGAGCAAATTATCCGGAGCGGGACGTGAAACCGACATTAAAAGATGTGGCGAAGCTGGCGGGGGTGAATTTCACTCTGGTCTCAAAGTATTTGAATCACAGTTCGCAGGCGCGTATGACGCCGGAGACGCGGGCGCGCATTGATTCCGCTCTCAAGGAACTGAACTACCGTCCTTCCGCTTCCGCACGCACGCTCCGCTGCGGGAAGAGCCGCACGATCGGACTCGTCTGCGGAGATCTTACAAACGCCTACAGCGCGCATTTCGCGAACCTGATTCTGAATTTTCTGCGCGAACACGGCTATCAGCTCCTCATTGCTGTGCGCGGACCGGAAGCCGACTGCGCCGCTTTAGATTTTCTCACTGACCGCGATGTGGACGGGCTCATTCTTTCCGGAGCCGACCTTCCGGAAAACTATTTCCCGAAACTCCCGACCGCAGTTTACGATACCTCCGTGAGCCGCGGTTCGGTGATGAATCCCGACCTTGGACACTCTCTTGATACCGCGCTTGCCCGAGTCGACGGGCGGATCACCGGACTTTTCTTCCGCAACTCCGCATGGAGCGGGGCGTTCCAGCTCGCGGCGCATCGGCGCGGACGCGAGGCGGAGGTCCGCATATTGCCGTTTGATCTGGAAGCGCGTGCCGCGGAGCTCCGCAAAGTCTGCACGGAAAAGCCGGAATGGATTCTCACCAGCGGCTGGCAGACCCTTCTCATGCTTCAGGATCTGCTCGGTGACGAGTTCCCCGGCTATCATCCGCAGCTGCTCGTTCATGCGAACTGCCGCGGGCCTTTCATGAATGCTCCGGAGATCGCGGGAGTGATTCATTCGAATACCGGCGACATGGTCCGGGAGCTCTGCTCCATGCTCCTCGGTCAGATCGAAGACAGCGGAACCGTTCCCGGGAACCGTCTGTTCCCGACGGTGTTCCGTCCCGCCGGTTCCCCGGAATTCGAAACCTTGAAAACAAGACATTTTCAGCTTACGTAAAAATTTTTGAACCAAATGGTCAAACGATAGAGCAAACATGCTTTACAACAGGAGGAAAAGCAGAATGCTGACAAGTGAAATGGTGAAAGCTGCGGCGCTTGCCGCCGGAGCCGACGTCTGCGGAATCGGCGACATGGCGCGTTTTGAAGGTGCGCCGCCGGAGATGGATCCGCGATACATCTTCCCTGAAGCGACCCGCGTCATCGGCATGGTCTTCCGCATCCCGCGCGGAGTGCAGCGCGGAATCGAAGAGGGAACCCAGTTCTACCAGTACCCCTCGATGGCATACGGCGGAATCAATGAAATTTTTGCACCCGCGGTTCTCTACCACGTCGGAAAGCTGATCGAGGATCACGGCTACGAGGCGGCGGTCTACCGCAACACCGGTGCGCGCGGATGCGTCTCGGATATGGACGCTTCGCCCGGCAACACGCTTTCGCCGGAAGAGCAGATCAATGTCATGAATCAGGAGAAGAACAAAACGGCGCATCACCGTTCCGTGCAGTTTACCCGCGCGGTCAGCCCGAATCAGATGCCGCCCGACCTCCAGTTCCATTTCCGTCTTGCGGCGGTTGCCTGCGGACTTGGCGAGATGGGCTGGAGCAAAATGTTCCTGACACCGCAGTTCGGTCCGCTTCAGCGTGTGGCGTTCATCTTCACGGATGCACCGCTGGAACCCGACCCGATGTATGCGGGCCCCGCGCTCTGCCGCCGCTGCATGGCGTGCGTCCGCGAGTGTCCAGGCGGCTGTCTCAGCGCAAAAGAGAGCGTCAAGGTCAATCTCGGCGGAAAAATCTGCGAATGGGGCAAGCTCGACGAATGGAAGTGTTACGCCTTTTACACGCATGGCGGACGCCACTACAACCCGTTCGTTCCGAAAGCCGTCTGGGACAGGAATGAGAATGGCGATCTGAATCTGCTTGAAGGCAAATGCGCCGCAAGCGAAGCGGAAATTATGAAAGTCTACACCGCGCTCGAAAAATATTTTCCGACCTGGGTCGGCTACAATATGGCGAAGTGCGGCGGCTGCATCCGCGCATGTGTCAGCATGCTCGAAAAGAAGGGCGGCTGCATGAACGGACGCTTTGAAAAACCGCTGCGCCGCACCGGGAAAGCCTGGAAAATGGACCGCTGAGGAGAACTCTTATGCTGAATGCAAAAATCATCAAGGAAAAGGCTCTTGAATACGGCGCGTCACTGGTCGGAATCGGCGACATCGCGCATTTCGCGGAAACGGATCCCCAGCGGGATCCGAAGATGATTCTGCCCTGCGCAACCTGTGTCATCGGATTCGCTTTCCGCGTCCCGCGTGCGCTCTACCGCACGATGAACGACCGTTCCCAGTACAACAACTACACGCAGATAGGCGTCAAATTCATCGACGAGGATCTTTCCGAAATCTTCCTGCTGAAGATGGGCGCGCTGATCGAAAACGAAGGCTACGATGCGTGTCTTCAGCGCAACATCTCAAATCTGCGCATCAAGGGCGACCACTCCACCAATCCGGAACTCGTGGATACCTACGAACTCGTTCATGCGGAAGCCGTGGAGCCGGGAAAGCCGGTTCCGGACATCATCATGGACTTCAACCAGGCGGCGCAGATCTGCGGACTCGGTGCCGTCGGCGAATCCGGACACATCATCGTTCCGGGGCTCGGTCCCTTCGTCCGGCTTGTCTTCATCGTCACCGATGCTCCGCTGGAGTGCGACAAGCCCTTCAAAGGAACGCTCTGCGACCGCTGCGGCGAATGCATCAGGGCGTGTCCCGGACATGCCGTTTCCGAACACGGAACGGATACCTGGCAGTGCGCAGTCTACTATCGCGGCGCGCACAAATCCAATCCGTTCATGACGGATGAATATCTGAAGGACGAACCCGACCGGGACGCCATTCTGAACGGCGAAAAGCGGTTTGACCGCGAATCCGCGCGCGCCATCTATCCGAAACTTGATTTCCTGCCCAGCCGCCCGACCGGATACGTGGCATGTCTCTGCGGCAAAGCCTGCGATACCGCGTGTTACAAACATCTGAAGGAGAAGAATCTCTTATGAAAACGCTCAAGGAACAGATTGCCGGCATCATGAAAGCCGAGGGCGCCGATCTCGTCCGTTTCGGCAACATCGAACGGTTCCGCGACCGCACCGCGCTGAAGCTCATGCCGGAGGTCCGCACGGTCATCTGCGCGGCGTTCCGCCAGCTGCGCGGTTCCCGCCGCGGAATCGAGGAGGGGTCCACCTACTACCAATACACCACAACCGCCGTCGAAACGCTTGAGGAAGTCGTCATGCCCGCCGCTCTTCTGCGCGGATGCTGTGTGCTTGAGGAGAACGGTTTTGAAGCGCTTCCCCAGAAGCGCAGCCAGCTGATCATGCAGACGGAAAACGACACGAACCCCGAAGTCGACTATACGGAGATTTACCGTGGAAAATCTGCCGAAAACCAGCTTGATTTCGAGCTCTGCGCCGTTGATTGCGGACTCGGAGAAAAGGGGCTTTCCGGTTCCATTCTGACCGACGACTTCGGTCCGTTCATCCGCTGGTGTTTCATCCTGACCGATGCCGTGATTGAACCTGATCCGGTGATTGAACCGCATCTTTGCGACCGTTGCGGCGAGTGCGTCAGAGTGTGTCCCGGACATGCCATTTCAGAGGACGGCGCGCTCAACCGCTGGCAGTGCGCCGCCTACTACATGGGTGCGAACCGCAGCAAAAATCCCTTCATGCCGCCGGATGCATTCGCCGGAGACCCGGACCGTCTTGCAATTATCGCAGGCGAGGCGCAGCTCACGCCGGAGCGCGCACGGGAGGTGATCGACCAGATTCATTTCTACCCGCCGATCAAACATGCCTATCCCGCGAGCATCTGCGGGCGCGCCTGTGATACCGCGTGCTACATTCACCTGGAGGCGAAAAACGCGCTGAAACGCAAATTCGTCTCTCCGTTCCGCAAGCGTCCGGAGTGGAAGCTCCCGAACGATGATCTGAAGTAAAAATGAAAAGGAGTCAGTCATGAAATTTTCGGTCGGTTACCAGCCGGATGAACTGTTCCGGCAGAGCGTGCTCCGTCATGCGGATGCGGTTCGTGAGCTCTATTTCCCGTGGGGCGGATTTTCCACGGGACGCGGCGTTTCCGCCGGTTCCGTGTTCCAGCGGAAACTGGAAGAGGATCTGACGGAGTACACCGCCGCCGGGATTTCAATGAACTGGCTCCTGAACGGCAACTGCTACGGTCGTTACGCGCAGTCCCGAACCTTCTTCCAGAGGGTCGGTGACTGTGCGGACGAACTGACGGCGCGGTTCGGTCTGCGCACTGTCACAACCGCGTCGCCGCTGATAGCCCGGTTCCTGAAAGCCAATTTTCCGGAACTGGAAATCCGCGCATCGGTGAACATGGAAACAGGCACGCCGGAAGCGGTCGGATATCTGCTCCCGTGGTTCGATTCGTTCTATCTCAAGCGTGAATACAATTACGACTTTGCGCGTCTGAAACGGATGCGCGAATTCACCCGGGCGCAGGGGAAGAAACTGTTTCTGCTTGCGAACAGCGGCTGTCTGAACTTCTGTTCCGCGCGAACTTTCCATGATAATCTGGTGGCGCATCAGCACGAGATCGCGGAGATGGACAACGCACTCGACTTCCACGGCGTCTGCCATCTGTTTCTCAAGGACGGGGAACACAGGAAGAATTTTCTTGCCCGCACGAATTTCATCCGTCCCGAGGATGTCTCACAGTTTGAGCCGTGGTGCGACGGGATGAAACTTGCGACCCGCACAAACCGGAACCCGTCGCTGATTGTGGAAGCGTACACCTCCGGTTCCGCACACGGGAATCTGCTGGATCTCACGGAACCCGCGCACGCCGGACATTTTCATCCGCGCATTCTGCTGAGCGGCCGCATTCCGGAGGACTGGCTGGAACATCGCTGGAAGTGTGGAAAAAATTGTGAAACCTGCGGTTACTGCGCAGAGATTCAAGAGCGGGCGACCGTTTCTCTGAATCCGGAATTCTGAACTCAGCGGGCGATTCGTTCCAGCGTTTTGCGGATGCGCGGTGTTCCGTTGCTGAACTCCCCGTCGGCAGTCTGAATGAGTTTGTGCGGACGCACCCGAAGTATGAATTTCCCCTTTTCGGTTTTAAGGCTGATAACGCCTGCGCGGATCACCTTTTCGGCAGAGGTGCCGCGGTACTCTTTATCCAGTTGTTTTTCCAGAACATTCTGAACGGCGGCGCGCGAAACCGGGAATGCACCTGCATGACAGGAGACAATCTGCACATTCAGTTCGCCGTTTGTCACTTCCGCATAAAAACGGATGCGGAGATTGATGAAGCGTCCGAACGGAGTGTTTCTGCCGAGATCATACGGATAGAGCAGAGTGAAAATGCCTTTTGAGAGCTCCAGCCTGCAGTTTTTCAGTTCCTGCGGAGCCTGGGGCGCGGTTGCGGAAAACATGCTGGCGTTGGCGAGCAGGGCGTTCACTTCGGCTTCGGTCAGCTCCAAAACGGTTTCGCCTGCGGGCTTGCGCACCGCCTCCTGAATGCTCCGGTTGAGCGACTGCATTGCGGTCATGGTCGACATGAAATCAAGCGGCGCCGGATTCTGCGAAGTAACAGCAGTCTCGTCAATCAGCTTTGCCGCGCAGACAGTGACTCCCGCAAGGAACAGAAACAGCACGAAGAGCGGGAGCAGAACACACAAAAACAGCTTGCGGAGCTTCATCAGCAGATCTTTCTCGGAATGCGGGCCTCCACAAACACGGCGGCGCGCAGGTAGATCAAATCGGTCGGCGATGCGCTGAAGTTTCGCGGATCATTGAAGATCAGCTCTTCCGCATTGATGGAGGGCGCGAAACGAATGCCGTCAACGAGTTCCGGTGCGAATTTCGCAATTGCGGCGCGATCCTTTTCCAGCGCGGCGGCGGAGCGTCCGGCGAGAATTCCGGCGAGTTCCCGGGGTTTCTGCAGAACGGCTGTGAAGCCGTCGGGCTGATACGAACCGTCTTTGAGCTCCATACCGTAAACGAGCAGTTCGGAGCGGCGCCCGTCGAAGATTGCCGCGGCTTTTTCAGGCAAGTTTCCGGCGAACGCAGTGCGGAGAAGTCCGGCTGCGGAAGGGACTCCGCGGACCTTGACTTCCGGGTGTCCGTAGGTGAGTCCGCTGATGAGCGCGGCGGCGACGCGGAGTCCGGTGAATCCTCCGGGACCTGTTCCGACGCTCCATTCGGTAATTCCGGCGAGGGGTGTTCCCGCATGTTTCGCGGCGAGCTCAAGACGCTCCGGAAGCGCGGAGGCGTCGTGTCCGTTCAGCATGATTTTTTCAGTAAAGAGGATATTATTCTGTTCATCGGCAAGCGCAAGGGATGCTTCGTTCCATGAAAAATCCAGTGCCGCCCGAATAGTTTTCTGTTCCATGATAAAAATCTCCGTTTCCGGTAAAGATAGCGCTTTTTTGCGGAAATTCAACTGCGGAAGTTCAGAAAACGACGACTTTCAGCAGCCAGCTGAGCGGGACGACGACCATAGCGAATGCAGTTGATTCGGGCCAGGTGCGCGCGTTTGTCATAACAGCGGTAAAGCGCAGAAGGAATATGGTTGCGAGAATCCATCCGGCATACGGAACGAGAAAGAGCGCGGTGAAAATCAGAGCGAATGGAGCCGGCGCCCCGAGCGGAAATTTGATTTTCATCTGCTCCGCCGTAAATTTGGAAAGCATGAGTTCAATGATGAAGAAAACCAGCGCTTTCAGAAGAAAAAGAACAACAGTCATGAGACACCCCGTTTGTTTCCTTTTAAAGTTACATCGAAAAAACGGAAAATCAAGCAGGAAAAATAAAAAAACGCCGCGAAAAGAAATCTTTTTCAGACCTCTTTTCGCGGCGGGCCGTTCTTCCACCCCCGCAGAAGAACGACACTCCCCCCTGAAAAAACAGACAGTGTTTCCGAGCGGCTCTGAAGAGCAGAGCTCCCAGAGCCGCCGTCCGGATTCAAAGTTCCCCCCGGCCCGTCATCCGTCCCCCCGAATGGATGGCGGGTCATTCATCTTTGAACCGGGCGTTTTATCGGAACACCCCGCGCATCCCCCCACTGAATTCCGTTCCCCCCGGACGGAATCCCATGCGCGTATTGCCTCCGTAGTCTGCGGGGAATCATCCCCCCGAATCATTCCCCGCAGTTTTCCGGAAAACTTTCACAGACAGATTCGCTGGAAAATCGCGAATTATGCAGCCGGAAAGATTTTTTTTTGATTTTTTATGAGCACCCGCCGTTTTTGTGCGGCGGTTGATTGTTCTTTTGCCAACAGATTCGCTGGAAAAAGTGAAATTATGCATGAAAAGAAATTTTTTCTGTTTTTTTTATTTGATGCTTGACAAACAGTGTTTTTCATGTATATTAAGCGACATATTGGAAATGCCGACGTGGCGGAATGGCAGACGCGCTGCGTTCAGGTCGCAGTCCGTGTACGCGGGTGAAGGTTCAAGTCCTTTCGTCGGCACCAATTCTTCTTTTATTTCCTTTTTATCACATACTTCCCTGAAACAGTTTTTGTCTCTTCGACGGTTTTTGCCATAAACTACAACTCCTTTCCGCTTGAAATTTCAGGCCGCTGATAGATTTTAAAAAAGTATTCACTGTCCCGGAACCCATATGCCTGTTTGATCAGCCATCCGAAATTCAATAAATAGTCCGCAAAGCCTCTTTGAACATATACGCATCACCAAGTTCTTGGAATTCTCCTCGCATATTCCGCAGAATGATTTTGGCATCCTCCGGCAAATTTTCATTATTCTTTAGGTAGCTAAAGCGCAAACCCTTTAGCTGCTTTTTGTTTAATTATGTTTAATTTTGCAGAAACTTTCCTTTTAACTTTATCAAGTTTATCATTCATTAACTTGATAACATTAAAATGATCAAAAACAATTTTTTGTATTTTGAAACTCTTGATTGATCCAGCTATAATAAGCATTTGTCACATCCATGGTTACAATTTTCAACTTGCTTAGTTTTAATTTGTTTAATATTCCGAAAAGAGCTGAAACACCTTTCCCTTTTCCGACATGAATTACTGCTCCGGATTGCAAATCCCGAATGATTGTCAGAAACTGTTCGTTTTTCATTCCTTTCCCTACATGGATTTCATCTATACCAATCGCTTTTATATTTGCGTCCGGAGCGCGGGGAGCTTTCGGTGCGTCCGGCGTGGTGGAGAGAATTTCTTCAGAAAGTGAAGATGTTTTTCTACGGGTTCAGGGGCTTTTCGAATTACCGTTTCACGGACAGGGAGATCGAGACGCTGTTGTTGCGGGGATACCGGAGGACGCGAGCGGGCGGAGGTTCAAAGTTCAAGGTTGAAGGTTCAAGGCTGGACACTGTACGGACGACTGCGGACAAACCGCAAGCGATGGCGCGTTTTTCGATTGATGAAGAAGGGAAACCGCTGTTCAATGTTCAAGGCTACGGGGAACAGAAACTGGAGTCTATTCTGCAGGATAAATCCATTTCAGCCAAAACGCAGATTCTGACAGATGACGGATCGCCTGACTGGGGGCGGGTTACTCCGGAGATGATTGCAAACGCTCCGGCGGATTTGAATCTGAAGGCATTGCCGATTCGTCTTTTCAAGGGGGATTACGGCTATGGGCTTGTTCATCTGTCGAAACATCTCAAGGATTTTACGGGGCGTGATCTATCGAATGTGATTTTGAATGTATTCGGAAAGCCGAATAAAATTTATGCGCGCAGGGACGGCGACGCCATAAAGCTGGAAGTTTTTCCGAAACCTCCGAGTCAATGGGGAATTCTGGAGTTGCGGGAAGAACAAGGCTGCTACTCTGTAGTGACATTCTATCCGAGAGATAATGCGCACTCCAAGCCGAAGGGGGAAATGATCTGGAGATTCGGGTCTCAAACCGAAACACCGCAAGCGGCGAGCGATCAGTCTAGAAATGGTGCAACCGGAGAGACGCCGCAGGTTACCCAAGAGGAGACAACTGTCCAAACCAGTCATAATATAAACCCGTTTGACATAAAAGTCAAATATGCTCTGGAAG
>DHMO01000069.1:56836-69281 GCA_002405835.1 Lentisphaeria bacterium UBA4640 | reverse complement strand
AGATTTTTATGGGATAGCTCTGGTTTCAAATCAAAACGGGATTTCATCCGGTTCTTCCTGACTGATTCCGAGGTCGGCGGGGCTGTTGCTCCGCCAGTCTTCCGGATCGGATTCAAGTTCAGCGGAATCATCACCCGGCTCTCGCATGACGGGGCGGTCAGCGAGAACGCATTTGCTGATCCGGTCGAATTTCTCGCCGGCCACAGACTTTACCGTTATGCTTTTCGGTACAGCCAGCAGTCCCTGATTCGCCAGAGCAACGGCTTCCCGTGCCGATCGGGGAATCGGACAGCCGACAGCGGCGCGGGCTTTCCACCATTTCACGAATTTATCGCGGGCGTATCCTGTGTGTTCCGGACAAACCCATTCGGATTCGAAATCATTCAGTGAAATCTGATAATCCACCCGCATCGTCTTCGGTGTACCCGGGGCGGCACAGCGTTTCTCATGTACTTGATAGTACACACTTTGCACGTCATATTCATCGGTAAAAGTTTCTCCGGAAATGATACCCTCCCGGCTGGCGTGTTCCGTCAGATTCGATTTCTGCGGAGGAGGGAATTCATATCCGCACTCCGGACATTTCTGATATGCCGCATGAATCAGCACCAGGCACAGGGGACATTTCTTTGCCGGAGCATCTCCGTTGCCGGGTGTTTTGTCCGTAACGCGTATCATATCCAACGGACCATGTCGCAGAATATTTCCGCCGTAGTCCAGAACCAGACAGTTCGTTTTGCCGGTCTCCGGGGAAAGCCGTGTGCCGCGCCCCACCATCTGAATCAGCAGTCCGGCTGAATTGGTCGGCCGCAGCAGAACGATGCAATCCGTGTTCGGCGCATCGAATCCCGTAGTCAAGACATTGACATTGCAGAGGAATTTCAGCGGCGGTTTCAGCGTGCCGAAGAGGTCAGCCGAAATGGATTCCCCCTTGAACCGGTCAAGGATTTCCGCACGTTCACCTGGCGATGTCTCCCCGGTAACAATGGCGCATTCCCGACCGCTGTAACAGGAAATCTTCTCCGCAACGTGCTTGCAATGCTCAACCGATGTGGTGAAAATCAGCACGGCTTTTCTGTCCTGTGTCAGGTCAACGATCTCCCTGCAGGCGGACGATACCAGTTGTTCGGTATCCATTGCCGCAGCTATTTCATTGCCGACGAACTCACCGCCGCGGATATGGAGATTGTCCAGTTTCGCTTCGGCGCGTCCGGCACGGGAAATGAGCGGAGCAAGATAGCCCTGCGTAATCATCTCTTTAAGACCGGCTTCGTAGCAGACTTCGTTCAGAATGTTGTCCGGCTGACAGATCAGTCCTCCTTTGAGACGGAATGGAGTTGCGGTCAAACCGATTACCCGGACGTGCGGATTGATGACCTTCATATCATTCAGGAATGTGCGGTACATACCATCGCCGTCCGGAGCGATGAGGTGTGCTTCATCCACGATGATGAGATCGAATGCGCCAAGGTCACACGCCTTGTCATACACGGATTGAATGCCGGCCACGATGACGGATTCTTCCGTATCCCGTGATTTCAACCCCGCCGAGAAGATGCCGATTGGAATGTCCGGGCAGAGAATTTTTATTTTCCCGGCATTTTGTTCCAATAACTCTTTCACGTGGGCGAGGATGAGTACGCGCCCGTTCCATTGCTCCACGGCATCCCGAACCAATTTTGCGATGACCAGTGACTTTCCCGTACCCATCGGCAGCACCACGCAGGGATTATCATCCCGTTCGCGGAGATGCTTATAAACGGCATCCACAGCCGCCTGTTGATAGGGGCGAAGTGTCAGCATTCTTCGTCTCCGATGCGGATTCCCGCCTGACGCAGCCCGATGGCAATCTGCAATTTGATGCCTTCCAGTTCAGTTGACGTGATTTTCACCGCCTTGCGAACTTCCTTCTCCGTTGCGTTTTGCATGAAGAGGAAACAGACAATGCGCTGTTTATCGTCCTCCAGCGAATAGAGGTAATTTTCAACGATGCGATCCCGCGCTTGGAGATTCTGCTGTTTCGTCATATTCTTTTATCCTTATATACATCATGCCGTCCGGTGGCATGGGTTCCCGTTTTGTGATGGTGATTTTCTTTATCTGTGAATCATCCCGGTAGAGACCTCCGAAGGTAAAAGAATCCAGGAGACACTTGAGCAGGTTGTCAAGGTCTCGCCGTCTGTTGTCCGGAGGATAGGCATCCACTGCCAAATCCACGGCATCCTCAAACGGCTCGATTTTCTGATCCCCCAGCAGGGAGATAATAGTCTCGCGGTACTTTCGGCCATCTCTGCTGATGAGAACCCTCGGACCGATGTGCCTGTAATAATGGTTTACGCTCGGCGGCCACGGGAGTTCAAATTCGCGCATCATTTGCTGTGCGCCCACGGCGGTGCGGAGTTCGCACCCGTCTGCGGAGTTGCCGCAGGTGCAGGAGCGGCAGCCGGAACAGGGGCGAACGATTTGACTTCGTTGGTCATCTCATCGTCCTGATTCCTGCGGCACTTGACCGTGATCTGCAGCGGAAGATTGTGGAGTTCAACCGAATCCGCAGGATGCAGAACGCCCACGGCCCGGCAGATTGCCGCAAGGTCGGCACGGGCGTATTTCACCGCTTCCGGATTGGAATTTTCGAGGTTGAGACGAGTCCAGACCTTGCGTCCTTTGTACTCGCCATCGACAATCTCGAATTCCAGCCGCAGATAGCGCCCGTTGCCGGAACGGGTGTCCTTCATGTCGGAATCGTTGATGACGGCAATGTATTTACCGGCGGGGATCGCCTCAAACGGAACGCTCGGTTCAACGGTTTCGGCATTGAAATTGAGGGTAGACACAGTTCATTTCCTTTCAGTTACGCCAACACCATCGCCGGCTTGCTATTATGAATGACAGGGGGTTTCGGGGTTGGATTTGTGGTTGCGCCCGCCGGAGCGGACGGGCAGTTCAGATGTTCAAAGTAGACGATACCCGGCATGAAGTCATCGTGAATCATCCGGCACTTCTGCCCTTTGACGATGCGCCGTCTGCAGAGATCGCAGGTAAGATCACGCCGCGCTACGATTATTTTTTCGGACATTTCTCCACCTCAAACGGCTTGCGCTCTTTGAACTCTTTCCGTTTTCCCTTGTTCCAGTTGCTCACCGGGCGGTAATACCCCGGTGGTGCGGCTGTACACTTCTGTTCTTTCATTGCATTTCGCCATTTTATGCCTCCTGTGCTTTTTGATATGCGTTGATAAATGCTGCCCACGAGAGAGGAATCTCGCTCGGCAGACCGAATCGGTTCTTTGCTATACAGGCGGGAGAGCCGACCGTCCGGATGATGCGTTCCCCGCCGTCTGCGCCGATGGGCGTTGCCACGGCACGGTCATTGCCGTCTTTTGCCACGCGGAACTTCTTGTTTGCAAAAAGCACGGCATCAACCCATTCGGCAATCAGGGATGCGGCGTGTTTGTGCAGACGCGGCGTATACCTGTCATACGCTGCGTTTTCCGGGTCTTCAAACCGCTCCACTTTTGCATGGGCAACGAGGATGACCATCATTCCGCATTTGTCCCGAAGTTCCTGCAGAAGATTGATGACCTTTCGCCAGTGCGTCAGGGCATGGGTATAGCCTTTGCCGTACCCGCCGTCAGCCTTTTCAATGGATCGTACACCGAATTCTCGGCAGACCTCATCGAAAATCAAGCGTTCAAGCCAGTCGGCAGAGTCGATGACCACGGTCTGGAAATCGTGCGGCTCATCGCGCAGGGCGGTGAGTTCGGAAATCACTTCCGAGACGCTGTTCGCCAGCGGAAATTTCCGGCAGTTGATTTCTCCCAGCCCGTCTTCGGTCTGAACAAAGATGGCATTTGGTGCGGACGCTCCGAAGGTCGATTTTCCGACACCTTCGCTCCCGTAAATCATGATACGGGGCGGTTTGTTTTCGCGCCCGGATTGAATGCTTTCAAGCATACTCATAGTAAAAATCCTTTATTTTAGAGGGTGTTGATGATTCGGGTTTCTTCGTAGCCGGTAGGCCAGATGTTGGTGCGTTTGCATTCCAGAAAATGCGCCAGTGCGCTTCGGTTTGCCTGTTCCGCCAAATCCAGCACTTCATCCGTCAGTTTCCATACGCCGGTGGAAAACGGCTCATTCTTTTCCACCGCGATGATATGAACCGGAAACGTCATGCCCGTGGATTCACGGATGACTGCCCGGTAGAATGCCATCTGGTGAATGTACCCGTAACGGCGGCAGTCGCTTTCAAACCATTTGAGGCTGTCGCAGGTCTTGAGGTCAACGATTCCCTCGGTCCGAGAAAACCAGTCCATTCTGATTTGGCACGGTACGCCGCAGTATTCGGCACGGACTACGCCCTCGGCAACACCGTCCGTCAGAAGTTCTCCCGCCACCGGGTGCATCAGCACGGATGCCTGGAGTTTCGTGATGAATCCGAAATCCTTGCCGCTCACGACCTCGCGGTCGAGGCTGTTTTTCCATTCAGTATACGCTTTGGTGCTTTTGCCGAAAGGCTCTCCGGTCTTCGGATTGACAGGACCATCGCCGATGAGGTATTCCTGCTCAAAAATATCGGGTCCTTCAAGAATCGCGCAGTGAGTAGCTCTGCCAAGAGCGAAAACCGCCGATTCAGTCTCTTCGAGCTTCCCGCTTATTTTCTTATGATAAAGAGCAGGACTCTCGCGGAAATCCGCCAACAGATGGCTGGACATGAACTCGCCGTTGCGGCTGCGGGCGTGGTATTCGTCCGCAGGTTCAGCGATGATGAAATCACTGTTGAATGTTTCCTGAATCCGCCGAATGAGTTCCGCCGGTGCAATTTTTTGTTTTTTTGTCATTTTGTTGTTTTCCTTTCAAGGTATTCCCTTTACGCCGGGTATATACACATCCCGAAGTCGCCTGGTCCGCTTTTCAGAAAATTTTTTCAAAAATTTTCCTGCGCCAGATGCAAACGAATCTGGATCAAGTATTTGCGGCGGAATGTCGTATGAGGGATTCCCATTTCACGCTCAATACTGCGGATGGACTCCCCTTTGAGAATGCGATTCGCAATGACTTTGAGGTGGTCAGGGAGTTGCCCGATGACAATCATGATATCCTGTTTTTTGATGCCTTCGGAAACATCGTCATGGCACATTGACGCATAGGCTCTGATGTCGGCGGCATTTAATTTGGTGCTGTCCTCGTCATCCATGGATTCAAAATCATCAATACTTTTGGCATACGCCAGACGGAGATTTCTTGTCTGAAAGAATTGGCGGCGGGCATTTTTGAATCCGTTTTCCAAACAAATGCGGCAAAACGCTTCAATTCCGGCTCTGCCGTCATATTGCGGGAGAGCTTCAAAAAGTTTAATGAGCATTTCCTGACGAAGATCGTCCTGATACGTTGCCAGCAAGGGATACTGCCGGACATTCTGTTCAAGAATCGCACGTATGGACTTTTGCACATAGGGCATGGCATAGACCTCTTCAAAGGTCGGAATACG
The DNA here is from genome assembly GCA_002405835.1 of Lentisphaeria bacterium UBA4640. Lineage (GTDB taxonomy): Bacteria > Verrucomicrobiota > Lentisphaeria > Victivallales > UBA1829 > UBA1829. The sequence goes on along the minus strand of DHMO01000069.1, from coordinate 63,794 downwards.
GTTGGTGGTGAGGGCGGATTCCGCTTCATTGCGGACGGACTGATTGTTTTTTTGTGCCATTTTGACGGCTCCTTGTGTGTTGTGGAGCGGTCGGGAAGCCGTCAAAAAAAAGAGATGGTCGGGTGCGCCAAAATTTTTCTGGCGGCATTCCCGGCCATCTCCGTTGTTCGGTGGTATGGTCAGCTAAATACCTTTATTATATGTAATGGGGGATCGGCTCGGTCAGATGCTTGCGATGACCTCCTCGGTTTCCAGCGATACCGGCAGCCCCGCCTGTATCTGGATTTCGTTGATGATTCCGTCGGCTATGCCGCTGACGGCCGTGAGAAACTCCTGTTGTTTTTCATTCAGCAGGAAATCCGCTCCGTTTTGTCCGGCATCGTGAGAATGTTTCGCTGCGCCGATCTTATGAGAGCGGATTTTCCGGCTCTCTTTGGTGACAACGGCGTGACCGTTGCGGATCGCAAGATTTTCCAGCCGTCCGTAATAGACGGACTGCATCAGTGAGAGGAGACTGCGGTCTCCCGGTGAAAGTTGCCTGAACGTCATTTTCCCTCCATGCGTTTTGATATTTTTTGTTTCGCATGAAGATAATATAGGCAAAAAACAAGCGAAAAAAATAAAGGTCTGTGGAAGCCCCGTAGAAGGTCCGCAGAAAGTCCGTGATTTTTTACGCTCAATTTCTGCGTGACGAAAAAACGGCACGGACCTTCTCTAAAAGTCCGCTAAAAGTCCGTGGAAGGTTCGCAACGGATATTCATGGGGGGGGTAAAAATTACAAGTGATTTATCATAAAATATTTAATGAAGATCAACGCAAACACTCATCATTAAAAAATCACAGTTGGCATCTTGATGGTCAATCAGTTCCATCATTGGTCTTCATGTCAGTTTTTTTGACGATTGACAATGCTTTGGCTCTTACAGCATCCACGATTTCCTGCGGTTCAAGGGGGACGGCATCTCCGCCCTGGGACAGAATCCACGGCACGATGACCTGCTCCGGGATTTCCGGGATAGTGAACAGCCAGGTGCCGTTCTTCTGCTTCTTCACGGTCTGCCTGGAATGCATCCGGTTTGCGACCGCGAATTTACGCGCATCCCCGGTAAGCCGGATTTTGACGTTGGCGTATTTCTTCCACGAAACGATGTTGTCGAGGGTAACGGAGTCAATGATCTCCTTGTCCGGATCGAAGGCGGAATTCAGCATTTCCGCTTTGCGGATGCGGCTGATGACAAACGTCCGGGGGGCTTTCCGCAGTCGGCAGTACGCTTTGATACGCCATTCACGGGCATATAGGAAAAGCACATGGGGATCGACCAGCCGTTCCACCGGATCGCCGCCTTTCATGTCATCATACAGGATGCGAAGTCTGCGGTGCTTCTGCCACGCCTCAAAAACAATCGGGAAGATTTCCGATTCCTCCACCGCCCCGGATTCGGCAAAGACCTTGAGCGAATGGATGAGCGTGGTTTCCATGAAATCGGGGTTGTTCCCTTTGAGGATTTCATCCACGGCGGATGCAATACGGCTTCGCAACGGTTCGGGGAAAATGTCTTCGGCGATGCGCGCACCGAGGATAAGCGCCAGCATTGCCGATTCCGACAATTGCGCCGGACAGTTGAACTCCCAGTCGCGGTCTGTCAGATAATACCCCTTGTTGGTACGGTCATAGGCAATGGGACAGTGAAAATCATTCTTCAACGAATCCACGTCACGATAAACGGTGCGCAGACTGTATTTTGCACGGATGAGCTGATTTTCCTCATATTCCAGTTTTTCGTACTCTTTCAGCAGTTTTTCCGGCGTCGGCATCAGATTCTTCTTGAGAAGAGCCACGATCCGCGCCATGCGGAACACCTGCATCCGCGAAACTTTTGCCTTCGCGGAAGGCTGATTGATATTTTTTTTCATTTTTTTGCCTTTTAAAATTAGACTGACATTATTTGACAGTGTAACAGCGTAAATTATGCGCGAAACAGGAAAAAATCAAATCGTTTTCGGTGAAATTCCGATAAAACAGCAACTTTATTGAAAGGCGCGCAATATGGCACAGACATCACACCGACTTGTCCGGCTCCGCATTATCGGCGGATTCCTTGACGGCTTTGACTTTTCGTTTTCCGACAAATTGAACTGCATCATCGGCGCACGGGGAACCGGAAAAACCACGGTTTTGGAATTGATCCGGTACGCATTGAATGTTATGCCGACCGACCCCAAAAAACAGAAAGAACTGATTTCGCTGGTGGAAAGCAACCTCAACGGCGGGCGTGTTGAACTGACAGTCGAAACCGCCAACGGCATCACCTACATCATCAGCCGGAACATCGGGGAAAATCCGGAGGTGTACAATCCGGATCACGCCGGTACGGGAATAACTTACACGCCGAACATCTTCCGGCTGGATATTTTCAGCCAGAATGAAATTGAGAGCATCGCAGGGCAGAACACCTGCCAGATGGCACTCATCGAATCTTTCACGCAGAACGAAATGCACCGACTCAATGCGGAAATCATACAGATCAGAAAATCGCTGGAAGCGAACTCCGCTTCAATTCTTCCTCTTCGTGAACGCGAAAAGCAGTTGGACGAGGATTTGAATCTGCTGCCGGAACTGAAGAAAAAGCTGGATGAATTTGCCGCCGACAGCACGAAGGAATCCGCTGAACTGAATGTCGCGCACGAACAGAAAAACATCCGATCCATGGAACGGAATTTCCTTGAATCATCGGAAAAGATTTTCAAGGACGTTGCCGGCCGGCTCACTCCGATGAAGGATGCCGTTGCGGAAATGCTTCGCTGGTGTAAAACCGCCGAACTGACGCATGGCGAGAATTATGATCTGATCCGTCAGATGTATGATGAGGTCGCGTCCAACAACACCACGCTCAACAGAGCCATCGACACTTACATTCAGAGTCTCCGCGAAAGTTATTTGAGATACCTGACGGCGAAGAAGGAACTCTTCACCCGTCAGCAGAATCAGGAAGTCAAGTATCATGCGCTCGTAGAAAAGAGCAAAGAGGAACAGGCTCGTGCCGCTGACCGCAGGAAGATTTCCGATCAGTACACCCGTCTGCTTGCTGCGCAGAATGAACTCGGCGAATTGCGGAGCAAAATCAACGGCATCCTGAAAGACCGCAGCGATTTGAAAAACACGCTGACGATGAAACAGGATACCCGTTACAACATCCGGCGGAAAATAGCCGATGAGATCAACAGGAATCTTGCGCCGAACATCCGGGTCACTATTACCCAGTTCGGCTGCCGCGACATCTATTTTGAACTGTTGGTCAATGCGCTTCGCGGTACGCAGATGCAGTACAAGCAAGTCGCGGCGGCCATCGTGCGGCACATCGACCCGGTCGGACTTGCCCGACTCGTTTCCGCCAAGGATACCGATGGTCTCCATACCGGCGCCGGAATCAATCCAAATCAGGCGAATCTCGTTGTCGCCACGCTCAATACGCCGGAAATCCTTTCCGCCCTTGACATCGTGGAAATGCCGGATACCGCCAAAATCGAACTGAACGACCACGGCACGTACAAACCATCCGATACGCTTTCCACCGGACAGAAATGCAACGCCATTCTGCCGATTCTGCTGCTGGACAGCGAACGCCCGTTGCTCATCGATCAGCCGGAAGACAATCTGGACAATGAATTCGTCCACAACATCATCGTGGAAAGCGTCCGCAATGTCAAAAACAACCGACAGCTGATTTTCGTGACCCACAATCCGAACATTCCGGTCCTCGGAGAAGCGGAGCGGATGCTTGTCATGGAATCGGACGGCACTGCCGGTCATATCCGCAAGTCCGGCACAGTCGATGACTGCAAGGAAAACATTATCAGCATTCTTGAGGGTGGTGCGGAAGCCTTCCGGAAACGCGTGGAACGTTATTCGCATTGAGGTGAGTCATGATTGACGAGCTTTTTTCCGAAGCACCGGTTCCGCAGGACAACTGGGAAGCCAGATGCGATGAGGTCGTTTCCATAGGAAAATACCTTGAGAACCACTATGGCGATATTGAAGCATCGGAGCGGCTGATTCCTTTTATCAAGGATGAAAAATGGCAAGTCCGCAAAGAGGTCGCAACGGCTATGGCATCTGTAAACGACGGGAGTCTGTCCCTCTTCTTTCCGCTTCTTGCGGACGGCAATGTTTTTGTTGTGGACAATGCTCGCCGTTCTATGGAGAAACGGAATATCTACGTTAAAAACAGGGAGAAGCAGGAAAAGAACGAATCGAAGATTTTCCGCAATCTTGAAAAAATACGGAAGAAATACGGTCCCGATGCCGCAAAACTTGCCCTTGAGGCGATGGAGGATGCCTATCAACTGACTGTGGGGTATGCCGTCCATGACATCCGCGGGATGGTGACACCCATCGAATATGATTTGGAACAGATATACAACACGGTTCAAAACGAATTGAGTTCTGCGGAACTGATTCAGGTCAATCAGAGACGCCAGGCGATTCTGCGCCGGGTCGAAATGATTATCCGGATGGCCGATGACATGAAGGAACTGGCAAGGAAAACGCCGAAGGAAAAAATGTGCGAAAATCTGCATGAACTGCTGACTGCCGCCGTCAGAGATACGCAGGAGATTTTCGCAGATAAAAACCGCGACATCAGTCTTGTTTCCTTCAATGTGGAAAAAGTGCCGAGGGACATCGTCATCCCTGTTGTCCGGATTCCGATAATCCGGGTGTTCACCAATCTGTTGAAAAACGCAGCGGAATCCTATATGACATCGCCGGACAAAGCCAAACGGGGCAAGGTGGATATTTCCGCCGGCCGCACTGAAACCGGCGTTGAAATCGTCATTCGGGATTACGGAATGGGAATGAATGAACTTGAACTCAAGCATTACCGCACGTTTTTGCCGAGAAGCAGTTCAAAAAAGACCACCGGTTCGGGTCTCGGTCTTGCCATCGCGTATGCCAGGATCAAAGACCACGGCGGCACCTTGGAAATTGATTCCGAGGGAGAAGGAAAAGGACTGACAGCCACGGTATATCTGCCAGGAGGGAAAAATGACTGTGCAATATAAAGCTCTTGTGGTTGATGACGATGCGGACATCTGCCGTCTCGTTTCCGACAGACTGAAAGCGATGGGACACGACTGCGATTGTGTCAACTGCATTGAAGACGCGAGATTGCTCGTCAACGAAAATAAATACAACTATGTCATTCTTGACATGGAACTTCCGGTGAGGTATGGCTCTCTGCCTGACATCAACACGGGTGTTTTCTTTCTCTCCATGCTCCGCGACAAGTACACAAGGGATGAACTGCCGATCATTGTCATCACGGCAAAGATGGAAGACAGGAAAAACATCAGTCTGCCTTCACAGGTATTTTACCGGGAAGCAAACGATATGCTGTTGAAACCGCTGGAATCCATTGGAGAACATACGCTCGAATCTTCCATCCTCAAATTCGTGGAAAAGAAAAAAAGAGCGCCGCTTACGGCAAGCATTCAGCAGGAATGGCTCTTCCGCGACCCGGACGAAAACGACTGCAGCATAATGCACTGGAGAACTGCAGCAAAAAACGGGAAGGAGCGCCGTTATACAGTTGCGATCAACTCCATCCGGGGACGGCTGCTTGACTGTATCATCAAAATGCGGTTCAAAAATCCCGTAATCTGCCATATGGATTTGATTACGGCAAGTCAGGTCTGGAGCCATAAGACATACTATTCCCCAAGGGGCGGCGCACCGCGCGGTCCGCTGAAAAGTCATGTCGCGGCATTCCGGCGTGAACTCGGAATGAAAATCACTTATGTTAAAAACGGCATCACAGTTGCACAGCCGGAGGATTGATATGAAGATTTTTGCTGCCATAGATTTGGAAACATCCGGGTTGGATGTGAGCAAAGGGGAAATTCTCGACATCGCCATCGTTCCGCTGAATCAGGATTTCACGATTTCAAAGGATGTCCCCGAATTCACCGCACGGGTGAAAGCGGAGCATCCGGAAACGGCAGAGATACAGGCGTTGCAAGTCAACCGGCTCAACCCCAACGAGGGCGAGAGGCGGGAGAAGGTGACGGCCGACATCCGGCAATGGCTCGCCGACAACGATATCGAAAGCATTACGCCCGTGGGGCAGAATCTGGATTTCGACTTGCGTTTCATCGCCAAGGAATTTCCGGAATTGTCAAAAATCATTCGCCGGCACGGACGGGACAGTATGCGGCTGGCACTTGCCATCAATGACATTGCACTCCGGGACAACGGTGAGCCAAGATTTGAAAAAGTGTCGCTGACGGCATTGAAAGACGCATTGGCCATCACCGGCGAGGTTCAGCACAATGCTTTTGAGGATGCGAAGGATACGGCGCTGGTCTATCGGAAACTGCTGGGGCTTTTGTCTCTGGAAAGTTAAAATAAGGGGAAATGGTAAAAATGCGATTTTTTGCAGAAGATGGCAATTCCTGTTTGACTGAAGGCGGTAGACAGGAGAAAGAGTTTTCGTTATGTTTTTAATCGAAAGCATAAACCTTGCGCTGATTTCTTTGGCATATAACGCGAAAAATTCGGCGCGCCCCCGTCCTGTCAATTTGAGGAAGATCATCAATGATTTCTTGGGAGAGAATGCGATGGGTGAGGTGAAAATGTCGTTTCGCGGCGTGCGCGCTGAATTTCCGGCGTTTGATGATGTTTTGCGAATCGGCGCAATCCTGTTCCGTTATATTTGAATAGTCGAAAATCCCGGCTCATGAGCAAACGGAGAATTTCGGCGGGGGTGTCCGCCGGGTGATTTCCGGGGTTTCGAAACGGCTCTCTCTGCGAAAACAGGGAGAGTCCTTTATTCTTTGCACAAGTCTGCCTGCCAAAGGGATTTACGGAAAACAAAAAAGCATCAACGGTTGTCCGCTGACGCCAATGAACAAAAAAAATGGTCGGAGTGACAAGATTCGAACTTGCGACCTCTACGTCCCG
>DHMO01000069.1:56667-56794 GCA_002405835.1 Lentisphaeria bacterium UBA4640 | reverse complement strand
CCTCTACGTCCCGAACGTAGCGCTCCAACCAGGCTGAGCTACACTCCGATATAAACAGGGAAACCATTTCTATTTAAAAAGGAATGGTCGGAGTGACAAGATTCGAACTTGCGACCTCTACGTCCCG
>DHMO01000069.1:54694-56633 GCA_002405835.1 Lentisphaeria bacterium UBA4640 | reverse complement strand
CCTCTACGTCCCGAACGTAGCGCTCCAACCAGGCTGAGCTACACTCCGATTTCATCATCCCTCTTCAGGGATAACGGTATTAATATACAGCATCATTACGTTTTTGCAAGCCCTCTTTCTATTTTTTTTCGCGTTTTAAAATTAAAAATAATCCGTTTCCTCCTTGATTTCATGCAAAAGAACGCTATCTTTTGTTCAAATCATATGGGAGTTCTTCTGATGCCGAATGCTGAAACGGAAATCTTGCTGCAAGTCGAAAACCTGCCGCTCTGCAGAGCGTTCTACCGCGACGCCCTCATGCTCGGGAATCCCGAGATCGACAGTAATTTCCTCTGCCGCTTCCGTCTCGCGGACGGGGCTTCCCTCACGCTCGAACAGGTCGTCCGGAAAACCATACAGAACCCCGCGTGGTGCTGGGAACCGGATGAACCTCAGCTCGTTTTCGAAAACCTCCGGGCATTCGGCTATCAACTCAAAAAAACAACCGCGGCACAGCGTCCAGTCCGGGCTCTTCCGGATCCCGAATCAAACACCGTGCTGCTGATGGAATAACAGAACAGGATATCAAAATGGCTTACCAGGTTATCGCCCGCAAATGGAGACCGCAGAAATTCTCCGACATGGTCGGACAGGAACATATCGCCCGAACCCTGCGCAATGCAATCATTTCAGGAAGAATCGCCCAGGCGTATCTCTTCATCGGTCCGCGCGGAATCGGAAAAACAACCTCCGCACGTATCTTCGCCAAAGCGCTGAACTGTCTCCACCCCGTCGACGGCGAACCTTGCTGCGAATGCGAATCCTGCGTCTCCATCGCAAACGAAAGCAGCGTCGATGTGATCGAAATCGATGCCGCCACGCACACGCAGGTCGAAAAAGCGCGTGAAATCTGCGAGGAAGTCCTACATCTGCCGATCTGTTCCAAATACAAAATCTACATCATCGACGAAGTTCACATGCTCTCCAAGAGCGCCTGGAACGCTCTGCTCAAGACCATTGAGGAACCGCCCGAACATGCAAAATTCATCTTTGCGACAACCGAAGTCAACAAGGTTCTGCCGACCGTCATTTCCCGCTGCCAGCGTTTTGACCTGAAGCGGATTCCGACCAATCTCATCGCGGAACGGCTCGCTCTCATCGCACGAACCGAAGGCGTGCAGATCTCCGATTCGGCAATCGACGTCATCGCGCGCGCAGCCGACGGCGGAATGCGCGACGCGCAGTCACTGCTCGACCAGATGATCTCCTTCTTCGGAACCGCAGACGGCAAGGCGGCGGAAATTTCCGAAGCGCAGGCACTCTCGCTGTTCGGCCTGACCGCACCCGCGGAGATGCAGGAACTCATCCGGGCGATTCTCTGCAACGACCGCGCAAAGGTTGTCTCCGCGCTTCACGCATTCGCTTATGCCGGCAAGAATCTGGAGCTGCTCTTCGACGAGATTCTCGGCTGGCTCCGCGGCGTGCTCATGTGCGCCCTGCTCCCGAATCCGCAGACCGTGCTTGAAGAGAATCCGGAAAAAATCCGCATCTATTCCGAACTCGCAAAACTGGTGCGTCCGGACGTCATCCAGCGTCTTCTGGAACAGCTCTCCAGCACAGGATTCCTCCTGCGCGAGGCGATCAACAAACAGATTTTCATCGAAACCCTCCTCCTCAAAGCCATGCGCATGGCGCATGCCGTGCAGGTGGACGACCTGATTGCGCGTCTGAACTACATCCGGCAGAACGGCGAGCTGGCTCCCCTGAACGCGGTTCCCGCATATGTGAATCTTCCGCCGCCGCAAGTCATTATCCAGCAGAGCGCACCCGCCGTTCCGGAGCCGTCTGTCAAACCTCAGGCGGCTCCCGTTCCGCCCCCTGCCCCGGCTGAAAAAAAAACGGCTGATCCCGTAGCAGCCCCCATACCGCCTCCGGCACCGGAGCCAAGACCCGTTCCGCC
>DHMO01000069.1:0-54621 GCA_002405835.1 Lentisphaeria bacterium UBA4640 | reverse complement strand
CCCCACGCCGGAACAGATGCCCGATCCGGTTTATGACGCCGGACCGGAGCCGATGCCGGAACAGTCGTTTTCCAGCCAGCTGCCGCCGCTGCCGCCCCGTGCGGAACAGCGGAGAGTCATGTCCGCCCCCACCTCCTTCCTGCAGGATGTGCCAACGGATGATTTCGATGAAGACGACGGGGCCGCGCCTGAGCCGATGCACACAGATCTCAATATCGACGAGCTGCTCGGAAAGCGCAAGAGCGTGGATGAGCTGATCCAGGAGGTCAAGGATGTCCCGCTCGTCCAGAACATCATCAACAGTTTTCACGGGAAAATCGTGGATGTGCACGAAGTTTCCGACAAAAATTAATGGAGTCGCATCATGAACAGCACGCTTGAAATCTGCTCTTTCCCCGACGGCAAGTCCGCCATGCTCGCGCTCACCTTTGACGACGGCACACTGGATCATCTGGAAATCGCCGCGCCCGAACTTGAGAAACGCGGATGGCGCGGAACCTTTTACATCAACCCGCAATCCAACGACCGCGCCCGCTCCCGCCGGCTCAACTGGGACGGCATCCGCGAACTGCATCGGCGCGGACACGAAATCGGCAATCACTCGATGAGCCACTCCAACCCGCAGAGACTCGCACAGGAAAAGCAGTTTGAAGCGCTCGCATGGGAAATCGCCGAAACTCAGCGGCAGGTTTTCGAGCATACCGGAGCACGCCCCGTCACCTACACAGCTCCATACGGAGTAAAAGAGGAGTTCGTCTCTCGTCTGCTCGCTGCAAACAATCTTCTGGAAACACCGCCCCGCACCTACATCGGAGAGAACACAACTCCGGCGGAGTTCGCAAAGATTCTGGAACACTCGATTCAGCCCGGAACCTTTACGGTCATCATGTTCCACGGAGTCGCGCCCGGATACGGCGGCTGGGCGCCCGTCACCTCGAAGGAATTTTTCTCTTCCATGCTCGACGCGTGGATGAAGTACGAACGGGAACTGCACGTCGGCACCTTCGCCGAAACCGGAGGTTATGCGGAACGCATCAAACACGTGAAACTGGAAGAGATTGCGCCGGACACCTTTCTGCTTTCGCTTGCGCCGGAAGCCGCACACCTCTACGGTCCGGTCTATCTGCGCAACACGGAAGCGCAAAAACGGATCTGCGTCAACATGCTTCCCGTCGTTCCGTGCAAAAACGGGGTCTTCCGCGTTTATCCCGGCTCGGTAATTGCGCTCAAATAGGAAAATTTCCGGTTTCCGGACACTCCTTTATTTTTCCGGACATTCCGGTAATTCCTGCATTGTTTTTCTCCTGACATGAAAATATATTATCCGAAAGGAGAAATTCATGCAGGACTTTTATCTGAAATTCAACAGAAACGTGAACCGCGCCGTAGGCGACCGCGCGATCCGGTTTGCCCTGAACGGCATCGAATTCTCCGTTTTGAACTTTCACAAATCCGTGCCCGATCCCGACGTCTTCATTGAAGAACACGAACACCCGTTCAGCACGATCGACATCATCGAATCCGGCAGCATGACCACATTCGTCGACGACATGCCGATCCGCTCCGTCCCCGCAATGAAAACGCTGCTTTTTCTGCCCGACCTTCTGCTGCACAGCCGACGCTTCGGGAAAGACGGGCCGCACCGCGCGACACTCATCGGCATTCAGATTCACGCTCCGGGCGCGAAACAGAAGATTGCGGAGATCGCCGCACGGCATTTCTATCAGTTTCCCATTGATCCCGCGCTGGAAACGCTCTGGAGTGAAATCGCAATGCAGGGGGAAAGCGAAACCGGAGCAGCCATTCCGGTTCTGCGTACACTCATCACAGCTTATCTCATGCTCTTCTTCCAGAAGAATTTCGGCGAACTGTTCGGCGGCGAAACTCCGCAGTTCTCCCCCGCAATCCGCGAAAGCAGAATCGGAACAATCAAGCGCCTTCTCTTCTTCAAAATCCGCGACGTCGACGCCGTGCCGGAAATTGCACGGCTCTTCAAACTCAGCATCCGCCACCTCAACCGCGTGTTCGCGAAGGAAACCGGAATGACCGTCAAAGCGTACCAGTCCAAGCTCCGTCTCGAGACGGCACAGAAACTGCTCGCCGACACCGATCTTCCGATTGCGGAAATCGGCAAGTCCGTCGGCTACCGCAGCCCGAATCTTTTCTCGACCTTCTTCCGCCGCCAGGCTCACTGCACTCCGCAGGAATTCCGCAAACGCTGCAAACTTCCGCCAGAATCGGCAGAATAATTCAGAAAAACTCAAAAAACTCAAAAATAAAAACAACCTTAAGGAACTCAAAATGGGGAAAAATCATGCAAACGGAACTTCCGCGGAGACGGTGAAATGATTTTCAACCGACCACTCTCCGGAGAAGAGCGCAGACGCGCCCAAATCAACTACAACCGCTACAGCCTTGTCAACGGAGCGTCATACGTCTGCCTCGGAGAAACCGTGGTGATTCTGTTTGCTCTCAAACTGCATGCGCCGAATGTGCTGATTGCAGCGGTCGGATCGATGATCTACTTCGGCTATCTGCTCCTGCCGCTCGGGGTGATGCGCACGGGGCGCGTCGGCGCGGCGCAGAGCCAGGCGGACTTCTGGGTCTGGCGCAACCTCGCGGCTCTGCTGGCGGCATCCGGCGCTGTTGCGGCGCTGTTCAGCGAACATCTTGCATGGGGACTCCTTCTCGCGGGCAGTTTTCTGTTCTACGGATTCCGCGCGGCGGGCGTGGTGATGGCTCAGCCGCTGCTCGGCGACATCACAACCGACGCCGACCGCGCAAAGCTGCTCGGTGAATCAAGCGCGCGATTCTACATCCTGAGCGTCATCACTCTCGCCGCAATCACCTTCATTGTCGGCTGGTGTGACAGCATCTGGGTTCTGACCGCAATTATTGCGACGGGCGCAGTCACAGGCATCGCCGCCTCAACCTTTGTCCGCCGGATCGACGAGACCTCCGCCATCCGCGACACGGCGCGGAAACCGCTTCTTCCGCAGCTCCGTTCCGCGCTTGCCGACCGCACCTTGCGCAAACAGATTTACGCGGGCGCTGTGTTCAATCTCGGCAACATCATGCTTGCGCCGATTTCGGTCATGGCGCTCAAACGCGGATGCGGAGTAAGTGACCGGGAAGCAATTCTGTTTTCGCTTCTCCAATTCGGAGCGGCGGCGTTCGGTTCCAAGCTGACCGCTCCGGTCACGCGCCAAACCGGCACGCGCGGACTTGCAGTCCTGACCTATCTGCTGATCTTTCCGGTCTGTCTGTTCTGGATTCTGGTTCCCGCACCCGGGGCGTCGCTGTGGGCGCGCGGAGTGTTCGGCATTCCGTTTCTCCTTCTGGGAATCTACATTGCGTCCTACAACAACGCCATGATCGGCTATTTTCTGATCTCCGTTCCAAAAGAGCACCAGGTGGCTGGCTCGATGTTCATCAACATTCTGACAGGTGTCGCGGCAAGCCTTGTTTCGATGCTTGCCGCGGGAACGGTTCTGAAGTTTTCCGAATATTTTTTCGGTTCGGGACTTCCGATGTTCCGCGCATACTTTGCCTCCGCCGGACTCATCTTTCTGCTGACTTCGTTCCTGATTCTGCGTCTTGATTCACTCAAGGGGAAGTGAAATTTCCCGCGGCACATGCCAAGAGGCAACACCTGATCAGGGGGGCTTTTCATGCCTTGCCGTATAAAAAGCAGAAACGAGCATTGATTTTTCGCAAAAAACTACTATATTACGTTTTCACGAATAGATTTCATAATGTGGAGGAATGCCGAAAATGAAAATTGTTGAGATTATTGGAGGGCTTGGCAATCAGATGTTTCAGTATGCGCTTGCACTTTCCCTGAAAAAGGCGTTTCCCGCAGAGCAGATTAAACTTGATATTTCTCAATATACCACCTACCATCTTCACAATGGTTTTGAACTTAAAAATATATTCAACATAAAGACTGATTACGCTTCCAGGCAGGAAATTCACGCTTTAAAATTTGTATTTCCAAACTATAAATTTTCCCGGCTTTACCGCAGGCTTCCCTCTTATTTTCAAAAGCGAACAACGTGCATAGAAGCACAAAATATGCGCTGGGATCCCACGGTTCTAACGGAACCAAGAGATCGGTATTTTTCCGGATACTGGCAAAATTACAATTATTTTTCGTCGGTAAAAGAGGATATCTGCAAAGCCTACAGCTTCCCGGAGTTTGAAGATAACCGTTCTAGAGAAACCGCAGCAGAAATGCGCCGAAATCCCCTATCAGTCGGTATTCATGTCCGACGCGGAGATTATGTAAAAGATCCACTGTTCCGCAACATCTGTACAGAAAAATATTTTATCAACGCGCTCTCCCGTCTTCCCGGCGGAGTTTCTGGACGCCGTTTTTATATATTTTCCAATGACCGTGCATGGTGCGAAAAAGAACTTCTGCCACTTCTTCCACCGGAATCAGCTGTTTTTGTTGATTGGAATCGAGGCAAACAAAGTTTCCGCGATATGCAGTTAATGACCCATTGCAACAGTCTGATTCTCTCGAACAGCACATTTTCATGGTGGGGAGCCTACCTGAACGTCAATAAAAACCCGTTCATTATTGCCCCGGAGAAATGGCTGAATATCAAGCTTGCGGTTTCGCTGCTTCTTCCTGAATGGAAGCCAGTTTCAATCCAATAGAGATACAACCACCTGAGACAAAAATGGCAGATAAAAATCAAAAAGTTTTTTACAGACCGGAATTCTACCTGATTCTTTCGACGTTGCTCGGCAGTGCGGCATTGACCGTTTCTTCTTTTGGAAGCAACCTCTACCGAGATGTAGCCTACTGCTACGCATACGCAATCCGCGAAGCCGCTCTGTACGGCACTTGGGATTATGTACTTGACCCCGGGCTGCCGATTTTCAGCATGCTCACCAGCGTTCCATTTGCGCTCTGCGGACTCGAGGCTTCACACGCGCTGATGCTCACCTGTGGAATATTTTGGATTGCGACAATCTTCCCTCTTTATTTTTTGTTGAAACGCTTCATCTCACCGATTGCGGCATCCGTTGGAACTCTGCTGTTTATTCTTGCACCGAAACTGCTCCGTTTTTCCTGTGCGGGAATGCCAGAAGCACCTCGCAATTTCTTTTTGGTTCTGGCATTTTTGATGCTTTTCAAACTTCTGGAACGCAAAAGTTTTCAAAATATTTTTTTCTTTGCTCTTTCGCTTGCGGGTCTTGCAACTGCCCGTTCAGAAGGATTTGCCATATCTGCAGCATTCATTCTGCTGGTTCTCGGGAATGAAATCTGGCTGATGCGCAGATATTTTTCTCTCAAAGGCTTGCTTCGCCCGATTCTCCTCTGTTCAGCTGTCGTTGCACTTTTCCTTCTGTTTCTCTCCCCCAAACTGATCTACAACTATGAAAAAACTGGCTATCCAACGATTGACACCAGGTACAACCCATACCTGAATATTCTCCATTTTGACCGCTTCACGAATCTGCCGGAAGACTACCCTCCTCCGCGTTCCATCGCAGAAAGTGCAGCGGCATATAAAGACAGCGCAACCTTTCCATGGAAGAAAAATCTTAAAGCGGCATTAACCAATACATTCCGAGGAGCGTATGAACTCTACTTCGCTCTTGGGCTGATTGGACTGTTCGGGTGTATCTTTCATTTTTCTCGGATTTATAAACATACTCAGCAGGAAATTCCGGAAATTGTTCAAAAAGGCTGGAGAATAGAATATACAGATGCCCTGATCATCATTTTGCTACATGAAATACTTTACTTCACCGACTGTTCCGCTTACCGTTACTACACTTTTCTGCTCCCCTTGATGCTTCCATTCACCATGCTTGCTCTCTCATGCATTTGGAATACAGCAAAAATCCTGCCGTACAGACGCTATTCCTGTGCATTTCTTATTCTCGCCGGCTGTGCAATTGCCATCACACAGCTTGGAAACGGGCTTGATTTCACCTTCCGCAACGCAGAAGAACGGGAAGCCGGTCTCTTTCTACAAAAACACTCCGAAAATTTCCGTAAAGGAGAAAATAAACGGCTCCGCATCTATACGGGCTATCCGGAAATCGCCTATTACTCTGGATTTGAGTATACAAACAGCAGCTTAAATTCAAAGAGCAAAAAATTAACCGCAAAAGAAAATGAATTTGATCTTGCAATTTTTGAACAAAAAAATAAAAAGTGGGAATTTTTCGCAAAGAAGCACAATCTTGTTGAATGGACCGCACACCCTTATTCAAAATTTATGAGAATTTTGATTCCTAAACAAAAAACAGGAGTTCCATAATGAACAGTCAGCTCTCCGTCATCATACCCTGTTACAACGAAGCGGACGCACTGCCGTCTGCCATGCCGGAAATCACCCGGTATTGCCGTAAAAACAATTGGAAACTAATCATTGTAGACGACGGTTCATCAGATGACACCTATACCTGTCTCCAAAAGTTTATTGCGGAAGATGTCACCATTCTGCATCACAAAAGAAACCGGGGATATGGGGCTGCGATAAAAACGGGGATCCGCATGGCAGCAACGCCTTATGTAGTCACTATTGATGCGGATGGCCAGCATGATCCGGCAGATCTGGAAATACTGCTGAAAGCCGCCTTGGAAAATGATGCCGACATGATCGTCGGCAAACGGCCCATCAACGCAAGTTCAACATATAGAACACTGGGCAAGTGGATTATACGCTCCATCACAAAAATGCTCATTGAACTCCCAGTAGAAGACCAGAATTCCGGATTGAAGCTTTACAGCCGTGAAACAGCCCTAAAACTTCTTCCGCTCACTCCGGACGGCATGGCCTATTCCGATATCATTCTTCTTCTCTTCGCCGATGAACGCCATTTAATCCTGGAAAAACCGATTCATATCCGCGCCAGACAAGGAGGGAAAAGCACCATTTCCACAAAAACAGCGATTGACACACTGGCGGAAATTTTCAATCTAGTGGTTATGTTCCACCCGATGAAAATCTTCTTTCCACTTTCTCTTCTGCTGTTCACGGCAGGAATCATTTGGTCTCTCCGCAGTCTGATTCTCGGAGCAGTGCTTTCCATCGGAGGCAGCTTCCTGCTTCTTGCGGGCATGAACGTTTTGCTGATCGGGCTGATTTCCGAACAGTTCCGCCGGCTCTACAGAAGGTAATGTCATGGCAAACACACCACTGATTGCAGTCGTTTTACCAGCCTATAATGCAGCAGCATATTTGGAGGAAGCGGTCCATTCCGTCCTTGCACAGACTTTTACAGATTTTGAACTTATCATCGTCGATGATTGTTCATCGGATGAAACCCCAACCATTGCTCGAAAGCTGGCTGCCGAAGATTCCCGTATCCGTATCATCCGGAACAAGACAAATCAAAGAGCAGGCAGCAGCCGGAACATCGGAATCTCCGCAGTATCTCCATCTGTACGCTATATCGCAATGATGGATGCCGACGACCGTTGCCGAGAGGAACGTCTTCAAAAACAGTTTGATTTCCTTGAGACACATCCGGATTATGCACTTTGTGGCAGCTCCATTGCAATCATAAATGATTCCGGCATCATTTTTGCAGAACGGAAATACCCCACAGGGGGCAAAAACATCCGCAGTCATTTCGGAGCATTCAACTGCTTTGCTCATCCGACAACGATGTTCCGCTATGAACTTTTTCAGACTTATCACTACGATTTTACACATCGGTGTGAAGATTATGCTATGATTTTCCAGATTCTGGAACAGCATGACGGAGACAATCTGCCGGACATCTTGTTGGATTACCGTTTGAGCTCCACTCAGCAGAAGAGCTGTTACCTGAAAGAAACGTTGCTTGACACCATCCGCATTCAACGTCCCTACCTCTTCCGAAAACGTTTCTTCCGTTTCGCCAATCTGCTGACCTGGCTTGCAGAACTTATTCTATACTGTCTGCCGAATCAGCTGATTACATATTTATTTCAAAAAAAGTACTTTACGAAATAAGATACAGATGCAAGATGAAGATAAAACTGGAAAAAAGTACCCTCAGTTTTTTGCAGAACAGCGCTCTTGCAGTCATTTCCTCGCTGTTTATCGGAGTCGGGGGATATCTAATCCGCAGAATTCTGGCAAACTCATTAAGCACTGATGATTTTGCCTTTTTTTATTTTTTTATGGCCTGCACAACAATACTTAACAGTATTTTTAATTTTGGAACGCCCGATATGCTTCTGTTCAATCTAAGAAAGAGCAATCTGCCAAATGAAGCAGACAACAACTGGAGCATATTTTCAACAGTATGCAGATTCAATCTGTGTATTTTCACGGTAATTTCAATCGTATACACAGCATATCTGTTACTTTCGAGCAAAAATATCAGTTATTATTTTACTATTCCGTATTTTATACTTTTTGTCTTTGATGGAATCTTTTACAGCACAATGAATTCACTAAAGCTATTCAATCTGCTGTACCTTCTCCAGTTTTCAAAGACTTTATTACTTGTCATATTTGTTTACATACTCTCTTCACTGCAGGGAGTTGTCGGAGCGATCTCTGCGTTCAGTCTCACTTTACTGATAACAGGAACTGCCTTTCTAATATATTTGCAGCGAATGTCTCAGGGAAAATGTTTTCAAAAACCAGACTGGGAAATATTCCGATCCCGCTGGAGCAGTTGTCTCTGCCTTCAGATTTTATCATTCAACCCGATGATATTCAATGAGCTTGCAACAGTCATGCTCTCATTTTTCAGTTCAACTTCAGAAATAGCCACCTTCAACATTGCCTTGCCGGTTGCAATGATTATCAGGTCATTTTATTGTATCGGAATCGTTCTCATTCCATTCGTTGGAGAAATGAAATATGACAACGACTACGCTAAGATCCGCACTTACCTGCATTGTGGGATTGGTGTGGTTCTGCTTGCCTGCCTCTGCCTGATTCCATTCTTCCATACCTTCGGGAAATGGATGCTGTGTTTGTTATTCGGAGAAAAATTTCAAAATGCAACATTCTCTGCATTCCTGCTTTCCGAAACAATGCTGATCGCATTCATCGGACAAATGAACATCAATATTCTCAACACACTGAACAAGGAAAAGGAGTCCTCCATATTAACGCTTGCAACAGTTGCCTTTTCCGTCATTCTGTACGCCATTTCCGCAAAATTTGGAGGATCCGATTGGACCTCGGCCGCATGTCTGCTCTCTGCGATTTTATGGAGTTCATTGAGCTATATAGCTCTAACCAATAAATTGAATCAAACTGCAACCAACAAAAGCTGCGCAAAATAAAAAAAATTGCTGTTTTATGCATTGCCACAGAAAAATGCATCTGCGTCTCGGATATATTCTTTAATTCATGAAGCCTTTATATTTAAAACACACAAGCTTCACTGGGAATTGAAAACTTGTGTGTTTTTTAATCTGCTTATTTGCCGAAGTAGCGCTTCAGCAGACCGGCGAATGCGGCGCCGTGACGGGCTTCGTCTTTCGCCATCTCGTGAACCGTGTCGTGAATGGCGTCGTAGCCGAGCTGTTTGGCGCGCTTGGCAATGTCGAGCTTGCCGGCGCAGGCACCGTGCTCGGCTTCCACGCGCTTCTGAAGATTCGTCTTCGTGCACGGGGCAACGACTTCACCGAGAAGTTCACCGAATTTCGCGGCATGTTCCGCTTCCTCAAACGCAATGCGCTTGTAGGCTTCCGCAATCTCAGGATATCCCTCGCGCTCGGCCTGACGGCTCATCGCAAGATACATTCCGACTTCCGTGCACTCGCCGGTGAAGTGGGCGCGGAGTCCTTCCATAACCTCTTTGTCTTCCACCTGACCGTCACCGACATGGTGCTCGGTCGCCCAGGTCAGCTCGGCGGCGCTCTCCTTCTGTTCGACAAACTTCGAGGCCGGGGCTTTGCACTGGGGGCAGAATTCGGGAGCGGCGTCGCCTTCATGGACATAACCGCAGACAGTACATACAAATTTCTTCATTTTCAGAGTCCTTTCAAGTGTTGTTATTCAGCCGGAGCATCTCCGGCAGTTCCTCCATGTCCATTAATCTAGCACATGTTCTGAAAATGTCAAGCATTATTTGATAATTTTTCTTATAATTATTCCCATCTAATTTCAGAAGACGTTTTTCTCGAGTTCAAAGAAAAGAAAAATCAAAAAAATTAGATAAATCTAACTTTGAAGGCTTGCATTTTATTTTTCTGCGTATATATTACTTAGCATGAACTAAGTTCCTCCTGGCGGGGAACCGGATCAATTCGGGGATCCGGTTCCTCGCTTTTTTTATTTCCGGAGAAACCTTCAGCGCGGAAATTCGTATGCGCCGGGAGCATAAACTTCTCCACGGAAGCGACAGAGCGTATCAGGGGGAACCGTAATGGAGAAACTCTCCCTGCGGATTTCCGCATGAATTGCTCCGCGGAGAGTCGGGTAGATATAAGAGGCGGCATCAAGTCCGCCGGGCTGCGGAGCAAACTCAAATTCAGCAAAACCGGGCTTCAGAGGACGGATGCCGAAAAGACCGCGCGGAATCATGTTCGCCGGAGCCGCACCCCACGGATGATTCCAGTCCTGATTCGGCTTGAACGTATCGTCCCACGCCTCCATCGCCATCGTCGCGCCTTTCCGGATCATGTTCATCCAGCTGCGAAGCGAATCGGAAGTCATAAGCTCCAGCGCGTAATCCGCCAGCCCGCAGCGGAAACAGGCCTCAAGAAGAAACTGTGCAACAAACACGCTGCATGCCATCCCGCGCGAACGGATGAACGACGCCAGCGCCGGAATCTCCGCCGGCTCCGCAACGTCGAACAGAACCGCGAAAACCGCACTGTGAAGGGACATGTGATCCGACTCCGGATTGTCGACGAAGCGTCCGTTCTTCAGCATTGACGCGCGGATTGATGCGCGGAGAAGCGCGGCGCGGGAGCGGAAATATTCCGCATCGGAACTCAACTCAAGCTCATCCGCAAACTCCGCCATGACGAGCAGGGAACGATACTGCCAGCAGTTCGGAACCAGATTGATTTTCCCGAACTCGTAACCGTCGCGCTCGGTCATCGGCCAGTCCACAATATCGCGCGGATTCTGATTTCCATCCGTTGAAAGCAGACCGTCCGCGCGCGTAAAATTCAGCAGCAGCTTCGAAGTCAGTCCCGCGTACCAGCGGCGGACGCTTCCAAAGTCGGCGGAGTGCAGCCAGTAGTCGCGCACGATCAGCGGCATCGCAAGCAGCCACTCCGTCGGCCAGGTCGGAAACTTGAACAGATGATCTATCGTCCGCCGCGCGAGCGAATAATCGGCGTCAAGCGCAAAATGTCCAAGCTGGTTGATGTAGGCGTCGCCCTCATACGGCAGACGCTCCCGGTTGCCGTCGATGTAGACCCCGAAAACAGTCGTTGCCTTGACCGTATGCCGGCAGAGCTCATAGACGCGGTTCAGATTCTCATTCGACGAATGGAATGCGGATGCGGAATCGTTGAACGGGGCGTGAAATGCAATGCGGACCGGTTCGACGGGAACCGGAGCACGGAACTCCGCATAGCGGAACGGGGCGATCTCTTCGGAAAGAGAAACCGAGCCCGGCTGAATATCCGGATGATGCGGAAGCGGAAAGCGGTAAACCGTCTCCCCGGGAACAGCCCGGATTGCGGCGGTGAATGCGATGCGGCTGCCGCCAGGCGCGCGGTTCAAACGTCCGTCCTGAGCAAGGACTTCTCCGATTGCGCATTCAATTTCCGTCTCCGTCTCAACGGAGCAGCGGAATTCCAGCTGGCCGAACATATCGGTTCCGAAGTCAAAAAGAGTGGTTCCGTCAAAGCGGCGGGCATTTTCCGGGAGATTCCGTTCCCGGACGGGAGTATAATCGCTGACAACAGGCATAATCTGTTCCTTTTCTGTTCAAGTGCTTCAGAAAAAAATAATCCGCCGTCCCGTGAATGCAAGATCTGCGGGACGGCAAAATGAGCGGTTCTACTCCTTTACGGTATAACGCGGCACGGCGTTGCGGTCGAAGCCATGGTAAACCGCGTGATCGAACCCCTGACGCATCGTCATGGATTTGGAGGGAACCTTCAGGTTGTTGTAGAGAATCCACACGCCGGAGGGCGGGCAGACCCAGTCGGAAAGTCCGGCGTCGATCCGGACGGGACACTTCACGCGGGCGGCGAAATTCACCGTATCGTAATAGCCGAGTCCGGGCTGAAGATCCGGACGCCAGCCGCGGACACGTCCCTTCGCAATGCCGCCGAGGTCGCAGAACCACGGAATCGCAAGGTGGCACTCCGTCGCGCCGTCAATGAGTCCGCAGACGGCGGTCGCCTGGAATGCACCCTGGCTGCCGCCGATCACCTTCAAGGTTTTGCCGTTCCATTCGGGAAGACTCTTCAGAAACTCCGCCGCGCGCACGCCGCGCAGAATCATGAAGCGGAAATAGACCGTTTCCGGCTTGAGGTTTTCGCTGTTGCGGAAGCCGTACCCGCTGAGCTCCCCCTTGCGGAGCGCATCGTAATATGCCGCCTCGCGTCCGTTCTCGATTCCGTGCGGATTGATGAACAAGACGATTGCACGGGGAGATTCCACAATTTTCGCGCCCTGCACACTGTAGCCGTCAAAACGGAGCTCCGCCGGAAGCGAACCCGGCTTTGCGTTTTTCGGAACCGAAAGGTAACCGGAGACCGGACGCGGTCCGGCGCACGAAAGTTTGACATCGTACACATCACATGCGCCGTTCGAGCGGACCGGTTTCTTTTCGAGCACGCGAAGCGGGACTGCGGCGAGTTCCTGTTTCTGGCGGGTCCAGAACGCATCGAAATCCGCCGGTTCAGGCACACCCTGCACGAGCTTTTCCGGCTCCACCCCCGCGGCAAGTCCCCACTGAACCGGACGCATGGCTCCGCCCGCATTCCGGCGCGAAACAACTTTCCCGTCGTCGCCGAGAAGCTGGACGCGGACCATTACAAATCCGGGGATTGAAAGCGAAGTCGCAACATGCAGCGGTTCCGTTGCGGAAACCGCTGTGTCATACGTCTGATTCCGTCCGTCATCCGCACCGATCACCACACGGACTTTACCCGCAACCGGCTTTTTGTCATCAAGCAGACGGAAGTAAAAGTGCATCGGTTCGCCGGGCTTGTAATGGGGCTTTTCGCGGTCGGTCCAGCCGGAAACCGTGTATTTCTCATAGTTTTTTCCAGCGGTCTCTTCGCGGATGGAAAGAGAATCGACCATGAATGTTCCAGCACAGCGCTGAAGTCCGACGAGAAGCTGAAGTTTCACAAGATTTTCCGGCAGCTTCACCTTGCGCGAAACTTCTTTCCAGCCGTATGTTCCGTAGAACTTCGGACATTCCGCAAAGTTGCTTTTGCCGTCCGCGGTCTGATAAAAGAAACAGACTTTCGGACCCCAGTATTTGTTTGCGGGCTCCTTCAGGTTCTCCGCTCTGATCATCGCGGAGAGAACCACCGTTTTCCCTTTGAAGATGGCGGGATCAAGGTTCACGGCGGGCGGATAGCCTTTCGGTTCATCGTTCTGGAACTTCAGACATGCGGAACCGCCGGTTCCGCCTTTGAGGTCCCAGTCGGAAGCGTGACGGCTGAACTGCCGCAGTTCCGCTTCCGTATCCAGATTGTTCCGCCAGAGCGCGTCGGCGGCCGACACGGCGCTGCCCAGCACGAGCAGTGCGGAAAGAAGAGACATTCGAGTCATTTTGCATTCTCCCTGTTACGTTTTAAAGCATTCAGAATCACCTGCCTGCGCGGCGTATCCGGCGCGGGTTTCATTTCGCGCCGCGAAGGTCCGGCATGCTCCACGCTCCACAAAAGAGCTTCGCGGTAAGCGTGATACGTCCAGTCCCAGCCGTACTCCTCGTAAATGGAAATCCAGTCTTTGAACCACTGTTCCGCCCCTTTTGCCCAGGCGACGCAGCCGAATTCGCCAACGTAGATTTTCACATTATACTTGAGCTGGAATTCGCGGAGCGGCTGAACCATCCGTTTCAGGAACTCGCGGTCCCAGCCCTTTGCCGGATCGGGATAAACGGAGCCGCTTCTGCCGTTCCCGATCACGCCCTGATGCGTGTACTCGCCCGGCTCATAAGTGTGCGGCGAATAAATGACGTTCGGAACCGCAAGCGGCACCAGCTGATACGAATTCTGCACAATAACCGGCGTCTTCGGATCAATTTTCCGCACCTCCTTCGCTATGGTTTCATAAAGACGCTCACGGTCGAGCGCACCGCTGCGGACATCATAGTTTTTGTCGCCAGGCTCGTTCAGGAGGTCATAGCCGTAGACGAGCGGTTCGTCCTTGAACGTCTGCGCGATTTCACGCCAGAGCTGAATCATCGCCTCCTGCCGCGCCTTGTCCCAGAGTCCGAGATTGTTGTTGATGGCGTTCACCTGTCCCGCCCCGCGGTGAAGGTCGATCACAAAACGGATGTTGTACTTGCGGAACCAGGGGAGCTTCTCCTGAAGCTCGCGGATGCGGGCGCGTCCCCATTCCAGATACTGTTCCGGCGACTCAAATTCCGCCGGACCGCCATGCAGGAACTGCCAGCGCATGAGGTTGCCTCCGAACTCCTCCGCAAACACGCGGAAATCCTCTTCCGTGCGGAGACGTCCGACAACCGCGCCGCGGTAACGGGTCCGGTGTTCCGCCGGATTGAACCCGGCCGGTTTCGCCTTCTCCGGAAGCGGAATGTTGAGAATGCGGACATCCCTGTATTCCGCCGTCCCGTCTTTCCCCGCATGGGCAAAAACAAGGTTGAAGTTGCCCGCGTAATCCGGAATATGCCATGTGCCGTGCCAGCGCACCCAGTCCGTCTTCTCCGTCGGGACGGGACGCATTGGACGGTATCCCCAGTTCTCGCGAAACTTGTCGGACGGAAGATAATTCGGGACAAGGCGCAGACAGTCCAGCGCCCCCTGACCGAGTTTCTCGCCGCGCACCATGCACTCGACAGTGACGCTCCGTCCGCGCACGAGCGAGGCGTCGACCGGGGCGAACGGCTGCGCAGGTCCGCGGACCTTCAGGATGTTCCCCGGCAGCAGTTCCGCGCCCTGCGGAAGCTGAAGAACGGGAAGTTTTTCAGCAGTAAGTTCCCACAGAACCTCCGGCTCCGCAGCGGAAAGCAGAGCGGACAGAAACGATGCAATCACCAGCAGATGCGTTTTCATTTCTCACTCAGCCTTCCAGTGAACCCCGTCTTCGGTGTTCTTGTTGAACGGTTCGCCCTCCCACGGCTTCACCCGATTGATGATGCGGTGAGACTGCACGTTGCCTCCGAAATAGAGCGCATTTGCCACGCTCTTGTGACGCGGCGAAACCGCCCCCCACGCACCCGCCGCCGGCTGCTGATCCGGACGCCAGCGCAGAAAACCGAGTTCACCCAGTTCATTTGCGTTCACAGCGCCCTGAATATCCACGAGCAGGAATTTTTTCGCGGCATTCCGGATGGAAGCGATACGCCGCGTGTTCTCCGTCGAGCGGGCGAAAATCGTGGCGAGCACGGCATAATGCGGATTGCGCACCCACCAGAGATATGGAGAAGAACCGGTCGGCACGCCGTTCACCCATGTCCCGGACTGCGCCGGACAGCGGAACATTGTACCGTTGACATACCGTCCCTTTGTCTGCCCTTTCCCTGTGGACGTCATCGAGCCGTCCGCATCAGAGCCCATGAGATAATTGGTCCAGGTCGGCTGCGCCAGTCCAGCTCCCGACTCCAGCGGCGGCAGACGGTCGTCGTTATCCCCGAAATAGGTATTGAAACTGACTGCGAACTGCTTGAGATTGTTGACACAGCTGATCGTTCTCGCCTTGTCTCTCGCCGAATTCAGAGCCGGCAGAAGCATACCGGCGAGTATTGCTATTATCGCAATTACCACCAAAAGTTCTATAAGCGTAAATCCGTTGGATTTGCGTTTTAAACATGAAATGGGATGCGGAGTCGATTGAGTTTTCATAATGCCACCTGCCTTTCGTTTCTGTTCCGGAACCGGGGAAGACTCTGAATCTTCCAGTTTTTCTGTTTTATTGTTTTCATTCAAACTCCTTTCTATTGAGTTTTACAGTTTCACAATCCGCAGAGAAAAACTGAACGATTTATCCCGGATCGGATTGCCCGTTGCCATTCCGCAAATATCATTCTGCATTTCTCACCTTCCTTTCATCTCATATTTCATATTTCATATTTCATATTTTCATACACTCTTCTTCCAGCGGAATGGTTTTCGTGCCGCGCGGAGAACGGTGATTGACGGTCCAGCGGACCAGACGCTCGGCCGCGGCACGGATCAGTTTGGCATACGGCGCACGCCAGTACCAGACATTGGAATGAAGGAAGTTCAGCGAAGGGAAATTCTGCTCCGCCGAAAAAGTCGCAAACTGGTATGCGCAACGCTCCGCAGCCGGAAGTTCACTGATGATAAAATGATCTAAAACCTGCTCCTGCGGACAGAACACGGCGTCGCAGCCGCTTTCGCGCAATGCGGAGAGAAGAGCGGAGGAGAGCGAAAAAATCCGGGAGAAATCATGACGGCGCAAATCCGTTTCGAGTTCATAAAGCGGAAACTCGCGAATTTCGGTATCCAGTTTCCCGCTGACGGCTTCGGCAAACTCCGCCAGACTCCGGTTCGCGGCGCAGGGCTGAATCACAAGAAGTTTTTTCCGCTTCGCACGGCGCAGTCTGCGTCCGAGTTCGCAGCCGAATCCGGCATAATCGAATTTGACCAGCGGCAGACCGCTTCCGGGCAAATCCTGGTCGAACAGGACAACCGGAATCCGCCCGGAAAGACGGGCAAAGTATTCTCCGTTCTCCGAACCGGTCGCGGGGGAAAGCAGAAGACCGCGGATATGATTGTAGCACATGCTCTCCGCAAACTCCGGCTCCCGCGTGCCGTCGTTCACCGTTCCGCGGATCAGCGGAAACGACGGGGGAGTCATCGAAGCGAACGCCTCGACGATGTACGAACTCAGGACTTTCGCGAAACTGCCCGCAGGATTGTAGGAATGAATGATTCCGTAAAACGAAAAATCGCGGTCCAGAGCCTCTCGGCTGACACAGCGGGCGGAGCGTCCCTGCGAAACCTTGATCACGCCGTCCCGCGCAAGCTGCCCCACCGCGCGCTGGCAGACGCTCAGGCTGACGCCGTACTCTTTTGCGATCGCCCGGTAACTCGGAAGAGCTGCGCCCTCCCCGGCCCCGCGCAGTTTTTCCGCAAGAAGTTTCGCCAGTTTCCCGCAAGTGATTTTTCCGTTTTCCGTCATTTTTCATCCCATGAAAATGTATCGCTGTATTGAATTTCAAGTTTAAACTAGCACCGGTTTCGGGAAAAGCAAGCGCGAAAAAGAAAAAATTTAAAAAGAAAAACGCCGCAGAAGCCGGAAGCTCCTGCGGCGGTGCGGTGAACGCGGCGTCAGCCGGACAGTCACCGGAGAGAAATCAAATCCGGAAAGGATTATTTCTGACGGAAAGAGATGTCGTCAAACCAGATTTTTCCGGTCTGATCGGCGTTCCACGTCATGAACACGAGTTCCGCCATGCGGTCGGCAACGTCGGAATACTCCGTGGCGTCGGCGGGAATCGTCACATCCCAGGAGAATTCCTTCCATTCGGTTTCGAGCTTGAACGAACGGACCTGGTTGAAATGCTTGCCCTTGTGTCCGGTCGGAGCCCAGATGCTGACTCCGGACTGAATGCCCATCGGCGCGGAGGCTTTTGCCCAGAACGAGAACGTGTAAGTCTTTCCCGCTTCAATCGGCAGAGAACGCGATTTGATGCCCCACACGCCTTTTTCACGCGCAGGCAGGTTCATTTCCAGACTCTTCTCGCCGTTGAGGAAGTTCTGTCCGCCGACGATCTGAAGCGGAAGCGGCTGGTTCCAGAGAAGATTCAGCCAGTGAGAAACCCCGGCCGCGCCATTTTCAAAATCGCCGTTCGGCAGAAGATTCGCTTTGACCTGTTCCGGCGTCAGTTCCTCCCACGCGGTCTTGCGGACGAAGATTTTTCCGCTCTTCCCGGGATCCAGCGCAAGGCGCACGAGAAGTTCCGTGCTCTCTTTCGCATAGAAATAAGCGGTCTGAGCCGTCCAGTCGCCCGCAAGGGAAACAGGGCTGTACGAGCTTTTCCCGTTCGCCGTGAAAACAAGCTGGATTTTCGGAAGTTCCGAACCGTCCAGTTTGCTTTCCCAGGAGAAGCGGTAGAACTTTCCGGCTTCGACGAAAACTTTTTTCGAGAGACTGGTCCAGCCGCTGCCGTTGTAGTCAATTGAATAGCCTTCCGCCGTTTTCTTCCACGGATTCTGCGGGTTCATTGCGAGTTCCGCCGCGGAAACGCAGAATGCGGCGCCAATTGCGAGAGCGAACAATGCTTTCTTCATTTTTCTTACTCCTTCTTATTTCAGTTCCAGAACGCCGAATGCGGTCCGGTCGCTGTGATTTTGTTTGTTTTCACTCCAGATGAATTCCCGCGACGTGGTCTTGCCGGGAAGCGCGTCATCGGTCTTCAGGTCGAATCCGAGCCGCTTTCCGAGTTTGGCGAGCGGAAGCGCAACCGTCACCGTGTATCCGGCGGGATCGGAAACGACTTTGCACTCAAGATCTTTGCGGGAAAAGCGGCAGCCGTCCTTGAACCAGGTCTCAATCTGTTTTTCCGGTGCGAGACGCGGGAGAACGAACACGCGGAACGTATCCGGCGTGTAGGCGCGGGAGTGCGCCGGAAGAATCGTCTCCGGAGCGGCATCGAAGAACAACTCCAGACAATCCTGTTGCCACGCGCGGCGCCCGGCGGCGTCCGCTCCGGAATTTGTCGCATCCTCAACACGGACCGTCAGGACGAGTTTGCCGTCCGCCGTCTTCATGCTCCATGTGAAGGGGAAGCCCGGACGCGTCTTCGTTCCCTCGAAAGGAATGACACGGCTTTCCGAAACTTCAACCGGAACAGTGAGGACTCTGCCGTTGTGATAAAGCCGCAGAACCGGCGCCGTCTTTGCGGAAGTCTTGCGAAGCGGCAGTTCGAGATCCGCCGATTTTCCCGCAGGGATAACCACACGGACGCTCTTTGCTCCGGTGAATCCGTTCCCCGAAAATCCGGCGATGACCGTCTGATCCGCGGCGGAACCGTTGCTTAAAGTCGCAAGCAGTGAATATTCGCCGTTGCGGTTCAGCAGACGCACCAGCGGCGACGCGGTGACCGGATTGTCCAGCGAAATGGAAAGCGTTTTCAGCTTCTCAAGAAACGCACTCTCAGAAAGCGTTCCGGGATAGAGATAATACGGGGTTCCGGTCAGCGGCAGCACGCCCGGTTTGACGGAGTTTCCGTAGACGTCGAACACCCGGAACGGGGAGAGGTCGCCTTTGATGCCGTCGCGCTTCTGATAGTGCCAGACCGCCGCAACCGGGTTGCCGTCCTTGCGGAATGCATAGACGATCACACCGTTCGGAAGTTTGTATTTCGCAAGCGGTTTCGCCGCCTCGAAATGACGTGCAAGAGCGTTGTTGACAACGAAGTTTTCATTCGGGATCAGCTCCACCCAGGAGTCGCTGCTCTCCGCACCTTCCGGGAAGAGTGAATTCATGCTCCACACGCGGTTCTCCGGGAGAGAGACCGACTGAATGACGTTCTCGCCGAGGTCGGTCAGATAGCGCGCCGCGATGTGCGCGGGATTGCAGATACCCTGACTGAGCGACTTGTCCGCAGAGTCGTAAAGGTAATAGATTTCCGTGTTCCAGAGCGGCATGCCGCGGTATTCGCCGAGCGAATTCCGGAAGTTCGCGATATACGTGTCCGCCGGATTGACGGAGTTCAGTTCGCGTCCGGAATAGGGATGGAACGCGGCGATGTCCATGAACTTTCCGCCGCCGAGCGCCATGACATCTTTGGTGAACGTATCGCCGGAAACGCCGAAGTCGCTGGTGATGCACAGTCCGAGAATCTTCGCGGAGGGATCGACCTTCTTGACCTCTTCATAGACCGCTTTCATGTACGGGAAGTAATCCGCCGCGCTCATGACGCCGTTCGGTTCGTTGAACACCTCGTAGTAGCGGATGCGCCCCTTTGCATGAACGGCGAGTTTGTGGAGATATTCGCGCCAGAGTTTCATATCCGGCAGGAAAACCAAGCCTTTGCAGTTGTCCCAGTTGTAGCTTTTGTGCTCGGCGGGATGCGCGAACGGTTCCGCCCATTCGGGCCAGCTGCGGGTGCGCCACTGTTTCTGCTGCTCTCTCGCCGGACGGAGGAAACCGATGCGGCCGACGCAGCTCAGGACTTCGATTCCGTATTTTTCGAACTGATTCAGGGAGTAATCCAGATAGCGGTAATCCCATTTTCCCTTTTCCGGCTCCATGAGATACCAGGCTGTGGATTCCACTCCGGCGTCGTGTTCGCGGATAATGCGGCAGCCCATCTTCTGAAGATATTCCAGCTTTTTCTCCGCCCCGGCATTGCGCACCATTGTTCCGATTTTCGGATTGTTGCCGTTCTGCACAATGCCGATTCCGCTGTTCAGACCGATGCAGAAATCGCGGTCGAAATCCCGTTTTTTCTGCTCGTATTTTCCAGCGACCGCGAAGTAAGCCGGGATGCTGTGACCGATTCCATCCGCCGCGGCGGTCGCGCAGTACGCGCCGTAAGGAAGGGTCCATTTCACCGGTATTTCACGGACTTCACCGGGAGAGAGCTTGAGCTCGAACTTCTGCGGTTCCGCGCGGTTCCGCAGAAACTCTTCGACCGCACTGACCGTCACCGTTCCCTGCCACGGTTTGTCCGTGAAGTTTCCGGCTTTCAGAGTGAGAACGGCGGGAGTTTTGCCCTCCGAAACAATCAGCGGATCGGCGATGTTCAGCGCGAATTCAACGGTTTTCGCCGGAACGGATTTCGTCTCGAACAGCTGAATGTCGTCAATGTAAATGTCGCTTGCGGGGATCTCGCTGTTGTTCACGTCACGGAACTGGAGGTGGTAGAAATATGGCGCGCCGTCCTTCGGTCCGGTCTTGAATTTGTATTCGCAATTCTGCCATTGATCCGTTGCTTTGACCCGGAATATCCAGCCTTTCCAGTTGTTTTTGACACTGTACGGAACCGCGAAAAGCTGCTGTCCGTTCTTCGCGGTGGAGCGGATTTTGAAGCGGAACGTGTATTCCGTATCCGCCTTCAGCGCGAACTGTCTGGAATGGAGCTCGAACCGGTTGGCGTGCGGATTGCGGATCCGGAGAACCAGCTTGCCGTCCGCGGCGGGATCGGCGACCGTTTCGAGCGGGAAAAACTTCTGTTCCGGATTCGTATCGAACCGGAGATTTGTGCGGATGCCGTATCCGGCGGTTCCGAGTTCAAACGAACCGTTCGAAATCAGATTCTGCGCGGAAAGCAGGCACGGAAGCGCACCGAGCGCAAAAAGAAAATGAGGTTTCAGCATTTTCATATCCTTTGTTTAGCGGTTCGGGAGCCAGTAGGTGTCTCTTGCCGCGGACGGAGAGAACACCGGCCACGAATGGCGTCCGACGTGACCGTCGAAGAAGAGCACATTCGCCGTATTTCCCGGATGTCTCCACGCCATGCCGGTTCCGGAAGGCTTATTCGAACCCAAGCCGACAGAGAAGTAGCCGTTTGTGCTGTACGGAGCAATGCTGTCATAACGGGAAACTGCACCGGCATTGTTAGCATCCGCAATCGCGATTTTATTGGTGGGGGATTTGATTTTCTTCGTATCGTAAGCAACTGTATGAGCACTCCAGATCGTATCTGTAATTCTCCAGTGCTCGTATCCGGTTCCATTCATTCCTCCATCATCGGCGGGTTCAATATTCATTCCGAAAGCGAACTGCGGCATTCCGATTCCAAGCCAGCCTTTATCTCCGGAAGAAGCATATTCCGCGGCGGGTCCGCCATTCAGCGCCCAAGTTGCATCCGGGCAAATGAAATTCAAAGGATAGCGCGGCGGAGCCTGCAGCGGATTCCATGTTGCCCCCTTGTAAATTTTCAGATACTCCATAAACGTCTGGTGCTGATACCAGGAGAGCGTCGTCGTTGTCGTTGTTCTGAACGGCACATAGAAACCCTCGAAATCATTGCTGTAAAGACTCGCTGCGATTCCGAACTGCTTGTGAACTCCGGCGCAGGTGATCGCCCGGGCCGTTGCGCGTGCCTTGTTCAGCGCGGGCAGAAGCATGCCGGCGAGGATGGCGATGATGGCAATTACCACGAGGAGCTCTATGAGGGTAAATCTGCAGGATTTACCCTTCATATCTGATATGAAACGGTTCTGTCTGTTGAATTTCATAAATTCCGCCTTTCGTTGCTTTGTGTTGTTTTGAATTTGAGTTTTGCCGGAGACGAACGTTTCTCCGGCGCTTGAATTTTCCGATTTCACTGCTTTCTGTAACTCCTCTCCTTTATTTTATGGGTGCAAAACGTTTTGTTCCGGTTCCGGAAGCCTCCGCAAAACGGACCGCGAGATCGTCGCGCAGAGTCGCCATCGTGTGACAGCCGGCGATTTCAACGTCGATCAATGCGGCGTTCAGCTTCGGATCGGCATGAATCAGGACGCGCAGAGCAAACGGCGTATCGACTCCGGAAAGATTCTCCTTTGCATAGTCGCGTCCGCGGTATGCGCAGTACGGAAGAGCGAAATAGGACGGAGTTTCCGGCTTCATCTGCTCGCGGAACGTCGGGACTTCCGGCGGACATCCGGCGGAGCTCCACTGGGCGCGCGCCTTCGCCGGGTCGATCCGGAATTCACAAGCCTCGCCCTCTCCCGCAAAACGGACAGCAAATGCGCCCTGCGCAGGATCAACGCGGAACTCAAGAAGCGTATCGCCCGCCGCGGCAACCGGGGTCTTCCCCGCAAAGGTTTCCGCCGCGCCGAATTCCGGAAGCGACTCCGCAACCCAGCGTTTGCCGACATTGCCGTTGCCGAGCGCGACCATTTCGCGGAGCATGAGACAGCTTCCCCAGCCGATGCCGTTCATCCAGCCGCCTTCGATCATGCGCCCGTCCTGCCATGCGGAATACATCGGAACCGAACTTCCGTCGTAGGGATCGCGTCCCTCCTTGACGAAATCAATCCATTCCGTATCGCCCTTGCGGCGTCCGAAGAACGCCGTGAACCCGACGGCGAAATACTCCCAGCCGTCCAGTTCGAAACAGGTCGGACAATCCAGACAGTTCCGCGCGAAACTTCCCATGTCGTGCGGCGGGAATCCGCGCTGAACCAGCGCCCAGTCTCCCGGGTGATCCGATTCCCAGACGCCGTCCTGAATCAGATGCAGCTTGCCGTCCGGCTGAACGAAGATGCTCGGATTTTCCAGATAATGAATCAGGCGGTCGGCGCGGGTGAAATGGACGCCGTCTTCGCTGACCGTATAGCTTGCGCCGCTCGGGACGAGGGTTCCGATTTCGCCGTAGCGGAATTCGCCTGTGCGCCCGGTGTCCGCAAGATTGCGGAAGAAAAGATGCTTCACCGTCTGCGGGTACGGAACCTGACGATCCGTATGCCAGCCGAACGAGAGATGCAGCTTGTTGTCGAAAACAAACGCGTTGCCGGTTCCGACCGTCTGCCACTGGGAGTCGATTTCGACGACGGGACCGTGGTCGATCCAGTCGCGCAGGTTTTCACTGCTCATATGCCAGAACTCATGCGCGCCGCGTCTGACGCGGGAACCGTGATGCCGGCGGTCCATCAGATAAAAGAGATGGAAGCGTCCGCGGAACTGCGCGACAACCACATCACCGACCCAGGTGTTGAAACCGAACGGAGTGTAGTACTGGATCGCGGCGTCCCGGCGAACCTCTTTTTCGGAAAACGTCACGCCGGAAAGATCATTCGTCATGCGGTAATCCGCGAGCGCGGGCGAAGAGATGCCGCAGACATGGCGTCCCTCATAGCAATGGAAGGAACGGCCGAACGGGAAATCGCGGTCCATGACAATTCCGTCACAGAGAATCTGAAAGCAGACGCCGTCATAAAAAACCGCGAACTCATGTTCCGTCTCCGGGTCGCCCGCGAGGGAGAGCGGGAAGCCGATGCGGTAACGCTGCGAGGGAGCGTCATTCTCCATACGCAGCTCCGCTTCCATCACGCGGCAGGAGCCGTCCGGAGCAGTGCAGGAAAGATAATTCAGCACACGGAGATTGAGATGTTTTTCATTTTCCCCGGTGTGCGCTTTGTCGGCGATCCGGAGAGCGAAGCCGGAAGCGTGACTCACAAGAGCGCCGGAAAGCTCCGCCGGTTTTGCGCGGAAGCAGAAGAGAAACACCGGGTCGAAGACCTCGTTTCCCCAGCTGCGGGAATCCCACTTCACCTTGCTGAAATCGTAATGACGAACCGTCTGAATGATCATAAAATATCTCCTTTTTCTGGAGATAACATAACACCATGCAAACGGCTTTGCTATCGAAAACGGGGATTTTTTATAAGATTCGGGGACATTTTTCTTGAAAAAGCGGATTTTGCGGGATATTTTTCTTCAAAACAGGAGGTTTTTATGCAGGAGTGCAGACTGATGGACGAGTCGCCCCAGATTCTTTACCGGAATTACCGGAATCTGAAGCTGGACATTGCGACGGAGAGCGGGAATTTTGAATTCAACTGCGAGTTCGTGTGTCCCTCGCACAGCTCGTTCAGGAAGACGGAGGAATATTATCATCCGGATCCGCCCATTTCACGCCTGTTCGTCATCGAAACGGGGTGCGCGGAAGTCACGATGGACGGGGTCTGCACAAGACTTGAAAAAGGGGATATTGCGTTTCTTCCTGCCGGACATCCCTTTCAGGCGGTCTATCATCCGGGGCTCATCTGCAAAGCGGAGCATGTGCACCTGCACGACGGGCTCGGTTTCGCTCTCGGTCCGGAGCTTCCGGGGGTGCAGAAAGTCTGGAAACCGGAACTGTTCG
Source organism: Lentisphaeria bacterium UBA4640 (assembly GCA_002405835.1). Taxonomy (GTDB): domain Bacteria; phylum Verrucomicrobiota; class Lentisphaeria; order Victivallales; family UBA1829; genus UBA1829. Next base: position 29,766 of record DHMO01000069.1, on the reverse strand, counting down.
CCGCGCTCATCGCGGCATTTCACACGCAGCCGGAATTTGCGGCGCATCCGCTGATCGTTTCGGCGGTTCTGCTCCTTACGGAACCGCTGTTCCGGCGCGCGGCGGAACGGCTCAACGTCCCGCCCTTCTACCGGAAACTCATGACCGAACTCAACCGCCGTCCGCCCGCTTCCCTGAGGCTGAATGAGCTCGCGCGTGAGTTCGGACTCACCCGGTCCGCGCTCGGGAAAGGTTTCCAGCGGCACTTCGGACTTGCTTTCAAGGAGTATCAGAAAACGCTGCTGCTGACAAAATCGCGGCGTCTGCTTCTGAACCGCGAACTCAGCATTTCGCAGGCGGCAAACGAACTGGGGTTTGAACAGGTGTTCTACTTTTTCGAGTTCTTCCGCCGCGCTTCCGGTCTCACTCCGATGGAGTTCCGCAAACGCAGCGGAAAACTCTGATTTCAGCGGATCCGCAGGATTCCGGAACTTGCTTTCGGCAAATCGAATTCAAACGCATGTTCCGTCCGTTTCCGCAGCGGCACCGGAACTCCCGCATACTCCGCAGAAACCGGAGCCGAGGGAAGAACGGCAATCAGTGTCGTCTTCATTCCAGACTCGCCGCCGATGACAAGCTCCGCCGTCATGCCGGACTCCGCATCGTATGTGAACGAACGGCGCAGAACGTCGTAGCCGGAAGTCAGCGTTCCGGGCGCGTAATACGCCGCGTGGAAATTCAGAACCGGAGCCGAAAGCGCGGAGAAGTGATGCCAGCCGCAGCCGCGTCCGGAACTGATGGAGAACTGTTCGTAACAGGCGTAGGAAGCGCGGACCTCCCGTTCCCACAAACGGAGCGCGGTTTCCGCAATCCGCCAGGCGAAACCGGAACGCCCGTCGTTCAGCGCGGTCTTCCAGAAGAACCACTGGTAGGGCATCCAGACACACCCGTTCCAGTAGCCGTCCGTGCGGTAATAAGGCGCGGAACGGTCAACCGTGGAGAGCCCGGCGTCGCTCCAGCAGTGCTCCGGCGATGCGAGGCGCTCCCAGAGCAGTTCCGCCTGCTCCGGAGTGACCGCGCCCGCCTCAAGCGGCATCACGCCGTCGAGTCCCATATTGAAATTCACTCCGGAACTGTGACGGTAAATTCCGGTCGGGTTCCCCTCCCCGTCGTGATCAACGTAGCCGAAATATCCCGATTCCGCATCCCACGCATACTGCTGAAGCGAAGCGGAGAGATCGCGGATATCGACATCATAATATTCTGCGTCGTCCGTTCCGAGCTCCGCCGCGAGCATCCGCAGCATCTTTGCGCAGCGGATGACATGCGAGGTTCCGACACACGGGATCACGCTCAGATGTCCGGGATGCGCGGCGTGCTGAGGCGGATAATCATCCCAGCCGCCGGTGTTGTAGAAATAATCCCAGGTGCGGATCATCGGTTCGCGGCTTCCGCGGCGTGTGGTCGAGCGCGGATCGTGTCCGGCAAGATAATTGTAATACTGTTTCAGACGCGGATAGAAATATTCCAGCAGAGCGCGGTCGCAGGTGCGGTTCCAGAGTTCGAAGAACAGATAGATCTGAACCGGAACAGGCGTGCCGTGCAAAACAAACGCATTATCCGGATTGCCCGGGTCGGTGGTGTACGCGTTCAGGTTTTCGACCGCCCGGAGCGTGTCGATCTCCATCAGCCCGAGCCCGATGAATCCGGAATCCCAGGTGTAAAGCGAATTCCAGCAGCGCCCGGGCGCATGGTGACGCACGAACTGTCCCTCCACATACGTCGGATAGACCACATTCGTAAGCACAACCGAGCTCATGCGTTCCTGACTGAACGACATGGGCGATTCCGGAATCCTGTGATGGCTGTTCCGCGCCGCGCGGCAGAGCTCCGGCGCACGCTGGAACGGAAACGCCAGACGTTCCGCAAGCTCCGCCTCCGAACCATCCGTGACAATCGCATAAACGGTCCGCGACGCCCCCGCCTCCACGCGGACCGGCTGGAGAAAGATGTCGAGATGACAATCCTTTCCGCCCCAGTCGCCCCATGTCCCGAGATGCGGCATGTGCACGCCGTCCTTGTAAAGCAGGAAGCTGTTGAAATCATCGACCGCGTACCGCCGGGTGAAGGCGTCGGGGAAATCCCAGCGAACGCCGTACACATGCGGCAGACCCGGATAGCGGATGATCCGGCTGTCCGGAAGCGGGCCTTCGCTGAATTCCGGACGCGGGGAAAGCGCGTCGCTGAAAAACTCCGGCTCCTGATCCGCAACGGCAAAGACATCGATTTTGAGTTCGGAATCCGTCTCCGCGAAGAACTTGCCGCCCGTAAAATTCTCCATGAGACGGTATGTCTGAAACGCACCGTCTCCGCAGAGTTCAAACGTTCCGGACGACGTCCGCAGCAGAGCTTTTCCCTCAACCGCCGCCCGGAGCCAGAGCGTCCCGTGCGCGGGAATGGAAATCTCCGCTTTTTCCCCTGACTTCAGACGGTATGCGGAACCGTCGACCACACCGTCCATGCGCACTTCTCCGGGCTTCAGACAGTCGAAGACGAGTCCGTTTCCGGAGAGAAGATGCGGTTTTGCATACGGCGCACTGCAGTTCAGCGGCTTCCCGTTCGGCACGAGAGAGGAGAGAAAGTGGAGCGCGAAATCAGTATCGAGCTCCGAATGATTGACACACTCGCAGGCGACAAGACGGGAATGGGCGTCGATTTCCGCGAAGGAGACATCGCAATAGATGCGGTCTTTCCATTCGAGCTGCTGACGGTAGCAGTAGTTCTTGAGATCGGGCGAAACACTCCACGGCAGATATCCTGCGGGCCGGAGGGCGTCCGGCACGGCAAGCTGTCTGCGGTAGATCGCGGGAATGACGGTGAAGTCGAACCGTGTTCCGCGTCTGTGGTCGGCGATGTGCGAGATTCCGAAGAACCGTTTTCCGAACGGCCCCCATTCGGGGAGCGAAAGATCATGTGTGCCTGCGAGTGTGCTGTAGTTCATATTACCTCATTTTCGTTCCAATGCGATTCCGGTCAGCGACAAAGGCGGAAGAGTGATACGGCACCCTTCCGGCGTATTTTCAAACGCCGCGGAAACGACCTTGACCGTATCCGGTCTGGACTCGTTGTCCGCCTGCGGTCCGGGACCGGTCAGCGTTTCGGCTTTGACCGCCTGAAAACCGGGAATCTGAAGCAGCATTGTTTCCGGTGCAAACGAACGGTTGATCACAACGGCGGCAAGCCGTTTTCCGTCCGCCGAGCGCGAAACGGTTGCATCGGTTGCGCGAAGTTCCGGAACAAAACGGGTGACTTTCACATTCCGGAAAAACATTTTTCCCTTGCCCGTTCCCTGACGGCGCGCCTTGACCGTCAGTTTTTCCGCATCGAAACGCGGGATATAATCCGCGGAAACCGTTTTCCATTCTGCGGAAAGCGTTCCGGGAGTTCCGGCGGCGGAACGGGTTGCCTCCCAGCCGCGCGCATCACTGAGTTCCAAAGCGGCGCCCCGGCTTGATACCATTCCTTCCGCTTTCACTTCGCCCGTAATGCGGTAGCCGCAATTCGGCGAAATCCGCGGAATGGACTTTTCCGCATGGAAGAAATTATCCGGAGTCTTATCGTCCGTGAATTCCACTTCAAGCACTCCGTCCGGATGCTCCGTGATTTTTGCATTCGCGACGGTGAAACATTTCCACGCCTGCACGGGCAGGATGTTCTTTTCCAGTTCCGCCTTTGACAGTTTCCGGGCTTCCGCATAACGGTTCTGAAGATTGTCGCCCGTAATTTCCGGAGTCAGGAGTTCATCAAGCAGATAGCGGCCGAACAGCTGCATTGCAAGATAGTTCGGACGCTTCACATAAGGAGCCTTGCGTCCGCCGACCATTCCCCAGCCCTCGTTGACGAACTGCCAGTAATGCGCCGTGAAGAATTCCGGCGCGTAGCAGAACATCCGCAGCCATTCCGCATTCAGAAGCGCGCTGGTCAGATTCCGATGCGATTTGACGTCGGAATTGAATTCCGTATTTGCAAGTTTGAGCTCTTTGACGCCCGCATCGGCGGCGTACGCACGGCAGCTCTCAATGGTCTGACGGAAATGATTCCGCTGCTCCAGAAACACGCCATGATAACCCGCGGGATCGTAAGTCCGGACGGGGGTGTACTGGTGCGGCGTAAGAAAATCAAAGCGGTTTCCGATGACTTTGAGAACAGGAAGATCCCATGCCCGCTGATTGAATTCGCCAGGTTCGTTCAGGACAACGCCGAGCTTGATTTCCGGATCGACCGCCTTCATCGCCTTCTGGAAAGCGAGGTAATCCGTTCCGTATTTTTCCGGAGTGATCCACTGTTTCGGCTTGACATAGAAGTTGCCGTGGTAGCACTCGTTGCCATATTCGAAATACCTGACTTTGTAGGGTGCGGGATGTCCGAGCTCCGCACGGCGTTTCGCCCACGGATGTGCATCATCGGCAGGAGAATTCAGGAATTCGACCAGCTCGGCGGCCTCCTCCGGAGAACCGCGGAAGCCGGAAATGGAAAGAATCGGCATCATCGAAGTCGCTTCACAGAGATTCAGGAATTCCATCAGTCCGAGCACCGGCTTGCGTCCTTCCAGTCCTGCGGCGACTTTCCAGTTGAACGTATGTGTTGCGCCGCAGCCGCCGGGATAACGCTGTGAGGCAAATCCGGATTCCTTCAGCAGCTGGACAAGCTCCGGAACAACCGTATGCGTGCGCGGAACCACCAGTCCGTAGCCGTCGCCGTAACCGAGCTGGTTGACGCCCAGAAGTTCCCGGCGGACGGGGATCGGTTTTTCCGATGTGATGCGCAGTTGCGAATCGCCGAAAACAGGAAGAAATGCAGACAGCAGGAGAAGCGCCGTCATTTTTTTGCAGCCGTCAAAAAACATCTTCAACCTCCTCACATTTCATACTGATTGTAAATCATTTCCTTGAACTCGTACTGGTCGACAAGCCCGGTCCGGTTGACCGAAGAAACATGCCCGTCTCCGCAAAGCAGCCCGACGCGCCCCTCATGGCGCAGATGAACTCCGCTCTGATAGGAAGGACCGCGGCGAAAATAGAACACGCACCACTGACCGCGCAGATTTTTTGAGGTTCCGGCGCTGTTTGCGGCAGTGTCCGTCATCAGCGGAATCTGCGATGCCGAAGTGTACTTGATGTCGCAGTTCGGAAACTTCAGCGAATCAAGGCGGATGCTGACGCCGTCATCCGGCGGCTCCCCTCCGTAGCCGTGGTTGTAGCCGTAGGTGCAGAATTCCCGTTCCAGAGAATTCTCAAGATAGTAACTCGAACAGCGCATGAACGCCGAATTGTCGCGCTTGTTTGTGCTTGCCGTTCCGTTTCCGGCGGAAGTAAGCAGCCCGGCGTCGTAAAGCCGCGCATAAAGATAAGCGCGTCCTCTGGTATATTTGTGCACCGCGGGCAGATTGCCGTCAAACGCATTGGCGTAGAGCACGAGCAGTGTTCCGCACTGCTTCAAATTTCCCGCACAGCTGATTGCCCTCGCCTTCTCCCGTGCCTTGCCCAGGGCGGGCAGAAGCATGCCGGCAAGGATGGCGATGATCGCAATTACCACGAGGAGCTCTATGAGCGTAAACCTGCATTTTCGTCTCAACATCTTTTTTCTCCTGTTTGTTTGATGTTTTTCCGGCTGCGCAACCGTCTTTCTGCTTATAATTATACACCATAACGGGAAAAACGGCAACAGGTCTTTTGCACTTTTTATTATCATTTTCAAGAAAAATATTATCATTTCCCGTTTCTCCGGAATTCAGAAGGGGAAACGCCGCATTCCGATTTGAAACAGCGGCAGAAATGCATCGAATTCAGACTGCCGACGTTTTCCGCAATCTGCTGTATGGAAAGCTCCGTCTGCAGAAGAAGCGATTTCGCCATATCCAGTTTCAGACGGGCAAAATACCGGTGCGGCGAAACGGAAAGCGATTCCTGAAACAGATGCTCCAATGTACTGCGCGATATTTCCAGCTTCTCCGCAATCTCCGCAACCGTCAGACGCTGTGAAATGTTCGCTTTCATGATCGAAAGCGCACGTTCCAGCAACGGCGGATAACGGCGTTCAACCATTCCCGCCAGCTCCGAAAGAAGACGAAACGCCAAAGTCGAAAGCCCGATGTAATCCAGCTCCCTTACGCCGAGTTTGCGCTCAATCTCCAGAAGAAGATTCAGAAACGCCTCGCTGTCCCGGAGCTTCACGGTCAGCGGATCGACCAGGCGCAATTCGGTTGTCAGACTCTGCACAAGCGGACCCGAAATTCCGATGCTGATTTTGCGGCAGTTTCCTTCCGGCGCGCAATGGAACGCGGAATCTTCGCCGCAGTGAATCAGCGCGACCTCGCCCGGAACGGCGGAATAGGTTTTGCCGCGCGCCTCGCAGACAATCCGTCCCTCCAGCGGCATTTCTATCGCAAAACGGGTGTAGTTCTTGTGTTTGAACCCCTCGCCCGGTTTCAGCTCTGCGCGTTCCACGAACGCCGGCCAAAGTACAATCGGAGCCGGAAATTGCACCCCCGCCCCCGCGAAAGAATTGGAAAACCACGCGGAAACACGTGTCTCGCGCGAAAACGGGCGTTCACTGTAAACATCGTTCATCGGGTTCTGTCTCCATTTTTACCGGAAGCTCCGGGGTGTATGCTTCAGAAGAAATATACACCCGGTTTTTCTTTTTTCATCCGGGAAAATTATTTTTTCGCATTTCCGCGAATCAGTTCATAGGCAAACACCGGTTTGGAGAACGCAAACGTATCCGCCTTAAAGCTCAGCTTGCCTCCGGCGGAACGGAACGGGACTTTGCCGAGCCGCGCACCGCCGAAATCCAGCGCATAGAGTTCAACGTGTTCATCCGGAACCTTCAGCGTAAAATCCATCACGGCTTTCTGAGCCAGCAGCGCCCCCGTTCCCCACTGCGTCATCAGAAGAGAATCTCCGCGGAAACGCATTCCGGAACGGCGGATGTTCGCGATATGAAGAAGCAGGATGCGTCCGGATGCGGAAAGCGATTTTTCATCCAGCGCGATTGCCCCGGCGACCGCGTAACCGCGCCGGTTGGCGACCGAAAGGAAATCTCCGTTCAGAACTTTTCCCGCAGGAAGCATCAGAGCTTCGCTCCGCGGCGTGACCGCACGGAAGGTATCCGCCCGGAAATCGGCGGAGAGCTCACCCGTGGAACTCACGACCGAAGTGAATTCATTCTTTCCGTTTCTCAGCACGGGCAGAGATTTGTAAAAGCTCTCCTTCACAGCCGGATCAAGAGCATAAACCGCCTTGCTTTCCGCCGGAAGACGGAACCCGCCGTTTTCGCGAACCACACTTCCGGTCCGGCAGACAAGTCCAAGTTCGTATGCGCCGGACGGATAACCGGGGGTATAGCGGCGCGCGCTTTCGGACGACACCAGCACAGGAACCGCCTCTGGCGCAGGCTTGACGTCCCCGCGGAGGAAGAACGCCTCCGCCAGACGGTCGCCGAGCAGACGGACGGGGTCATTCGCCGCATCGAAGCAGCCGAAGCCGACGTTGAACATCGTATTCAGGGAGTGCGAGTAGGTGAAACGGTTCAGAGAATCCCAGTCCTGAAGCGCCGCATAAGCCGCCATGAGCGGAGTTCCCTGCATCCGGAAGTCGCCGGGTCCGCTGAAATCGAATTCGGTAACCGTAAACGGTTTCCCGAATATCCGCACCGGAAGAATCTCCAGCGGATAGCGCAGGCGTTCGGCGATAGCGCTCTTTCCGTGAAACAGCATCGGCAGTTTCCAGGCGCGTTCCGGGAATATCGGATGATCCCAGTAAAGATGAACATCCACATAATCGTAGCGGCTGCGGTCAACGGCGAGATTGGGCGAAAAGATGAAATTCTGTTCCGTCAGCGGGACTTTCAAGCCGAGTCCGCGCAGGAAAGCGACCATATCGCGCCAGTAATCCGCATAAACTCCCGCAAGGAATTTCCGGTACTGTTCCGGATCCGGCTTTCCCTTTTTCATTCCGTCCGGATGCCGCCGCGCGAATTCATCGGAGAAACGCTTGCGGACCGCATCGCCGGTTCCTTTGTTTATAATATGGAAAAGAGTGTTTTCATTCACCACACTGACGTTGAGCAGAGCAGGTTCTTCCGCAAGAGAAAATCCAGTGTACGGGCTGCGGTGCAGAAGAAGATTCCGCGAAAAGGCTTTCAGATTCGCATTGACTTCCGGGAGCAGCATGGCGGCGATCTTGTAATCGCGGTCGTTCTTCACATCAGGAAACTCGCCCGGCATGGGCGTGCGGCAGGTGAACAGGTCGAGCGTCAGATAGATTCCGCGCTTCTTCAACGCCGCAATGAAATACTCAAAGCGGTCCAGCTGCTCCGGATCCAGCGTGACACTGTCCTTGCGGTCTTTGGGAAGCAGACCGCCGTCGAAATGGTGCATGCGGATGACATTGTATCCGTTTTTTGCGAAGCGGTCGGCCAGATGCTCCGCCTGTTCATGCGAGGGAAAACATGCGGAGAAGCAGATGTTCGCCCCGTAAAAACGCTGCGGAGTCCGGCGGTTTTCAAAGACGAAACGTCCGTTTTCTATTTTCAGCGGACCGTATTTTCCCGCCGGAGCATCGAGCAGAAAGGAAAAATCCAGAGCGGATCCCGCAACCACTTCACGGTCATACTGATATTCGCGCCAATCCGCACCCGCTTCAAAAGACAGCTCCCGTTCCCGCGCCGTAATCCCGGTCTTTTCCTCCGACCACGAGACCGCGGCAATCATCCACAGGGAATGCACGCCCGAACGCCGGAACAGCAGATTCGCAACCGGTTTCCCGGAAAATGAAAACGCGCTTGCGTACAGACCGACATTCGCCCTCTGATTGCGCCCTTTCCATGCGACAAATCCGTTTTCCACGCGGAACGGATTCCACCAGTCGCCGACGTCGCGTCCGGCGACAACCGGGACCTCCTCCTGCGTGCCGTCCGTAAAGGTCGCCCGGATATAGCCGAGCGTCCGCCCTTTCTGCAGCCAGGTCGCGGCATGAAGCAGGAAAACAGTCCGGATGCGCTCGCCTTTCATATCCACGCGGATCGAAGAAGCGTAATCCTGCCGGGCGGGAGTTGCTCCGACAACGATTGCGGCGCGCCCCTTGTTCGCCGCTGGATCGGCGACGGAGAAGACCGCCGGTTCACAAACGATTTTTCCGGGACGCATGATGCGCAGGTCGTTTTCCGCGCCCTGATCGCTCCATCCGCCCTGCCGGTCGTTGGCGATTTCATCGCGGAATCCCATATTGGCGGCGCGACGGATATCAACCGGAACGACCGCCGGAGTTTCCGCTGCGAAAGCGGAAAAGCCCGTCACGGAACAGAGAGACAAAAGCAATGCCGTTTTTATTTTCATGGTGAAAATCCTTTCTATTACCAGTTCAGATCACTGTCATCGGGGTTGGAGCGGAGCCTGTGACGGTCGATATTGCTGTAAACCGGACCGAAAAGATCGGACACATGACCGTCGCCGTGGACGATATTGGCGTATCCTTCATGCGGGAAATAAAGCGACGCCAGAGAGCCGAGCCAGCTTGCCGGAAGAGCCAGCAGGGAGAAATATCCGTTGTCGATCATCATGAAGAAGCGCGACGGGCTCTTCAGACGCGTTCTCAGAACCGCCGGCTGGGACCAGTCCGTCCCGGCGACAAATCCGCGGCACCGGTTGGCTCCGTAACCGCCATACGCGGGGGAATTCAGGGGAACATTGCTCACAGTGACTGTCCCGTACACCGTCCGTCCGGGGTCGAACTCCGGACATTGCGGTGCGGCGTAGTAAGGCTCAGTCTCCCCGGCCGCCGGCTTGTAAGTTCCCGTCCGGTAGCGGGTCAGAAAGAGCGCCGGACCGTAATTCGGAAGCAGATGATACCAGTCGATTTTCGACGGTTTTTCCTGCATCCGTGTCGGACAGATATAATCCGCATTGTCATTGGAATAGAGCATGTCGATCACCCCGAGCTGCTTCAGATTGCTCTTGCAGCTGATCGTCCGCGCCCGGCTTCTTGCCTTGTTCAGCGCAGGCAGAAGCATGCCGGCAAGGATGGCGATGATCGCAATTACCACAAGGAGCTCTATAAGCGTGAATCTTCCGGATTTGCGCCGGGGATATGAAATACTTTTCTGGAACGGATGATTTTTCATGGTGCAGCCTGCCTTTCATTTTGCTTTCTGTTTTTCTGAATTTCTCTCACGGCTATAATTATACTGCATAAAAGCGAAAATGGCAACAGCCTTTTCGCGGCATTTATTACCATTTTTCAAAAAATCATTTTCTTTTTCCTCGAAACTCCAGAGGAGAAACGCCGCTGAGGGCGCGGAAGCGGCGGCAAAAATGCATCGAGTGCTCATAACCGATGTTGCGGGCGATCTGGAAAACCGGAAGATTTGTGCGGAGCAGCAGTTCTTTTGCGCGGGCGAATTTCAGATCGGAAAAATATTTGCGCGGCGTGCTTCCCAGATGCTCCCGGAAAAGATGCTCCAGATTCGTCTGCGAAGTGTGCAGTTTTTCCGCAAGCTCCGTCATGGTCAGATTCTGCGAAATATTCGCTTTCATGATCGCCAGAGACTTCTTCAGAAGCGGCGGATAACGGTTGTCGACCAGCCCGGCAAGTTCCGCGAGAAAACGGAACGCAAGCGTGGAAAGCTCTATGAAATTCCGTTCGCCGGACGCCAGCCGGCGCTCGATTTCAATCAGACGCTTCAGAACGGAATCGAGATCGGGAACGGAAAGGACCAGCGACTCCGCCAGGTGCAGTTCCGCCACCAGTCCCTGCACAAGCGGACCGGAAAAGCCGATGCTGATTTTGCGGCAGTCCCCGCCCGGCGCGCAATGAAACGCGCTGTCTTCCCCGTAATGAATCAGGAAGATTTCTCCGGGAACAACCTCGGCAGTCTCTCCGCGGGCTTCACAGATCAGGGACCCCTCCAAAGGGATTTCAACAGCGAAGCGGGTATAGTTTTTATGGCGGAATCCCTCGCCCGGTTTCAGCACTGCGCGTTCCACGAATGCCGGCCAGAGCACCAGACCGGGGGGCAGGTTTCCCGCAACAACGTTGGAGGAAGCGAACCACGCGGAAACGCGGGTTTCGCGCGAAAACGGGCGTTCACTGTAAACATCGTTCATCGGGTTCTGTCTCCATTTTCCGGAAGACCGGGGTGCATTCTATAAAGAAATATACACCCCGTTTTCCATTTTTCATCCGGAAAAATTATTTTCTGACAGAAAAAAGTCTCCGGCGTCAATCCTCCAGCGTAACCGCAAGCAGAAGCGGAACCGAACGTCCGGCGGAAATCACCTCAATGGATTTCAGTCTTGCCAGACCGCGCTGATCCATCACGCCAAGCGTCACACCGCTGGCAGTGACGTCATTCTCCCAGGCGAAAATGTATCCGCCGACGCCCTTGCCCCACTGCCCGGGCTTTCCGGCCGGCCATGCGGGGATCGCCAAAGCCTGCGGCTGATCGTACAGCATATCCGCATCCGGAGAAACCTTCCACGCGGAAACCTGAACGCGGTCGTAGACTTCAATGTCCCGGGTCTGCCCGTCTTCAAAATGAAGACGGTAGGTCAGCGCCTTTCCGCCTTCCGGATAGCTGAGTCCGTGCAGGAAATAAATCCGTTTGCACTGCCGGTTGACCGGAATCACAACCCGCTCCGGATACTGCGGACGCGCCTTGCCTTTCAGCATGATCATCGAATATCCGTTCTTTGCAGAGGGCTTCACAAGATAAAACGGAACGCCGCGCAGCATCACTTCACCGGACGGAATCCGCCAGACGTCGCCCGGCTGCTGCGCCGGTTCCTGATCGTTGCCCGGCTGATTGCAGAGCGCATCCAGCCGCAGCGGAGTGCACTTTCCGGGAGCGAAATCCCGCCGTTTCAAAGCCTCCGGACGGAACTCTCCCGGAGCCGGAGCGGCGGGAAGCGTCAGCGCCGGGACAAGCTTACCGAAAACCGGCCATTCGCAGTCCGCCTCCGCATACGGAGGAAGCTCAAGCCGGATCCGGACCGCTCCGGATCCGGCGTTCACCTTGTAGACCGGCTGATGCGCCGCAGAATCGCGGACAATCTCCGCCGGCATTCCGTTCACCGTCATCCGGACGGGACGGACACGCGAAACGATACGGATCGTCTCCGGCTCCGGACAGAAGAGCGAAATCTCCGCAATCCGTTTTGCCCGGTCATACGTTCCCCCGGTGATAAGGGCGCGTCCCCAGCCGCCAAGCCAGACGGGGTCGTTTTGAGCAATCACATGCGGCATGGCATTGATTCCCAGCGGGTAGTTGCTGCCGCGCAGGAGCGCGGCCATCTTCTTCCACAGAGGTTCCAGTCCGCCGCGCGGAGGAACGGGACTGCGGAAATCAACACGCAGGAATTTTTCCATGATCTCCCGCACGGAGTCCCTGTCCGAAGTCGTGAATGCGAGGAATTTCAGCGTGTTCCATGCATTGGCAATGCCGTTCACATTTTCAAAAGCGAGGATCGTTTCAAGTTCGGACCAGGTTGGGACATCGGCGCGGAAATCGCGAATCCATTCCCGGCTTTCCGCCGGAAGCGTGCAGAGAAGAGTTTCGAAGAACGGATTGTCATAAGTCAGACATCCCGCGTTCTGGAACGGCGCCTGGTTTCGCGAATTTCTCCAGTTCCCGGCGCGGAGTCCGTGGTTGTCCACGCCGATCAGCCAGCCGAGATGCCCCTCCGACTGCGCGGAGTCTCCGGTATTGTGGAGATGCGCGGCAAACGGCGGAATGTTCCGGTTGATCAACGCGGCGGTCGTTGCATTCTGCCGCGCGGCAAGGTAGCGCGCGCGGTCGGCAAGCGCCCGGTCCTTCATTCCGGACGCCATGTGATACATATGGTAGAAGGAACGGAAGCCGTCGCCGTACATGTCCCCCGCGATAATCAGACCGCTTGTGGTGGTGTTCATTCCCGGAACCTGCCAGATCTGGCACAGTTCGACTCCGGAGAAAAACTCCCGGATCCGCTCCCAGTGAGCTTCCACGCGATCCCAGCGTCCCTGATAGACCGCCTCGGCGTAAGGCGTCTGGAGCAGCTGCATGTTGAAACAGGTCATATCGCCCTTCATCGGGAAGCCGTGACGGAATGCGCGCCAGCCGGCACACCAGCCGGAACGTCCCGTCGACGGGTCAATCAGAAGATCCGGAGAGAGGAACCACGGCGACGAATGACAGCGTCCGTAGACCTCCTCCGCATCGTCCACGCGGTCGCGCTGACCGGAGAGCGGCAGGAGATCCAGGAACTTTTTCGCCTCCGGCGTCATGAGGTTGATTCCGGAGAAAAGCCCGGCGTACCAGTCGAGCGCGGAGCAGGTCCGGAACTCCAGGCTCTTCTCGTTCAGGATGAAACGGTTGAACTCCGAAATCATCTTCTCCTCGCCCGAAGGCTTCAGTACCACGCGATCCAGCATGTCCGGAAGAGGCAGTTCAAAGGAAAAGGACGTTCCGGAAACCGTCCGGAAGAAGCCGAATTTCGTCGTGCACAGCGGAGCCGAAAGCGGTTTGTCCGGATGAAAATCCATCAGATCCGGCATTGCCAGAGTGTATGCGGGAACCATCGGGACATACGGCGCCGCATCCGGAAGAAGGCGGACCGCTTTTGCTATGCGGCTGACAATGCGGACTTTTCCCGTCCGCATCTGAAAGAATTCTTCCAGATCCAGCGGGAAATAATTCAGCGCGGCGGCCATCCGACGGCACTGCGCAAGCTCCTTTTCCGGAAGGGTTTTCCAGTTTTTGCCGTACTCCACGGGCTGCACGGAAGCTCCATGCAGCGGCGCGGCGGCGAAAAAGCCGATCCCTCCGCGGTTGCGGACCAGAAGTCCGGTCTCTCCGCAGACAACCGAATCCGGATGCTTTCCGAATGTCACAAGAACGGGAATTTTCGGCGCGCCGTTTTCCCAGAGAAGGAGAATCCAGTTTTCCGTCAGCTCCTTTCCGGAAAGCGTTTCGCCCGGACGGAAAAGTTTCACTTTCCCGTTGACCACGGCGGCAAACGCGGATGGAGCGACCGGACTTTTGAGAGTGAGATCCGAAATATTCACCGAACCTTCATCCGTCCGGAAGAGGAGTCCCGGAGCAAGCGAGCTCCAGTAGACGTCCATGAATCCGTATTTGCCGGTCTGCAGATTTTTCAAACGGACCGTCCGTTTCGAATAGGTCCAGGAGCCGTCCTGAAGTTTGAAGTCAACCGGAATGAATCCCTCCGGACGGAACGAAACCTCCCAGTTGAAGTTTTTGTTTTTATAAAGCCGGAATTCGCTGCCGGAATCAATCCACATGGAGGTGTCGCGCGCATTCGTGGTCAGCAGAGTGTGCCAGTTGCCCGAAAAACCGAAAACGCCGCAGCTGCGGAGGCTTGCACCGGGCTGAAGCGCGCCCGATTCCGCACTCTTCCCGCGGAACAGCCGCATCACGGTCTCGCATTCCCGCGACATCGCGGCGGCTTCCGGATAATTTCCGGAACGGTACGCCGACTCCCAGCGGGAGAGACGCGATGAGAGCTCCTTGAGCGGCGGCTCCGCATTTCCGGGAGACAGAGTCTTTGCCGCCGCCCACGCCCGGAGTTCGCGGCGCAGGGAGAGCAGTTCCGAACCGAGACGCAGACGCTCTTCCGCGATCTTCTTGTAAAGCTCCGCCGCGCGGTCGACGTCGGAGAAGGTCACCGCAGTATCATCGGGGAACTGTCTGCGCACGGCTTCAATACGGGTGATCTCATCTTCCGCCGAACAGGGGAGTCCGGCCCTGGTCAGGACCTCCGCGCCGATGCGCCAGTCGGTGTAACGGGCTTCCAGTTCAGCCCGGCTCTTCTTGAGACGGTCCGGAACCCAGTCGGGCAGGTAATTCGGAGAAAGGATCGTCCCCAGCACCTGCGACGAGAGCCCGAGGAGAAACTGTTCCATTGCATCCAGTTCGCGGTTTCGCTGTTTTTCCGGCATATCCGGCAGCTTCGAACGGAGCGTGTACCAGCGGTTCAGATTCTTCTGCAGACGGTAGGGGTGAAAGCCGTAACGCCCGAGCGCAAGGAATCCGAGGTCGATCTGACGCATCCGGCGGACATATTCCGGAATCTTCTCATCACACTTGAGCTCCAACTCCTTTTCAACGGAGATATCCTTCACCCAAAGAGTTCCGGACACGTAATGCAGCCCGACAATCAGATTTCCCGAATTGTCCGGCAGATAATCCGGAATCCGTGCAGTGAACCGGACCTCCGTCCAGTCAAACGATCCTTTCAGCGGGATCGGCTTTCCGAGCGGATTCCATTTGCCGCCCTCCTGCGTGAACAGGGAAAACACAACACCATGCATCGGATGCCGTTTCTCCCCGATGTTTTCCCCCTTTATCTTCGCACGGAACGTGTAAAGTTCACCCGGACGGGCGGGAAACCAGAGGGTCGCGGAGGAGTAGCCGTCCGGTTTTGCATTTTCAAACTTCATGCATCCGTCCCGGGTTCCGGCGCCGCCTTCCAGACGCCAGCGGACGTTTGCGGAAGGCTCCTGCGGCCAGAGAACGCGCGGTGCTCCAAAGAGCGGAAGCCACAGCAGCGCGCAGACCGCCAAAATCAGTTTTCTCAAATTCATATTTCTCTCCGGATGAGCAGTCAGTCAAGTTTCGTCATGCGGACATTCCGGACATTCAGTTTTCCTGCAACGTTGAAAAGCCCGATGATGAGGTTGCCCGAAGTTCCCTTGAACTCCGCGGGAATTGTGACATTGCAGGTAACCGGGAGCCAGTCGAATGAGCCGGAGAGCTCTATCTTCTCACCCAGCTGCCGCCACTTGCCGTCGATTTCGATGAAGACGCCAAGCACAGCGCCGTGGGATTCATGCTGCTTTTTCCCGATATTTTCCCCCTTCATCTCTGCGGTGAAGACATATTTTTCTCCGCTCCGGAGAGGCATCCAGCGGATCGCGCCGGGACGCTCCGACATACCGGAGCTGACGAGTTCCACGGAACCGTCCTTCAGCACTTTTGCAGGACCTTCCATCCTCCACTTGAGCGGCGCATTTTCCGGACACGGCAGAATCATCTGCGGTTCCGCGGCGAAAAGGTTCAGCGAAGTCATTGCGGCCAGTGCGAGCATCAGCGTTGTCTTTTTCATCATAAAATCTCCTGTTTTCTGGTTATTTCAAACGTCTGAATTGAGAATCGGTAACGGGACCGGAGCCGAGCGAAACGGAAAAGACGGCTCCGCTTTTTTCGATGCAGTTCACCTGCCGTCCATGAAGCGGAACCCAGCGGAAACCTTTACAGCCGTCCTGATTCCAGAATGAATCGCCCGGATACTGTCCGTCGGCAAGACGCGGCAGGGCATAGGCGACATTTCCGGCTCCGGTTGCGCCGCTCCATCCGGCTTCCGCCATAATCAGCGAACCGTTCATGATCCGCGAGACACGGATATGCTGTTCGTAAAATCCGCTCCCCGACGCATCACGGTTTGTCCAGCCGCCGCGCAGACTTCCCCACGACGGATCCGACGGCGTGTAAATCCACGCGGTCGGCATGTAATTGGAGGAATAGCGCTGGGTCGACGGCAGACTTCCGGAAAACGAACTGTAATCGGAGGGATTCTCAGAGACCGCCGGACAGAAAAACACGCCGCGCGGCTTTTCAAAGTCAATCGACTGCTCGTCCATGTAAACAGGACGCGTCACCATGCCGGGACCGGAAACCTTCAGGTAAGCGCTGATCTGCCAGGAAATTCCGTGGTAGCCGTAAGTTCCGACGAACGACGGCATGTAATCATCGTTGTCAAGATTGTACATGGCAATTCCCGAAAACACCTGTTTCATGTTTCCGGAGCACGAGGTGCGCCCCGCCGCGATCCGCGCCGCACTCAATCCCGGCAGGAGCATTCCCGCAAGGATCGCGATGATCGCAATCGTTATGAGGAGCTCTATAAGCGTAAAGCTGCGGAATTCATGCTTAAAATGTGAGCTGTGAAATATTTTTTTCATAGTGCAGTCTTTCCTTTGCTGTTTCAGCGGAAAATTCCGGTCAGGAAACGGCTGCCTTCGGCAATGCCCATTCCCCAGTAAATCCGCTCTTCCGCGGGAAGCGGAGCAAGGGCGATAATCAGCGTATGCATTCCGCGCGGCAGTTTCAGATAGCGTTTCACCTGGTTCTGCGGAGCTCCGCCCGGAGTCGGATTAAAGATCAGCGGACGGTCCGCACAGCGGAAACGCATCGGACGGACTTCGCGCTCCAGGAACAGGCGCTGGCGTCCGAACAGCATATCGCGGTCGTCGTGCAGATCCTCCGATTCCGGATCCAGATAAATCTGACATGAAGTCGGCGTGTTGAACAGAACGGTATAGACTCCGTCGGCGGGAAGCTCAAAACGGTAGCGCAGCACGATCTGTCCGCCGTTTCCGCGGAACTCCTCCGGAACCTCCAGAGAGCCGGAAATCATCGGCAGGCGGACCGGCGTCCAGTTCTGTTCGCGCAGATTCACATGATACCAATGCAGATTTTTCTTCATGGAATACTCCGCGGGAACCTGAAACGCGGTCCAGTCCGGCTCCGGTGTGACATATGTTTTCACCGACGGGACAAGGCGTTTCCGCAAGTTCAGAATCTGCTCCGTGAACGCCTCGATTGTCTCCGGGAAACGGAGTCCGCGGACTGCGCTTTCGCGGACGACGAGTTTGTGTCCGACCGGAGCGAGCCACTCCGCGGGAATGCCGTCCGGATTCAGAATTCCGAGAATTGCGCCGGCGGTTGCGGCGGTGCAGTCCGTGTCCATTCCGCAGTTCGCCGCATCGCAGATTGTTTTCCCGAAGTCTCCCCCGCCCGAAAGAAGCGCGAGAACCGTAAACGGGATATTGATTTCAACGGAAGTCCGGAACTCCGTTGCATAGCGTTCAAACAGAAGATCCCGGACGGTTCTCCAGTCGCGGTGTTTCTCCCAGAGTTCGCAGGTTCTGCGGATAGATTCGCCGAGCGAGGAATCTTCCGGCAGGAACTTCAAAGCCTCTGCAATGAGGGTATGCAGATCGTTTCCGGCAAATGCACCGGACTCAAGAGCGGCGAAGAAAATCTCCGCATCCGCTCCGGCTCCGGCATGGTCGATGCAGGAATCTTCGCGGGCGAATTCCGCCGCAAGCTGAGGATTGCCCGGCGCGAGACACGCCCAGAGCTCGCTGCGGATCGCCGCCCCCATGCCGTCCGTGAAATGATTGTCGTAGACGCCGGACCACGGAGGCCGGATTCCGAGCGAGAGGTTTTTCATTGCCACGGCATACTCGTCGACGTGGAAATTCATGTGTCTGAGCCAGATGTCCGCCAGAACGTCGCGGGTGATTTCGACCCGTTCCATTTCATCCAGCGCCGCGGCGTACATCGCCTGGAGCTCCAGATCATCGTTGGCGATCGAACCTTCCGGCACAGGGTCATAGAAGGTCAGGCGGTTGACGACCGGGAAGCCCTCGTAGGGTCCCCCGAGTGTTCCGCCAATGTTTTTCCCGTGCCAGCAGCCGAGAATCTTTTTTCGTAAAATTTCTTCGTTCATAATGTACTCCCATCTGAAATATTTTTCCGTAATCCTGAAAATATTATAGCACAAAAGAGGAGAAACGGCAATGGATTCCCGTATTTAACAAATGGACAACAGTACAAAAAATGGAACTGTTCCGCAAAGCGGCGATTGACAGCGCCGCATTCATCCTGTATATTAACTTTCATGAAAACCCAAAACACACAATCTCCCGACTTCAGGGACAACCTGATTATCGGAGCCAGCTTTGAACGGCAGAAGGCGAAACGGATCCCCTGGAGGAAAGATTTCATCGACCGTCCGGGCGTCCTCCTCACGGTCAGCGGAACCGGCGAAATCTTTTTCGAAGACGCTCATCAAAAGCTGACTGCCGGAGATCTCGTCCTGTACGATCCGCTTCCGCAGCACCTTTTTGCCGGGGAGCCCGAATGGAATTTCTACTGGTTTCATCTGCCCGAAAGCATTCTGAGGGAGTACCAGCGGACCCCGTACAACACCAAAGTTCCCGGAGTGCGGCTGGCGCACTTTGAAAAACAGGCGTTCTGCCGGATCCGGCTTGAGGTTCAGGAGGCGTACCTCCTTGCGCTTCAGCAGCCGCAGAACTGGGAAAAGCTCACGGAACTGCTGCTCCGCGTCATTCTCTGCCGGGCGTTCAACTGCATTGAATCCGGCTTGCAGAAAATGGAATCTCCGCTGAACAACGCGCTTCCGCTTCTCACGAAGTTCGACTCAAAGCTGAATACGGCGGAGCTCGCGCGGAGATGCGGAATGTCCCGCGCTCTCTTCTTCCAGGAATTCCGCAAACAGTTCGGCTGCCCGCCGAAGCAATACCGAAACAATCTGCTCATCACCAAGGCAAAAGGACTGCTCTGCTCCACCGATCTTCAGATTCAGGAGATCGCGGAAAAGCTGGATTTTCAGGACAGTTTCTATTTCTGCCGCTTCTTTCAGATTCAGACAGGACAGACACCGTCCGTATTCCGTGAACTGCACCGCTGGAAGCGTCCGTGGCGGAACCGGTGATTCACTGAATCTGTATCGTGCGGGTCCAGAGAAAATCAGCGGAGGATTTCCGCTTCAGGGAAAGAGTCCAGGAGGAACCGCGCGAAACGGAAATCAGAAGATATTCATACGAATTCGCTTCCGCCCGCTGGAACAGTTCAGGATCAAGAAGACGCAGCAGGCTCTGCGGAACATCCGGCATGGGATAATAACGCACCGGGGAAATGCCCTTCCGGACAGCAAACTGGGTCAGCGAAGCGGCGAACGACGACTCCGCCATTTCGCGCGTGCATCCCTGCGGAACACTCGAACGGCCCGCGGGATTCTGCGGCGGCTCTCCGTCCGGAAGCCCCGCGCATCCGGCAAGGAACATCAGAGGAATCAGGCAAACAAAACGGTATTTCATCACGACCTGCGAGTGTTCAAAAGGAAATTGGTGGGCCCTGCCGGGTTCGAACCAGCGACCCGGTGATTATGAGTCACCTGCTCTAACCGACTGAGCTAAGGGCCCGTAAAAACATTTTATACTATATCACAATTCGGGAAGAACGCAAACTTCTTTTCAATAAATATTCAAGATTTTTTAAGACTGAAGAAAACTGTTCTTGATTTTTCCGGATTTCATGCAATATTTCAAAAAACCGGAGGTACCAAATATGACTGTCTGCAAACGTACAATTCTTTCTCTTTCCATTCCCCTGCTCGCCGGGCTCACCGCCTGCGCACCCGATCTCTTCCCCGATCTGCCCGACGACGACACCTGCTACAACCGCGTCCAGGAGATCATTCAGATCACGAACGAAACGGCGATCAACACGCCCGAACTGCAGATGCAGCTCAATCCCGAACCCTATCTCAACATCCTCTGCGCCCGCGGAAAACTCCGCAAGGCAACCATCAGTTTCGAGACAAAAGAGCAGCTGGCCGGATTCGAAAAGCTCGCAAGAACCACTCCCGAACTCATCTTCCAGCAGGGAACCAACGCCACCGCAGGATTCCGGAACTACGAGGGACGCTACTTCGCCATCCGCACCATTTACTTCTGGAGCAAAGACACGCCGAAGATTCTCGCCATGCTCCGCAGAGTTTACGGACGGTGAAAAAATTACCGGAAAATCCATTTTCCGCAATTGATTTTTCCGAAAACTGAACTATCGTTTTCTGAAAACAGCTGCTATGGTAAAAGAAAGGAACAGCCATGAAAAAACAGATTCTCAAAAGCCTCTTTGCCGTGTTCGCGATCATGCTGATGTTCTCCGTTTCCGCCGGACAGCCCCGCGAAGTCCTGCGCCTGAACATCTCATCGCTCACGGGATTCATCAACTCCGCATCCACGTTTGCAGCGAAAGTAGCTCCCGATATTGCCGGAACCGTCATGATGGGCTCCGCCGCAATCGCGATGAACCCGCAGTTCGCCGCAGTCGATATTTCCCGTCCAATCACCGTTGCAGTCTTCGCCGGAGCAAAGGATCCGACGGATGACGAACCGTTCGATATGGAAGACTTCTTCTATGCCGCGGCGGTTTCGCTCCGCCCGAACGTCGGCATGCAGAACAAATCGCTTTCCATGCTGAAGCTTCCGGATGGACGCGCGGTACTCTATCAGCCGAATCCGCTCTACAACAGAATGCTTGAGAAGCAGGCGGCAAATCTCTTCCCGGAATACCGCGGGCTTACTCCGTTTCAGCTGAGAATTGATGCGGACTCAATCCTGCAGCATCCGCTCGTCAAAGCAAGTTCCAACGTGGCAATCGCCGATGCAATCACAAAGAATCCCTCTCTTGATGCCGAACAGCTCGCTAAAGAGTACAACAACGCCCTGCGGCAGTTCGGAGAGGTTCTTTTCAACGTAAACTTCCCCGACGCCGGCACACTTGACATCTCCTCCTCCGTGGCGGTCAAGCCGGGATCCGACCTTGCAAAACAGTTCGGCGGAAAAAGAAGCGAAACCGCCTTCGCCGGATTCCCCGTCCTGCCCGATGCAACAGTCCTTGTGCTCCTCGACCTCCCGGTCGACGAAAAGCTGAAACAGACCGCGCTTTCCACTCTGAGCGCAGGCAGCGAATCCGACTTCTCAGCCGTCTGCGCCCGGCATCTGACAGGCAAAATGGTGTTCTCCTATAACGGAAATACGGGAGCGTTCAAACTCTTTGCCGGAATCCTCCCCGGAACGGCGAAGCAGCTCCGCGCCGCTCTGACGGGCGACAGAATCCGCAAAGCCGGAAACGACATCTATCTTATTGAAGCGCAGGCGCCTGGTGCAGACAACACCTGCGTCAAAGTTTTTGACAACGGCATTGCGTTCGTTGTCCCGAAGGCCGATGAAGCCCGCGCCGCAAAGATGCTCAACGACATGACCAGCTGTCCGCGCGCGCTCCGCAACGGACAGAACCTCGCAACCATCTTCAAGAAAGATGCGAAAGGAGCGTTCGTTCCGATGGGTTCGCTCAAGTTCAACAGGAACCGCTTCGAGTTCGGAATCCGCCTGACTCCAGAAGACTTCCCGAAACGGGAAGTTCCTCAGCAGCAAGCTCTGATGAAATAAAAAACATAATAATTCTGCAATGCACCATGAAAAAACGCTTTCATGGTGTATATTATCTTTTAAAAGACTGAAAAAGCAGAATTAAAACTTTACTGAAAGGAATATTATCATGCAGGTCCCTCTTCTCGATCTGAAAGGACAGTTTGCCGCCATGAAACAGGAAATCATGAAAGAGATGGAAGAGCTCTGCGATTCCCAGATGTTCATTCTCGGCGCAAAAGTTGCAAACTTCGAGTCTGAAGTTGCCGCATACAGCAACGCCGCCGGAGCGTGCGGCGTCTCCTCCGGCTCCGACGCCCTGCTGATCTCCCTCATGGTCGAAGGAATCGGCATCGGCGATGAAGTCATCACGACTCCGTTCACCTTCTTTGCAACGGCCGGAGCAATCGCCCGCGTCGGCGCAACTCCCGTCTTCGTCGATATCGACCCGGTCACTTTCAACATCGACGCTTCGAAAATCGAAGAAAAAATCAACCCGCGCACGAAGGCGATCATCCCGGTTCATCTGTTCGGACAGATGGCGGAGATGGACCCGATTCTGGAAATTGCAAAGAAACACAACCTCATCGTCATCGAAGACGCCGCGCAGGCGATCGGTTCCGAATACAAGGGACACCGCGCGGGCTCCATGGGCGACTACGGCTGCTTCTCCTTCTTCCCGAGCAAGAACCTCGGCGGATTCGGCGACGGCGGCATGGTCGTCACCAACTCAGCGGAACGCACCGAGAAGCTCAAAATCTTCCGCAATCACGGCATGAACCCGAAGTACTACCACCACTACATCGGCGGAAACTTCCGTCTTGATGCGCTCCAGGCGGCAGTGCTCTCCCTCAAGCTCAAACACCTCGACGACTGGTCCGCGGCGCGTCAGAAAAACGCCGATGAATACCGCAAGCTCTTCGCGGCAAGCGCAATCGGCAACCAGGTGGTTCTCCCCTCCGAAGCGCCCTACTCCACACGCCACATCTACAACCAGTTCTCGATTCTCGTCAAAGGCGGCAGGCGCGACGCGGTCAAGACGGCTCTCCAGGCGGCAAAAGTCGGCTGCGACATCTACTACCCCGTCCCGCTTCACATGCAGGAATGCTTCGCTCCGCTGGGATACCGCAAGGGCGACCTCCCGGTCAGCGAAGCGGTCGCCGGTGAAATTCTCGCGCTTCCGATCTATCCGGAATCCACAACCGCGATGCGCGAATACGTGGTTGCAACCATTGAAGCCGCACTCAAATAATGGATAACACACAGGAAGCCAAACGGCAGACCTACTGGCGTCTGCTCCGGTACGTCAAGCCCTACTGGGGGCGCATGACGGTGGGCATCATCGCCGGCTTCATCGTCGGCGGCTCCCTGTTCGGGAGCCTGATGCTCATCCCGAGCCTGATGTCCGGCGTCGACTTCACCAGCCGCGCGACACAGGCGGAGGAGAAGCTGACGGCGGCGCAAATCGTCTCCGCCGTCCAGACCGCCGGAAGCGAAGAACAGAAACTCGAAGCCGTCCGCAAGCTCATCGACAAGCCCCGGAAGGAAGAGACCTCCAAGATCAAAAAAGAGATTGAGAAGGCGAACAAAACCCTCCGCACCCTCGGACTCTCCTCGCTTCAGCTGCGCTACGACAAAGGCGACGTCCGGCTGGTGAAGACCGCCTCGGACACCGCCCTGCTCACCTTCCCGGCGGAAACGGAAACGGGCAAAATCACGTGGCAGTTCTTCTCGGTGTTCTGTCTCGGCTTCATCCTGCTCTGGGCGCTCAAAAATCTGGCGACGTACATCAACCACTACTGCACCCGCTGGGTCGGCACGCGCGTCGTGGCGGATCTGCGCTCGGAGATTTTCGCGAAACTCATCAACCAGTCGATCCGCTTCTACGGAAAGACGGATGTCGGACAGCTCATCAGCCGCGCGACAAACGACACCTCGGCAATTGAATCGAGCGTGGCGAACGTCATTGCGGATGCCACCCGCTGCCCGATCGAAATTCTCGCCTGCGCGGCCGCAATCGTCTACGCAAGCGTGCAGTCCGGACGCTGGTCGCTGGTGCTCATTCTGTTCATCGGAATGCCGCTCTGCATTCTGCCGGTCGCGATTCTCGGACGCAAAATCCGCAAGGTTTACCAGAAATCCTTCAAGCAGATCGCCGACGTCGTCACAAGAATGCACGAAGTGTTCTCCGGAATCATGGTCGTCAAGGCGTATCATGCGGAGGAACGGGAGGTGGAACGCTTCGAAAATGCAAACCGCCACTACTTCAAAACCGTGGTCCGCGCAATCCGCGCACAGCTGCTGATGTCGCCGCTCATGGAAGTCGTCGCAGTCGCATCGACTCTGGCGTTTCTCATCTACAGCTACAGCCAGGAGATTTCACTTGCGGAACTCGCCCAGTTGCTCGCGCCGTGCGTCATTGCATACCGTCCGATCAAGGACCTCGCGAAGATCGTCACCTACATTCAGCGGAGCATGGCGGCGGCGGACCGCTACTTCCAGATGATCGACACGCACACCGAACTTCCAGAACCGGCGAACCCGCTGCCGTTCAAGGAGTTCAATGATAAAATCGCATTCCGCGACGTTGTGTTCGGCTATGACTCCCGCAAGATTCTCGACGGAATCTCCTTCGACATCCCGAAGGGACACATCGTCGCCGTCGTCGGTGAAACGGGATCCGGCAAAACCACCATTGCAAACCTCATCGCGCGGTTCTACGACTGCGATTCCGGCTCCATCACCATCGACGGCAAAGAGGTGCGCGACATCAGCGTCTCCGACCTCCGCTCCATGATCGGCATCGTCACACAGGACGCCGTTCTGTTCAACGACACCATCGCCGACAACATTGCTTACGGCATGCCGGGCGCAACGCGTGAACAGATCATCGAAGCTGCAAAGCAGGCGAACGCGCACGGCTTCATCGTCGACGGGCGCCACCCGGAGGGGTACGACACCATCGCCGGGGAAAAGGGATTCCGCCTGAGCGGAGGCGAAAAACAGCGCATCAGCATCGCCCGCGCAATCCTCAAGAATCCGCCGATTCTGATTCTCGACGAAGCGACAAGCGCGCTTGACACCGTCACGGAAAAGCTCGTTCAGGACGCCCTGAACAACGTCATGACAAACCGCACGGTCTTCGCAATCGCGCACCGTCTGAGCACAATTCAGAATGCGGATATGATCATCGTTCTCGACAAGGGACATATCGTTGAAGCCGGTTCGCACGAGGAGCTTCTCGCGCTCGGCGGACGTTACAAAAAACTGCACGACACGCAGTTCGGAAAAGAGAAATAAGGGAAATTCATCATGTTTTACACTAGCACTCGCAGCCGGAAAAATATCGAATCCGCACGCGCCATTACGCAGGGCATCGCAGAAGACGGCGGACTCTTCGTCCCCGAATCCTTCCCGCAGCTCACACCCGAATTCATCGACAGCATGGTCGGAATGAGCTACAAGGAACGCGCCGTCGCCGTTCTCTCCCGCTTCCTCACCGACTACACCGATGCGGAACTCCGCCGCTGCGTCGACGGAGCATACACCGGAACATTCGACAACGATGAGCCCGCGCCGCTGAAGGAAGTTGTCCCTGGCGTGAACCTCCTCGAACTCTGGCACGGTCCAACTTGCGCATTCAAGGACATGGCGCTTCAGCTCCTGCCCTATCTGCTCACGACCGCCGCGGCGAAAACCGCACCGGGACGCACCATGGTCATTCTCGTTGCCACCTCCGGCGACACCGGCAAAGCGGCGCTCGACGGCTTCGCGGACGTTGAGAACACCCGCATCATCGTCTTCTATCCCGAAGACGGCGTCAGCCCGATGCAGAAGCTCCAGATGACCACACAGACCGGAAACAACGTCGCCGTCTGCGCCATCAAGGGCAACTTCGACGACGCGCAGACGGGAGTCAAGGCGATCTTCGCCGACGCCTCCATGCGCGAATTCCTGGAAGCGCGCAACATGGAATTCTCCTCCGCGAACTCCATCAATTTCGGGCGTCTCGTCCCGCAGATCGTCTACTATGTTTCCGCATACTGCGACCTGCTCAAAAACGGAAGAATCAAAAAGGGAGAAGCGTTCAACGTCGTTGTCCCGACCGGAAACTTCGGCAACATTCTCGCCGCCTACTACGCAAAACAGATGGGAATTCCGGTTGCAAAATTCATCTGCGCTTCCAACCGCAACAACATTCTCACGGATTTCATCCGCACGGGAACCTACGACCGCAACCGCCCGTTCTACACCACGACAAGCCCGTCGATGGATATTCTCATCTCCTCGAACCTGGAACGTCTGCTGTATCACCTCTGCGGAGACGCGGCGGAAGTCGCGAATCTGATGAAGCAGCTCAAGACGGACGGACGCTACACGGTCTCTCCGGAAGTGCTTGCGAAACTCCAGAGCGAATTCTACGGCGGATTCTGCGACGATGCAGCAACGGCGGCGACGATCGGCAAGCTCTTCCGCGAACACCATTACCTCTGCGACACCCACACGGGCGTTGCAGTCAATGTCTATGAGCAGTACCGCAAGGAGACCGGGGACACCGCGCCGTGCGTGATTGCCTCGACAGCCTCGCCATACAAGTTTGCCGCGGCAGTTCTGCCCGCCGTTTACGATGGACAGATTCCGGAAAGCGGGTTCGACCAGGTTGCAAAACTTTCGGAAGTCACCGGCACTCCGGTTCCGGCTCCGCTCGCGGGACTCAAGAACCGTCCGGTTCTTCACAAATCATGCACGGAAAAAGAGGAGATGTCCGCCTTCATCCGCGGATTCCTCGAATCGAAATAAGCAAGGAGAGAGTTATGGAGCAGGAAATTCATCCTTCCGTATTCGGCGCGGAAGCGCTGATGGAAACATATTCCGACAATATCATTCTGTTCGGTCCCGACGCTCTGGCGCAGCTCGGCGAAGAGCTTTTCCTTACGGACCGGGAAACGATTCTTCTGGTCATGGGCGGAGCATCGGCGCGCATTCCGCTGCGGATGATTCTCAGCTCCCCCGTTTTCCGGAAACCCGGACTGAACATGCCGCGTCATGAAAACGTCCCGCCCGAACCCGACACCGAATGCGTCCGCGCAATCGTCCGCACCATGGAGCGCGAACAGCCCGACGCCGTGCTTGCCGTCGGCGGAGGCAGCGTCATGGACGCCGCGAAAGCCGCATATCTTTCATGGCAGACCGGACTCGATATCGACGATCTGTTCGGCGTGAATGTTGCCTCGACCCGTTTCCCGGAGCGCAAGTTCCAGCGGATCTGCGCAATGCCTACGACGGCGGGAACCGGATCGGAAGTCACCCCCTACTCCAACATCATTGATGCGCGGACGGGCGTAAAGAAACTGCTGATGGATCCGGTCATCATCCCGGAAGCAGCAGCCGTCATTCCGGAGCTGACTCTGACCGCACCGGAAAAACTCACGCGTGAAACGGGCTTCGATGCACTTGTTCACTCCATTGAAAGTTTTCTGAATTTCAAGGCGATGGCCGCACATCCCGAAGCGGAACCATGGGCTCCGGAGGCGATCCGGCTGATCGTCCGCGCCCTCCCCGCCGCACTCCGCAGCCCCGGAGACACCGAGGCGAGAACACATCTTTCCGCCGCGGCGACTCTCGCGGGCATGGCGATCCGCACCTCCCCGACCTCCCTGCCGCATCTGCTGAGCTACTCGTTCTGCGGCAAAGCGTCGCACGGCGACGCCGTCGCCGCTCTGCTCCCGCACTTCTGGCGCTTCTATCTTGCGGAACCCGAAGTGCGCGAACGCACAATGCGTCTTGCGCCGTTCTTCCACGGCAATACACCGGAAGAGGTGATTGATTCGTACTGCGCATTCCTCCGTTCCTGCGGCGGCGAAACCGACCCGGGACGGCTGGCGCAGACGGGAGCGGAAATGATCGACAAACTTGCGGAAGATGCGCTTCTGAATCCCGTCAAGCTCACGGGTGCGCCCCGGAGCGTCACGCCGGAAAACTGCCGCGCCGTCTTCCATGAAGTTCTCGACCCCGTCTGGAAGCGGAGTTGAAAATTCATAAAACTGTGCTATTGTACCGCAAAACCGAAAGGAGCCTGGACTATGTCTGGAATTTTCAAAGCGTATGACATCCGCGGGATCTATCCCGAACAGCTGAACGAAGAAATCGCCGAAAAAATCGGCAGAGCGTTCGTGGAATTTCTCGGAGCGAAAAAAATCGTCATCGGACGCGATATGCGCCCGCACTCCGAACCCCTCTTCAAGGCCCTTTCCAAGGGAATCATGGAACAGGGATGCGACGTCATTGACCTCGGTCTCTGCTCGACTCCCATGACCTATCACGCCAACGGCTTCCTCAAGGCCGACGGCAGCATCATGATCACCGCTTCCCACAACACCAAGGAGTGGAACGGCTTCAAGCTCTGCCGCAAAGACGATGTTCCCATCAGCGGAGCAACCGGCATCGCCGACATCCAGAAGCTCGTCGAAGCGAACAACTTCAAGGCCGCCGAAAAGCCCGGCACGCTCTCGCACTACAATATCGCCGATGAATACGGCAAGTTCCTCCGCGGCTTCGCCCGCATGGACCGCAAGCTCAAAATCGTGGTCGACTACGCCAACGCCATGGGCTCCTATGAAATCGCCGGAATCAAAGACCTCTTCGACATCATCCCGATGTACGAGGAACTCGACGGCAACTTCCCGAACCATGAAGCGAACCCGCTTCACACTGAAACGCTCGACGACATCCGCGCCAAAGTCAAAGAGACCGGAGCCGAATTCGGAGCAGCATTCGACGGCGACGCCGACCGTTGCGGATTCGTCGACGACGAAGGAAACATCATCCCGATGGACCTTTTCACCGCGCTGATCGCTCAGGACATTCTCAGCGAAAAAGGCACGGGAACCGCCACTATTCTCTACGACCTCCGCAGCAGCTGGTCGGTCCGCGAATGCATCAAGGAACACGGCGGACGCCCGCTCATGTCCCGCGTCGGACACGCCTTCATCAAGCAGCAGATGCGCGAAAACAACGCAGTCTTCGCCGGTGAGCTCTCCGGACACTACTACTTCGCGGAAAACTACGTTGCGGAGTCCCAGGGTCTCGCGCTCCTCAAACTTGCAAACCTCGTCTGCAAGAGCGGAAAAAAGGTCAGCGAGCTGGTCAAGCCGCTGAAAAAATATTTCGCGAGCGGTGAAATCAACTCCAAAGTCGCCGACACCAAGCCGATTCTTGATGCGATCCGCAAGAAATATTCCGACGGACACATGTTCGAGCTCGACGGAATCTCCGTGGAATACTCCGACTGGTGGTTCAACGTCCGTTCCTCCAACACGGAACCCCTGCTCCGCCTGATCGTCGAGGCCAAGGACAAAGCGACCATGGAAGCCAAACGCGACGAGCTTCTCAAGCTCATCCGCGGCTGATTCAATCGCTGAATTTTATATGACAGCGCCCTCCGGTTTCCCGGAGGGCGCTGTTTTGTTTGGAAAACCGGGAAAGACACTATTCCGGCTTTTTTCTGTGGATCTCAACTCTCCGGAGGCGTCAACAGCCCCCGGAGAGTTCTTTATTTCACGACTTCAACGCCCGCAGGGGCGGAAATGTCAAGACGGTCCTTCTCCGCTTCGATGCGGACAACTCCATGCGGAGTCGGGAATGTCCCGCGTACATAATCCAGTCCGGCGAGGTCCGGGCGGATCTCCAGTTTCCGGCAGCCGGG
>DHMO01000041.1 GCA_002405835.1 Lentisphaeria bacterium UBA4640 | reverse complement strand
AACTATTGATAGAGGTTCCTTAAACCTTAAGAAAAGGAACAATAAAATGACCAGAGAAGAAATCGTAAAAGCCGTCAACTCCGCATTTGAAGAGCTCGAAATTCCGGAAGAGGAACTCACGCCGGATCAGGAACTGTTCAAAGGACTCGGACTTGACAGTCTCGACATGGTTGACGTCATGATCAGCCTTCAGCGCAAATTCGGCGTTCAGCTCCGCGGAAACGAAGAGATCAAAAAAGTCCGCACGCTCAACGACATCTACGAGTTCTTTGTCAAGCTCGAAAACGAAAAAGCGAAATAACCGGAACGGGGACGGCGGATGCTCAGCGTCATCATCTATGCGCAGATTCTTCTGCTTGCGATTCCGTATGTTGCGGCTGCACTTGCGGCTCTGCTCATCAGCGGAATCTGCTGCGGCTTCCGTCCGCTCGCAATCCGGCGGATTATGCGGCGGCTGATTCTCGGACTCGGGCATCTCGTGGTCCGGGCGGCAATCCGCCCGTGGGTCCGCGTCGTTGTCGTTGATTCCGGAACGGAAAAAACTATTCCGGAGGGAGCGGTCTGCATCTGCAACCACCGCTCCGCCTCCGACGCCTTCCTGGTTTCGCAGATCCGCACGGTTCATCCCGCCGCGCAGGCGATGAAAGGCTGGCCCATGCGTCTGCCCCTTCTCGGCTGGTGCGCGAAAGTCGGCGGGTATTTCTCCGTTGCCGATTCCTCATACGAAGAGTCACTGGAATTCTGCCGCAAGCTCCTCGTGGAAGAAAAAACCTCTATTTTCGTCTATCCCGAAGGGACCCGGTCGGGCAGCCGGGAGATCAACCAGTTTCACGGAACCTTCTTCCGCATCGCAAAGGATCTGGGAGTCCCGATCGTCCCGGTTGCAATCGCCGGGAACGAAAACATTCCCGACCGCAAGTTCCGGATGCACCGGGGAACCATTCTGATGAAACAGCTCCCCGCAATCGACGCGGAAACTGTCCGGGACACCGCCCTTTACACGCTCAAAAACCAGGTCCGCAAGCAGCTCGAAGCCGCAGCCGCCGAACTGGACAACAGGCTGGACAATCATGAATTCTGAACTTTTTCCCTACTCCCCCGCCTGCGAAACGCTCACCCCGGCGGAAATCGAAGCTCAGCAGAACGATCTTCTGCGCAAACAGCTTGTTTACTGCCGCGACAAATCCCCTTTCTACAGGGAACGGCTGAAAGGCATGGATTTTTCCGGTTTCACCGTTCGCGATCTCGCCGCGCTTCCGCTTACCGGAAAAGATGATTTTTCCGCGGATACCGACCTTTTCCGCTGTGTTCCCATGACGGATATCGGTGAAATCGTCTTCACCTCCGGCACAACCGGAAAACCGAACCGTATCATGTATTCCCAGAGTGATCTGCAGCGTCTCCGCTACAATGAACAGCGCTGCTTTACAGCGGCCGGAGTCAACGCCTCCGACGTGGTCCTGCTGACCTGCACGAGCGACCGCTGTTTCATCGCCGGGCTGGCCTACTACCTCGGCGCCCGCAGCGTTGGGGCCGCCTGCATCCGCAACGGACTCACCACACTTGAAAGTCATCTTCAGGTTCTCGAAATGCTCCGTCCGACCGTCCTTGTCGGAGTTCCTTCGTTCCTGCGTCATCTCGGCACAGCGGCAAAGGAACACGGGCTGACCGGATCGGTGCGCAAGCTCATCTGCATCGGCGAACCGGTTCGCGACCCGGAATTCAATCTTTCCGGACTCGGCGGACAGATCCGCGAGCTCTGGGGGGCTGAAGTCCATTCCACTTACGCTTCCTCTGAAATCGTCACCAGCTTCTGCGAATGCGAGGCGCGGCACGGCGGACACCTTCTGCCCGATCTTGTCGTTGCGGAAATCATCGGCGACGACGGAAGCGTTCTGCCTTACGGCGAGACCGGAGAACTCGTGCTCACCCAACTTCAGTCAACCGGAATGCCGCTGATCCGTTTCCGCACCGGCGACATCACGTTCATGACCGGCGAACGCTGTTCCTGCGGACGCTTCACACCGCGTCTGGGACCGATTCTCAGCCGCAAGTCCCACCTGCTGAAATGCAAAGGAACTTCGCTCTATCCGCAGGTGATTTTTTCAGCACTCGACACCGCGCAGGAAGTCGCCGACTACTACATCGAAGTTTCCGGCGAAAACCTTTCCGACCGCGTCGACGCCTTTGTCGCACTCCGGAATCCGAATGCCGATCTGAATCTGCTCGAAAAGCATCTCCAGACCGCCTGCCGGATGCATATTCCGCTTCATGTCACAACCGCCGAACATGTCCGAGAGCGCGTTTTCGGGAAATCCCGCAAACCGATGCGCTTCCACGATCTGCGCGGCAGAAAGAGAGAATAATCATGGAACCGCAGATTCAGTCATCCGGACTTCCGCGCTCCGCATCCGGACTTCTTCCGCACGCCGGACCGATGGAGCTCATCTCCCGAATCATTTCCATTCAGGGCGAAATCTCCATTCACGAAGCAGTCATCCGTGACGACAACCCGTTTCTCACCCCCGACGGCACGCTCGAATCTTCCGCGCTTCCCGAATACGGCGCCCAGGCGGCCGCCGTCCGCGACAGCGTGGACAAAGGCGGCAAGCCCTCTCCCGGTCTGCTTACAGAAGTCAGCAAAACTCGCTTCTTCCGGACCGTCCGGCAAGGCGACCTTCTGAAAATCACCGTGGAAAAACTGTTCCAGCTTGATGTCTGGCACGGCGTCGGTTTCAAAATCGAATGCGGCGGTGAACCCGTTGCTGAAGGAGAACTTAAATTATGCATTTACGACACTGCACAGCTGCCGTTTTGACCGTTCTTCTGTTCGCGCTTGCCGCCTCCGGCGGGGAACTACTCGACCGCATCGCACGGAACATGGGTGCAATCCGTACTCTGCAGACAGATTTCGAACAGGAGAAACAGCTCAAAGCATTCGCATTTCCCGTCCGCCTGACCGGAGAACTCTGCATGGAGCAGAACGGACGCCTTGCCTGGATTGTCCGCGAGCCCCTGCCTTATACGTGTATCATCGAAGGTTCCCGTTTGACCCAGTGGGACGCCGATACAGACAAGGTGGTTACAGTCGATACATCGCGCAATCCCGCACTCCGGATTCTCGCGGAATCCATCCGCCGGCTTCTTGCGGGCGATCCCCGCGCCATGCTCGACCGTTTCGATGTGGTCCGTGAAGCAAATCCGCTCGAACTGAAGCCGAAACCGGGCGCCGCAGGTTTTCTCGCGGGAATCCAGTTCCACTTCTCGGAAGATCTCTCCCGCATGGAGGAAATTGTCATGACGGAAAGCTCCGGAGACATTACGCGTATCCGTTTCCGGAACAGCCGCATCAATGAAAAAATCCCGGAAAAGAAATGGCAGCCGCGTCAGAAGTGAACTCGTTTTTGCGTCATATTCTTCTCTTTCTGCTCCGCCGGCCGCTCGCCGTCGGAGCTCTGCTTGTTTTGGCTCTCGCCGCAGCGCTCTTCGCGGTTTTCCGTGCGGATTTTGAAAACGACATTGCCCGGATGCTTCCCGACGGTTCCGAGTCTGCACGAGCCTACCGCAAAATTGCAGATTCCGCCATGTTCAACAAAGCGATGATTCTGCTTTCCGCCGATTCTCCCGCCGTCTTTTCCACACCTGAGTTCGCGGAAAAATGCCGTGCGCTCGCGGAACGTCTCCGGAAGTGCAGACCGGAAATTCTGCGCGTCGATTGCGAACTTTTCCGCGGAACGCCGATGGAAAGTCTTTCCGCGCTCTTCGCGTATGTTCCGCTCTACACCACCCCCGCCGCCCTGCCGCCTGCACCGGAACTGGCACAGCGGACCATGAAACAGCTTCTTCTGCCATCCTCCACCGGACGCGCCGCGATGATTCAGCTTGACCCGGCGGGGCTGCTCTCTCCGGTTTACGGAGCGCTCAACCGCTTCCGCAGTATCTCCGGATTCTCCGCCGCAATGGATTCCCCGTTTCTCATGACGGAGGATCACAGGCATCTGCTGATCAACATCGAAACTTCGCTCCCCGTCTCCAATCCGGAGTCGGGACGGCGTCTGCTCGCCGTTCTTGAGCCCGCTTTGGCGGAAGCCGGATTTGCACCGGAAATCAAAAGCGAACTCATTCTCCCCCACCGCCGCGCGATTGCAAATGAACAGGTTGTGAAGAACGACATCGGGCTTGTAACACTTTTTTCGGTTATCCTGCTGCCGTTGCTTGTGATCTTCGTCTACCGTGGCGACCCGCGAAGTCTGCTGCTTCCGGCGGTGCCGTTTCTCGCGGCTCTCCTGACTGCGGCTCTGACCGTTCTCATCTTCCCGCGCCCCCAGCTTTTCGCCATCGGAATCGGCGGCGTAATCATCGGAGTCGCGCTGGATTACGGCATACACATCTACTCCGCCATGAACACGCGCGGTCCGCTCCGCAATCTCTGCCGTCTGCTTCCACCGCTTCTGCTGAGCATGGCGACCTCATGCGCGGCATTCGGACTCTTTCTGTTTTCCCCGATGGAGGCGATCCGCCAGCTCGGATTTTTTGCAGGAACCAGTCTGCTTCTGAGCCTGATTCTGATGCTGGTTCTTCTTCCCCCGGTTCTGCGCGGACGCCGTCCCGCACCGGAGTTTCCGCTCGGACCGCTCGAGAACAGCCGCCGGCATCCGTGCATGATTATTGTGATTTTCGCCTCCGCCACACTGCTTGCAATGCTCTTTTTGCCGCGTCTGCAGATCCGTGCGGACGTCCGCCAGTACGATATGTCGCCCGCAAGTTACGACGAGCTGGAGCGCAAAGTTCCGGCACTCTTCCAGACTCCCGGCGTGGAATCCGCAATGGCTCTGTTCGGAGGGGAAACGCGTGACGAAGCGCTCCGTCACGCTTCCGCCGTCGCCGGACAGCCGGAAATTTTCTCTGTCGCGGAACTTCTCCCGCCGGAAGAGCTCCGCCAGAAACATCTTGCGGAGTGGCGCAAATTTCCGCTGGAACAGTACCGTGCGGAATTACGGTCCGCCGGAAAAAAACTCGGATTCCAGGACGGGTATTTTGATAAATTCCTGAACGCGCTTGCCGCCTCCGTTCAGAATCCTCCGGACGAGTTTGTTCCGCCTCCGCTCCGCGCCGCGGCGGACCGTCTGCTGGTTCAGGGGCGCTCGGGGGAATGGAACGCCGCCGCGCTTTACCGCGAATCGCCCGAAAACGAAGCGCGTCTTCTCAACACGCCCGGAGTCACACTGATCTCGCGCAATCACATCCCCAGGATCATGGCACGGGACATCATGCGCGGCATCCTGCCCTCGGCTTTCGCCGGATTTGCGGCAGTGATTCTCTTGGTTGTCTGTTACTTCCGCTCTGCACGCGCCGCGGCGTCCGCTCTGCTTCCGGTCGTGCTGTCGATTCTCTTCACAGCCGGGCTTTTCGGCGCGGTCGGGAAAGGAATCAACATTCCCGTCATGGCGGCGGGAATCATCCTCTGCGCACTGGCGGTTGATTACGGCGTATTCGTCATTCATGCGCTGCGCACCGGACGCGAACGTCTGGTTTTCCGCGCCGTCACGCTCTCCGCGCTGACCACGCTTGCGGGAGGACTGACGGTCGCCTTCACGCGTCATCCGATGCTGAGCGATGCCGGATGCACTCTGATTGCCGGAATCTTTTTTGCATGGGCAAGCGCCGTTTTTCTGCTTCCCGTGCTTCACAGACGGAGCGAATCATGAAACGGATTCTTTTCTCACTCTTTCTGATTCTGTTCATTGCCGGATGCAAATCTTCTCCGTTTGAACATCCGGAATACGCTCCGGTTCCCTCCGCATTCCAGCCGGAGGAAACGCCGGAAAAATTCATGGTCCAGTCGCGCATGACCGTTGACTTCGGCTGGTACGAAATGGCGTCGATCGTCATGGCGGCATTCGACGGGACACAGATCTCCGTTGCGGCCGCAACTCCGGCGGGCGTCAAATGGATGGAGCTTTCCGGCCGCCCGGGTGCGGCGGAAAAATGGTATTTTTATCCGAATCCGCACTGGCCGCGCAATCCCAAAGAGGCGGCGGATATTCTGCTTCAGGATTTTGCAAACATTTTTCTCAATCCGTCTGTCAAAGCGGAACGGACTTTCCGCGACGGGACGCTGATTCTGAGCGCACCGGAAACGGAAACGCGTATTTATGCAGGAAATCCGCCGCGTCTCATAAAAAAAATGCTAAGAAATTTTTCTTCCGATTGGCAATCCGGATATTTCCGGTATATTATAAAGAACGGAAAGCCCGTGTTCCCCGACCGGATCGTCTATGACAATTTCCGGACCGGATACCGGCTGATTTTCCGGGTGTACAGCTATCAGGATACAAAACGATGAACACATTGACCATTCTGCGCAGAGATATGACCGTGGAGCCGGGCGAAACGACAGGCTCCTTCCGCGCCCGTTTCACCCCGCACGCGGATTTTCCGCCGTTCGCCGGACACTTCCCCGGAAAAACCGTTCTCCCGGGCGTCGCCCAGGCGCTGATTGTAACCGAAGCACTCCGCAAATTCTCCGGACAGCATGCGGAACTTGCGGAAATCCGCCGCATCAAATTCACCAATCCGGCATTCCCCGAAATTGAACTCGCCATTCAGGCGGAGTGCCGCCCGGCGGAAAACGGACTTGATGTTTCCGCCTCCATCACCGGAGACGGAAAGAAAATCGCAACGCTCAAACTTCTCTTCCGCGGGGTGACGCTGTGAGACACAGGCACGATCATTTTGAATTTTTTGAACGCATTCCCGGTGCTCCAGCCCCCATCACCGCGACCGTCCGGCGACGGCTGCATTTTCATGAAATGGACCCTGCGAACATCGCGTGGCACGGACAGTATCCCGCATTCTTTGAAGCGGCTCAGCAGGAACTCGGCAAAATCTGCGGTCTCACTTATCCCGTTCTGCGCAGAGCCGGACTCATCGCACCCATCCGGAAGTTTCACGCGGAATATCTGCTCCCGCTGAACTTCGATGAAGAATTCTCCGTCACGGCTTCGCTGCTTTGGAGCGGCGGCGCGCGCGTCAACATGGAATACGAAATCCGCAAAGCCGACGGACGTCTCGCCGGAGCCGGATACACAGTTCAGCTCTTCATGGATCTCAACACTCAGCAGCCTGTACTCTGGGATCCGGATTTCTGGGCGGATCTCAAACAGCGCTGGCAGGCGGGGGAATTCGCCCGATGAATCTGCATCCGGACACAATCGTCCTCGTTCGCTGCGAGCTCTTCACCGCATTCGGCTTCGGCATCGCCCCGACTTGGAACGCCATGCTTGAGGGGCGTCACGCATTTACCACGATCACCCGTTTCCATTCCGACGCTCTTGCCGGCTGTTCCGCCGCCACCGCGCCGGAACTCGACGGGTGCGACGCTCCGTCGGAATATCTGCTCGACCGCTTCGCCCCCGCCTCCCGCGACTTTTCCGGAGAACGCACAGAACTCTTCGTCGGAACAACCGTCGGCGAAATTGAACAGCTCGACAATCCGGAACACCGCTGCACCTCCGATTCCCTCATGGAAAAGGCGTCACGTCGGTTCGGCATTCCCTCCGCACGCGTGCTCTCCGCCGCCTGCGCAACCGCGAATATGGAAATCTGCCGCGCAGCCGCAATGCTCCGCGCACGGAAAACCGACTTTGCCGTTCTTTATGCAGTCGATTATGTAAACGAATTTGTCGCATCCGGCTTCCTGACCTTGAAGGCGATGACCGCAGATCCCTGTTCGCGTCCATACGACAAAAACCGCACGGGGCTTCTGCTCGGCGACGGTGCCGGGCTCCTGGTACTGACCCGCGCCGAACTTGCGGAACAGCACAAACTCCCCGTTCTCGCCAAAGTTTCCGGATACGCAATGACCTGCGACGCCGGGCACATCACCGCCCCCCTTGAAGACGGCTCCCAGCTGGCCGCTGCAATCCGCCGCGCTCTCGCACAGGCAGACCTTGCGCCGGAGAAAATCGGAGCGGTTGCCGGACACGGGACGGGAACCGTCTACAATGACAATATGGAACTCCGCGCTCTCCATTCCATCTTCCGCACACCAGTCCCGCTCTTCTCGACCAAAGGAGCCGTCGGGCACTCCCTCGCCGCCGCCGGAATGGTCCAGACCGCCATGGCGCTCCGCGTTCTGCAGACAGGGAAAATTCCTCCGCAGACCTCGCTTCAAACACCCGAAAACGGAGCGGAAGGATTCGTCTCTGATCAGGTGCGCAGCTTCGGCGACGGAGCCGTGCTCTCGCTGAGCGCCGGATTCGGCGGACTGAATGCAGCCGTTCTGCTGGAAGGAGTTGCTCAATGAGACACTGGAATCTTCATCTTGCCGGAGCCGCACGGCTGTGCGGAGACTCTCTCTCGCTCCGCAAACAGGAACTCACACTCACAGGTTCCATTCCGGAACTTCAAAAAGCCCTCTCCGCACTTCCGGGTTTTCCCGATGCAGGATTTGAACGCTTCCGCCGCAGCAGCGCCCATGCAAAAGTGCATCTGATCGCCGCCTCCGCCGCAATGTACGACGCCGGACAGCCACGCGGTGGAAATCTTGCCGTTCTCAGCTGCGGACGCGAAGGAAGTCATGAACAGAATCTCGCGTATTATCATGATTACCTGGAATTCGGACGCACACTCGGACGCGGTCATCTGTTTGTCGGAACCATCCCGACCACCGCCATGTGCGAAGCCGCGATTCTGCTCGAAGCGCACGGACCGGCGTATTATCTCGATACGGCCGGCGACCTGAACAAACTCCTGGAAGAAGTCGAACTTCTGCTTGCGGACGATGAAACAATCCCCGCGGTTCTCGTTTTCTTCCCGCACGCAGAAACGATCCATGCGGTTGTGTTCCAGCGGGGAAACACCGACCTGCCGGAAACACCCGGCCCGGAAGATCTGTTCGAAGAGGCGAAACGGACCGCACGCAGTGTCTGTGTAATCCCTGTATACAACAATGCCTCCACAATCCGGGAAGTCGTTCACCGCGCTCGCGCGGTTCTCTCCGAAGTGCTGGTCGTCGACGACGGTTCCACCGACGCCGATCTGCGCGAACTCCTTGCGGAAGAAGATGTGGAAGTGATCCGTCATGAACACAATCTCGGCAAGGGCGCCGCGCTCCGGACCGCGCTGCAGATTCTTGACAAACGCGGAGCGGATTTCATGATCACAATCGACGGCGACGGGCAGCACGCCCCGGAGGATATGCGCCGTTTTCTTCCTCTTGCAGAGCGCCCGGGCGTACTCGCTGTCGGCTGTCGGGATTTCACGGTTCCCAATGTGCCGGACTCCAGCAAATTCGGACGCAAATTCTCGAATTTCTGGATGAAGCTCGAAACCGGCTTGAGTGTGGACGACTGTCAGAGCGGCTTCCGCGCCTATCCGGTTCATCTCACCGCGCAGCTCCGCTGTTTTTCCAACCACTACAACTTTGAAACGGAAATCCTCACCCGTGCCGCATGGGCGGGATTGACGATTGTCAATGTCCCGATCACCACGCACTATCCGCCGCCGGAAGAGCGCATCTCGCATTTTCATCCGTTCCGTGACAACTGGCGGATTTCCCTGGTGCACACCATGCTCGTCCTGCGTCTGCTCCTCCCCTGGCCGCACAGAAAACTTGTCAGACCGCCGAAAACGGATTTTTCCATCTTCAAGCCGTCGAAGCTGCTTCCGTATCTGCTGAAGGAACACGCCTCGCCGGGCGGGCTTGCTGCAGCCGCGGCAGTCGGGACCTTCCTTGCGGTTCTACCGCTCTTCGGGCTTCACGGCGCAGTCATTCTCTATGCGGCAGCGCGGCTGCATCTCAACAAAATCATGGCGTTCAACATTCAGCATTTCTTCATGCCGCCGCTGACCCCGTTTCTCTGCATCGAAACCGGCTATCTCCTGCGGCACGGCTGTTTCCTGACGGAATTCACCATGCGGACAATCGTTTCCGAAGGTCTTTCCCGCATCTGGGAATGGCTGCTCGGCAGCCTGATTCTCGCTCCGCTGTTTGCGGTCCTGACCGGAGGTATTGTCTACTTCACCGCCGCATTCTGGCAGAAAAGGAGGATTGCATGAACGAACCGGCAAATCTCAGCGACAGCCGCGGCGGAGGACTCGGCATTGCGCTTCTGCGCGTGATGCTCGCCGCACTCGGCGTCAATTTCACAGCCCGTTTCATCTGGTGCATCAGTCTGTTTTATGTCCTGTTTGACAAACAGGGACGCGAGCGCGCCTCCTGGTATCTCGCCCGCCGCTTTCCGGAAGACGGACCGCTGCGCCGTCTCCTGCACACCTGGGCTCTCTTCACAAGCCAGGGACAGAGCCTGCTCGAAGCCGCCGCTATCCGTGCGGACAAAGTCAAACTCAACTGCTCCGGAATGGAGGAGTTCAGCAAACTGGTTGCGGACAACCGCGGCGCAATCTGTCTCTGTTCGCACTTCGGACAGTGGCAGGGCATGATGCGCGTCGTGCGCCCCTACAAACGCAAAGCATGGATCCTGGCGCGTCCGGACCGGAATCTGAATGTAAATAAATTCATGGCGGTGAACGATCTGGAGGACCGGATCGGATTCATCTCCACAGAATCCCCGATGGGCGGTCTGCTGGATGTCTACGATGCGCTCGTCGACGGCGGGATCGTCTGCATGATGGGCGACCGCTGTCTGGAAAATGAAGCTGTCCGCGTCCCGTTCCTCGGGGCGGAAGCGAAGTTCCCCGTTGCTGCGTTCCGGATAGCCGCCCGCGCCAACACTCCGGTCGTCCCGGTCTTTGCATACCGCGAAAACGGACACCGTTCCGTGCGCGTCTGCTTCATGCCGCCTATTCTTCCGCAACCCGGACGCTCCCGCGACTTTACCGCACCTCTGCGCCGCTACACAGCCATGCTTGAACAGATGGCGCAGGAACACCCGTTTGAATGTTACCTTTTTGAAAATATATGGAGTCAGTATGAAAAAAATTGACCTCGTACACCCGCTGATCTCCGGATGCGGAGCCGTTTCAGGCGCCGGAACCGGATGCGCCGAAACGCTGGAAATCCTTTTTGATCCGCAAAAACGGAGAATGCCTCTGCCGCCCTCTCCGCGATGCGGAACCACGCTCACCGATCCGGTCTTTGAACTCTATGAACTCGAAACGACCGGACCGAACCGCAACAACATGCTCGCCCGCATGGCTGTTGACGAAGCGCTCGCGGAGGCAAAGCTGACTCCCGCAATGCTCGCATCCATGCGCGCCGGAGTCTGCGTCGGAACCACCACTGCAGGACAGCTCAACGATCTTCCGCTCTATGCGGAACTGCGCGCAGGCAACAGGGAACGTCTCGGCGACGTCGCAACATTCACGAAATCCAGTCCCGCCGACCTGCTCAAACACCAGTACAATTTAACCGGTCCCGCTCTGACGGTCTCCAACGCCTGCGCATCCGGAACCGACGCCGCCGGAATCGCCCAGCTCTGGCTCTCCGCCGGACTCTGCGACCTCGTGCTTGTTGTCGGTGTGGATGAACTCAACCGCATCCCCGTCGCCGGCTTCCACGCACTCGGAGTCGCCTCCCCGGAGCCCTGCCGTCCGTTCGACCGTGACCGCAAAGGACTCAACCTCGGTGAAGGCGCCGGATGTTTCATTCTCGAAACACCGGAACACGCAGCAAAACGCGGAATCAAACCCGATATGGAACTTCTTTCCTACGGAAGCGCATGCGACGCCTATCATCCCACCAGCCCGCATCCGGAAGGCCGCGGACTCGAAACAGCAATCCGCACGGCTCTCACCCTCGCCGATGTCCGGCCGGAACAGATTGCATTTCTGAATGCTCACGGAACTTCGACCCGCGCCAACGACAGCTGCGAAAGCACGGTTTTCGCCAAAGTCTTCGGAGAGAAAGTCCGCTTTCTTTCAACCAAAGGACACACCGGGCACACCCTCGGTGCGGCGGGAACACTGGAACTTGTGTTCAGTGTCCTGATGCTGCGGCGCGGGGAAATTTCCGCAAGCCGCGGTTTCGAAAATCCCGATCCGGAACTGCCGGTCTCGCCCGTCTCATCCAACACGATTCTTGAAAATCCGGAATTCGCGCTTTCGACTTCGCTGGCATTCGGCGGCTCGAATGCGGCGGCGGTTATCCGCAGGAGGTTTTGATTATGTATTGCAAAGCAGCAGGTTACATCGCCGGAACGGAAGCCCGGCTTGATGCGGCGGTTCTGAAAAACATCCGCCGCGAATTCGGAATGTCGATCCGTTCCCCGCGTTTCAATCAGGTTCTCTTCGGCGCGCTCAGCAACCTCTTCGCGCGCTCCGGCCTGAACAAGGACGCTTTTGACAAATCCGCCGGACTGATCGTCGGAAGCCGTCTCGGTCCCGTCGGCATGGTCTCCGCGTTCCAGAATGAGATTCTTGATTATCCGGAAGATCAGGTGATGGCGGGAACTTTTGCGAACTCGGTTCACAACGCCCCCGCCGGCGCGGTGACGGTTCTGCTGGACATCCGCGGCCCCGCATTCAGCGTCATGGGCTTTGAAGACATGCTGGAGCAGTCTCTCAAACTTGCCGAACTGAATCTGGAATCCGGAATGTGTCCGGAAATTCTGGTGATGTTCGGAGAGGAAAGCTCGATTATCGGAGATGCGGTCAAGGAAGTTTACGCGCCGTTTGACAGGGAGTCCGCCGCTGCGTTCCTTCTCACCGCCGACCCGCAGTATCCGGAATTCCGCACCGAAGGCATTTCCGATTACCGCACGCTTTTCACAAGCAACATCCGCTGACCCCGGATACAAACGCCCCCGCAGTTCATAAACTGCCGGGGGCTTCGTTCATAAAAAATGTTTTTTATTCGTCGATGATCTGTCCGTTGTCATCCGCCTCCTCTTTCCGATTTTTCAGAGCCTTGAAGAGTGCAAACATGTCATGAATTCCGCCCGTCACAAACCAGACGGTTGAAATAACGCCGATGATGCATGGAATGATCAGAACCGTTATCAGAAAATAAACGCTCCACCATTCCTTGCTCCATGGAGAGATGCCGTTCCAGACGACAACCATGAGAAACTTTGCGGTGAACACATATCCGAAAGAAAAGATGAATACCGCCCAGGCAATAATCCTGTCGCCTCTGGTGTATTCCGAATCAATTCCTGTCAATTTGCGGAGCAGAGCGAGCGGGTTCCAGGAAAAACTCTTCTGCTGAAGCGTGCTTTCGCCGTCGCTGTACGCGCCGCGGTGCAGAAGTTTATCCAAATCGAACGGCCGATAGGTCAGATATGATCCGGCAATATACCCGACGATTCCCAGCGTCATGGCGATAAAGAAAATTTCATAGGAATTGATCGGGAACGAAACTGGATTCATGCGCCAGTGAATCCAGGGTTCCAGCGGTGCGCTGACCACCGTAAGAAAACGGTCGAGCGGCGCAACCCAGCCATGCCGTTCGAGAAACGGATACAAGGTTTTCGCCCAGTTGTATTGGCAGATCATCCCCAGCAGAGACGTTCCGGAACCGAATATAATCGAACACCATGCGCCAGTCAGATTTCCGAAGCGGCTGTAAAGCCCGAACACCATGACAGGACCGGCGCCGCCCAGCCACAAAGCACAGACGATTGTCGTGAACATCACAATGTAATCCATCTGTGAGAAGAAACAGGAAATGATGAAAAAAATCAAGCACACTCCAACGGCAGTCCAGCGCAGAAGACGGAGATGCTGTTCCGGGGAAACTCGCTTCTTCATAAACGGCAGAATCATGTCCTGCACGATTCCGCTCGTCGCATTGAAAATTCTGGAATCGTCTGTAGAGACCAGCAGCATGACCATCAGCAGACAGAAGAGTCCGGCAAGCCCTACGGGAAGAAATTTCTGCATGAACAGAGGCATCATCATCTGACGGTATATGGAACGGTACTGCTGAAACTCCTTGCGTCCCTCCGGCGAATCGCCGAGGTGCGTTCTGACGACATCGAAATATCTGGTGTCCAGATTCTTCTGCTGGGAAAGAGGCTCGTCGCGTCCAGTCACATGCTCCACGGGAGGAATCCGTTCCACGGCGGAAACAAGCGCATTCACCCGTCCGGTATCCGGAACGATTTCATCCAGAACCCGTTTCGAGAGTTCCTGACGGATCTCGTTGTTCGTTACGGAAAAATGATTGCGCAAATCATGGTTTGCAAAGTTTCCGCTGTTCATGAATGCGTAAACGACGACTCCGAGCAGAATCATGAACACCATGGAGAAACCGCTCCGCCACGTGCCGAGCACACCCGCCATTTTCTGTTCGTGCGGAGTCCTTCCGGCAGCACAGGTATCGTTCCCGATCCAGCTGGCACGGTTCAGAATCGAGGTCATCAGGGTGACAATGATTGCAAAAAGGTTGAAATCCCGCAGCTGCGCAATGTCATAAGGATCCAGAAAGCTCTGTTCCGGAACCCGGTCGGCGAGGATCGGCATGATATCGACGTTCCAGCCGAACTTCAGAAGAATGTAGCCGGTGAAAATTACAAATATCGGATATGTCATCAACGCCTGAACGCTGTCTGTAACCAGCAGGGAGACGCGCCCTCCCGGCCAGATCAGAAGCATGGCGAGACAGAGACAGAGCACCACAATAATTCCGTAACACGGCAGACTGATTCCCCCGATCATGATTCTGTGCGGAATCCCGAGGTAATAGATGAAAAACTTCGTTGCAATCGCCGGCCCGATTGCATTCGCAATCATTTCCGAAAGATTGCTGATTGCCGCCGTCACAATGCGGAACGTTTTGCTCCCGTAGCGCATCTCGATGAACTGTCCTTTGGAAAGACACCGGGTCTGACGCCAGCGATATGTGCAAAATCCCGTCAGCGCCATTACAACATAGACGGGAAACAAAATGTTGTTCCAGAACGCAACACCGAAGCCCGTCTGATAATACTGTTCCGCAAGCGCGACGAGAGTAATCACCGAAAGCCCGGACGCAAGGTCTCCGACAGAAATGACGTAGCGCCCCGCAACTCTTCCTGCGGCGAGAAAATCAACAGCGCTCCGGACATATTTCCGCGAATAAAACGCAAGGTATACCACTCCCGCAATAGGGAACACTACAAGCAGCCAGTCAAACCAGCTCATAAAAAAATCCTTTCCGGCAACCCGTTTTTCAATTGTAAAAAACGGCGGCTGAAGAGCTGTCCCCAGCCGCCGTTTTACAACGCTTCCGGTTTGCCTGTTCTGTGATCAGATATGACCGTTCCGGATCATTTCCGTAACCCGGACGA
Organism: Lentisphaeria bacterium UBA4640; assembly: GCA_002405835.1. GTDB lineage: Bacteria > Verrucomicrobiota > Lentisphaeria > Victivallales > UBA1829 > UBA1829. The sequence continues at coordinate 17,019 of DHMO01000041.1, read as the reverse complement.
CCTCAAATGCCTCTTCCGGCTTCACCGGATAGGGAACGCCCTCCGCCAAAGTCCGATAGACGACCTTGTAGAAATCATCCACCGTAAGCCTCGACTCCGGAGCTACCGGCCGAGTCTCTTCAATCCAGATGATCGGCTTGTTTGCTCCGAAAACGCCCTCGTTCGGCGGAGTGGCATCAGAAGCGGGTTCCGCGGGTTCCGTCTTTTCCGTATCCACATATTTGAGCTGAATCTCTTTTTCGTCCTGCGAAATCAGCGTCCCGCGCGTTCCGTAAACCGCATAGACCGGAGCAGGGATTGCAACGCCGCCGGAGACTTCGATATCCACGACAATTTTATTCGTGCCGCGCAGAACCGCTTTGAAATGATCCTCCGCATCTCCCATTGCGGCGACAAGACGCAGGTCGCTCCAGACCGATTCCAACGGAGCATGAATGAGCTGAAGCGCGTGGTCAATCAGATGCGGACCCCAGTTGTTGAGCTGTCCGCCGGCGCACAATTTCAGAGCCTGCCAGTCGGCGCGGCGCTGATAATTGTGCCGGCAGAGTTTGATTTCATAGATGTCACCGAGAATTCCTTCCCGGATAATCTCCTGCACCTGCTGGAAACAGGCTTCAAATCTGCGGTTCTGGCGGCAGAACATCTTTCCCGGATGACGGTCGGAAACCTCTTTCAGTTTCATCGCTTCGGCATAGGAAACGGCGATCGGCTTTTCCGCGATGAGATATTTTCCGGCTTCCAGGACCTGAATGTCAAACTTTACATGGTCGCGCGAACGGACAGCAACGGCAACGAGTTCAATCTCCGGGTCGGCCAGCATCTCCTCCGGGGAAGAGTAGGCTTTGCAGGCGGGATACTTTTTCTGCATCTGCGCCATGCGTTCAGGCAGGATGTCATAGCATCCCGCGATTTCATAACATCCGGGACAGCGGTCGATTTCATGCGTGTGCATCCCCCAGCCCGCGCGTCCAAGTCCCCAGATTGCGACTTTGATCTTTTTCATTTTCTGTTACTCCATAATTGCTTTCAGCTCTGTAATGCTGATTTTCAGATCATCCAGAGGTTCCCGCAGATGCGTGTCGTGCTCAACGAGAACCCATTTCGTATAATTTTTCTCTTTCAGCAGCCGGGCGGTGCCCTGCCAGTCAATCATCCCCGGACGGTTGCCGCCGCCAAGTTCGCAGAAACGCAGACGCTCCCACCAGCGGTCGAGACCAATTGATTCGTCCTTGACAAAAACATCCTTGAAATGAATCGCTGCAAGACGGTCGAAGTACCGCCCGGCGGTTGCGCAGACGTCTCCGCCGGCAGCGGCAAGATGTCCGATATCCAGAAGCAGCTTTGCCTCCGGAACCTCTTTCAGGAAGAAATCCAGTTCCTCCTGATTCTCGATCCGCGAACCGAGATGATTGTGCAGGGCTGCGGAAATTCCGTATTTTGCACACGCACGGCAGAAATTGCGGGAACGGCGGATGAAGGTATCCATCTCCACATCCCGCCCGCAGTCGCCGGGAGTAAGCCAGATGTAATCTTTCCCGAACGCGCAGCTCCACTCCATGTTCTGTTCCAGACGCGGGCCGCGGCAGGTTGCAAAATCCATGCCGGTGCGGTGAAACGTCACCGCCCGGTTTACGGCCTCGCAGGTATCGGCGGCTTCCAGCCGCTCAATTCCGCTGTAACCCAGCTGTTTGAGATTTGCAAGACGCTCTTCAAGATCGAAGAGCCCGCCCTCATAAACGTTCATGCCGTAATCGGCTATTCCGTATTTCATTTCAGTCCTCCCGATGTCAGATTATCCTTGATAAGATCCGCGCAAATCATGGATCTCCAGTCTGCGTTCAAGTTCCTCTTTGTTCAAATCTGCGGCAAAAGTCAGCACGCGCGGACTTTCCGGAAGAAGCGTGAAGCTGTTGTCGCTGAAAACGGCAGGCAGATCCTTTACTTCCGCGAACACGAAGAACGCGGGGAAATCCGACTCCAGCGTCAGATGCCACAGCCCGGCTTTCCGCTCCAGAGAGCGGCGGATCCCGGCTTCATGCAGATTGCAGTGTTTGTATTCCGTAAAAAAGAAATCGTTGTAATGCATGTACTCCGTTGTCCCGTCCGTCAGTTTGAGTTCAAGATATGCGAATACCTCATCCGGCTTCTCAGCAAGCTCCGCAATCTCGAATTTCCGTACCGTTGCGGCTTCCTGCTCTTTGAGATTCACCGGGAATTCAAACCTTTTCCGAACCATTCCGCTGAAATCCATGATGCTGAGAACCAGCGAGCCGGAAAGCAGACACGGCACATCACTTGAAACGCGCACTTCCAGACGATTCTCCTTATCCGGAACGCACACGGCAATGGCTGGAGCAAAGAAACGTTTCGCATGATAGTGCAGCTGTTTCCAGTTTCCGTAGTAATCAATGCCCGACCACGAGGCGACCGGCCAGTTGTCATTGAGCTGCCAGTAGAGCGCGCCCATGCAAACAGGTTTGCAGCTCCGCCAGAACTCAACGCCGGCCTTGATCGCCAGCGCCTGCTGAACCTGGCTCAGATAGACCGTGTTTTCAAAATCCGACGGCATCCGGAAATAGTGCGCGAACATGGTGAGGATTTTCGCGTCCGCTCCGGGACGCCGCTGGTGATGTTCCATCACCGGAGAAGTCATATTCAGGTCTTTTCCTTCCGTGAACCGCCGGACGGCGTTCATGGAGGCGAACGCCTGAAACCCGAATTCCGAACAGAAACGCGGGACGATATCGTAATAAGCGGAGAACGGTTTGCAGCCGGACCAGATTTCCCAGCTGTGCGTATCGCCATGAAGCAGTGAAAAATCATAATCCAGCGGTCCGCCGCAAGGCGACGACATCCAGAACTGGCGAGTCGGGTCGTTCTCAAGAACGGCTGTCTCAATCACATAGTTGAGGCGTTCATAGTTGCCGACGTCGCGCAGACGGTGTTCCGGCGCGCCCCAGCGCAGACCGAGCGCGACCTCATTGTCTCCACACCAGAACGCAATGCTCGCATGGTCCCGCAGACGCTTCACCTGATATTCCAGTTCCCCCTTGACCAGCTCCAGGAATTCGCGCGAACTTGGATATTGCGAACAGGAGAACATGCAGTCCTGCCAGACCAGAATCCCCAATTCATCGCAGAGTTCATAGAAATCCTCGTTCTCGTAAAGTCCGCCGCCCCACGCACGGAGCATGTTCATATTGGCGTCCCGTGCGGCTGTGAGCAGTTTCCGGTAATTTTCCCGCGTGTAATTCCGAGGCAGACAGTCCATCGGAATCCAGTTTGCCCCCTTGCAGAAAATATCCGTCCCGTTGACCCGGACTTTCATGCAGACTCCGTTCTCATCAGGTTCCGTAACAAGCTCTATCGTGCGCAGACCGATTTTCTTTTCGATTGTTTCGCCACGGGAGGAAACTTTCAGCGTGTAAAGATTCTGTTCTCCGTATCCGGCCGGATTCCAGAGCACAGGATGCTCGACTTCAAAAGAGGCTCCGGCTGTATTTTTCCCCTTCTGAACGGCAATTTGCCGTTTTTGCGTCTCTCCGTTGAAGACGAATTCCACATCCGTCTCCCCTGCCTCCGCCGCAAGAAGCTCCGCCGTAACGTCTACGGTACAGCGGTCCGCCCGGTGGGTTTGTACAGTATAGACGTGTTCAATCCGGACATTTTCGACGCCTTCCAGGTAGATGTTTCCGTAAAGTCCGCTTCCGACAAGCGTAATTCCCCAGTCCCAGCCGCCGTGACACTGCACTTTGCGGATGAGGTTCATGTGCGGAACGCTGTTCATGAACTTCAGCGAAACAAGTTCAAACGGCTGCTTGCGGCTCTCTTCCAGAGCCCGGCGGGAAGGAGATTTTATCAGAACCTCAATCCGGTTCAGCCCGGGTTTCAGAAGTTTTTTGACATCGGCGCGGAAACGGGAGAACATGTTCTCAGACCGTCCAGCAAATCCGCCGTTGATCCGGATTTCGCCAAACGTGTCAATCGAGTCGATATTCAGGAATATGACTTTGGATGCCAGGAACTCCGGCTCCAGTTCAAACTCTTTCGCAAAGGTCCAGTCGCATTCATGAACCCATTGAACGGCATTTTCGTTCAGTCCGATGCAGGGATCCGGAACCAGCCCGGAATCCAGAAGAGCGGAATAGTTGTCGCCCGGCAGTTGAACCGGAATCTCCGGAATACCCTTCCGGCTGCAGGATAAACGCCACTCGGATGCAAGGTCAAATCTCATCCGTTTATTCTCCTTTTGAAATGATGAATGTATATGAACCATCCCCGACCGGATGCTTTTCCGCATCCGGAAGGATCACATCGGCGGAACAGCCCTCGGGAATGAAGACAGCAAGTTCCACTTTATCCCCGTTCCGTTTCCACTCGGAACGGATCTCTCCGAAGGGGGATTTATGGCTTGTTTTCACCCAGTCAAGCGCTTCGGGAAAGCGTGGATGAATGATGATATGCCGGAATCCCGGTGCTTCCGGATCCGGTGCAATGCCGCCCCAGTACTGATAAAAGAATGCACTGAAATCTCCGAATGAAGGATGATTCAGCGATTCCGTACCATCCCACTGTTCCCACAGCGTCGTTTCGCCGTTCACAACCCGGCGGGCATACCCGGGGAACTCCGGCTGACAGAGCATTTTCATTGCGTAATCCGCATACCCATATTCCGCAAGCATCCGGAGAACATATTTTGAACCGGGCATTCCGAAATCAATCTTGAAATCATTGCCCTTGACCGTTTCCGCAAGCATTCCCGCCGCAGATGCGCGGTTTTCTTCCTCAACAAGTCCGTAATACAGCGGACACGCCTGCGCGACCTGACAGCCGTTTGCATAGACACCGTTCCCTTTGTGAAAACGGGCGTTGAACGCTATGCGGATATTCCCCGCCAGGCTCCGGTAATATAACGCATCATCTTCATAGCCAAGCAGATGCGAGACTTTTGCGAAGAGTTCACAATCGGCATAATACACCGCGGTGCAGAGAAGCGCGCGCGGCGCCATCTCCGGCGAATCCTTCTGACGCCAGGGGTGCACATGCTCGCGCTTCGGGTGACACCAGTCGCCAAGTCCGAAATCGACAATGTATCCCTCCGCACGGCTTGAGCAGTACGCAAGATAACGCTTCACAATCTCATAATTTTCTTTCAGCGGCGTCAGATTCCCTGTGTAGAGATAAATATACCACGGGACAAACAGGCAGGCGCTCTCCCACAAGGGCCCGCTCTCCCAGGTGAAATTGTCCGCAGGAAGAGGCGGAATTACTCCGTGTATGCAGCCGTTCGGCAGCTGATCGTCTTGAAAACAGCGGAGCCATTGAGCGTAATTTTCCGCCGCGCTGTAGTTGTAAAGACCCGCTTCGCCGATCCAGAAGGCGTCTCCGCTCCATCCGCACTTTTCCCTGTGCGGACAGTCCGTCGGAATCCCGACGAAGTTGCTGATAAACGACCAGCGGAAACAGTGCTGCAGCCGGTTCAGCACCGGCTCGGAACACTCAAAGGAACCGACGGATTCAAACGCCGAGTGAACAACGCATCCTTCAATATGCTTCAGCGTCACGCTTTCCGGCATGGAGATCTTGACATACTGGAAGCCATGATAGTTGAAGCGCGGCGCCCAAACCTCGTCGCAGTTTCCACGCAGGATGTAGCGGTCTGTCTGAAATTCCCCTTTGGTGAAAATTGCGATCCGTTCCTGATCGACGTCGCCGTTTTCCGCCAGACGCTCTCCGTAATGCAGAACGACTTCCGCCCCGCGGGCTCCGTTGACGGTGATTTTCACCCAGCCGGCGAAGTTCTGCCCGAAATCACAGACAGTGTCTCCTGTTCCTTTCAATGTCCACGATTTTTTCACCGGAAGAATCTGCATGACCTTGCAAGGCGGCATGGTCTGTTCCTCCAGTTTTCCGCCGGGTCCGGCGACAATGCCGCAGTTCAGCCAGCCGCAGTCGTCATATTCCGGAGTAAGCCAGCCGTCCAGTTCCAGCCGGGCGTCATAGGTCTCTCCGTTGCGGACTCCGCCGGAAACCAGCGGACCAGAAGAGGTGACTTTCCACGAAGAATCCGTCCAGAGATACGGTTTTCCGTCCAGCTCCAGCTGAAGCAGCATCCGCGGATAATTCGGGAATATGAATTGCGGAGCATTGTACCATCCATTGCCGAGAACCGCACCGACGACGTTTTCCCCAGGATGCAGCAGCTCCGTTACATCATAGACGACGTATCTGAGACGCTTTGTGTAATTTGTCACCGCCGGATCCAGCACGTGATCGCCGACTTTTTTCCCGTTGAGATACAATTCATAGAACCCGACTCCGCAGATGAGGATGCGGGCGTTTCCGAATTTTTCCGGAAGCGTGAACACCCGGCGGAAATACGGAGCCGCACGCAGTTCGCACTCCTGGATCAGAAGATGCGCATTCGGCAGACTGACCCACTGAGCGCGCCAATCTGGATAGTTTTTCCCGTATGCAGTCATTTCAAAACGCCTTTTTATTTCATTTCAAGAATCCGGTAATCCACATTGTCAAGCCAGATCTTGCCGCTTCCCTTTTCCGGAGTGAAAAACTGAAGTTTCAGAAGATGACATTTCAGATCCGGAATCGCATCGTAGTTCTCACCCGGTACGAATGTGAGCGTATATTCCTTCCATTCTCCGTCAAGTGTAAACGGCTGCGTATGGAAAAGGTGCTTGCCCTTGTGAACGGTGCCGATTCGCGGAATCGTGTTCATGATGACTGTGAGTTTATGCTTTCCGGCGCTCTTTGCCCAGAATTTCAGCTGCATCTTTTTCCCGGGAATCATCGGCAGATAATGGGTTGCAAGTTTGTTTTCAACGCCCGGATTCCCGAACGCCAGTTCCAGACTCTTTTCTCCCGCGAAGAAATCCGGCGACGGGACAATTTCTCCGACAACCGGCTTGCTGTTGTTCGAGTTCGTTTTCAGAAAGTCCGCTCCGGTTCCGTTTTCAAACTCGCCGTCGGGGAACAGATTGCCGGAAAGCTCCTCTTCCGTAAGTTTTGCAACCTTGAAATCCTTCACTTCAACACAGGTTGCTCCCTCCGTCTGATCCAGGTAAAGGCGTCCGATAATCGGCGCATCATTCTGCGCGTAAAGATAAGTTGTCGCGAAACGGGTTCCGGGCTTCACCGGAAAAAAGAGATAGCTTGCGGTTCCCTTCTGTGTCGTCAGGATTGCAATGCGGCAGGCGGAATCCGTGTTCACCTGAAACGAAAAGCGGTAAAACGCCCCCGCTTGCGGACGGATCGCAAAAACGAGAGCGTGTTTTTCCGGCTTGTTTCCCTGAATCTCGTATGCCGCCGCCCCTTTTTTCCGCCACGGCTCCTGAATGTTTTCCACTTTGAAATCCGATGCGGCAAGCGTTGCCGTAACCAGTGTGCCCAACAGGGCGAATGCGAATCTGTTCATTTTCTTATCCTTTCAACAGTTGTTTTTATTTTGATTCTGAAAAAACGCAGCCGAACGCCAGACGGTTCTGGAAGAAATCATTGTGACCAGGAGTTCCCCATTCGAGCGACTGCATTTTCTGTTTCCCGTGCGCAGCATTGTTCGCTTTCCACGCAAAACCAAGCCGTTTTCCGTATTTCAGAGGAAACTCAAGACGGATTCTGTATCCGCCGTCTTCAAGCTCGGCTTTCAGAGAACACTCTTTTTCCTGAAGTCCGATCCCCTCCCCGTTCAGAAGCGTCAGCGGCTTCGTATCGTACGGGTTGATGAAAAAGCGGAAAACCTCCGGCGTGTAAACTCCCGCGTGAGGAAGCGGCATCTGCTCCGGGGCGCGGTCGAAGAAGAATTCGAGTCCGTCACACTGCCACGCCTCGCGTCCGGCATTCGGTCCCGACGGGACCGCATCCTTTACATGAAACTCACAGACGACCTTCCCTCCGGCAAGCGTCACTTTTCCTTCCGCGGAGAATGTTTTATCCGGTGTGGCAAGAACCATTTTTTCTCCATTCGCAACCGTTGCCATTTCGATGAATCGGCAGGGGGACTGACCGATCCGGTCTCCGAATTTGAAGAAATAGAAGAGCGGTTTTCCGGCTGTTCCCGGCGTTACGGCAAGGGATTCATTCCGGAACTCCTGCGGTGCAAGCTGAAACTGCAGCGGACTCTTTGCGCGGAGCAGTCCGCCTTTCAGTCCGGTCAGAACATTTTCCCTGTTCTGCGAAATGTTCCCGATCCGGAAATACAAGCGGTCTCCGATCTTTCTTGCGACCGGAGAGAACACCGGCTGTTCGAAGCGGATCTCCGGCTGTTCCAGTCTTTTCCGGAACTCCTCCGCCGTAAGTGAACCGGGCTGACAGTAAATCGGGTTCGCCGTCACCGGAACAAAGCCGGATGCAACCGGGTTGCCGAGAACATCATGAAGTTCCATTCCGGAAAGATTGATTGTCATTTTCCCGGTCGGATGGTACTGCCACATCGCCGCGAGAGGTTTTCCCTTACGTTCAAAACGGTAGATAACAAGTCCGTTGGAGCTTTTGTATTTCTTCACCGGCTTTGCCCCCTCGAAATGACGGGAAAGCGCATTCAGTGCAACGAAAATACTGTTCGGCGTCCAGGAATCGATTCCGTGCGGATTATGACTTGAACTCAGCATTTGAGTCCAAAGTTGATTCTCGTAAAGATCCATCGACTGCCGCACCCCTTCTCCGAGATCGGTCAGAATGCGCTGCGCCAGATGATGCGGATGCGCATCCGATTGAGCCGAGAACGAACGCCCCCGTTCGTCATGGTCGTAAAGAAAGAAAAGTTCTGTGTTGAAAAGCGGTTTTCCCTTTACAATTTCACGTATTTCCGAAATCTGTTCATCCGCCGGAGTCACCGAGGAGAGTGTCCGCGCATTGTACGGATGAAAGCTGACCGCGTCGAGATTTTCCAGCGCTCCGGCTTTCACGCATCCTCTCAGGTATCCCTGCACAATGCCGCCCATATCTCCGGTAACGCAGATTCCGAGCATCATGGCTTCCGGATTCTCCTCCTTCATCGCACGGTACGCCGCTGCAAGATACCTGGAGTAGAGTTCCGGACTCATGAAAAGATTCGGTTCATTCATGAATTCATAAAGCCGGATGCGTTTTCCCGCATGTCTGACAAACGCACGGACATAGCGCTCAAAAAGTTCCTCAGGAGGTACGCGGACAATGAACTTCGGGTGCGTTCCGGCGGGATTCTTTTCAATCAGTGTTGCTTTCTCCGCAAGCCACTGCGGATACGGCGTGTTGTTCTGTCCCTTGATCTCCATCATCTGTCCGAAACACGGCATGAGAGAGACATGATGCTTCGCCGCGACGTCGGTCCAGTAATCCATCTCGCTGAAATCAAATTTTCCTTCCTGCGGCTCCACCAGACGCCAGTCCGTAACCGGATACGACATGGTTCGCACGAGGCGGCAGCCCATCAGTCCAAGCAGACGGTATTTTTCCTCCGGAGAATCCCCGACACCGAGACGGCAGATATTTTTATTGTAGAAGGAAATCTCCCCCGCATTCACTATTGCCGTGCAGAAATCGTTCATCGGATCGACTGTTCCCGGCGTGTACTTCCCGACAGCGCAGACAAGCGCATCAAGGTGATCGACCGGAACTCCGCCTTTGCGCGGGGCAATCCGGAACGCGCCGTAACGGGCCAGCGGGAAATGGAGCGTTGTTTTCAGAACCTCTTCCGGCGAAAGGTCATACGTCAGCGTTTTGCTCTGTTCAAGCTCTCCAGTCTGATCTCCGGTCATATCGAACACAATGTTCCCGGAAAGCCGTTTTCCGGAATTGTTACGGAGATACACAGCAACGGCGGCGGACTTCTTTTCTCCGGGATTGAAAACCGTCACTTTTTCCTCCGGAACGACCGCTATGCTCAACGGGGAAGTTTTCGCAGTATCCCCGTGTTTTTCCACGCGGAAATTGTCAATCCAGACCGATCCCGTCGTAGCCCCGGGCGCCCCCTGACAGACCTGAAGCTGCCATTCGCCGGAGACTTTTTGAGTATCGAATTCAAAACTGAACTCCTTCCACACCGTTGTAACCGGAAAAACTTTGGAGCGCATATTCCACACGCCGTCCGCATTAATGCAGACCGCCCGCAGAATCACCTTCTTTACGCCTTCACTTCCGCGCATGGCGCAGCCGATTGTGACTTTGGTGTTGGCGGGAAGATAAATTCTCTTCGTCCGCAGCTGAAAGAACTCTCCGAAAGGGTTGTCAATGCGAAGAGAGTATTTTCCCTGAAATGGCTTTTTCGGATCGGCTGCCGGCTGGGCAAACGACATTTCCGGATTCATTTTCGGGTCCATCAGACGCCAGAGCGTGAACCCCGCGGTTCCCATTTCCACACCGGGATTGAAAAACAGGTTTCCAGCGGGAAGCAGACCAGGCAGCAAAAGCCCTGCAAGACTCAAAAAACGTTTTCCGGAGCGTATATTCAGAACAAACATGCAGCTCTCCTTTCTTTATTGGGTTATCACGGTTCCGTTGGAATCGCAGACATCCAGTTTCTGCGAGCCGTAAACGAAATTGTGTTCTGTCTGAAGCTGGCTCAGCTTCGCCGCTCTTGCGCTGCCGTCAAGCATGGCACAGTTCGCGCGTCCGCCATGCATAAGAGCGGAGTAGAGTTTGTTCAGAGAGAAGTAGAAACCAGCGCATTTTTGCGCATAATTCATGTTCAGAGTATCCATGTACAGCACAGTGGAACTCGGTCTGTTCTTCGGAACTCCGGCCCGTTCGATCTTGCCGAGCGAATTGATCATCCACGCCTTTTTCGTTCCCTGAACACCTCCGACCTCCGGATTCGGTGCATCATACCCCCCGAAAAGATTGAAGTTGATTCCAAAACTCTGCGCTTCCACTCTCTGGGACGGCGACCACGGCATTTCCGGACAGTGCATCGAATTGAATTTTGCAACCTTCGCCGTTTCTCCGATAACACCGCTGACTTCCGCATACGTTTTCCCCGTGGAGTGCGCATACAGAATCCCGGCCCAGAATTCCTCTTCCGGATTCGGACCTTTCGAGGGAACAATGTAATCGTTGAAATCATTCGCATACAGCGTCGTCATTGTCCCGCATGTCTTCAGATTATTGAGGCATGTGATGCTTCTCGCCTTCGCTCTCGCCTGATTCAGAGCCGGCAGAAGCAGACCGGCCAGGATGGCGATGATGGCAATTACCACAAGGAGCTCTATGAGGGTAAATCTACTGAATCTGCCATCAAAACAGGCTCTGTGGTGCTTCCGGGGCTGAACTGAAAAAGCGGGGGTTTTCGTTTTCATAAAGTAATTTCTCTTTCCTTTGTTTTTTGTTATTTCAGACGGCTGCCTGCTTAAGCAGGCAGCCGCATTTTCATTGAAACTCAGCTCTCGGCATACGGTTTCAGCACATCGCGGATCGCTTCAAGCATCTTCATGCCGTAAAAGTTGTCCGGTTCCAGATAGCTTCCCTCGGTCCACTCGTTCCACGCGTTGAAGAACATGATCCGCTCATCCGCCGGACGCGTCATCAGGAGCTCCGCCGTCTTGCGAGTTGCATCCGCGAGTTTTTCGGGAGAGCTTTCCATAACCGCCATCCACGGATAGCAGGGAGCAGGATCATAAACTTCCGACTGAATCGTGCGCGGAGAGGGATCCCATCCGGTTGTAATAACCGGATAAAACGGGAACGGCAGAGCCTGCATTGTTTTTTTCGCGACCTCGATGTAATCATCCGCCATTTCCTGAAAATCGACGCGCGGGAACTCCTGCATCCACTTTTCGGAAAGACAGACGCAGTTGTAGCTTGTGCAGCTGTCAAATCCGGCCTTGATGACCTGATCATGCCGCGCCGCACTCTGGGGACTGCGGTCGAGCATGTCGAGTCCTACCGCATTCAGATGAAGTCCGGGAAGCCCTGCGGCCCTCGCCCTCGCCCGGAAATCAGCAAGAACCTCCGCGGCATCTTCCACTCCGCCCATCTGGGAAATGAACCTGGAAATCGCATAGATGGAGAAATACGGCTTCCCGTTGATTTTCCAGTAGTTCGGCTGAGTCAGATAATGCTCAATGAGATAATCCCACACATACGGAATCGTGTCCTTGCGAGTTGTCCACGGGAAAGTGATTTTGTAATTGGCAGTATCGCGGTTGCCCGGATGAAAATTTTTCCAGTCATGGTTTGCCCACATCAGGGCGAATTTCATGCGGCTGCAGTTCGGAGCTCCGAGAAAACCTTCGTTCAGTGCCCGTTCGAGAAAAGGTCCCTCATACCAGTACCAGTCGAAAATGAACGCATCAAGCCCGTGATCCGTCGCGGCGTCGATCTTCTTTGCCATCACTGCGGGATCCGCTTCGTCTTCGTATCCCCATGCGGGGATTTTCGGCTGCATATGGCCGGGAAAACGCGGCCCTGCATGTTTCATCAACTCCCATTCCGTCCACCCCTTGCCGTGAACCGCTTCATTGCGCGGATCAACATGGAAATTCGGGAAATAATATACCGCCGTCTGCATAATTTTACACCTCCGAATGTTGGCTGATTTTGTTTCCTCGTTATATTATAGCACAAAACCAGCCGTTTGTGAATGTCTAATAGAGACAAAAACATATCTTTTTGTCTCCGGCAGATTTCTTATTCCGGATCGGCGGAAATATTCTTCTCTGGAGAGAAGCGGTTGAGTTTGCGGTATTCGCGCGGGGAAATGGCAAGATGCTGTTTGAAGAAACGCGAAAAATAGAATTCGTTGCAGAACTGAAAATGATCCGCAATCTCACGGATCGTCATATCGGAGGAGGAAAGGTATTCCGCCGCTTTCGCTGCAAGAATGCGGTTGAAGAACCGCTTCGGGGAGAATCCGGTGTCGTAAATGAATTTCTTGATGAACGTTTTCCGGTTCATGCGCATCACCTCCGCCATCTGTTCCACATTGACGCCCGCATGACAGTTATGCAGAAAATAGTCAAAGAGCGGCGCGTAATGAGAATAGGTCGGCAGAAGCCGCTCCACGGAAAAATGGGTGTCCAGTGCAAAATCCGCAATAAAATCCCAGCAGAGAGCGCGCATGGAGGAGGTGAGCAGAAAACGGTCGGGATTGAAAAGCATCCGGTTGATCGTTTCAATCCGTTTCCCGTCGTTTTTATAATACAGTCTGTCACACTGGCTGAATAGATCGATCCCGCAATAGAGCTCCATATAAAAATGGATGGAAAGATGCCGCATGGAAGCACTCTGGTCATGGGTGATTTCATGAAACGCGGGAACCAGCACAATGGTTCCTGGAGTCAGCCGGACCGTCTCATTCGCATCGGAGAAAAAGGACTCTTCACGGTCCTCCAGAATGCAGATCAGACGGTTGCACGGAAGGCGGCTCTTCCATTTTCCGGAATTATAACCGTAAAAGAAATCGCGGAAATGCAGACTCAGCTGATCGCAAAAAGGACGGATTCCGTATTCATCAAAATGAGAGATTTCCACACGTTTCATTCATTTCCTCCTTTATCTCAGCCTTCAGGATTCCTCTTTTTACTATAACATCCGGAATTTCAGAAATCAAGAAAACACTCTGTTTGAATTCAGAAAAACAGAAAAATTATCAGCGGAAACTTTTTCTGCAAAAAATACTTTTTCGCATCTTGACTTTTCCGGAAAGCGGAGTATAATAACATCAAAAGTGAAAATATTTACAGTTTTGAGCACAAACATGAAAAGCAAAATAACCATAACGGAGATTGCGGCGGCGTGCGGAGTCACAACTGCCACGGTTTCCAGAGTCATCAACAATCAGCCGGGAGTCCGCAAGGAGGTCCGGAAGTTTGTTCAGCGCTATATCGACCAGCTCGGATGGCAATGCTCAAGTCTCAAAACGCGTCTGCCGAAACTCTCCGGAGGAAAAACCGTCTTCATTCTCTGCCGCTCCAATCTGCTCAACGGCGGCGGACGCTATTCCTCGCAGGAGGCGCTTCAGCTCCTGATCGAACGCCTTGAAGCGGAAGGATTTCTCCCCTTCACCATTTTCGGACAGACCATGCAGATTCTCGAAAAATGCCGCGAGCTCAAACCTTATGCAGTTGTCCTTTTTACCAAAAATTCCTGGATGGAAGAACCGATCCGCAAACTCATCAAACAGGGAATCCGCGTTGCAGCCGCATATGGAAACGAATTCACGGGAAGCTGTCCGCAAGTTCATTCCGACTATGCGGACGCCGTAAAAAAAGCCGTCCGCCGCTTCCGCGCTCTCGGCTGTTCCGAAATCGGACTTTTTGCGGGAAACGGACTCCATGTCCATCCGGAAACACTCGAAGACATTCCGATGTCATGGGTCCGGAACATCGCTGAAGCACTGGAAAACTCGCTTCCGGATTTTTCACTCAAGGGAAATGTCATAAGCGACAACTTCGGCGCCCGCGGCGAATTGCGGAATTGTCTGGAGAACGGACGTTTTGACGGCTGGATCTGCTGCGGACGCTCCATGCTTTACCAGTTCACGCAGGAGGCGGAAAACGCCGGACTCCGCGTTCCGGAGGATCTCCCCGTTCTCGCATTCTCTTCCGGAAATCTGGAATTCGAACCTCCGCTGCGGGTCGGACATTTCGTTTCCCAAACCGCACTCATTGCAGATCAGCTTTTCCGCTGGATCTCCGCGGAAGAGTTTCCTGAAAACGTTGAAGTCGCCCTTCCCTGTCTCTTTCAGGCAGGAAGCGCAGAATATAAAACAAAAACAAACTCAGGAGGAAAGAGAGAATGACCCCCCGGAAACAAAAACAAAACAGGTTCACGCTTATAGAACTCTTAGTGGTAATTGCAATCATCGCAATTCTTGCCGCAATGCTTCTGCCTGCGCTGAACGCGGCACGGGCAAAGGGACGCGACATCAGCTGCGCCTCAAATCTGAAGCAGATCGGGACCGGGCTCCGGCTCTATCTGGACAACAGCAATGAATTCATGCCGAAAAGCACCGGAAATCTCGCCCCGAATCAGGGCAAGTGGGACGACATGATATTCGCAACGCTGTTTCCGAACCTCAAACCGGCGGACAATATGATTTTCCCCGCTTCAACCTGGTCGGTTCCCATGAAACCGCGCGCTCCGTTCGACTGTCCCTCCTCCGATGCTTCCGCGCCGCGGACTCTCCGGAACGATTACGGTCTCAACTCCGCCATGCTCGGCATTTCCGCCAAGCGCATCGCCCGTCCCTCCGCACGCGGAACCGTCATGGATATGGTGAAATACACCGCCAGCTTCCCGCTCTCCGTCCTGACGGGAACCACAGTCGCGGATTATGACGGGCTTTTCGCCACAGAACAGGAGGTCCGCCGCCACAATTCCAGACGCAGCGTCAACGTCCTTTATTTTGACGGGCATGTGGAAGGCAAAGCGCACTCAGCCATTCCCCGCTCGCAGGGGACTTCCGCAGAACAGTATTTCTGGGGCGGCGGAGACAACGGCAAAAACGGAGGTCTTTAATTATGAAAAAAACATTCTTCTTCATGGTTCTGCTTTCCGCCGTCAGCGGATTCGCCGCCGCACTCGCACCGGAAATTGCACCGGGGAACCAATGGAAAATGGACCGCGGCGTCTCTCATCTTCAAAAGGAAGGAAGAGAATACATTCAGCTGAATATCAGGGAAAACGAACGCGCCGGACGCCACTACGCCGAAATCCCGATCGATCTCTCCGCTCACGCAGGCAAGTATGTGACCTTCGTCATCCGTCTCCGCAGCAGCGGCTGGAAACAGGACAAAAAGGACCGCTCCCGCCGAGGCATCCGCTTCGCAGTCTCCTATAAACACCCGGAAACCGGACACTCCGTCTGGCATCACTCCTGGGATACATGGGACACCGTCGACTGGGAAAAGTATTCCGGCAGAAACGAAAACGCCCCGCGCGAAATTTCCTTCTTCTCCAAACTTGACCCCGGCATATCAAAAGCCATTCTTTACCTCGGAACGGAAAACAACTTCGGAACGGCGGAGTTCGATCTGAGTTCCTTCCGCGTCTTCCAGCCGTTCCGCGAAGATGCTTCCGATTATATCTGCGAATATTCGGACCGCGTCCGCAGCGCCCCTGTTCTCCGCGGCGTGAACTGCTCTCCGAATCCGCTGAAAGAAGAAGATCTGAAAACGCTTCATGAATGGAACGCAAACGCCGTCCGCTACTGGCTCAGCGCCTATCCCTGGGTCTTCGACGGCAAGGATTTGAACAAATTGCGCGAACTTGTCGCAAAACGTCTGGAGAATCTCGACAAAATCTCCCCGGTCGCGCAGAAGTACGGAATCCGTCTGATCCTCTGCTACGGTCTGCCGCCGGGCGGACGCCGCGGCGACGCCACGCTTGAAATGCAGCACAATCCCGCACTCGCGGAATTCTATGAGGAAACCTGGAGGCTGATAGCCAGACACTGCAAAGGCAATCCCGCAATCTGGGCGTATGACCTCATCAATGAACCGCAACAGACAACAGAGCTTGCGGTCGATTACCTGGAACTCCAGCACCGCGCCGCAAAAGCGATCCGCGAAGTTGATCCGGATATGCCCGTCATCATCGAGGCAAACCTGCTCGCATCACCGGAAATGTTCCGTTTTCTTGAACCGCTCAGGATGAAAGACGTCATCTATCAGGCGCACATGTATGTTCCCGCAGCATTCACGCACTCCACGCAGGGTCCCTACCCCGGAAAATTCCGCGGGGAATACTGGGACAAGGCGATGCTGCGGAAAACGCTCCAGCCCGTCGCGGACTTTCAGAAGCGTCACAAAGCGCGCATCTACATCGGAGAATTCTCCGCCCGTTCCAAAGCCGACGGCGCGGAACGTTATCTGCGCGACTGCATTGACCTCTTCGAGGAATTCGGCTGGGACTGGACGTATCACTCTTTCCGTGAAGCTCCCACCTGGGACGTGGAAAAGGAGTGGAAAGAGAACCGCCATGTTCCCTCCGCCGACAATCCCCGGAAACGCGTTCTTCTCGACGCTTTGAAGCGCAACAAGTAAAAGTTTTTCTCGAAAAAATCCCAGAGCTATCCCATAAAATCTC
>DHMO01000031.1:12384-13116 GCA_002405835.1 Lentisphaeria bacterium UBA4640 | reverse complement strand
GGGGGGGGGGTAAAACTTATGGCACTCGGTGAAATTGCAGATATAGGTACAGGAAGCAGCAACACAAACGAGGAATTGATACAGGGGCTTTATCCGTTCTTTGTTCGCTCTCAAGAAGTACGTTGGAAAAATAGTTATGAATTTGATGAAACGGCAATCATAACGAGTGGCGATGGAGTTGGTGTTGGCAAGGTGTTTCATTTTGTTGAAGGGAAATATGCGTTGCACCAGAGAGCATATCGAATTCATATAACTGATGATGCAGTTTTTCCTAAATATTTTTTCCATTATATGAAGACTAATTTTTTAGCGCATATCACAAAAAATGCCGTTCATTCCTCGGTCACATCAATAAGACGTCCCATGTTGGAAAAATTTATCGTTCCTGTTCCGTCCATGGAGAAACAGAAACGCATTGTTTCCATTCTTGACCGTTTCGACACACTGGTCAATGACCTGACCAGTGGCTTGCCTGCAGAAATCAAAGCAAGACGGCAGCAGTACGAGTATTACCGGGATAAGTTACTGACATTCTCACCTTTACAAGGATAAGGCATTATGGGGAAAACATTATCTGAAATAGCACAGCAGCTTCAAGAGTCTGAAAAGAAAGTGCAGTTAATCTACGCTTTTAACGGCGTGGGGAAAACTCGTCTTTCGCGAGAATTTAAGGAATTGGTTTCCATGAAAACAGAATCAGAAGAAGATGATGATGCAAAAAACAAGGTCTTA
>DHMO01000031.1:10494-12348 GCA_002405835.1 Lentisphaeria bacterium UBA4640 | reverse complement strand
TATACTATAATGCCTTTACGGAAGATCTTTTTTATTGGGATAATGACTTAGAGAATGACGTTGATCGAAAAATGGTGATTCAACCAAATTCGTTTACGGATTGGATCCTGAAGGACGAGGGAAAAGAAAAAGATATCACTGTGCATTTTGCTCACTATGCGAATAGTAAAATAGTGCCAATCTTTTCTTCAAACTATTCTTCTGTTTCATTTTCTATTCCCGGGAAAGATGATTCTGATCAAATAAAAATCTCAAAGGGAGAAGAAAGTAATTTTATTTGGTGCATTTTTTACTCAATGTTAGAAGCGGTTATTGAAGAGTTGAACGAACCGAAAGCCAACCGCAGTACAGATCGTTTTGATGATCTTCAATACATTTTTATTGACGACCCGGTAAGTTCATTGGACGAGAATCATCTTGTCCAATTGGCGGTTGATTTGGCACAAATAATAAAAAAAAGCAAAACGGAATCCGGACTGAAGTTTATTATTGCAACCCATAGTCCGCTTTTCTTTAATGTTCTCTTCAATGAGTTCAAAAGTGGTTCAAAATATATTTTGATGAAGCCTGAAGACAACATGTATGAGTTGCAAATGCAGGAAAACGACTCACCATTTGCTTATCACCTATATGTTCTACAAGAGTTAAAAAACGCTATCTTTTATAATTCCATAAAAAAATACCACTTTAATTTGCTTCGGAACCTATTAGAAAAGACTGCAACTTTTTTAGGGTATCCACGTTGGGGAGAATTATTGAAAGAAATGGATGATAAATATGCTACGCGATTAATAAATCTTTCAAGTCATTCTTCTTTGTCTACAGATGAATCATCCATTCTCACTGACGAAGATAAGGAAATCATTAAAAATATTGTCGATTTTTTTGAGAAAACTTACCATTTTAAGATAGAACCGAACTCAAATGTTGCGTCCATTCCGACAGAAGTTTCCAACTAAGGATTTTGAAAATGTCAAACTTCAATATCATCGCTGAAAATCCGGAAAGCACCGTTGTTTCCGCCTACGTTGCGCCGGAAGCCAAACGGGCGGAATCCTATCAGTCGGAGGCGGCTCTGGAAACGGCTTTTATTGATTTGCTGAAAATGCAGGCGTATGAGTATTTGCCCATCCACACGGAAGCCGACCTGATTGCTAATCTGCGCAGGAAACTGGAAGAACTGAATGAATTGACCTTTACGGATTCCGAATGGGATAACTTCTTCAAAAAAGTGCTTGCCAATCCGAATCAGGGGATTGCGGAAAAATCCCACATGATTCAGGAGGATCACATTCAGGTCATCACACGGGATGACGGTTCCGTCAAAAACATCCGGCTGATCGACAAGGAACACATCCACAATAACAAGCTGCAGGTCGTCAATCAGTATTCCACCGCTGCCGGAGTGCATGACAACCGGTATGACGTTACCATCCTGGTCAACGGTCTTCCCCTTGTGCATATCGAATTGAAGCGCCGAGGCGTGGACATCAAAGAGGCGTTCAATCAGATCAACCGCTATCAGCGGGAATCGTTCTGGGCGGGAAGCGGTCTCTTTGAGTACGTTCAGGTCTTTGTGATTTCCAACGGCACGTTCACGAAATATTACAGCAATACCACCCGTGAATCCCACATCAAGGAAACGAAAACCGGTTCTTCCGGTAAAGGCAAGCGCACCAGCAACAGTTTTGAATTCACTTCATGGTGGGCAGATGCACAGAACAAGCCGATCACCGATTTGATGGATTTCGGGCGCACGTTCTTTGCCAAGCATACGCTCCTGAACATTCTGGCGAAATACTGTGTCTTCACCTCGGACCGTCTGCTTCTGGTCATGCGTCCGTATCAGATCGC
>DHMO01000031.1:10237-10455 GCA_002405835.1 Lentisphaeria bacterium UBA4640 | reverse complement strand
CCGTATCAGATCGCGGCAACGGAAGCGATTATGACCCGGATTAACGTTTCCACCAATTACAAGCAGTACGGAACGCTGCAAGGTGGCGGCTATATCTGGCACACCACCGGCTCTGGCAAGACTTTGACCTCTTTCAAGACGGCGCAACTTGCCTGCAAACTTCCGTACATTGATAAAGTGCTGTTTATCGTTGACCGTAAGGATCTGGACTACCAGAC
>DHMO01000031.1:7905-10202 GCA_002405835.1 Lentisphaeria bacterium UBA4640 | reverse complement strand
GACTACCAGACGATGAAGGAGTACGACAAATTTGAGAAAGGCGCAGCAAACAGCAATACCAATACGGCGATTCTGACCCGGCAGATGGAAGACCCCAATGCAAAAATCATCATCACCACCATTCAGAAACTGACGGTCTTCATCAAGAAAAACAAAGGCCATGCTGCGTACAATCAGCATTTTGTCATCATTTTCGACGAATGCCACCGCTCCCAGTTCGGCGATATGCACCGGGATATTACGAAAACATTCAAAAAATATCACATCTTCGGTTTTACGGGAACTCCGATCTTTGCGGAAAACGCCAGTGCCAGCGGTAAAGCCGACTTGAAGACAACGGAACAGGCATTTGGCGACAGGCTTCACATTTACACGATCATCAACGCCATTGCCGATAAGAACGTGCTTCCGTTCCGTACCGAATACATCAGCACCATGCGGAAAAAAGAAGAGATTTCCGAAGATGAGAAGGTCTGGGACATTGACCGGGAAAAAGCTCTGCTTGCACCCAAACGCATCAGCAATGTGGTGAAATACATCTTGGAGCATTTCAACCAGAAGACCAAGCGGAACGACAAATCGTTCCAATTCAGTACGCTCGCCAACATTTCGGAGGTCGCCAAAGCCAAGAATCGGGCAAAAGTGGAGGAAATCAAACAGAAAATCCGCATGACCGGGTTTAACTCGATTTTCGCCGTTGCCTCCATTGATGCCGCCAAAGCCTACTATCTGGAATTCATGCGGCAGATGAAGGATGATCCCTCCAAGCAGCTGAAAGTGGCGCTGATCTACAGTTTCGGGATCAACAAAGATGATGAAGATGCTTCCGGCGTGGAGGAAGAAAATTCGGAGGACACCAGCGGTCTGGATGCCACGAGCCGGGAGTTTCTGGGCCATGCCATTGCCGACTATAACAAGATGTTCAAAACGAACTACGACACCTCCAGCGAGAAGTTTCAGAACTACTACAAAGACGTTTCTCTGCGGATGAAATACCGGGAGATTGATCTCCTGATCGTGGTCAATATGTTCCTGACCGGCTTTGACGCGACTACGCTGAACACTCTGTGGGTAGATAAGAACCTCCGGCTTCACGGTCTCTTGCAGGCGTATTCCAGAACGAACCGGCTTCTGAACTCCATCAAGACCTTCGGCAATATCGTCTGTTTCCGCAATCTGGAAAAAGCCACGAACCGCAGTATTGCTCTCTTCGGCGATAAAGATGCCGCCGGTCAGGTACTTTTGCGTCCCTTCAAGGATTACTACGATGGCTACACCGATCCTGACGGAAAGAAGGTCAAGGGGTACAAAGAGCTGGTGGAACGGTTGAAAAAGCTGTTCCGCCCCGGACAACGGCTTGAGACAGAAGCCGACATGAAAGAATTTGTCCTGCTGTTCGGAGCGATTCTGAAGCTGAACAACATTCTTTCCTGCTTCGATGCCTTTGATGATCTGATCCTGCTGACGGAACGGGACGATCAGGATTACCGCAGTATGTATATTGATGCATACAACTATTTCCGCAACAAGCATAAAGGAACCAAAGAAGACATCAATGATGATATCGTCTTTGAGCTGGAACTGATCAAGCAAGTGGAGATCAACATTGATTTCATCCTTTCCCTGATCCGGAAATATCATGCCGGCCACATGGAGGACAAGGAAATTGTGGTCAGAATCCAGAAATCCATTGATGCCAGTGTTGAACTGCGGAAAAAGAAGGATTTGATCGAATCCTTCATTGCATCCCTGACTCCGGAAAGCGATGTGGATGATGACTGGAATCTTTTTATTGCCGGTAAACGGAAGGAAGAATTGGACCGAATTATTGAAGAAGAAAGTCTGAATCCGGAGGAAACGCAAAAATTCATGGAGAATGCTTTCCGGGACGGATATGTGCAGACCAACGGTACGGCAATAACAAAAGTTCTTCCCCCTGTTTCCCGCTTTACCAAGACCGGAGACAGAACAAAGAAACGGACGACCGTGCTGGAAAAACTGACGGCATTCTTTGAACGATTCTGGAATATCGCCGAGGTGATGACTGAGAAATCAGAAGATTTTCCGGATGACAATCGGATAGAAACGTCTAATGCTGAAAATGAGAAGACAAAAAAACAACGGAAAAATACAAAATGACTGATATTGCTCCGGCAATTAAGATTGCGTGCTGTTTTATGTGAGACTTTACTTTCTTATTTTTCCGCCCTCTTCTTTCATTGCTAAAACTTGAATTTACTGGAATGCAATGATATATTATATTTATATGGGATGTCTATTTAACAAGTAGTCCTTAC
>DHMO01000031.1:0-7861 GCA_002405835.1 Lentisphaeria bacterium UBA4640 | reverse complement strand
ACCAGGAGCTCTATGAGCGTAAATCTGCGGGATTCACGCTTGAAAGATGAAAAATAGGGAACGTTTCTTCTGTTTTGATGAGGTTTCATAGCGTTGTTTTCCTTTCAATTTTCTGTTTTTGCCTGATGTCTCTTCTGTCGTTCGGTTTGACTTTTTTGAAATAAGGAATGTTATTTCATATTTCTCAATGCGTCCACCTCCGTATGATTGTTTTTATTTCAAATGGTTTGAAAACGAGCGGGTTCTGCGCGGGGACGGGATTGCGTTCCATGAGATCTGTTTCGAACCATTCGCCTTCGGGAAGCGGAAGCCGTTCCGGGATGCCGCTGTTTTCGAACAGCCGGATTGCAATGTCATCCGACTCTTCCGCCGGCTTGATGGCGCAGCCGATGATTCCGGTTCCCGTGGTATCGGGAAGAGAGGAAACGACAGGTCTGTTTTTCCCGGTGACGCAGCGTCCGATTCCGACCGGATAGAGCGGGGCGTTGAGTTCGAAGCCGCACTGCGGAACGAGTCCGGGGCGAATCCGATAGCGGCAGGTGTATTCTCCGTCGGGCGGACGCTGAAGCGCTTTCTGCGAGCCATCGGGGAGAATTTCCACGCCGCCGCTGCAGTAACCGATTCCGCGGACCATGCAGGCGCGGACTGCATCTTTTTTGAATTCCCAGAGCCGGTGGTCGCATCCGATGGTGGTGTATTTCCCCTCCCGCCCGAATGCAATCCATTGAGCGGCGAGGCGGAGATGTTCGATTTCGTGGTCCGGGTGATTTCCGCGCTCCGGGGTGACAATGTCGCTGAAGTTGAGTCCGGCTTTGTAAACTGTGTCGGGATAGCGGACCTTGCCGAAGGGAACGCCGTATTCGATTTCATGCGGTTCCGCATTGGGATAGGGGAAACTCTGGACAAGCCGGACGTAGTTTCCGCATTTCCAGTGAACCGTGTTTTCAATTTCGAGTTCGGGAAGCTCTGCCGGGAGAGTGATTTTCTGTTCAAACGGCAATCCGTACACGGTTCCGCGGATGACGAAGCGGCAGACGGCGGGGGAGCGTTCCGCAATTTCAATGCTGTCCGCAACAGCGGGGACGACGCGGCCGGTACGCGGCATATTGCAGATATAGTCGCCGCGCATCTCTTCGATTCCGGAAATTTCGGCGTCGCGGAAGAGACAGCGTTCCTCCTGTTTGCTGAAGAGCGTGAGTCTCCCGGTTGCACGGTCGATTTCCAGACGCAGAAATCCGTTTTCCGCAGAGAGTTTCCCGAGCGGCTGGTTCGCCCAGTTCCGTTCGGAGTCCTTGCTGTCTTCAATGACAAACGGATCGGGCAGCTGCGACGGTTCGGCAAGTTCGAGGTAATAGGCGCGCGAAGAGAATGCGGGAACTTCCGCTTTGAATTCAAGTTCAAAGGAGTCTGCGGAGCCGTGCAGCCAGCGCACGAGGCGGAACGGGACTTCGTTTCCGGCGTCGTCGATGACCCGGTAATTCTGCGCATGGAGTTCCGGATGGCGGATGATGCCGGGACCGTAGACTGAAGTCCTTGCGCGGACCAGTTCGGAACGTTTCCAGGAGAGGCGGTTGAAGATGACGAGCGGGAAGCAGTTTTTGCGCGGAGCGGCCGTCCGGGCGGCGATCCGCATCGCCAGTTCTCTTGCCGTGCGTTCCGCGGTGAGACGGGCGAACTGTTTGAGGTCGAGTTTTTCCCGGTCGGCGGGTTCTCCTCCGGTTCCGTTCTGGTTGTGATCCATGGCGTCGAGCAGGGCGTTCCATGCCGTTTTCATCCGTTCGCGCGGGAAGAACTGCGGGTTGAGCGCTCCGAAGAATTCCGCCAGCAGCATGGCATTTTCCGCGGGAAGGTCGAGCGGCCAGAGGTCGGGCCAGCTGCTTTCGACGTTGGGCCAGAGCGACGGGATTTCTCCGCTGATCGGCCGCGCGTTTTTGGGAAACTCCTGCGAAAAATACTTTGCAGGCGTCAGAAAATGGAACGGGCGGTGTCCCTCCTCATTCCAGCGGCGGAAGTTTTCGACGGCGTTTTCATTGAGAAGATAGAGATCGGTTCCGAACTGGCAGAGCTGGCTGTAATCGACTCTGCCGAAAACCTCTTCGATCTCTTTTTCGTTTTCGCACATCTGCGCATAGTCCGCCGCGTCATGGAAGAGACGGCGGCAGCGCCCGTAGTGGATCGGCGCATAAGCCTTGATGCCGGTTCCATCCGGTGCGACGTAAAGAATGCGGTCGGTGTGCGGCGGGAGCCCGTGGGAGAGGAACAGTCCGGAGAATCCGGATTTTGCAGCGATCTGCGGCATCTGGGGTGTGATGCCGGGAATGTCGGAAAGCGTGGCGGTTTTGCCGGAAGTTCCGAAAAATGTTTCGCAGAACTTGCGTCCGCTGAGAAAGTTGCGGACGATGGTTTCGCCGGAGGGCAGCTGAGTGTAGAGAATTGCGCGCATGGGGATGACTTCGAGGCGTCCTTCCGACTCGAATTTCCTGAGTTTTTCACACTCTTCCGGATAGGCATCGGCGAAATATTCAAGGAAGTTCACGGCTTCGATCATGAAATGGAAGCTGCTGTGTTTTTCCAGAAGTGTCAGTGCGTTCTGGATGATTTCCGCTCCTCGCGAAAGACACTCTTCGCGGGAGCCTGCCCAGAAGAGGTCGAGATGCGCAAACGGTATGATGAAAACTGCTTTTTTCTGCATATCTGTTCCTTTGCATTTTTGTTTCCGGAAATAAGATATGCAGAGAAAAAAGATTTTGCAAATTTTCGCGTTTTGCTTCTCTCTTTATGGTGCAGAACGCTTTTATGCCGCTCAGTAGTGGCGGGAAATCTGTGCGGCTAGCGCGCAGAGCTGCCGGGAGATTTCGGGCGTGTAGGAGGCGTGCGGCATAAAGGAGCCGAGACAGCCGATGGTTTCGCCTTCGAAGGAAACGGGACAGCAGATGACCGTCTTGTCGATCCTGCGGTTTTCCAGAACGGTGCATTCTTCCTGTGTGATCTGCTTCATCTTCGCGAGGAACTCCGTTTCGGTGAGCGGTCCCCAGAATGAGGGAAGGGGATATTTGCGGCAGAACTTCAGCTGTTTTGTACGGCTTACCCGGGCGACGAGACAGATTCCGGAAAGGGAATCAAACGGGTTCTCTTCGGTCGGGAAGTACCAGCGCAGCCCCGGGTCCGCCTCTTTGGCGCGGATGCGGCAGACAATGTGTTTGTAGTATCCGCGGAGAACGGAGAAGCTGATGTATTCGCCGACGGTTTCCGCGTATTTTTTCAGATACGGCTGCACGAGCGGCCGGAGGTCGTCGAATTCCCGGTAGCCGCCGGAGAGCTGAAGAAATTTTTCTCCGAGGACATACCCACTTTTTCTGCCGACGTTTTCGAGATAGCCGAGCACAGTCATTGTACGGACGATTTTGGAAAGAGTCTGTATTTTGAGTCCGGTCTCTTTTGCCAGTTCCCCGACGGTGTGGGGGCGGCTGGTGTCCAGTGCGATTCCTTCAAGGATTTTGAATGCGCGTTCAATCACCTGTATTCTGTCGTTCATGATGTCCCTCCTTTTGCCGTTACAATAAATGCCGTCCGCGGAATTTCAATCGGAAGCATGAAGATTCTCCACAATAAGCGGAAAACGGAAGGGGCGGAGAGAAAGAATTCTTGACAACTTCTGAAAAACATGCAAGATTATTCCCGGCAACATCAAACCAAAGAAGGAACCTTACCATGAGACATTCTGTTCGCCGGTCCGCCGCATTCCTGCTGCTGACTCTCCTGACTTCCGGCCTGTGTGCCGGAGAAAAACTCCTGCTTGGAATCTACCCCGACATGCGGACTTTCAAGCTGGAGCCCCCCGCCGGTTTTCAGCCGCTGAAGATGAACGACCTGAAGGTCAACTCCGACCGCATCCGCGCTCTCGGGGAACTGCGCGCCGTTCCGTATACAACGGAGCAGCTGGTTCAGGCGGCAAACTTTTTCCGCGATGTTCCCGCCGGACGCGACACGTGGCGGCGTCAGAATACCGCGCATGTCCTGAAATATGTCAATTCCTGGAGTCTGCCTCCCGCGAATCTCCCCGCGTACCAGCTCCGCTGGTTTGGTCTGGAGCGCATTGCAGAGACCTGGTTTTTCACCGGAAATCCGCAGATTGGGAAATTTGTGCACGATTACGCAGTTCACGGCATGACGCTTGACCGCTGGTTCTGGATGGGACAGACTTACCGGAACTGGCTGAAAGATAACGTCAAGAAGCGCTATGCTGACCTAAACACCCTTCAATTCGCCCGCACGCTGAATCTCCTGCTCGTCCGCTGCCGCGACCTGTTTACTGCGGAGGAAATTGCGCAGATGGAAGCAAAGTACCGCGAATTCGTTCTGGAATCCGCATATGAGGACCTTCAGCGGCGCCGGAAATGGCAGGCGAACAACTGGTCCGCCATTCTCAGCGGAGCGCTGCTGCTTTCCGCAAAATATTTCAACGATGCGGAAAAGGCCGCTTTCGCCGTGGAGACTCTGACCAACTACTTCCAGTCCAGCTTTGAGCCTGACGGCAGTTACGGCGAGGGTGTCGGATACGCCGGATACGCGATGAGCGTTCTCCCGGATGTTCTCCCGTATCTGACCGCAACAGAGCGCGAAACGCTTTTCCGGACCTCTCCGCTGCATCTTGTGACGCGCTGGATGATGTATCATGATTTCTGCAATCCGGAAAAATATGCACGGATCGTCTTCTGCGACGACAACAGTTTTGCTTTGCCTCCGGTGGCAGTGATGTACGCGCTGGCGCTGGAGTCCGGTGACTCAGCCGCGGCATATCTCGGTTCGCGCACCAAATGGCGCACGCCGTGGTGGAACTGGAATGCGGCAAGCTATCTGCTCGGCAATGGAAAGGATCCGGAAGTGAAGAGTCCGGAAGCCCTGAACCTGCCGCTGACCGCGCAGTTCGCTTCCGGAGAACTGATTGCGCGTTCCGGCTGGAAGATGAGCGACACCGTATTCGGCTGTTACTTCAATGTCCCGAACAAGGTGAGTGCGCACAAACGGCGTGAAAGCGGCAATTTCGTGTTCGGATACAACGGTTTCCCGATAGTGGTTCATTCCGGCAACACCAATCTGTACCGCCGCCCGATTCATCAGCTCTCCATCCGGACTTCCGCCGCGAATACGGTGACCGTTGACGGCGCGGATCAGCTCCCGGTGAAACAGCAGAACTGCGCAACACTGGAATTTCGCGATGAACCGGAGATGCTCCTTCTCCGCAAGGATATGCGCTCCGCTTATTCCCAACCGATGAAAACGATGATCCGCACATTCGCCTGGCTCAAAAAACAGAACCGGCTGGTCGTGATGGATCAGATGAGCACCGAAAAGGGAACGTTTGAGTTTCGCGCCCATCTTCACCTCAACAACATGCATCATGATGCTTCGTTGAAAAAACTGACGGATAAGAGTTTTCATTACGTTCACCCGAAAGCGGAACTGCGGATTCAGACGAATGCACCGTGCACGGTTTCCTCCGGCTACACGGTTTCGGACATCGGAAGCATCTGGAATGAAAAACTTCAGCAGGCGGAAGCCGACAAGGGCAACACCTTCGTCCTTTCATACGGTCCCGCGGTAAAATGCGTTTCCGCCGCATTCTTTGCTGTGCTCGGCAAAAACGCCGCATCGGTCAAGGAGTTGCCGGAAGGAGTGACGGTCGACGGCGTGCTGATTCCGTGGTATTCCGGAAAGTGAGGAAATTATGATGTCTGCCATTCTGATTGCCGGAGATTCCATTGCCGCAACGTATCCCGCGGAACACATCCCCATGACCGGCTGGGGACAGGTTCTCGGGGAGCTGGCGCATCCGGAAATCCGCATTGTCAACTTCGCTTCGCCCGGACGGAGCACGAAGAGTTTCCGCACGCAGGGACGCTGGGATGCTCTGCTTGAAGCTCTGCGAAAGGATGATTTTGTGCTGATCCAGTTCGGACACAATGACCAGAAAGCGGATATTCCGTATGATTACGCGGATGAAAGCGCCTATTGCGCGAATCTGAAACGTTTCATTTCCGAAGTCCGTGCGAAGGAGGCGTTTCCCGTTTTGCTGACATCGGTTGCCCGCCGCAAGTTCGATGAACACGGTGTGCTGCTTCAGACCCTCGGAGTGTATCCGGAGCTGATGCGCAGAACCGCAGAGGAGACGGATGTTCCGCTGATTGATCTGAACGCCATGACGACGGACTGGCTGAATCGGATCGGCGCGGAGGCTTCTGCGGAATATTTCATGCATGTTCCTCCGGGCGTCTATCCCGACTGGAAGGAAGGTGCGGCGGATGACACGCATTTCCGTGAAAAAGGCGCGCGCCTTATTGCCGGGATGATTGCGGAAGATGCGAAACGACGGCGGCTTCCGCTTGCTGAGTGTTTCCGCTGAGTTCTGCAGATGTGCAGAAGCTGAATTCAATGCCCTTGCGCTTCAGCTCCTGCACAATCCGGTAATTTTCGGAAATAAAATTTGTCACGATGAGCGAAAGTTTTTCCACCGGAACGACTGCGGAGGGGGCGGTTTGACCGAATTTGCTTGCATCGGCGACAATGATGACGCGGTCGGAGTTCGCTATCATCTTCCGCTGAATCGCCGCCGCCTCTTCCATATTGTCGTAAAGGAAACGGTCGTCCAGAGCGGAGCCGGAGATAACGGCGGCATCGGCATGAAAATGATCAAGCGAACTTTCCGCTTCCGGACCGAGCAGAATCGCGGATTTGCGGTTGACGCGTCCTCCGGTCAATATCACTTCCGGTCCGCTCTCCGCCACTGTTCCATGAGACAGAACATCGTTGAGAGCCAGAGAGTTTGTTATGATCCGCAATGAGGTGTCCCGGAGCATCATTCCGAGATGCGCGGTTGTCGTTCCTCCGTCAATAAACACGGAGCGGCAGCCGGCAAGCAGGGGAACTGTCCGCGCGGCGAGAGCCTCTTTTTCTTTTGTGAACCACTGCATCCGGAGAAAAAACGGGTATGCGGGATCCATTCCGCGGTCCAGCGCTTCGATCCCTCCGTGAATGCGGCGGACTTCTCCGAGTTCCGCAAGCCGGCGGAACGCCCGCCGTATTGTGGCCCCGCTGATTCCGAGCTGTTCCGCCGTCTCCCGTGCGGAGAGCGAATGCTTTTGTTCAAGAAGCGACAATATTTTCCGGTCGGTATCCTGTTTCATGGCTGTTTTCTCCTTTCTCATTAAACTAACTCTTTTTGCTAAAAATGCAAGCTATGTTTGCGCATTTGTTCGTTTGTTTTGAGCATTTGAACAAAAAATTGCGCTGTTTCCGGGTTTTCTGTTGAAAAGAGATTGCTGTGCGTTATAGTTCCCGGAAAACGAAAGGAGCTTTTCATGAACCGCAAATTTCAACTGGTCGCTCATCGCGGCTGCCGTTCTCTCTATCCGGAAAACACTCTGCCGGGATTCCGCAAAGCTGTTCAGCTTGGTGTGGATGCCATCGAATTCGATGTCCACCCGACCCGCGACGGCGCGCTTGTTGTCACTCACGACGATACAATTGACCGCTGCAGCAATGGAACCGGAAATGTGCATGATTATACGCTCGCGGAATTGAAGGCGTTTGATTTCGGATTCTGGAAAGGCGAGGAGTTCCGCGGAACGCAGATCCCGACGTTCGATGAAGTCCTTGACCTGATTCTCGGCGAATCGGATCCCGCGCTTCAGCTTCTCATTGAACTCAAGGAGGATGATTTTCATTGTACGGAACAGATCCTTGAAATTATCCGCAGACGCAGAATTGAAAAACGTGTGGTTGTACTCTCGTTTTTCGCAAATCAGCTCAAACACCTGCATAAACTCGCACCTGATCTGCGCCTGCAGGGCTTCCCGATGGA
>DHMO01000068.1 GCA_002405835.1 Lentisphaeria bacterium UBA4640 | reverse complement strand
GAGAAAAAGGTAGCTTGGGATCTCTTTTTTGTCAAGTCTGAAAGATTTTTATGGGATAACTCTGTTTTCATTTTGCTAACCTCCACGAGAATTGGCGGGGCATCGGGAGGCGACAAAACAAAAAAAAAGCGCGTCTTCCGGAGGCGGAGAGACGCGCACAAAGAAAATCTTTGAATTAATCAGCCCTTGCGGTAGGTGCTCATGAGGGCAAGCATTTTCATGACGGCAGCTTCAAGACCGTAGTAGATCGATTCACAGATGATGCTGTGACCAATGTTCAATTCGTTCAGGTACGGGACTTCGGCGAGAAGTGGAATGATGTTCTCATAGTCGATGCCGTGTCCGGCGTTGACTGTGATGCCGAGCGAATGAGCGTATTCGGCGGCGTCGGCAAGACGATGCAGCTCCTTTGCAACATCTGCGCCTTTTGCATTCGCGTATGCGCCTGTGTGAAGCTCAATGAACGGGGCTCCGCAGGATTTCGCCGCATCAATCTGCGCACGGTCGGGATCAATGAAGAGGCTGACTTCAACGCCACAGCCGGAAAGAGTCTCCGTTGCTTTTTTGACGGAATCAAAATGGGCGATGACGTCGAGTCCGCCCTCGGTGGTGAGCTCCTGGCGTTTCTCCGGGACGAGGCAGCAGGCGGCGGGACGGAGACGGGAACAGATGGAAACCATTTCATCGGTGACCGCCATTTCCATGTTGAGACGGTGTCCGGAAGCGGCGAGCTGTTCAAGATCGTTGTCGTTCATGTGACGGCGGTCTTCGCGGAGGTGCGCCGTGATTCCGGCGGCTCCGGCGTGCATGGCGAGATCGGCGGCTTTCAAAACGGAGGGATAAGTCACTCCGCGGAGCTGTCTGAGGGTTGCTGCATGGTCGATGTTCACTCCGAGTTTCATAATGAAAATCCTTTCTACTGTGCGGATGGTTGTTTCAGTTCATGAAGAAGTTCAGCGAAGCGGAGCGCTTCGGTCCGGATGCGGAGCGGGTCGGTGCTTCGCGGTGCGGCGAGCCAGGAGCCGCGGAAGCTGTTTCTTTCCAGCGCGGCAAGCCACGGAGCAAGCTGTTCTATCCGGGGAAATTCGTCGGCATCGGCATTCCAGCGGAGGAAGACCGAACGGACTTCCTGCAGCAGTGTTCCCGCAAGATCGCGCGGGGCAACCGGCGGAAGCGCAGCAAGATGCAGATCCAGACGCACTTTCAGCTGCGGAATCATGCTCCGGCGGAGAAGCTGGATGCAGTGCATCGGCGCTTCAGGATCATCGCAGGGGAGGGCAAACGGCAGCAGAAGCGTGACGCCCGTCCGGTTCAGTGCGGGGGCGAGGGGACGGAGTGCGCGGAGGAGTGTTTCCTCCGGAGTCTTTCCGGAAAAATCCAATGCTGCTGTATGAATACCCGCTTCGGCAAGTCCGGAGAGGAGACGTCCGGTCCGCTCGGCAAATTCGCGGAGGAGAGGAGCGGGGAGGTCTTCTTCGGGCAGCGATGCGATTGCGCCGACCTGGACGTCCTCGAAGGAATCAAGCGCTTTTGCAATGAGTTCGGGCGCGGATTCGGTTTCGAGCAGAACGGCGGGAAGCTCAATGGCGGAAAAATATTCCGGCTGAAAAAGTTCCGCAAGGTTTTCGGCTGGAATTTCCGAGACACCGCAGGCAATGCCGAATGCGGAATCCGCTGCAATTTCGGGAACGGTCCGTTCGATCCGTCTCATAGGAATCCGGCTCCTGCGAGCATTTCCATGGTGACGGAGGAACTTTGCTTGCGGTTTATGCGGCTCAAATACGAAACGACGTATTTGCCGATCAGATCGGTTTCGAGGTTTACTATGTCGCCGGGCTTGCGCGTATGAATTGCCGTTTCCCGCCAGGTGGTCGGAATCAGACCGATGCGGAAGGATGTTTCGGAAACGGCTTCAAGCGTCAGCGAAATGCCGTCGACGGTGATGGAACCCTTGTCCACAAAATATTCGCGGAGCCCTTCCGGAAGTTCGATTTCGAGTTCCATATCGGAGTTGTGCTGATGGAGCGAGAGGATTTTGGCCGTCGCGTCGACATGCCCGGCGACGATGTGTCCGCCGAGTCTGCCGTTTGCCGCAAGGGCGCGTTCCATGTTGACGGCGGAGCCGAAGGGGAGCGAACCGAGGTTTGTGCGGCTGAAAGTTTCGCGCATGACGTGGAAGGTCAGCGGTCCGCCGTTCATTCCCTGCTCGAGCGTGAGACATGCACCGTTGACGGCGATGCTTTCGCCCGCTTCGAGTCCGGTGAACGGCTTGTGCGGTTCCACGGTGATTTTTCCTGCATCGCCCGTCATTTTGCGGGAGAGAATGATTCCGGTCGTTTCGACAAGTCCGGTGAACATGATTAGAACCTCCGTTCTTCGGGTTTGCGCGGATATCCTGTGACGGCAAAATCCGCGCCGAGCTGCCGCACGGTCATATTTTCGATCTGGAACGCTTCGGGCAGCGTCAGCGGGTCGGGACCTCCTACACCAGGACGGCTGTTGTGTCCGCCGAGAATCTTCGGGGCGTAATGAAATTCGATTTTATCCACAATCCCGGCATTCAGCGCCGAGGCCGCAAGTCCGCCGCCGCCTTCAAGCAGCAGAGAGACAAAGGGGCGCTTGCCGAGCCCGGTCAGAAACGTTTCCCACTCTTCCGAGGTTTTCAGAGCCGCCTGTTCCCAGCCCGCGGGCAGATCGAGTTTTCGGCTGGAGAGAACGAACCGCGCGGGCGTCTTGAGCGTGTTTCCTGCATCATCGCGGACGGTGAGTTTCGGGGAATCGGCGAGGAAGGTGCCGGCTCCGACCATTACGGCATCGGCCCAGCGGCGAAGCTGCTGCACGCGCTGCCGCGCATCGGGTCCGGTGATCCACTTCGAGTTTCCTGATTGAGTTGCAATGCGTCCGTCAAGTGTCATGGCGAGCTTGAGAAGCACAAACGGTTTTCCGGTTGTGACCCATTTGAAAAAGGCTTCATTGAGTTTGCGGCACTCTTCTTCGAGCACGTACGGTGTGACTTCGATTCCATGACTGCGGAGCAGTTCCACGGCGCGTCCTGCGTGTTTCGGGTTCGGATCGAGACAGCCGATGACGACACGGGCGAATTTTTCGCGCAGAATGGCGTCGGTGCAGGGCGGAGTTCTGCCCCACGAGGAGCAGGGTTCCAAAGTGACGTAAATAGTTGCCCCTTCGAGGTTTGCGCCGTTTGCAGAGCGGATTGCTTCGATTTCCGCGTGCGGACAGCCGACCTTGTGGTGCCAGCCTTCGCCGATGATTTCCCCGTTGCGGACAATGACGGCGCCGACGATCGGGTTCGGTGTGGTTTCTCCGAGCGCGCGACGGGCGAGCTCCGCCGCATGGCGCATGTAAAATTCATCGTTCATCGTGTTGTCCTCGGGTTGATGTAAATGGTCCGCATCGTCATGACCCAGGCGTCTTCGAGGGACATGGTTTTGAATTCGTGTCCGGAGCCCCAGGTGTCGGTGTAGACGATGGTGTCATCCGCCGCATTGTAGCCGATGATGAGGCGCATGTGTGCGCCGGCGACCTGGAGCGTTTTCTGTTTTTCGCTGACGAGACCGAGAAGAACGCACCAGCCGACGGGGAGTCCGGCGTTGACGCGGCTCTGGATGTCGCGGCGGAAACTGTTCATGGCGCGGCTGTAGCCGTCGCAGCGGAGTTTGCGGAAGAGTTTCGGATCCATCTGCGCCATGGTTTGACCGACGAAGATGATGTTGCCTTTCTGAACCGGTGCAATTTTTTTCTTTTTTGCGCGGCGGGCGAGATTGTTGTATTTGGAGATGAGTTTGGAGAGGTCTTCGATCGTTTCGATCTCCGCGGAGTAGCGGGTTCTTGCCTTGATTCCGAATTTGCTTCCGGCTTTGTCGAGCGCATCAAGCATCATTGCGGAAGTTGCGCCATTGCCCTGCATCTTCATGATCTGTGCGAGCGTGTGCTGGTTGACGTCATCGATTCCGTAATACTTCAGAACGCGTTCGAGGACGGCGGCGACGCAGTAGCCTTTTGCGCCCTGATCCACCATGGGAATATTGTCGATCCAGACCGTGCCGTCGTTTTTGCGTTTGACGTTTGCCGCGAGATTTTTTGAGGTTTCGATTTTTGCGCGGTCGACGCGGACGAGCGACTGTTTGCGGGGATCATCCTTCGGGTTGAAGGGCTCCATTTCGAAGTGGAGATACTGCGGTTTCATGTCGCGCTTCAGGTGTCCGCTTGCGCTCCATTTGACCGTGTAGAGAACATTGTCTGCAACGCGGAAGTTCGCATAGAGGACCATATTGTTTGCGAGGCGTCCGCGCTGATCGGTTCCCTTTTCGCCGGTTTGGCGGGAGAGCGCCGCGTTGAAGCGGGCGACGAGCATTTCGAATTTTTCGTAGTCGATCTCCCCCGCATCGCCTTTATTGTAGAGGGAAACGTAGAGTTTGCTTAGCTGATTGTCCTCAAAATAGAGGATCGCTTCCAGAACAGGGAATCCGAGAAGGGTCACCTTGACGGGATTTTTGAATGCGGCGTACCGTGCGCCTTCGCGGTCTGCGGAGAGCCAGCGGAAGAACTTGTGTTTCGGAACAAATTCATCCGCCCGGAGAGTGAACGGATCGTTTCCGTCCAACAGTTCCCGCAGTTCAAACTGTTGAGCATTCAGAGTGAATGCGAGGAGAAAGAGGATGAGCAGAGAGACGATCCGGTTCATGAGAGCTCCTTATTCCTGCGGAAGAGCGAATACCGCCTCCGCGTAATGTTTGGGGTCGAATGGCTGAAGGTCTTCGGGCTGTTCGCCGAGGCCGACAAAGAGAATGGGCAGTTTGAATTCGGTCTGAATCTGGACTGCCGCGCCGCCTTTTCCTGTTCCGTCGAGTTTTGTGAGCGCGATGGCGCTGGCGCCGGAGCATGCGGCGAATTCGCGCGCCTGCGCGATTGCGTTGGTTCCGATGCTGGCGTCGATGGTCAGCAGGGTTTCATGCGGGGCGCCGGGGCAGAGTTTGGCGATGATGCGGCGCATTTTCGCGAGCTCGTCCATGAGCCCCTTCTGATTGTGCTGGCGTCCGGCCGTGTCGATGATGAGATAATCCGCTCTGCGTGCGCGCGCGGCCTGAACCGCGTCGTAGGCAACAGCGGAGGGATCGGCGCCCGACTTGGAGGAGACGATCTGCACGCCGATGCGGTCGGCCCAGAGGTTGAGCTGTTCTGCGGCGGCGGCGCGGAAAGTGTCGCATGCGCCGAGGACGACTTTTTTGCCGTTCTGCGCGAAGATGTTTGCGAGCTTGCCGGCGGTGGTTGTTTTGCCGCTTCCGTTGACGCCGACCATCAGAATGACGGTGAGTCCGTCCGCCGCGGTGTTCAGCGGACGGAGATCCTTTTCGAGCATTGCGGCGAGGTCCTCTTTGGCAACGGCGAGGATGTCTTCGGTTCCGGAGATCAGACCGCGCTGATAGCGGTCCTTGATGTCAGCGACGATGGAGTTTGCCGCGGCGGGACCGAAGTCGGCTTCGATGAGAGCGTTTTCAAGTTTTTTGAACGACTCAGCATCCCAGCGTTTGACGCCGGTGAAGACGCCGGAGATTCCCCGGCTGATGGCGGTTGCGGTTTTCTGAAGACCCTTTTTGAATGTCGAAAAGAGAGAGAACATGGGATTCAGTTTCCTTGAGGTTGTTTGGCTCCCGCGGGCAGGGTGTCCTTGACGCCGTTGAGGATGCCGTTGATGAAGACGCCCGACTTCTCGGAGGCGAATTCCTTGGCGATTTCGATTGCTTCGTCGATGCTGACGAGCGCCGGGATATCGGGGCAGTACTTCAGTTCATAGATTGCGACGCGGATGATGTTGCGTTCCACCGCGGCGATGCGGGAGAGGTCCCACTTTTCGGAGAACGAACTGATTTCCTTGTCGATCTCCTCAAGATGGGCGAATACGCCGTCGATAATTTTTTCCGCATAGAAACTTGCCTTCTTGAAGGTGCGTTCATCGTCGGTCAGTTCGGCTTCGGAAGCCTGCTGCCAGAAGAGAAGACGCGCATCGGGGTCGTCCTTGCCCTCCGCCATGTCGCATTCGTAGAGATACTGCATAGCGAGTTCGCGTCCGAGACGCTTGAAGTGGGAATGCGCGGAAACTTTTACGGGATGGTGCTTGTTCGTATTCGGGATCATCGGGACACTCTTATTTCTTCAATGCTTTG
Source organism: Lentisphaeria bacterium UBA4640 (assembly GCA_002405835.1). GTDB lineage: Bacteria > Verrucomicrobiota > Lentisphaeria > Victivallales > UBA1829 > UBA1829. The sequence goes on along the minus strand of DHMO01000068.1, from coordinate 22,541 downwards.
TTCAGGTTTGCCATTTCGATGGCGGAGACTGTGACGTCGAAACCGCGGTTGCCCGCTTTGGTTCCGCTGCGCTCAATCGCCTGTTCGATGTTTTCGGTGGTCAGCAGTCCGTAGATGACGGGGATGCCGCTTTCCATGCCGAGCTGTCCGAGTCCTTTGGACACCTGGTTGTTGATCTGAGCCGCGTGCGTGGTTGCGCCCTGGATGACGCAGCCGAGCGCGACAACGGCGTCGTATCCGCCGCGTGCGAGCATGCGGGAAACCGCGAACGGGAGTTCAAAGCTGCCGGGAACCCAGGCGACTTCCACATCCGCCGCATCGCCGCCGTGACGGACAAACGCGTCCATGGCTCCGTCAAGCAGTTTGCCGACGAAGAATTCGTTGAAGCGTGAGCAGACAATGCCGATGCGCAGTCCCTTTGCGTTGAGTTCACCCTCAAAAACTTTACCGGGAGTTCTGTTGATCATTCTGTATCTCCAATCTTATTTGATGTTGTCCAATGCCGTGTTCTGGAAGAGGTGTCCCATGCGCTGCTTCTTTGTCGCAAGATAACGCTCGTTGTACTGCTGCGGAAGAATTTCAATGGGAACCCGTCCGTCGATCTTCAATCCGTAACCGTCAATGCCGACAAGTTTTTTCGGGTTGTTGGTCATGAGGCGGACACCTTTCACGCCGAGATCGAGCAGGATCTGTGCGCCGATTCCGTATTCGCGGAGGTCGGCGGGGAAGCCGAGACGCTCGTTGGCTTCAATGGTGTCGCATCCCTCTTCCTGAAGTTTGTACGCTTTGATTTTGTTCGCAAGCCCGATTCCGCGTCCTTCCTGACGCAGGTAGACGAGCACGCCGCAGCCCTCTTTGGCGATCATGTCCATGGCGGCGTCGAGCTGTTCTCCGCAGTCGCAGCGGCTGGAACCGAAAACATCGCCGGTGAGACACTCGCTGTGAACGCGGGTGAGCACATTGTCTTTGCCCGCAACATCGCCGCAGGTGAGCGCAAGATGCGTGGAGTTGTCGATCAGCGAACGGAAAAGATGCAGTTTGAAATGACCGTGCTTGTTCGGAAAATCGACGGTTTCCTCACGGACGACGAGTTTTTCCGTTTTGCGGCGGTACGCGATGATGTCCGCAACGGTGATGAGCTTGAGTCCCCATTTCTTTTTGAATTCGACGAGGGAATCAAGACGCGCCATCTGACCGTCGTCGTTCATGATTTCGCAGATCACGCCTGCGGGCTTGAGGCCGGCGAGACGCGCGAGGTCGACGGCGGCTTCGGTGTGTCCGGTTCTCTGGAGCACGCCGCCGGGACGCGCCGCGATGGGGAAGGAGTGTCCGGGATGCGCGAAATCGGAGGCCTTGCGTTCCGGATCAATGAGATCATGCGCCGTTTTCGCGCGGTCGAATGCGGAAATTCCGGTTGTGGTTCCGATTTTGGAATCGACGCTTTCAGTGAAAGCCGTGTGGAACATGTCGGTGGACGGCGGACGCGCGATGCCGAGTTCGTTTGCGCGGGCTTCGGTGATGGGGGTGCAGATGAGACCGCGCGCATGGGTCGCCATGAAAACAATGTCTTCGGGCGTGACTTTTTCCGCCGCGCAGACGAGATCGCCTTCATTTTCGCGGTTTTCGTCATCGGTGACGATGACCATTTTGCCGTTGCGGATGTCTTCGATTGCGGCTTCGACGGAATCGAACGGAGTGTTCATTTTTTGCGCCTTTCGTTTTGAAAAGTTTCTGTTGTTTACAGAGCGTTGCAGGCGCACGCATCAGCTTTTCTCAATCAGCATAGCGGTCGACCCTCTCCCTTCCAGACTTTTTGACTGTCGGTTACGGAATTTCACCGTATCGGCTTCAGCTCGCGGACTTTACCGCCGGTTCAGGAAATTCACCTGACCCCGAAGATCGCTCTTAATTGAGTAATGTACACCCTTTCAGGCGGAAATCAAATTCTTTACGGCAAAAAACTTTAAAAGGACAGCGGACGGGAAGATTTTTCCCGTCCGCATAAGTTTGATTTCTTATTTCACCGCCGCAGCCATGGCGGCCGCATCGCGGTCGAGGTCGGCAAGAGACTTGCCCGCCTTGTAGAGCGCGCTGCCGATGCCTGCGCCCGCACAGACTTTCATGAAGTCCGGAAGGTTTGCTGCGTTCACTCCGCCGACGGCAAGAATCGGTTTCTTGACAACCGCTTTGAGGTCCTTCACATAGCCGGGGCCGAGAACCGCCGGGAAGAGCTTGAGGTAATCCGCGCCCGCGTGAATCGCGGTGAACGCCTCGCTCGCCGTGAAGAAGCCGGGGATGGAGAGCATTCCGAGCGCCTTCGATTCGCGGATCACTGCGACGTCCGTGTTCGGGGATATGATGAATTTTCCGCCCGCGGCATGAACGCCCCGGACGTCTTCCGGAGTCAGGACCGTGCCCGCGCCGACCAGCATCCGGCCTTCGGTGTGCTTGACGGCAATCTCAATGCTCTTCAGCGCATTCGGAGAATTCAGCGGAATTTCAAGCAGACGGATTCCGTTTTTGTACAGAACGTCACAGACCTGTTCGGTTTCTTCGGGGGTGATGCCGCGCAGAATCGCGATCAGCGGACACTCTTTCATCAGAGATTCAAAATCCATTTTCAAAACCTTTTCTTACGGGCGCATGAACGCGCCGCCGTTGATGTTCAGAACTTCGCCGGTGATGAAGCCGGAACGCATCATATTGATTCCTGCTTCGGCGATTTCAGCGGGAGATTCCCCGCGTCCGAGCGGAATGGTCGCCTTCTCCTTTGCAAACGCTTCCGGCGTGAGACGTTCCGAGACAAGTTTCGTCATGATGAGTCCCGGGGCGAGAACGTTCGATGTGATGCCGTACGGCGCGCCGAGGTTCGCGAACCCGCGGCTCATGGCGTGCATGGCGGATTTCGCCGCCGCATAGGAGAGCATCCGCTCGTTCGCCGGCTGGTACGCCCAGATCGACGAGATGTGAAGCATGCGCCCCCAGCCTTTTTTCTTCATGTCTTCCAGCGCGAATTTTCCGCAGAGATACGCGCCTTTGAGGTTGACGGACATGACCTGGTCCCACCAGTCGCCGTCGGAAACATCCGCGCCGCGCTTGTAGGGGTCGATGCGTGCATTGTTGACAAGAAGGTCGACGCCGCCGATTTTTTCGAACATCGCCTTGACCGATTCCTCGCTGGAAATATCGCACGGAAGCGCAATGCCTCCGACGTCCGCGGCGACCTGTTCCGCCGCTTCGCGTCCGTGTGCGTAGTTGACGAAGACGCGGCAGCCGAGTTCCGCGAATTTGTGACAGAACGCCTCGCCGAGTCCGCGCGAACCGCCGGTGACGAGTACGGTTTTGCCTTTGAAATCATCCATGATGAAAATCTCCTTTCATTACCAGTCGCAGACTGCGCCGTCGGGACGGTAGAGCTGCGGTGTGTAGGGCGGGATTGCGGGATGCGCTTTGCAGAGCTCTTCGTTGAGTTCGATGCCCCAGCCTGGTTTGTCGTTGAGTTTGATGTAGCCGTTTTCGACTTTGAGCGGTTCGGTGATGACTTCGTTGCGCCAGTCGTTGAGGAACAGCCGTTCCTGAATGAGGAAGTTCGGAATGATCGCATCGAGGTGCAGCGAAATGGTCGTGATGACGGGGCTCATCGGGCCGTGCGGGGCGACGAATGCGTTGAACGCCTCCGCCAGACGCGCCGCTTTGAGCGCGGTGCCGAAGCCGCAGCTGTGTCCGATGTCGGGCTGAATGACGCTTGCGCAGTTGCGGGTGAGCAGGCGTTTGAATTCCGGCAGGAACGAGAGACGTTCGCCTGTCGCGATCGGGATGTTGACATGGGCGGCGACTTTGGCGAGTCCTTCCTCATCTTCCGGCTGGCAGGGTTCTTCGAAGAAAGTGAAGTCCAGCGGTTCGAAGATCTTGCCGATGCGGATGGCGAGGTCGGCGTCATAACGTCCGTGTCCGTCGAACATGAGAAGAGCGTCCGGACCGATGGTTTCCCGGATAGTCTCCGCCGCTTTTGCGATTTTGCGGAGGTTGCCCGGGTCATTCATCGGCCAGACGGGGAGGGCGAGACTGAATTTGAATGCGTCGTAGCCCGCGGCCATGGCGATCTGCGCTTTTTCGCGGATGACGACGGGGTCGAGCGAACCGCCGCTCCAGCCGTTCACATAGACGCGCATTTTGTCGCGGCAGGTTCCGCCGAGCAGTTTGTAGACGGGCTGTCCGAGGCTCTTTCCGAGAATATCCCAGAGAGCGAGTTCCACGCCTGCGATTGCGCTGCCCTTGATGACGCCGCCTTTCCAGAAGAGCTGCTTGACCATCTTCTGTGTCAGGTATTCGATGCGGGTCGGATCTTCGCCGAGCACCAGACATTCGATGTCCTTGAAGACGCCGAGGACGGAATTGTCGTGGCTTTCGAGCGTGGATTCGCCGAGTCCATAGATGCCTTCATCGGTATGAACTTTGACGAAGATGTAGTTGCGGCTGGAGAGCAGACCGACGCCCGGGGTGGGGGCGCCGACGAGGATGGGTTCAATTCTTGTGATTTTCATGTGCGGACCTCAGCGTTTGACGCGTCCGGAGCCGGAGCCGTTCATGAGGGAGACAGCTTCATCTTTCGTGGTGTAGTTGTAGTCGCCCTTGATGGAGTGCTTCAGGCAGCTTGCAGCGACGGCGAAGCGGATCGCTTTGTCGGGGACGTTGAACTCGTCGCCGGAAAGCGCGAAGATGAGTCCGGCGCAGAAGGAGTCGCCGCCGCCGAACCGGTCGACGATGTTGCGGATTTCATACGGAGCATATTCGCCGTTTGCGTTGAGCGGAGCGAAGAACGCCTTTCCGGAGTTTTTTTCATAGAGCATTCCGCCCCAGTTGTTGTGGTCGGCGGAGTAGCTTTCGCGGAGGGTGATGGCGATGAAGGAGCTCTTCGGGAAACGCTCGCCGAGCTTGCGCGCAACTTCGCGGTAGCCGTCGATGTTGATTTTGCCGCTCTCGACGGAGGTGCCTTCGGAGACGATGCCGAAGACGTCGGAGGCGTCCTCTTCATTTCCGATGATGATGTCGGCGAAGACGACGATCTGTTCCATGCATTTTTTCGCGAGTTCTTTCGGCGCGGTTCCGGGTTCCCAGTTCCAGAGTTTCTTGCGGAAATTTAGGTCGCAGGAGATGCGGATTCCGTGTTCGGACGCGAACTTCGCAATGGCGAGTGTCGAGCGGAACGCCTTTTCGCTGAGCGCGGGCGTGATGCCGCTGATGTGGAGATGACCGACGTTCTCAAGCATTGCCGCGAAATCGTAATCTTCCGGAGCACTTTCGGAGATGACGGAGTGTTCGCGGTCGTAGACGACGTTGGAGCCGCGCTGCGCCGCGCCGTGTTCCGCGTAATAGACGCCCATGCGTCCCTTTTTCGTGTAGCGGATGCGGTCGACGTCAACGCCGAGTCCGCGGAGCTGTGTTGCGAATGCGCCGCTGACCGGGTTTTCGGGGAGCGCCGTGAGATAGCGCGATTTCGCTCCGAGAATGGCGAGCGAAGCGCAGACGTTGGCTTCTCCGCCGCCGTAGGTGGCTTCGAGCGTGCCCGGCAGCGCCTGGGCGAAACGGGTTTTCCCGGCCGGAGCAAGACGCAGCATGACTTCTCCGAATCCAGCGATGAACTTTTCCATAAGTCGATCCTTTCTTATTTTATGAGAATTGTTTCTTATGATAAGAAAATATAGAATGCTTTTGCGCAATATGCAAGTGCGGAAGCGAAGAAAAACGGAAAAAAGAGTTTTCCGGGTGAGTCTGCGGTGTTTCGGAATGATTGTATAATTAATATATAGTGTCGTAAATGAACAATCTTTCTTTTGTAAGAAAAATATCTTAAAATATTTGTTGATGATTTGCTTTTGTTTTTTGTTTGCTGAATAGTGTAGATATTTTAATTGTTTTAGATGTTTTGTAACGACTTGTTCTTGCTGATGTGAGTAATATATAGTTCTGCTTGCTAAGAAATCTTTCATAAAATAAGAAATTTATCTTAAAATTATTTTGTTTGTTTGTTATTTGATTGATTTAGATGATAAAAAGTTTAAATTTTTCTTATTTGGAACTTGAAATATTTGTGTGTTTGGATTAAATTTAAAGAGTTCCGATTGCCGGGTGCATCAAGGATATAAGATGACAAAGTTGAAAGAGATGCGCTCCAAGAAAAAGATGCTTTTGAAGGAAGTTGCGGCGGTCGTGGGTACGACTCCGCAGACGGTTCAGCAGATGGAACGACGCGGCATATGGAAAGCGACAACGGCGCAGCGTTACGCCAAGGCGTTTGGCTGCCGCTGGGACGAGCTGCTGGAAACTTCAGAAGATGAAACGGACGAACAGGCGGAAATGTAACAGGGAGGTGAAAAAGTACGTTATTTCTGGAGGGCAATCGCAAGGATCCAGCCTTGCAAAAAAAAGTACGGCGTTTTTCCCGAAAAAGCGTCCGTATGGAAAGTGGGAATTCCGAAAAATTGCAACGGAAGGTTTTCAGCAGTTTTCTGCCTGAAAATTCCGGATGTTGGCGATTTCAGTTCTTTTGAATACAAAATGCATTCCGGCATCGGCGGAGAACTGAAAAAGTCCGGAACGGGGCGGAGACTCGTTGCAAATATTTATGATTCCAGTCAGATATGTAAATCCCCCGCAGGTTTCAATGCGGGGGATTGTTTTTTCAGGGTGTTTCTGAAGTTTTACCGGATTGTCAGCCCGGCGGGGCCGGCGGAGACTTTGACCGTGCGGGTGCGCGCTGGACGGTCGAAGAGGAGGCGGTCCGCGAGTTTTGCAAGAATTTCATCGCGGATCAGGCGCTCAAGAGGACGGGCTCCGAGTTTTTCATTGAATCCGTGCGCGGCAAGCCAGTCGGCCGCTTTGTCATCCGCTTCCAGATGAAGTTTGCGGGGTGCGAGGCGCGCCGAGGCTTCCTCAAGGAACTTGCGCACAATCCGGCGGATCGAATCCGGAGAGAGCGGGTGAAAATGTATAATTCCATCTAAACGGTTGCGGAATTCGGGCGAAAAATGCTTGCGGATCGCCGCATCCGCGCGGGAATCTGTCTGATCCTGCGGATTGAAGCCGATCGCATGTTCCGAGAGCGATTTCGCCCCGGCGTTTGAGGTCATGATCACAATGACGTTGCGGAAATCCGCTTTGCGGCCCGCGTTGTCGGTCATGGCTCCGTAATCCATGATCTGAAGCATGAGATCGTAGATTTTCGGATGCGCTTTCTCCATTTCGTCCAGCAGAAGCACGCAGTGCGGATGCCGGATGACCTGTTCCGTCAGAAGTCCGCCCTGTTCAAAACCGACGTAGCCGGGCGAGGAGCCGATCAGTTTGGAGACGGCGTATTCCTCCGCGTATTCGCTCATGTCGAAGCGGATCAGTTCAATGCCGAGCGCAGAGGCGAGCCGCTTGGAAAGTTCGGTCTTGCCGACGCCCGTCGGTCCGGCAAACAGGAACGAGCCGACCGGTTTTTCCGCGTTGGCGAGTCCTGCGCGGGAAAGTTTGATCGCCTGGACGACAGCCGCGATTGCGTGGTCCTGTCCGATCACCGCGCTGCGCAGTTCGGATTCGAGAGACTGAAGTTTGGAAACATCGTCGCCCGTCAGCTGATTTTTCGGAAGATGAAACATTTCCGCCGCGAGATTTTCCACATAGTCGGCGGGAATGCGCTTGAGCGGAGCGGCGGACATGCTGTTTGCCGCGCCCGCCTCATCAAGCAGGTCGATCGCCTTGTCGGGCATGAAGCGGTCGAAAATGTGGCGTCCGGCAATCTCGACAATCCGGGTCAGCGCCTTCTTGTCGAATTTCACACCGTAGTGTTTTTCGTAAACCGGAGCGATGCCGGAGAGAATCTGAAGGGTTTCATCGGGAGACGGTTCGGGGACGTCGATTTTCTGGAAGCGGCGCGAAAACGCCTTGTCCTTGAGCACCTGATTGCGGTATTCCTCGTGCGTGGTCGCTCCGATGCAGCGGAGCGTTCCGCTGTTCAGGGAGGGTTTCAGAATATTCGATGCGTCCAGGGAGCCGCTGCCGATTGCGCCGGCGCCGACGACCGTATGGATTTCGTCGATGAACAGCACCGCTTCCGGCTTTTCGCCAAGCTCGCGCACGACGTTTTTCAGACGCTCCTCGAACTGTCCGCGGAACTTTGTGCCCGCGGTGAGCGCGCCCATGTCGAGCGCGTAAATCGTGAGGTTTGCAAACTTTTCCGGCAGCTTTCCCTTTGCCGCACGGACGGCGAGCCCTTCGACAACGGCTGTTTTGCCGACGCCCGGTTCACCGACCAGCAGCGGATTGTTCTTCTTGCGGCGCGAGAGCGTGCGGAGAATGGCGTTCAGCTCCTGCGTCCGCCCGACGACGTCGTCGAGCTTGCCGTCTTTCGCTAGCGCGGTCATGTTTACGGTATAGAGTTCAAGCGCGGATTGTTCCTGTTTGCCAGATGAAAAAACGTCGTCTTCCTCCCCGCCGCGCAGTTCGGGATGAACGGTGTCGGTCACGGCTGCGCGCATATCCGTCTCCTCCAGTCCGAGCGAGTTGAGGAGCCAGACCGCATAGGAATTGCTTTCGGAATAAAGCGCGATGAACAGATCGGTGAGTTCAATCAGGTCGCGTCCGGAGGAGGCAACCTGCTGATGGGCGGCGCTGAAAATGCGGAGAACGGAATCGGAAAAAGAGATTTCGCCGTCGGGAATCTCCTCCACTTTTTCGTGGAAGAAATCGGCGAGCGGCTGCTGCACATCGGCTGCCGAAACCTCGAAGAGCTCAAACAGCTCCTGAACGGCTTCACTGTCCGCGAGAACGTAGAGCAGATGTTCGGGCAGAACATATTCATGATGAAGATGTTCCACGCAGTCGTGCACCTGCTGAAGACACAGCTTGGCTTCCTCGGAAAGATTCATGATTCCGGCTCCATCGTGCAGCGGAGGGGGAATCCCGCGCTCTTCGCTTTCGTGCGGACGCGGGAGACTTTGGTTTCCGCAGTTTCAAAGGTGTAGATTCCGCAGAGTCCGGAGCCTTTTTCATGGACGTTCAGCATGATGCGTTCCGCCTCGGCGGGCGATTTGTGGAAAACCGTGCGGAGAATGTCCACAACGAAATCCATCGGGGTGTAGTCGTCGTTCAGAAGGAGCACGCGGTACATGGGGGGCTCTTCGAGCTCCGCCATGCACCCGGCTTCCGTGTCGTATTCTCCGCGCTGGCGTCCCATGGATCACTCTTTGTAGTTGCTGAGATAGTCGCGGATGATCGCAAGCATGTTGTTGCGGTCAATCTTGATGACGCGGGTTTCGCGCTCGTAGCTCTCCTGAGAGTCGGAGGCGTGGGCGGTGTTGACCATGACGTCCTTGCCGAATTCACGGCGGATCGTGCCGTCCGGAGCTTTGGTCGGGTCGGTGGGACCGAGAACCGTGCGGATCTTGGCGACGGCGTTGGTTCCCTCGTAGATCAGAACCATGCATTTGACTTTGCCCGGGGCGTTGAGCTCTTCCGGCGGGCAGCTGTCGGGACGGACGCCGGACATGAATTCCACGATGCGGTTGAACTGGTCGTCGGCGAAATCGCGTCCGACGGATTTCTCCAGCATCTCTTCGCAGTCGTGCAGAACGATCTTGTATTCGTGTTCGAGAAGTTCTTTCGCCTTCTTCGCAATGACCGGCGCGAGTTTCTTGCGGAGCGCCTGCTTGACGGGTCCGTAGAATTCCAGCGCTTCGGCGACGGACATCTGGTAGACTTTGCAGCCGACGATGCGCAGCGAGGTGCGGCTGAACATGTCGATGATATTGCCCGGGCGCGCGCTCGGACGGCTCCAGTTGTCCGGCTTGATGATGACAAGCGTGCGTTCGCGTCCCTCTTCGTCCTCGGGACGGACGATGTTGTCGACGATATTCTCTTCGTGTTCGATGAAATCGGCGATGATTTTGAGGCGCTCGACGCAGCCGTCGACGTGCGGCGGGGTGAAGACCGCGGGTTCGAAGTAGAGCAGGGAGCCGTCGCGGTTGAAGACGAGGTTGCAGTAGGTGTCGCGGATCGTGTCTCCGTAGATGTCTTCGCGGCGGTTCTTGGAGTTCGGAAGCTGACCGACGACTTCATAGAGTTTGCGGCAGGCGTCCTCTCCGCGGAAGAGGAGGAGAAGGAGGCGTTCGCGGCGACCGTCTTCAAGAGGTGTGAAGTTGTCGATGACATAGTCGGAGAGAATTTTTGCGGCAAATTCATCGCGTGCACCGACGCGGCGTTTGAGGGATTCTGCGTATGCTTCGGCGAACGCCTTGTCCGGCGCGATCATGCGTGCGGCGACGAGTTCAAGTCCGGTTCTGGAGAGCAGGCGTGCGATGATGCCGCCGGTTCTGGATTTTTTCAGCGAGTAGGGTGTAATCAGCACATAGGAAAGTTCCACTGCCATTTTTCTCTCTTCCTTTTCATGATTCGGGATGCTCCGGCGATCCGACAAGCCGCCGGGTTATCTATTTAAAATACATCTTTTTTCAAAAATCGCAAATCAAAAAACGAAACAGAGGCCGATTTTATTGAGAAAAAAACAGAATCTGAACATCCGTCTTTCCGGAAATCCATTGTTTCCGCGGTTTTCTCTTTTTCGGAAACGTGAAGGTTGAAAACGAAGATGAAAATTTTTTGCATAACATTTGCATAACTTTTTGCAGTTTGCCTCTTGCCTTTTTCGCGGTTTTGTTGTATAATGAACAGTGCAACAGGTTATAAAACAAATATGAAAGGACTGAACAGATGAGAAACAGAACTGAATTGCCTGTTTTCGTTGAAGTGCAATCGCTGATAACCGGAATGTGGAGAATGCTGCATTTCAAGCGCAGATTCTGCAGGTTCACCCTTGTGGAGCTCCTCGTGGTAATTGCCGTGATTGCCATCCTCGCCGGCATGCTTCTTCCCGCGCTGAATTCGGCTCGGGCAAAGGCGCACGCAATCAGTTGCGCGTCCAACATGAAACAGATCGGCGTCGCAGCAATCGGCTATACGCAGGACAATGATGACTACTGGTGTCCGGCGAATTCCGATGGTCCTACATATCCGAATTCTGCATGGAATGGCAAGGTCAACTATGAAAACAACTGGCTCGTTCTGCTTTGGTCGGGCTTGAAAGGTGGCATGTTCCCTTCTGACAACACTCCTTTGAAAAGTCCTGCAATCTGTCCGGGGGGAGAAAAGGATATTTTCTATTATCAGAAGAAAAGTCGCCCGATTACAAATCTGTCATGGAATTCCCGTGTCGGGTATGTTGGTTCTTATTGTAAGCCGCTCCGGGTTAGCAGAAATAAATATCCGACACGAACTGCTACGCTTTGGGATGTGAAAAACGTAAACGGGAGTGGAGATCCTTTGGCGGGAGAAGATGGAACAGCAAATGGAGGTACAACGAATGCCAGGGATTACCATAGTTCAGAGGTCGCTAAAAACTGTACTCCTATGAGACATCCCGGAGGAACAGACAATATCCTCTTGATCGATGGACATGTGGAAAGTAAGAATATCTTCAAACTCATAGATGATTCAGAATTCCTTCATTTGTTCAACAGACCGAACAATGGCGACATCACGGATGGATGGAACTGATGACAAGGACTAAAATCATGCTTAGAAAACCTCTTATTATTGATACGGACATCGGCGGCGACGTTGATGACACCTGGACCCTCGGGATGCTGTTCCGCTCGGATGCTGTGGAACTGAAGGGAATCACCACGGAGACGGGCGATCCACTCTACCGCGCCGCGCTTTGCGCGAAACTGGAGGAAACCGCCGGACTTTCGCCCGTTCCGATCGGACTCGGCAAGCCGGGAAAGAAGAAACGCTACTGCCAGGGCGAATGGCTCGGCGATTACAGGATTCCCGCCGCGTTCGACCTCTCGCGTTCTCCCGTTTCGGTGATTGCGGAGATTGTGCGCAAATCGGACGTTCCCGTGACGCTTCTCGCGATCGGTCCGCTCTCCAATCCCGCGGATCTGGTGCGCGAAGCTCCGGACGTCGTCGGCAAAATTGACCTTGTCGCAATGGGCGGCAGCGTTTTCCGCGGCTATTTCGGAAGCGAGACTCCATCGCTGGAATACAACATCATGGCGGATGCGGAGTCTGCGAAAACGGTTTTCCGCGCGCCGTGGCATTCGGCGCTGCTGGTTCCGCTGGACATCTGCGGAAACGTTCAGCTGCGCGGCGAAAAGTTTCAGGCTCTGAAGCGTTCGGATGCTGTGATGGCGAAAGCCGTGATGGCGAATCATGAAATCTGGTGCAAGTGGAAACTTGCGGCGAAAGAGCACTGCCCGTACAAATATGAGGTCGAATCGACGCTTCTTGCGGATCCCGCCGCCGCGGCTCTGGTTGTGAAGCCGGAGCTGGCGAAGATCGAAGAGCTGCCGCTTTCGGTGACGGATGATGGCATGACGGTTGTCGACCGTGAACACGGAACGCCGATGCAGGTTGCACTCGGCTGGCATAATGAAGAAGAGTTCTATGATCTTGTTCTGGAACTTTTGATGAAAGCATAAACAAACAAGGAAGAAAGAAATGAAGAAAATTTTTCTGCTCTGTTCGCTTCCGCTTGCGCTGAGCGCGAATTCGTTTTTCAACGGTTCGTTTGAGCTCGGCACGGATGGATTTGCCGTTGAGCGCGAACTCCGTACAGATGTGAACCCGTCGCGGGAATTCATTCCGCTGAAACTTTCCGCCGGTGCGCCCGGGGCGGGCAGGTATGCGCTTGCCGTGGAGAATCCGCGAGCGGAATACTTCTCCGTCTTTTCCAAAGAGTTCCGGCTGAAGCCCTCGACCCGTTACCGTCTGCGTGCGAAAGTCCGGAGTTCAAAAGAAAACACTCCGCTGAATCTCCGCATCTTCAAGGTTGACCAGAAATGGCTTGCCTACACAAAGACCTGCAATGCGGGAACCGAATGGCGGGATTTTGAGTATGTGTTCACCACGGAGGAACGGGAGGGCAACGGCTGGCATTATCTTGTGATCTGCCCGCCCGACGTTCACGCCGTTCCGGAGGCTTCGTTCTATGTTGATGATCTGCATCTGGATCCTGTGGATTCCGTTGTCCCCGACCGGATGGAAGCGGTTGCCGTTGCCGACAAGCAGCTTTATCTGAAGGGGGAACGCGCGGATGTTTCGCTGAAACTTTACAATCCGGTTGCGGATTATTCCGGAAATGTGACCGTGAACGGAACCGATGAGTATACCGGAAAAACGCTGTTCTCCGAAACGTTCCCGGTCAAACTTGCGCACAATGAAACAAAAGTTCTTCCGCTGAAGCCGTGGAAACTGGACCGTTTCGGCGGCGTGCGCATCACCGTTTCCGGCGCATCGCTTTCCACGCATGACGGTTTCTTTGCGGTGTTCGGCAAATACGAGGCGAAACCGTTTGACATTTTCCGGGATCCGGTTGTCGGCTTCAACGGCGGACTCTGCCATTATCGTGCTCCGCAGCGCAAGGTTCCCGCATACGAGGTTCACAACGCTCCGTTTGAGACTCGTTTTGCCCTGTTCGCCGCGGCAGGCTGCCGCATTCTGCGCGACCATGACGGCGGAGTCCGCGGAGTTGACTGGCCGGCGGTGGAATCCGAGCGCGGAAAGTTCGATTTCTCGCATCTTGACCGTCAGATGGAAGTTTACAAGAAATACAATATCACTCTGTTTCCCGTGCTGGGCGAGAGTTTTATCGACAATCTTGTGGCGACATGGCGTCAGCAGTCCTTCCCTGAATGGGTGAAAAAGATTTCGAAGCGGATTGACACTCCGAACATGATGGCTTTTACGCGCGGACGCGTGATTTATCCGCCGGTCGATCTCTTTGAAAACTACATTGAGCAGACCGTGAAGCACCTGAAGGGGCGCGTTCCGGCGTATGAAATCGTGAATGAACCGAATCTGTTCCTTTCGCCGGATGGTTATGCCCGCTATCTGAAGGCGGCGCACGATGCAATCCGCAGGGCGGATCCCGCGGCGAAGATTTCCGGATTCTGCATTACTACGGATTTTGGAGCGCATGCTGGGCCATGGTTTGACATGTGTGTGAAAGCGGGCGGACTCAAGTATGTGGATGCAATTGGTTTTCATCCGTATGGCTCGCGCAAGCTCGGCTCGATCACTCCGGCGGACCGCGATATTTCTGAGCTCCGCAAAGTGCTGACCGCGTACGGGAAACCGGATATGCCGCTTTGGAATACCGAACTTTACTACCTCGGCGAAGACGTCGGGAAGAAGGGATGCGAGGAAACCGAGAACACGGCAGAAGACCTCGTGCAGCGCTTCCTCGTTGATGCGGGGGAGGGCGTGGGACAGTCTATCGCGATTCATGCGGACATTCTCTGGAAACGTCTGCTGACTCCGCACATGTGGACCGGAAAGAACTATCATGAGCTGATTCCGTCCGAACTGATGGTTGCCTGCAACACGCTTGCGCGTCTGTTCGAAGGTGCGAAGCCGGTGAAGAAAATCCGTCTCCCGAATGGGGTGATCTGCTATGTGTACCGCAAGGACGGCAAGCTGATCGCTGCGGTCTGGGAGTATCAGAGCAAGAAGGGCGTACATGCGGATTTCAGCAAATTCGAGGTGATGGACTTGTTCGGCAATGCGGAGAAATCCGGCGAGAAGGAGCTGACCGCTGCGCCGTTCTATCTGACACAGGGCAAACTTTCCGAAGCGGAATTCCTTGCGGAACTCGAAAAGCTTCCGCTCCGTCTCGACCAGCCGGTTTTGAGCGGTAAAATTGTGCGCAGGGTCGGTGATACACTGTTCGTTTCGCTCCACAACGATTCCGGCAAAGCGGAATCGGTTATTGCCGGAATTACGGGCGGCGGAATCGCGGCATCCGCTCCGGTCCGCTTCACAATCCCTGCGCATACCTCGCAGACGGTCGAAATTCCGGTCCGGAATGTCAAATCGAACGGCAAGAAGCCGGAACTGCTTCTGGTGCTCAAGAACAACACGTTCCGCACCCCGGTTGAAATCGTGGAGAATCAGCAGATTCCCCGCAGTTTCAAAATGGCGAATGCGGAAGGAACGGTTGAATTCGGCAGCGGTGCAATCACCGTAACCATGCGCGTGAAGGACGCGACTGACGCCGGCGTTTCCGGAACCCGTTCCCCGTGGGAGACCGACTGTGTGGAATTCTTCTTCGATACGGATCCCTTCTTCGTCGCTCAGCACAACCCGCAGGCGTATGCGGACAGCAATTTCCGTCTCTTCATCACCCCGCGCGATGTCCGGAAGCTGCACACGATGGGCATTGATGCGAAGAACTGCAAGCTGGAGCTGAAGCCGGAGGCGGACGGTTACTCGTTCGAGCTCACCATTGCGGCGAAAACCGGAAAGTATCTCGGTTTTGACATCAAGATCGACGATTCGGACGGCAAGACGGTGAAGGAGTTTCCGCTCGGAAACGGAAAAGAACTTTATAAAAACCGCTGTAATTTCAGCATTGTAAAATAAGGAGAAAAGGAAATGAAACATCTCATCATCGCCGCGGCGCTTGCCGCAGTCACGGCCGCTTCGGCGGCGGAACTCACGGTCAAACCGTACAAACCGTGGAAGACTGCCGCCCCGGGAGAATACGTGCTTGATTACGACGGCTCCCAGAGCTGGCCGACCGTGAAGCTCGACGTCAAGGACATGAAGCCGGAAACGTATTACCTCCTCTCCCTGGAGAGCCGCGACACGGGCAAGGTCACACCCCAGCTGGTCTGCAAAGACATGCGCGACGGCAAGAAGATTGACCGTTATATCAGCCTGAAGGGCGGCAAGGAGGAGTTCTCTCCGGTTGCGGTTTATTTCAAGACGTGCGACCTGAAGAATTTCGACCTGTTCATCAACCTCAACCCCGGCCCTGCGGGCAAGGTTGAGCTCCGCAACATCAAGCTGGAAGAGGTCTCCGATTTCAACGGCAATCTCCTCGTTGGCGGCGACTTTGAAAAAGGCGGCAGATTCGAGCCGTATTTCACTGCGGATGACGGCGTGCAGGTTGTCTCCGACGCCGGTTTCCTCAGCGGGGAAAAGAGCCTGAAGATTGTGAAGCCGGCAAACAAAGGCGCGGGTTCCAGCTCGAATCCGCTTCCCGTGCTTCCCGGCAAGACTTCCGTTGTGAAGTTCTGGGCGAAATCCGGAAACGGAACGGTCAACGCGTATGTGAACTTTGACTGCTTCCAGGGCGGACAGAACCGTCACCTTTACAAGGAAACAACATTCAAACTTGAGCCTGAGTGGAAGGAATACTCGTTTGAATTCGCGGTTCCCGCGGATGTGAACGAGTACACGGGTCTGAAAGAGGGCACGTGCCGTCTGCGTCTGGGACTGAGAAATTCAGCCGAGACGGCGGAAGGATTCTTTGACAATGTGGAATACAGCATCAAATAAGCGCGTGTTCCGCTGAAAAGGAAAACCCGCAGACTGTGTAATGCAGCTGCGGGTTTTTTGCTGGCTTCATTTAAAATACAGAAGGCACTGCCGAGGGAATCGGACAGTGCCTTTTGCTTACTTCTGCCGGAAGACGATTCTGCCTTTGGTCAGGTCGTAGGGAGACATTTCAAGGGTTACGGCGTCGCCGGGGAGAATGCGGATGAAGTTCAGGCGCATTTTTCCGCTGATGTGTGCGAGAACGGTGTGTCCGTTTTCGAGTTCCACCTTGAACATGGTGTTGGGAAGCAGTTCCTTTACCACTCCCTCTACTTTGATGACGTCATCTTTAGGCACGGGTCAAAACCTCCGGTTGATCATTTGTTATAAGAACCATGTGCTCGAAATGAGCCGATTTCTTTCCATCGCGTGTGCGGACCGTCCAGTCGTTGCGCTCGACGTACACTTTGTACGTGCCGAGGTTGAACATGGGTTCGATTGCAAGAACCATTCCGGGCTGAAGGCGCGGACCGCGCATGGGGGTCACGTAGTTGGGAACCTCCGGCGGTTCGTGGAGCTTCACGCCGCAGCCGTGCCCGACGAAGTCGCGGACAATCGCAATGCCGTTTTTCTTGGCGACCTGCTGGATTGCCGCGGAGATGTCGCGGATGTGGTTGCCGGGGAGCGCCGCTTTGATGCCGGCCTCAAGAGCGTTGCGGGTGACGTCCATGAGCTTCTGTTCGTCCGCGGGGCAGGGTTCGTCGCCCACGTAGACGGTGCGTGCGGTGTCGCCGATGCCGCCGTTGAAGGCGACGCCGACGTCGACTTTGACGAGGTCGCCCTTGAGGATGAAGCGGTTCGGGTCGCCGATGCCGTGAACGACTTCGTCGTTGACGGAGATGCAGATGTTGCCGGGGAATCCTGCGTATCCGAGGAACGCGCATTTTCCGCCCATGGAGGTGATGATTTCACCAGCGATGAGGTCGAGTTCCTTGGTGCTCATTCCCGGACGGACCGAGTCGGCGATCATGTCGCGCGCCTTGCCGGTCATGGCGGCGGCGACGCGGATGCGCTCAATCTCATCCGGTGTGTGAATGATATAGTCCCTGCTCATTTTATCTTATTCCAGAATCGCGCGGAGAGCGGCGTAGCCCTCGGCTTTCGGAAGCGAGGAGTCAATCTTCGAGAGCAGCGATTTTTTTGTGTAGTATTCGATCAGCGGGAAGGTCTGTTCCTTGTAGACGGAGAGACGGTTCTTCGCGGTTTCGAGGGAGTCGTCGGAGCGCTGATAGAGCTCGCCGCCGCAGGAATCGCAGACGCCTTCCTGTTTCGGCTTCGAGAAGATTTTGTTGTAGCTGGCTCCGCATTTGCGGCAGGTGAGACGAGCCGTGAGACGCTGGATGAGGAGTTCCTCCGGAGCGTCGAAGAGAATGACGGCGTCAAGTTTCCTGCCGGCTTTGGCGAGCGCGTTTTCGAGGAGACCCGCCTGATTGATTGTGCGCGGGAAGCCGTCGAGAAGGAAGCCGTCGGCGCATTCCGCGGAGAGAAGTTTTGCTGCGACCATGTCGGCGACGACTTCATCCGGAACGAGTTTGCCGGCGTCGATGTAGCTCTTTGCGAGCTTGCCGAGGTCGGAACCTTTTCCGATTTCGGAACGGAAGATGTCTCCGGTGGAGACGTGTGCGAGTTTTTCATCTCTCAGAAGGATTTCGGAGAGAGTTCCTTTTCCCGCTCCCGGAGGGCCGAGGAGCACGATGTTCTTTTTCGTGATCATTTTTTTCCTCTTCTTTTCAGTAAGTTTTGAAAAACTTTTTATAATCAGATAATTTACAACCGTTTTGCCGTTCTGTCAAGGAAATATGCTAAAAAAAGCGGGGCGGACCGGAAAAAACGGTTCGCCCCGTGTTTCAGCGGTCAAGTTCCGCCCAGGCGTCGAGCCAGACCCGGGTCAGCAGCCGGTGTCCTGCGTATGTCGGGTGAATGCCGTCCCACGTCCAGTATTCCAAAGGCGCTTTATGCAGCGCATCCGCGAAGGCCGCGGGAAAATCGAGCATGACTGCGCCGAATTCCTTTCCGATCTTCCGGGCGATCTCCTGACGTTCCGGAAGTTCGGCTTCTTTCTGCTCTGCGCGGAATTGCGAGATTTGACGGAAGTTCATCGTGAACGCTTTTTCCGCGTCGTCCGTGTTCCAGTGCACCTCCGGATTGCAGCCGTCGATGCGGTAGAAGAACGGGATGCCGAGCAGAATTTTCAACTCTGGATTCTGTGCCCGCGAGCGGGAGAGCATGGTGCGCAGATTGCGTTCATATGCGGCGGGCGAGGTCGCTTCTCTTGTTTCCGCGGACTGTCCGTCGGCAAAATGACAGAGCTGGTCGTTTACGCCGACGAGAAGCGAAAGCACGCCGGGATGCAGAGCAAGCGCATCGTTTTCCCAGCGCGCGAGCACCATGGCGGAGGTGTCCCCGCCGACTCCGCGGTTCAGAAACGACGGCTGCAGTTCCGCATGTCTTTCCGCGAGAAATGATGCAACGCTGAATGCATAGCCGTGTCCCATGCAGTGATTCGGATCGCCGTTGCGTCCGCGCATTCCATCCGTGATGGAATCGCCCTGAAACAGAAAAATGGTATGTTCTTTCATTATAGCCCTTTTTTTCAGTAAATATTACCTTGAGGGGATAATTTACACTGGTTTCTCTGTTCTGTCAAGGACCGTTTCAGAGCTGGAACTCAAGAACGGCTGGTTCGAACTTCGAGATGGTGAGTTGTTTCTCAAACGTTCCTGCATCGGTTTTTATGGCAACATCGTAATCGCCGCAGAAACCGTAGAGCTTGTTTGCGCCTTCCCGTTCGTATTCGAGCGTTTCATCGGTGGTCCACTCTCTGTGAATCAGATCGTAGAGCACCTTGTATGCGGGCTTTTCGGTCATGTCGTTGTTGAGAAGTCCGCCGAGGTAACGGTTTTCTCCCTGGTTGTTGTTGATTGCGCCCGGCGCTTGGAATGCGGTGTTGTCGACCAGGTTCCACCAGGTGATTGCGCTCATCGCGGGATGGCTGAACCAGAAACGGTACATTTTTTCCGCTACAAGCGCCTGATATGCGAAGCCGTCGCCGAGTGCATTTTCCGCCGGAATCGTGATTTCCGAAACGTTGAGCGGAATGCCGAGCGAACCGTAGAGATCCATGTGCGCGAAAATGTGCGCCGGGTCGAGCATCTCTCCGGACCAGTCTACAAGGCGCTGGATGTTGCCGTAGAATGCAATATGATATTGCAGACCGAGTCCGCGCACCGGAAGTCCGAGGTCGAGCAGACGCCGTGCATGCAGATAGAGCGGTGTGTAATTGTTGTGATAGTTGTTCCAGCTCATCCACGGGCCTTCGTTGTAGATCAGTTCTGTGGAGGCGGGGAAATATTTTCCCGCAAGCCGGAAGAGCTTTTCGATGTGATGATCCGGAACATTGCCGTCGCGCTTGTAGATTTCGTAAAAGAGCGAATCGAGCTGAAGTCCTTCATTATAGACATCGAACCAGCGGATCTTCCCTGCATAGCGTTCCGCGATTCCGGCAATGTGACGCTCATATTCGTCGAGAAGCCGGAACTGGTTGCGCGGCAGCCATTTCGGCATCAGCGTGTGCCAGACCATCGGGTGTCCCTTCGCATAGAGTCCGTGTTTTTCACAGAACTCGACAACCTCGTCCGCTGGCGGACGGCGGTAGATGTACGGGCTTCCGGTCTCCTGGCGGAGCTGTCCTTTTTCCGGCTCGTAGGCGTCCCAGTAGAATGGAACGACCGCCTGGTTGAACAGTTGAGTGAACTTCTCGATGTATACCTCGTTCTTCCATGCCTCTTCTCCGCGGAACTGATTGAGCATGAAAGCGTTTGCGCCGAACCGGAATTCGTGCTTGCGGAGCTTGAAGCGGATCGTCGCCCGTTCGACCGGTTTGCCGTCCGGGGCTGTGATGAGAAGTTTCAGCGCACGTTTGCGCGAGATTTCCGTGGAACATTTGATTCGTGCATCGAATTCGGGTGTGTACGCCAGCAGTTTTGACAGGGTTTTCTGTCCGGCTTCGGAGAATGCAGACATTTTTCAGCTCCTTATTTCTCAGTTGCAAGTTCAAAGAACGGTGTCGGACCGTGCTTCAGTTTCGCCATGTCGAGCGTGAATGCGCTTCCGGCGGCATTGGGGGAGAGGGGGATTTCCTCCATGCGCTCTCCTGTGAGACTCAGTGCGTAACAGCGCAGTTTGCCCGGACGGTTGATCTGAATTTCGTATTCACCGCACTGGTAGAGAACGGGGAGCGTGCCGATGACGCGCAGATAGACTCCGCTTGCGTCGTGCTGCATGTTCGTGTTTGCGACCCGCGTGGAGAGCACCAGCACCATGCGGGTCGATTCCTTCAACGGTCTGTTGTCCACGGAGGCAAGACCGATCAGAGTGTTGACACTGTTCTTTCTGACTTCGAGTGTCCGGAGCTTTTCCGTTTTTCCCGCGGGCAGGGCGACTGCTTCACTCTTCGGAGTGATGACGCTCGCTTTTTTCTCTTTCGCAAAGACGGTCAGTTCGCCGGTTTCGCTCTGGTAAATCTCTTTGGACAGATCGGTAATGTTGTCTTTCGGGAGGATTCCGCGTTTGCGCAGAGCTGCAACGAGACTCTCCAGCGATGCGCTGCTTGTTCCGTTTTCCTTTGCTTCGGCGAACCAGCCGTGCCATTCGATATCCGCACTTCCGGCAGGCTGGAATATGAAGTCAGGCTTCTGCGGCTGCGGAGTGCGGCTGTTGCGCGGCAGGTCGGTGAAGAGCGTCGAAACATTGGTGAGCAGCATCAGACGGCTCTGTGTCGGGTTGAGCGCACTTCCGCTGTTGCCTTTGGTGAAAACGTACTTCTTTGTCAGCGCGACGGCCGCCTTGTGTTTTGCCGGCGCAACGTCGCGGCGCAGGAAGAAGAGCGAGGAGAGAAATTCTCCGGCGCGCAAAACCGGGTTGTTGGCCGAGTAGAACGAGCTCAGCCGCTGGTCGTTGGTCAGTGCAACGACGCCCGAATGGATTGCGAGCGCGTCCCAGTCGTTCATCGCGGCAAAGGCGTTGAGCATGATCGGCTTTTCGTACTGATACGCATTGCGGAAGACGTAGTTGTGTTCGTTGAGGAAGAAGGGGCGTCCGTACATGCGGTCGCTGAAGCGTCTGCGGAAGAGGGCGCTTGCATCGGCAACGGAGCTGTCCTGTTTCACGGCCGCGCCGGGCTGTTCGCCGCCGTCGGGGTGACAGTGGTAGCCGTGCGCATCGACGATTGGGAGCGACTCCCACGAGACCGCCGCGCAACGGAGCGCGGGCATCGGGCACTGAAGGGTGAGTCCCTTGTAGCCGTTGTTCTTCATGACCTGATCGCAGAAACGGTAGGTCTCCTTGAGATGTTCATACCAGAATTCATCGTAATCTGAACGCAGCTGGTTGCGGTCGGAGATTCCCGGAACCGGAGCTTTTTCAAACACTGCGGGCGGATACGGGCGTTTTGCCTGCGGGACATCCGCGTATTTCTGATTGAGGAATGCGCTCCATTTCGCCTTGAAGAACTTGTAGACGTCGGGGTAGGTGCGTTCCAGTTTTTCCGCATAAGGAATGGCGAGACCGAGTTCATTGTAATACTCAACGGCGATGAAGACGGGGTCGTCCTTCCATGCAAGTTTCGTGTAGGGGTTGACATGGTTCAGAATGCGTCCGCTCATCTCCGTGAAACGCTCGCGGATTGCGGAGTCGCCGAGAATGAAGAGAATCTTGTTTGCCATGCGTTTCTCCGCGACTTGGAACCATCCTCGGGCGGAGGAGTAGAGCCAGAAGGAGAAGATGTCGAGCTGCAGATAGATTCCCTGCTGCTTCAGTTCATAGACCATGCGGTCCCAGCGGTCGACGTAGCGCGGCAACGGAGTTTTGTCTTCCGTGGAGAATGCCATGATCCAGCTGTCGAACCCGTGCATGCGGAAGAGATTGTAGCCTTGTGCGCGGATTGCACGTGCGTATTCGGCGGCGAGGAACGGGAAATCCTTGTCTTTGGAGGTCTTCCAGACTTTTTCATCCATGTAGCTGGTGAATCCGAGGAAACGCTGGGGTGTACTGTTCTTTTCGAACGCGAGATGCCCATCCGGCGTGATGACGGTGCGCCCGTATTTTCCCGCCGGCGCGTC
>DHMO01000022.1 GCA_002405835.1 Lentisphaeria bacterium UBA4640 | reverse complement strand
TATACCACATAATCGCGATTTTGGCAACCCCCTTTTTCAAAAAAAATTGAATTTTTTTCTGTTTTTCCGTCTTTTTCGTGAAAGATTCGCCGTTTTTACCCTTTATTCCCTCTCCGCCAGGCAATTCCGGAGACGCTCCCCGGAACATCATAAACTTTTTCTTCAATCCGGGATTGAAAATCACTGAATGTAGAATACATTACAGAAGAAACATCTAATATAAAGGACAACAAGATGGATTACTCACGCTATTTCAGAGACTATCCCGACAAAAACGGTCGTTTCGGCGAATTCGGCGGCTGCCGCGTTCCGCCGGAACTCGAAGCCCCTTTCCGCGAAGTCGCGGACGCTTATCAGTCGATCTGCCATTCCGCAGAATTCATCAATGAACTCCGCCGCATCCGCCGTGAGTTCCAGGGACGTCCCACTCCCGTCTATCACTGCAACCGTCTTTCGCGTCACATCGGCAACTGCCAGATCTATCTCAAACGCGAAGATCTCAACCACACCGGCGCCCACAAGCTCAACCACTGCATGGGCGAAGGTCTGCTCGCGAAATATCTCGGCAAGAAAAAACTCATTGCGGAAACCGGCGCTGGTCAGCACGGCGTCGCCCTTGCCACTGCCGCCGCATATTTCGGGCTTGAGTGCGAAATCCACATGGGACTCGTCGACATCAAGAAGCAGGCTCCGAACGTCACACGCATGAAAATCCTCGGCGCAAAGGTCGTCCCCGTCACACGCGGACTTCAGACGCTGAAAGAGGCGGTCGATTCCGCGTTTGAATCCTACCTTGCCTCCTACAAGGACTCCATCTACTGCATCGGCTCCGCGCTTGGTCCGCACCCGTTCCCGCTGATGGTCCGCGACTTCCAGATGTGCGTCGGCATTGAAGCCCGCGAGCAGTTCAAGGAGATGACCGGAATCCTTCCCGACGCCGTCTGCGCCTGTGTCGGCGGCGGCAGCAACTCCGCCGGCATGTTCTCCGCTTTCCTCGGCGACCCGGTGGACATCTACGGCGTCGAACCCCTCGGCCGCGGTCCCGGAAAGGGCGACCACGCCGCGACCCTCTGCTACGGCAAGAAAGGCTCCATGCACGGATTCGACAGCTATGTTCTTGAAGATGAAAACGGCACTCCCGACCCGGTCTACTCGATCGCCAGCGGACTCGATTATCCGTCCGTCGGTCCGGAGCACGCGTTCTGGAAGGACCTCGGACGCGTCAACTACGTCACCGCGAGCGACGAAGAGGCGATTGACGCCTTCTTCAAGCTCTCCCGCTACGAGGGCATCATTCCGGCGCTCGAATCTTCGCACGCGATTGCATACGCGATGAAACTTGCGAAGGAGATGGGTACCGGCGCGATCCTGGTCAACTGCAGCGGACGCGGCGACAAAGACGTCGATTACGTTGTCGAGCATTACGGCTACGGTGAAAATTACAAATTCCCGGAAGAATAATCCGGTATGAAATTCTGAACCCGGCGGCGGAGATGGACTTCATCTTCCGCCGCCGGGTTTGTTTTAAAGAGAATTTCAGAGTTCTTTGTGGAGCCAATCGGCGATCTGCCGCTTCTGCGAGTCAAAATTCGCACCGATCAGAACGAGCCGTTTCCCGAGCTTATGATATTTCTGATAGTATTCCATATTGCGTATCTGCGCAAGCGCGGCAGCCGCGTCCTGATCCAGCTTGAATTCAAAAATGTAGATCCAGTCGCCGCATGCGGCAACGGCGTCAATTCGTCCGCAGATAATGGTCTAAAGCGGACCGCACTTCAAGATTCGGGAATCGAAGATTGTAGAAAGTCATTCCGAAATCTTCAAAGGCGTTTTTTATGGTCAAATATCCGGTCTGCAGCAGAAGCGGGAGCGCTTCCAGACGGTCAGCTTCATACGCAGAAAATGCAATCTCGGAAACCGGTTTTGTGAGCACTTTTTCAAAGTCGAAATTGGTCTTTTTGACCAGCTGCATCAGAAAAGACGGGGTTCCGGTGGCAAACCAGAAGTTTTTGAATTCTCCTCCGGACAAAAAGAAACTGGCAAGAGAGACCGGATTGTAAACAGACTCCGCCTTTTCATGAAACCTGTAACCGTCATACCAGTTTTTTATTTTCTCAAGGAACTTTTCATGCGAAAGCTCCTGCCGGCTTTCCGCTTCCGCAATCCATAAAGCAAAGCAGCGTTCAAATTCCTCCTGCGTATATCCGAGCATAGCGGCATAATGCGAATCCCGGGAGATGTCCTGCAGATTGTTCAGATCGGAGAACAGGGAAACATGGCAGAATTTTGTGACTCCTGTGACAAGAGCGAAGCGGATGCGGTCGGCTCCTGTTTTTATGGAAGAGTAAAATCCTTTCAGATGGCGGAGAATCGCCTGCTCTTCCGGCTGGCCGATATTGTCCAGAATCGGCTTGTCGTATTCATCGACGAGGATTACCGCCGGAGCAGTCTTCGAAACATCGAGAATCAGATTTCCAAGCTGAGTTTGCGCATCATCGCCGCGAGGGACAACGCCAAGAGAATCCGCACAGTTCTTCAGCGCATCAAGCAGAGCGTTTTCGAGCTGTTCGACGGAAGAACTCTTCCGGCTGCCCATGTCCAGATGAATGACGGGATGCGGCTTCCAGTCATAAGGCTTGCCATAAATGGCGAGTCCCCTGAAAAGCTCTTTCTGTCCTTGAAAGAGAGCCTTCAGGGTGGAAATTGTCAGCGATTTCCCGAAGCGGCGCGGACGGGAGAGAAAATACATGGCGTTCGCAGATTCAACCAGTCTCCAGATGTATTCCGTTTTATCGACATACAGAAAGCTGCCGTTCCGCAAACTTTCGAACGAATAAACGCTGGATGTCAGAAACTGTTTCTGCATGGTGATTCTCCTTCTTTCCTCTGTAATTTATCTCCGGAATGCAGACTTGTCAAGAGTGTGGATTCATTCTGATGCGGATTGTTTCCGCAATTCGCCCGAATAAGAGAACCGCAGATGCGCGGGTCTATTGGGGCGGACCGCTTTTGTTCTAAAAATGAGAAAGCCGGAGATAAATCCCGAAAGATTCATCTCCGGCAGAGAGTCTCTCTTTTGCAATACAGAGTATTACAAGAAGAAAGATGGATTACTCGATGACGTTGTCAGCAACATTATCTGCTTTCGCGCCTAAAGCCATCGTTGCGGCATGTCCAGTAATTTCAAAACTGCCGTTCTTGACCGAGCCAATCCAATTGGTCTTCTTCGTCCAGTAGTTGTCGCTGGCACCGGAAACAAAGGAAGCCACATGTCCATCACCAAAGAGAATGTTACCGAACTTGTCATGGTTCGGGGAATTGCTTCCGGTTGCACCGTCAAAGAGAATACCGGAGTCAGAACCAGTGGTGTTAGCGTTCATACCAGGAAGATAATGGTATGCAAGCCCCATGGGGCTCAGTGTTGAATCTCCCGGAGAGGTTGTTTTTGTATTCTGAAACGGCGTTTTATCAATTCCAGAAAAATACGCAGCAGCTTTCAAGGAAGTTGACGGGCAAACATACATTTTCATGTCGGTCAAGACACCATTGATAACCAAAGGCTCAAGTCCCTGAGAAGAAGTTGTCGCTTCTTTAGTGGTAGATGTACTACTCAGCTTTCCACCGTAGGGGAGGACGACATCATCCGGG
>DHMO01000033.1:6059-6216 GCA_002405835.1 Lentisphaeria bacterium UBA4640 | reverse complement strand
ATGATCTGTTCTCCTTATTTGATTTCCGCAAAAAACGGTTCCAGTTTCTTCCGCTGCACCCGCAGTTCCGCGATATACTTGCGGAATTGGTCCGTATCGGGCGCGAAGTAGAAAATATCCGTCAGTTCGTCCGCAAGTTCCAGCTTCAAACCTTCCG
>DHMO01000033.1:5805-6009 GCA_002405835.1 Lentisphaeria bacterium UBA4640 | reverse complement strand
GGAAGCGGAGACAACCTCTTCCTGATCCGCAAGGAACCGGTAGACCCGGTACGTGCCCGGCTTGATGTCATCCAGCAGAGCCTGCGTCCGTTTGCCCGGCAGCAGGAAATGATACAGATAATTGTCGTAGCGGAACTTCGACATGGTCCGGATCTGGCCGTTGTTGCGCGTGTCGAACGTCGCCCATTTGTTCCGGTACCAGTC
>DHMO01000033.1:5221-5754 GCA_002405835.1 Lentisphaeria bacterium UBA4640 | reverse complement strand
CCGATTTTCGCTTCGGCGGCTGCCGCCTCCTGCTTGTTCCAGAGAACCGCAACCTGACAGTCCGGATTGCGGAAGCGAAGCACCGTCGGAAGCGGTCCGGGAAGCGCTTTCTGGACAACCGGAAGCTGAAGCTCCTTTGTCAGATAAGCGAAGATCCGGTCAATCTCTCCCGCCGGAAGTTTTTCCGGATTCCCCGTGATGTGGTAAATCCGGCTGCCGTCTTTGCGGTCAATGCGGTTGATGAGCGCCTTTCCCCGCGCATCTTTCAGCACGCATTTTCCCGGATTCTTCTGAACGAAATCGCGGAACACCGGTTTGCTGTAAACCGGCTTCACCTGCTGAAGCATCCGGTGCAGATTCGCATACCCGTTCGGCGCACGCCACGGCAGATCCGAATGAATGACCAGCGCCTTCCCTCCGGCCGCAAGCCACTTCTCGACCGCATCCGCGCTCTTCTGCGGAGTGAACGGGGAAGACCAGAACACCACGCGCGCCGAATTCAGCAGAAGCGGAAGTTCGATGAAGTCCGTCCG
>DHMO01000033.1:4381-5047 GCA_002405835.1 Lentisphaeria bacterium UBA4640 | reverse complement strand
CGGCACTTTTGCGGATTTTTCGTGTTTCGCCTGAATGAACGCCTGAGCTTCCGCACGGAACAGCGCATAGTTCGCGCGCTCCTGCGTCTCGCCCGGCGTGTTGGAGGCTTTCCATTTCTCCACATGAATGTGGTCGTAATGCATATCCTGCAAGCCCATTGCGGAGAGCGCATACGCCACCGAGTATCCGGTCTTCGGGCTCCAGTACGGCTGACCGTTGCCGCCGCGGCTCGTCTCCAGAATCGCGCCGTAGCGTGTCCCGCTGCGCGCCGCCTGACGCAGATAGATGCCGACCGTCCGGTAATACGATTCATTTTTCTGCGGAACGAACGAGAAATATTCCGGTGAAACGATTCCGGTTCCCTTGAGTTTCAGCAGATAATAATGATCGTTTCCGTTCGCCCAGTTTTCTCCGTTGAGAATGTAATCGAAATTCCCCTTGTGTTCCGCCGCAACCCGGTTGAAGCGCTGCGCCTGACGCAGCCACTCGTAACTGCAGAGCGCAATGAATACGCTGTAGTTGCGCTGTCCGGTCACACCGCGCTTCGGCATCTCCCGTTCCGTAATCGGGAAATATTCATCGTAGCTTTTGAGTCCGAGCTCCGCGGGCGTGAAGCGGAGCGCGTGCGAATCCTCGAAATAATCCCAGAAATGAATCTTCGTGCG
>DHMO01000033.1:4009-4332 GCA_002405835.1 Lentisphaeria bacterium UBA4640 | reverse complement strand
TTCTCGCCCGGTCCCGGCTGCAGTTCCAGTCCCTCATCCCGTCCCGAAAGATCATCGCGGAACGCCGCAACCGTGACGGGATCATATCCCCACAGACCGCCGAAACCCAGCCACACATAGTCGATGATTGCAAAGTTGTTGAATCCGATTTTCGCCGCATAGTCGAACATGTCCTTGAATCCGCGCTGAAGAATCGGCGACGTCGGAACCATGCCGTTGTTGCGTGCCTTCTGGGGCTCCCCGAACTTGTTGCGCGTCAGATGATTGAACAGCGCCAGATACCGCAGATCGTGCCGCGCAATCTGGAACTGCGCGTAAACATT
>DHMO01000033.1:2877-3884 GCA_002405835.1 Lentisphaeria bacterium UBA4640 | reverse complement strand
AACTCCTCCTTCGCCATCTTCCCGATCTCTTTCAGAAATTCCCTGCCGTACAGAAAATTATACGTTCCAAGCCCGATCGCGATCTGCGGACGCTTCGGCAGCGCTTTGTGCGGAGCCGTCGGCGAGCCGGAATTGAATCCTTCCGTATGCTTCGGCTCCTCCGCATTCAGAACTTCATACTCCGAACCGTCCGCCCGGATGATCCGCGCATCCGCAAACCAGAACGAACAGCCGCTTGCTTTGTTTCCGTACACCGCAAAATTGACGTCCGCAAGACGGTTCAGCGGCGACGCCTTCACATCAATCGTCAGTTCCTGCCAGCCTTTCCGCGTAAAATCGATTTTCTTCTTGAGCCAAGTGTGCGAACGGGCATCCTTCCCGCGCACGCGCAATTCCACAAACGCCGATGCATTGCCGCTCTTCGCAACCGGATACACCAGAACTTTGAACTGCCGCGCATCCGACCCGATGAACGGCGGAATCCACGAATCCAGCGGACAGTGTACCGCATGGCACGAAAGCGCCAGCCTGCCCGGCTTTCCGCCCGCATAATCCACCTTGACCGCGAACTTCTGCTTTTCAAACTCATCGCTCATCTGCGCCTTCACTCCGGATGCCTGCAGTCTCCATTCCCGCAGCTGAACCGGACGCGACGCCTCGCGCGGAGCCATTGTAAGTTTCGGACGCAGCGTCATCTCCTTCACCGCAAATGCAACCGGAGCTTTCGTCCCGCCGAATTCCAGATAAACCCGTTTGAATTTCCCTTTCCAGCGCGGATTGTGCCCCATCTCCAGCGGATACAGATTGTAGTCCCCGCTCGTCCCCGCTTTGAACGGGAACGAAACGCGCACCTTCGGATCCGCCTCGCTCGCGAATACGAGCTTGCAGTTCTCCGCCGCTCCGGGAGCCAGCTTCAGACTGAACACAACTCCGTCGTATTCCTTCGCATCAATGCTCTTTTTCAGCTCCGCCCCGACCGCCGAATTCAGACGGTTCGGAATGATCAC
>DHMO01000033.1:1342-2824 GCA_002405835.1 Lentisphaeria bacterium UBA4640 | reverse complement strand
CCGGAAACCGTATCTCCCGTCTGTTTCACCGATTCAATTCCGTTCTTCAGGTTCCACTCCGCTCCGGGAACCACAACATCTTCGGCTGCCGCGGCTGTAAACGCCGCCAGCAGAATTCCGAGAAAAAGATTTTTCCGTTTCATTCTGTTTCTTTCCTTCAATATTACTGTTTCATCTTCATCACGCCGTCCAGATTCGTGCACTGAATCGCCGTCGGAGAATCGAAAAGCTGCTGTCCGTTCATCGTCGAAACATGCCCGTCCGCAAACACCGCATTCGCACGCCCGTTATGACGCAGCGACACGTTGTAAACCTGTCCGTGCGTTCCATTCGCCGGATCAATGAAATGATGTCCGCGCCCCGGATTCGCCGTATCGGTCGCATGAACCGAATCCGCAATGATGATGAAGCCGCTCGCCTGTTTCAGCTTCTTCAGCTGATAATGCGTCCACTCCCCGTCCTTTATGATAAACCCCTTGCCCAGCTGACCGGTCCGGCGGACGTCGACAGCCTCGCTGCTGTTGATTCCCTCCTGCATCGCCGTGTTGCGGTTGAACGGATTCAGCATTCCGTATCCCATCCACGCCGGATTGAATCCCGGACGGTCATAATAGAGATTGGAAGGACACCCCATCACTTTCTTCGGCAGTTCCGCATACAGCTTGTAGTTGTTGTTGAAACGTCCGCCGTTGCTCTGCAGACTTGAAAATATTACATTCCAGTTCGCATCAAGCGTTCCGCCGTTGACCACATACGGCGTCAGAACCACCATCATGTCGTTGAAATCATTGCTGTAGAGCATCTGCTCCGTGCCCAGCTGTTTCAGATTTGCCGTGCACGTAACCGATCTCCCCTTCTCCCGCACCTTCCCGAGCACCGGAAGCAGAAGACCAGCTAAAATTGCAATGATTGCAATTACGACAAGAAGTTCTATGAGCGTAAACTTCCCCTTCCTTGAAAAACCGGTTCTTCCGTTTCCAGTTACTTTTGACAAGTTCATTTCCGACCTCCTTTTATTCTTTGTTTTCAATTAGAATTCTGTTTGTTTTCATAATCTGCAACTGACTGGCGTACAATCAGTTCCGGAGATATGCGCTGGTGAAAAAATTCCTTTTTCCCCTCCGCAATCTCCCGCAGCTGTTCCACACATGCCCCGATCGCTCCGCTCCAGTCAATCGCGACACAGGTCAGCGCCGGATGCAGGAACTCGTTTGTCGGCAGTTCATCATGTCCGATGATTGAAACGTCCCCGGGAATGGAACAGCCCGCATCCGCAAAAGCCTTGTAGACCTCCAGGGCCGAGTTTGAATTGATCAGAAACAGCGCGGAAAAATCCAGCCCGTCCGCCTTCAGCGTTTTCGCAAGCGCATCATACGCATAGCGTACTCCGTCATCCCAGCTTTGAACTCCGGTTTCAATAACCTTCACCGACACCCCGTTCAGACGCGCGAACTCCCGGAATCCCTGGCAGCGCATCTCCGT
>DHMO01000033.1:0-1204 GCA_002405835.1 Lentisphaeria bacterium UBA4640 | reverse complement strand
GCCGCCGCCATCGCCCCCGCGGAATACCCGTCATCGGAAAGAACGGAAAGTCCGATATCCCCGACTTCGCGTCCCAGAACAGCCGCCGGAACGGAAAGCCTGTTGATAATCTGCAGCCCTCTTCTGGATATCGGCTCGGAAGGCGGCAGAAGAAGCAGTGCATCGCAGTCATCGGAGGAAACACCCTCGAAAAATTCTTCGCTTTGCTCAATCGCCTGACTTGAAAACACAAAACCTTTCGACTTCGCATAAGCGGTGCAGGCTCTCTCCATGTTTTGATACAGCACACTCGGCCATTGCGGATAATAAAGCCGGATATGGAACGGACGGCTCGCCGGATTGCCGCGGGTGAAATAACCGTTCCCCGCCCGGTGCAGCAGAACTTTCTCTTCAAAAAGAACCTGCATAGCCTCTTCAATCGTCCGCTGGCTGGTATGATACTCCTGCATCAGACTCCGGATTGAGTAAAAACGGGTATCCGGCGGCAGTTCCGCCGCCTTCTCTCTCAGTTTTTCGACAAGCTGTTTCTTCCAGATTTTCATTTTTCCTCTTAACTGTAATGCGTATTACTTTTTATTATAATGTATTAATACATTATTGTCAAGAGGGGAAGTTGCAAAAAATGAATTTTTTATTTCTGAATCTGATTTTCCTTGACCGGCAGGAACTCCAGCGTTTTAAGAACCGCCTCAAATTCCTCTTTCCGTTTCTGATAAGTCTTATGCCGCGAGGCAAGCGTTATAGCAAACTCCACCCCTGGGCTCTTCATCACACGGTATATATTGATGCGGCATCCCTCCTTATATTTTGGCGAATTGAATAAAGTCGCATCAATCATAAGCGCGTTTTTCCCCTGCACAACGGTTTTCCTGACCTCGTGAATCTCCGATTTTATACCGTAGCTTACAAAATCCGTTTGAGCTTTCAGCCGCAGTTTATCAAGAGGAATATCTGCCAGATTCTCTGTAACTTCCTGCTGGGGAACCACGGTGATATTATCAAAATACATGCGATCAATATCGCAGATAATCATCTCCATTCCGTTTTCCACAGCCGCCCTTAACTGTTCCAGCTGCTGAGGCGGGTAATTGGTTATTTTCGCGTCCTTAAACATATCTACGAATGTTTCAGGGCTCAATACACTCCACTGCTTCGGAATAGTCATTGAGATGCCGGCTCTAGTGTTGACATACTTCTGGGTCTT
>DHMO01000035.1:26519-41015 GCA_002405835.1 Lentisphaeria bacterium UBA4640 | reverse complement strand
GCGAATGGTGTGTAATATAGCAGAGATCAGCGAAAATGCAAACAGAAAAAACAAAAAACAGGAAAAAATTCCAGAAGACAGATGGCGGGCGAAGGATACAGGAAGAAAAGAGAGGACGGAACAAACCGGAAAGAGTGGCACAAGCGACTCAATGGCAAATGCTGATTTATATAAAAGCGGCATAGATAAAAAAGATAATATAGAAGAAAAAACAGAATCCGCCTTTGAAAAACTTGTATTGCAGGGTATATTTCATTACTCGGCAGACAATGCCCGCCGAAAACGAAGGGGATCATTAATGAAAAATATACTCTCAATCTTATGTCTGATCGCGGTTTGTGTCCTCCACGCAGAAGATATTACAACGGCAAACGGGAAAACATACCACGAATACTCCGTTATTTCATGGACTGCGGAAGGACTCACCATTATGCACCGCGCAGGGGTAACGGCCATCCCGCTCGAACAATGGCCGAAGGACCAAATGCATAAAATCGCCGATTATATCAAAAAAATTGAAAAGCGGCGCGAGGCAATCGCCGGAAGACCGGACCTCAAAACCAAAAGCGGGAAAATTCTAAAAAAATACAAAATCATCCGCTTCACCGCGAACGGAGCTCTGATCTCATACTGGGGCGGAACCCTGCTCGTGAAGGCCGACGATCTGCCCGATGATATTCAAAAAAAGTATCAACAGGAAATCGAAAAGGCAAAGCCGAAACGCGGAATGGTCATTGAAACAGTCACCACACAGCAAAAATTCCCAGAAGATCTGAGTCTGAACAACCAGCCGGCAAAAAGATCAAGAAAGCCCATGGAAGACAGCGGAAACGGCATTGATTTTCAAGTCTCAACTCCCGGCGGAAGAAGAACGCATGTCAACACCGGAAGCAGGCAGCAGAAACCGACAAAATCCAAGAACAAAACCAAAAATAAAAATAAAGACAAAAACAACCAACAGGAAGAAGAATTATGATGGATATTACAGATTTTTCTCTAACCCGACCGCCCAGAGCACGCGCACTCATTCCATTCGGAGTGTTCCTGCTATTCTACCTCGGACTCTCAATCGTCTCCGGCGACTTTTACAAAGTGCCGATGCCAATCGCATTCATCGTTGCATCCGCGACGGCTCTGGTGCTTGACCACAAATCTTCCCTCAAAAGCAAAATTGAGCTTTTCGCGCACGGGATGGGAAATGTCGACATCATGACGATGTGCCTCATCTTCATTCTCGCGGGCTCATTCGCCTACACAGCAAAAGCAATGGGCGCGGTGGACGCGGCAGTCAATATCGCGCTTGCGTTCGTGCCGGCGAACCTGCTGGTCTGCGGACTCTTCCTCGTTGCATGTTTCATCTCAATCTCCATCGGGACCTCAGTCGGAACCATCGTCGCGCTGGCACCGATTGCAATCGGACTGACGGAGAGCGTCGGAATCTCGCTTGGACTCTGCCTCGGCTCGGTGGTCGGCGGGGCTATGTTCGGCGACAATCTCTCCATGATCTCCGATACAACCATTGCGGCGACACGCACACAAAATGTGGAAATGCGCGACAAGTTCCGCTCGAATATCCGCATCGCAATTCCGGCGGCACTCCTGACAATCGTCGCCTATCTCATCCTCGGACACAGCGGGACAAGCGGAATTGAACACCCGATCATCACTTGGAAGAGCTGCGTCGCGGTGCTTCCCTATCTGACCGTTCTCGTGCTTGCGGTGCTCGGCGTGAATGTGATGGCGCTGCTGATTTTCGGAACCGTCTTTGCGGGCGTAATTGGAATGGTCAGCGGAGCGTTCAGCTTCTGGAACTTCCTTGACGTCATGGGGAAAGGCGCGCTGAGCATGTCTGAAACCCTGATCGTCGCCCTGCTCGCAGGCGGACTCCTCCGCGTCATCCGCTACAACGGCGGCATTGAGTATCTGCTTCAGAAGATCGAACCGCTGATCCGCGGATACCGCGGGGCGGAACTCGGCATCGCGGCTCTTGTAAGCGCGGTCAACCTCTTCACGGCAAACAACACGGTCGCAATCGTCATTGCGGGGCCGATCGCAAAAGATATTGCCACACGCTACAATGTCCCGCCCAAACGCGCGGCAAGCCTGCTGGACACCTCCTCCTGCATCGTTCAGGGCATCATTCCCTACGGAGCACAGATCCTCGTCGCAATCGGACTGGCGCGCGGGACGGCGGAAGTATCCTCCATTGACGTACTGAAGTTCCTCTGCTATCCGTATCTGCTCGGACTCTGCATGCTGATTTCCATCCTCGTCATCCGGAAGCCGAAAAATAATTTAGAAAACTAAACAATAAAGTTTTCTTTACAACGTTATATGGAGCAGAAACAGTTCTGAGCAAACAAAAGAAAAGATCTGAACCAAACACAAAGAGAGGTGCTATTATGGAAGCAATGAAATTTCTTCTGACAGCAGTCTGTTCCGTCACCGTGTGCGGGAGCGCGTTTGCAGCGCCACCTCCGCCGCCGCATCATTACCACAATGACGGAGTCGCGCTTGCCGCGGGAATCGTCGGAGTCGTCCGGAGCGCAATTGCGCCCGTGGTCTACACGGTTGCCCCGCCGCCTCCGCCGGTCTATGTGACACCGGCTCCAGCCTATGCGTACCCCGCCCCGCCGCCTCCGCCGGGACCGTTCTATGCATATCCGCCGCCTCCGCCGCCACCGCCGCCGGCATGGGGTCCCGGACCGCGGGTTTATGATGTTCCGCCACCGCCGCCTCCGCCGCGTCATCACAGAGGACGCTGGTAAGGCTGAATCCCGGCAGACTGAAACAAGTTTGCCGGGAATTTTTTTGTCTTTTTCAAAAAAGAAAAGGCGGAGAGAGCCGGAACTCTTCTCCGCCGGATTTGAGCGTGACCGACGCTCCGCTTATTTCCGCTTGAGATGCAGAATACGGCAATCGTAATCGCCAAACAGAGCGGCATGAAGACCGATTTGTGCGAGACCGCGTCCGGTCATCGGGCTGTACTTTGCAAATTCCGCAAAATATTCCGCCTGATCCGGAATTACCGTTCCATGACATTCGATCTCGTAAACCGCATCCGGATCAAGGCCCGGAACCAGGAAGAACGGAACCCGGTCACCGAACTGGATGGATGCGCCAAGCACAAAGACAACCGCTTCGGAACGGTCCTTTGCGACATACTCGTAGATCGCATACGGATGCTCGAACGCACTTGCCAAACGATAGAAATTCCCGTTGTGAATCACCGGACGGAACTTCTTGTAGAGGTCGACATAAGAGCGGATTTCCGCGATTTCCTCATCGGAGCACTTGCCGAGCGGCTTGCCGCATGCGAGCGAGCCGAGCATTCCACAATATGCCTGGAACTTCAGCGGTGTGATGCGGTTGTTCACATGGCGCATCGTATCGCTGATGTGGCACGCTCCGCCCGCCATGCGCGGCATGTTCATGTAGGTAAAGCCCTCATGCAGCTTCAGCATATCAAGCGCATCCTGGTTGTCGCTGCGATTGATGCGTCCGAACGAACGGGTCATCTGAAGTGAAGCGCGTCCGGCTCCGCTTGCGCAGTTTTCCATCAGAAGTGACGGGAAATCTTTCGAGAGAGTCTGGAAGATTCTGTCGAGATTGCGCGCATAATCAATCCAGAGACGATCCGCGCCGCCGGGAGAGGAGAAGAAGGTGTTCATATCCAGCTTCAGGTAGCTGATGCCCGTCTCCGCGACCAATTTATGAATGGAAGTGTAGAGGAAATCTGCTACTTCGGGCTTGGCGAGGTTGAGCATCATGCTGTGGCGGTCGGCGTCGCCGCGGTAGCGGACATCCGGTTCGCAGCCGGGGTAAGCCATTGCCCATTCGGGATGCTCCTTGTAGAGATTGCTCTTGATTTCAAACGCTTCCGGCTCAATCCAGAGACCGAAAGTCATTCCGAGCTTGGCGACTTCCTCGATCACCGGACGGAGACCGTTCGGGAATTTGACGGGATCGGGATACCAGTCGCCCAGGGCATGCTGCCAGCCGTCGTCAATGACGAACAGCTCGGAACCGATTCTTGCGGCAGTACGGGCAGTCTCAATCACATTTGTCTCATTGACATCCAGCGCAAGACTTCCCCAGGTGTTCGTGAGCATCGGAAGTTCCTTGTGCGCAACGCCTGCCGGCAGAAGCGAATCATCCTGCCAGCGATGAAGGATGCGACTCATTTCGCCGAATCCGCACGGAGTGAAGCCGGCGGCAAAATCCGGAGTGTCGAACGTTTCGCCCGGCTTCAGAGTGAAGCGGGAATCGAAATCGTTGATGCCGCCGGAGACATTGCTGCGCTCGTAGCAGTCGCGCTCAAAAACGATTTTCCAGTTGCCCGACCAGAGGACCGCGCCGAAGAAGACGCGTCCGGAGAACTCGTTCGCAGAACCATCGTCCATAGCGAAAAACGGAACGTGGTACGGTCCGGAAATGCCGGTGCGGCTCTCAATGGTGAACTTGCCGGGGGTGAGCTTTTCATGGCAGGGCATCGCCTCTTTGCCCCAGTGTCCGGCGAGATGAGTGACGCGCCAGTCGGTCACATCTCCCGGGAGATGCCAGGTCGCGGAAGCAAAATTTTCAACGCCGATGCCTTCCGTTCCCTCGTTGACGAAAGAACAGGAGCGGACGAGCACCTCTTTATAGAGTTTGTAACGCAGCTTCAGCACCAGCGGGTGCATGGCGTCGCGGAAGGAGAGAACGAGCGTGTCATCGCCCTTCTCGAATCCGGTGAAACGGAAATCGGACGCGCGGACGCCGTCGGAAAAGGTGAATTTGAGCGCGGATTCATCGAAGAATTTTCCGCCGAAAACGGAAAGCTCACGGTAAAACGCAGTCACATCCGCCATGCCTCTGTGACGGTAAACCTGACGCTGTTCCGGAGTCGGCATGTCATCCGCGCAGAAAAGCGGAGCGCCCCAGTAAAGGTTCACGGGAAGCCCGGTCTCCATCAACGTGAAGCCGTAACTCATCACATCATTTGTAAGAAGAAAACGGGTGTTGTTTTTGTCAATCAGGATATTCATGATTATCTTCCTTCCAGGCACCATTCGACAATCTCGTCGACGTTGCCGGTTGCGAGGTTGATGGTTGTATCCGCACCGCCGTAGTAGATGCGGAGTTCGCGGGTTTCCGGAACAACGACTGCACCGGTTGCGAAGCAGACTTCCGGAATGACGCCGAGATGCTCATACTCCGTCTCCGGAGCCAGAATATAGCTCTTCATGCAGCCGAGAATCTTTTCCGGATTCTCCAGGTCGAGCAGCAATGCGCCGAGACTGTAGCGGAAACCGCAGAAAGTGTTCTGCACGCCATGAATGATTTCAAGCCAGCCCTTTTCGGTTTTGATGGGAACGGTCGGACCGACTTTGAGACCGTTCCAGGGCGCGAAGTCGCGCTTGAGAAGCGGCCGGTGCTCGCCCCAGTGAATCAGGTCGTTCGAGCGGGAAAGCCAGATGTGCGCGAATGATTTTTCATACGGCGCGCCGACGCTGTACGGACGTTCCAGACGGACATACTGTCCGTTGATTTTTTCGGGGAAGAGGCACGGCACGCGGTTGTGCGGAAGCGCGGTGATTTCGATCGGCTCAACCGTCTCGAAATCGGTTGTGCGGTAAAGCAGAGCGCAGCAGCCCCATTCCGAGTTTGCGGGACGGATGATGTAGTAGCAGTTCTCCTCTGCAAAATAAGTCACGCGGCAGTCGATGGGATGAAAATCAAGATTGCCGAATTTCTTCTCCGGGTCGACTTCAAAAATCGGCTTTTTGCGGATCGTGAAGTGGATTCCGTCGGAGCTCTCCGCAACATGGCAACGGGCGAATTTTTCATTGCGCGGAATAACCGCGATCAGCAGAATGGTGCGTCCGTCCGGCGTCATGACCTGACCGGGATTGAACACCTGGTCCGCAGGACACCACGGGAATTCCTCCGGTGCAAAGATCGGGTTCCCTTCATAACGGGTCAGCAGCGATTTGTAACCTCTTTCTCTCATGGAACAACTCCTCTGTTTTTCAGGTTCCTCCATAATTTGCACCGCGCAACCGCAAAAAACAAGAGCTGATATCGGGGAATCAACGCAAAAGAAAGCAACAGAAACGCAAATAAGCGCAATATTATTTATGAGCCGGAATCGCAACCGAACCGCGTTCATGCAGAAGACAGTCGACAAGAACATCGGAAGAGACCGCTTCGCCGCGGCGCAGACGCTCCAGCATGTCGAATGCTTCGCGGGCGAGCACCTCAAAATTCTGCTGAACGGTCGTCAGCGGAGGATCCAGATATTTGGAAAAACGGGGAACCTCCCAGCAGATCAGGGAGATATCCTGCGGGATGCGCAGGCCGCAGAGCCGGAGCGCGGTCAGAGCCTCGACCGACTCGCTTTCGCCGCAGTTGATCACCGCAGTGACGCCCGTCTCCACAAGCCGCTGCATATCCCCGAACAGATACGGATTCCCGGCGCCCGACGGAGAAGCGGAACGGCTCTGAACGGAAGAAACCGGATCCAGAGCACAGCTGGCGATGCAGGTTTCAAACGCCTCCGCACGCTCGCGGTTGCTTTCGGTATCGCGGCTGCCGTTGATGAGCATTCCGATTTTGCGGTGACCGTAGGAGAGCAGGAGAGAGACCGCGCGCCGCACGCCCTGCCCCGCATTGGAGCAGACCGAATAGATGTCGCCGATCCGCCACGAAAAATCATTGAGACAGACCACGGGCAGCACCGTGCTGAGTTTGCGGACGATCTGCGAGCTGAAATCCAGCGAAAGAATACCGTCCACAGTCCGCTCTCTCAGGAGCTCCGCATGGTCGGCGAAGAAGATTTCGAGCAGCACGCCGCGCCGCAGCGCCTCGTCGCGGATGGCGTCGAGCATATTGAGCGTGTACCAGGCGAGCGCGACACTGCTTCCGGGCAGGAGAACCGCATACACGGTTGTCTTCCCGTTTTTCCATCCGATTTTTCTTGCCGCGCGGATAATTTCCGCCGCAGCCTGCGCCGAAACGCCCGGCCGGTTGTTCAGGGCGCGCGAAACGGTCGAGATATTGAATCCCGTCGCCTCCGCAATCTCCCGAACCCCTTTCCCCGCAGGTTTTCTCATTTTACGCTCCGTGTTTTCCGTAATTTACCATACAGCAACGGAAAGTCAAGAATATTCCGCAAAACAGTTTGCATTCCGATGTTTTTCATTATATAGTATGAAAAAATATAAGGAACATTATGAAGAAAAATATAATTTATATAATTGCATTCTGCGCCATTTTTCTTCCGCCATTGCTTCTGCTTATACAAAGCAGACATACTTCCACGGCAACAGAGCCGCAATTGTCACAGGCGGAACAGGAGCAGAACGCTTATGACGCCATGACAATGGCGGCTTTCTGGGGAAATGAAAAAGCGTTGATTCAAACAGTTGCATACTGCGCTCAGCATGGCGACCGGATTCGAGCTGAACATTGGCTCAGATACGGAGCTCTCGACCTTCAGCGTTTTTCCGTGCTAGTTGCTTACGGTGATTTTCTGGCGGCTTCCAGCGAAAAGAAAACAACCGCACGCGCCGATTACTGGTATACCAAAGCCCTGAACCAAGTTCTTGCACAACCGCCCTTCCCTGCCCGGAATGACCTGATATTCCTCCTTCAGCAGAAACGGAAAGATGCCATGCAAAAACAGGAGAGCGAACAATGAAAGATGATCTTTTCCGCCATCCGGTTCTCCCCTTCGCATGGGATGCGTTCACCGTAACTTTTTTCTGTGCCGTAATTCTGCTGCTTGAAGCACTTTTCTCCGCAGGAGGGGGGTTTCATGTTGAAACGGTCAGCTACATTCCTCATTATCTGAACCTGGCAGGGAAACCGCTCGGTGCTGTTATTTTCGATCCGGTCAACACAGATCTCGGCAACTACCAGGCACGGGAATTGAGCTATCTTGTCGATTTCTTGGATGTCCGTTTCATCGCATGGTCCGCAAAACTGGGAGCCGTTCATTTCTACTCAATCAGTCAATGGTTTCTAATGGTATTGACTGTATTTGTCCAGCAATATGGAACCCGCAAATTGTTCCCCCAGCTTCCAGGATATTTTGCGACCATCTTCTCTCTGACATTCGTACTCCTTCCCTGCGTTTCCGCAAATATGTATTTCCGATCGGCAAAACACGGAACCGCGTTTCTTTTCACACTTATTATTTACCTGACCATTTTCCTTTTCCGGAAGACCAACATCAAATATGCACCAGGAGCATTCGCCGGACTCGCAGCAGCTCTTGTGCTTGCTCCGTTTTTTGACAGACAGGCACTTTTCTTTGTCTCGCTCTATACGGTCGGAACCGGACTGCTTATGTTTGCTCAAAAGAAATTTGCTCTTTCCAGCCAGCCGTTGACCGCATCAGGTATTGCGGGAATTTGCGCATGTTTTTTCGCCGCGCTTTACAATCTCTTTATCGCACCGGCTCTGATTCAGCATTGGAATGGATATATACCATCGTTTGCCACGCAAAATATGCCCCTGACGTTTCAACCGGAAACAATTTTAAATGGAACGGAATACCTGCTTGCAAATCTCGGTTACATGCTGAACAGAGGAAGTGGATTCGCAGCGTTGTCTGTTGGAATCATCTTTATTATTCTGATTTTTTCCGGTGCAGTGGCAAGCGCACAAAGAACAGGGAAATGGCTGTTTCCGCTCACAATTCTCTACATTGGCGGAGCATATCTCATCTGCTCCATTGCAATGTATGCAAAGCATCCGGCAATTCTGGAGACAAGAACGTACTACTTCCTGCCGATGTGCGCCCTGCTCTTTCCATTCTTTGTCTTCCTTGCAGATTCTCTGCGCGTGTTTCAATGGAAATTCAATCCGGTATTCATTCTGCTGGCGTTGATGACCGCAATCCACCTTTTTTCCTATGTTGACAGCTACCCTGTTACTGTAGAAGACGGGATAAACCGCCCGCTCAACCTGCGCCTTCCCGCATTCCGGGAAGCGGTAAACGCTCCGGCGTTCGACTGCCGGCCGGCAACCATGCCGGCGCAGATGGAGCGCACAGCAAAATACCTGCACAGGTTGAGAGGCGGTAATCAGTAATTAATCACTTCTGTTCACCGGAGAGTTTGAAACACTCTTTGCCGGCGCCGCATTGAGGACAATGCCATGCTGCGGGAAGCTCTTCGAAGGTTGCGCCCATCGTCGAGCGGTTTTCTGTGTGATTGTAGAACACTTCGTTCGGTTCTCCGGGAAAATCGGACTCTGCTTCAAATTCAGAATCCGATTCCGGATGCGGAGCGCAAAATCCGCACTTTGAACACTCGTATGCACTCATGATTTCCCCCTCCCCTGGAAAAAATTCCGGTTACTTGCCAGCCATCATCGACGCCACGTCGGATTCCGGCGACGTTATGCCTTTGATGCCGAATATCTCGACAAGAACCTTCGCGACACCCGGCGAAAGGAACGCGGGAAGCGTCGGTCCGAGACGGATGTTTTTGAATCCGAGCGCAAGCAGCGCGAGAAGAACCGCAACAGCTTTCTGCTCGTACCACGCGATGTCAAACGAGAGCGGAAGACGGTTCACATCCTCCAGCCCGAACGCCTCCTTCAGTTTCAGGGCTATCAGGGCCAGACTGTAGCTGTCGTTGCACTGTCCGGCGTCCAGAACGCGCGGAATGCCGCCGATGTCGCCAAGTTTCAGTTTGTTGTAACGGTATTTCGCACAACCGGCTGTCAGAATCACCGTTCCTTCCGGAAGACTTTCCGCAACGTCGGTGTAATACTGCCGGGAGGCGTGGCGCCCGTCGCAGCCCGCCATCACGATGAAACGGCGGATCGCGCCGGACTTCACCGCTTCAACAACTTTGTCTGCAAGAGCAAACACCTGATCGTGGGCAAATCCGGCGACAATCTCCCCGTCTTCCAGCGGAGACGGCGGCGGACACTTCTTCGCAAGTTCAATGATTGCGGAGAAATCTTTCGGACGGCCGTTGACACGGTCCGGGATATGCGGCACGCCCGGATATCCCGCCATGCCGGTCGTGAAAATCCGGTCGCGGTAAGAATCCTGAACAGGCGTGATGCAGTTGGTTGTCATCAGGATCGGACCGTTGAAGCTGGTGAACTCCCTGTTCTGAAGATGCCACGCATTTCCGTAGTTGCCGTGCAGATGCGGATACTTTTTGAACTCCGGATATGAATTCGCCGGAAGCATTTCCGAATGAGTGTAAACGTCGACTCCCGCGTCTTTGGTCTGTTCCAGCAGATCTTTCAGATCGCGCAGGTCGTGTCCGGAAATCAGGATTCCCGGACGTTTGCCGACTCCGGTTTTCACCTTTGTAATCTCCGGCTTTCCGTATGCTCCGGTGTTCGCGGCGTCGAGCAGAGCCATTGTCTTGACGGCTGTGCCGCCGCATTCCAGAACGAGCGCAGTCAGCTCATCCGCCGAAAGATCGTGCGCCGTCGCGGCAAGAGCCTTGAAGATAAATGCGTAAATCTCATCATCCTCACGTCCGAGCATGGCGGCATGGTCTGCGTAGGCGGAAATGCCTTTGAGCCCGTAGGTCAACAGCTCCCTCAGGGAACGGACGTCTTCGTTTTCGCACGAAAGCACACCGAGCGGAGCGGTCGCGGAAGTTTCCCCGGTCAGCTCTTTCGCCCGGCGGAGCTGAGCTTCAATACGGGCAATGTCAAAGTTCGCATTCGTGATCGTCATGAACAGCGATTGAGTGACAAAGAGACCGAGCGCACGGGTCGGCGGCTTTGTCTGCGCCAGAATTTTCAGCTGCTGAATGAGTTCATCCATTTTGTTTGCGGTTTCCGGAGCCTTGCCGCAGACTCCGCGCACGGTGCAGCCCTGATTCCGGGCCGTTTCCTGACATTGAAAACAGAACATACTCATGATGTTCCCCCCCTCTGTTTCAATTTTTCCGTTTTTTATTCGGTTTGCATACTGCCGTCGATTCCGACAATATTCACTTTCAGTTTTTTCTCTTTTCCGGCGAGCTCAAGCGCCTTTTCCACAATAGCAACCGTTCCGCCGCAGCACGGGACTTCCATCCGCGCAACGGTGACGGAACGGATGTCATGCAGACGGAATATTTCCGCCAGCTTCTCCACATAGCCGTCCAGATCACTGTCCAGCTTCGGACAGAAGATAATGAGAATGCGTCCTTCCAGCAGTTCCTTGTGGAATCCTCCATACGCATGAGCGACGCAATCCGCGGAAACAAGCAGATCGGCATTGTCGAAATACGCCGCTGCGGGATTCAGCAGTTTGAGCTGAACCGGCCACTGGCGCAGGGCCGACGCCCCCGCGACGACCACCTTCTTCGACGCCGCGGCAATCCGTTTTGCGAGCGAACCGGAACAGCCGCAGGCCATCGGCCTGACGTGTTCCAGCTCGGGAACTTCGTATCCGTTCTCCTTCAGCCAGGTCACAGCTTCGGAAAGCAGACGCGTTTCGCCGTGATCTTTCAGGTGAATCAGATGCGCCCGGGTCGTTGCTGCGCCCTGTTTGACGATGTTCTCCATGACGCGGCGTTCATCATACGGAACCGCTTCGCGCTCGACGACGCGCATCGCACCGGTCGGACACTTTCCGATGCACGCGCCAAGCCCGTCGCAGAAGAGGTCGCTGATAAGCCGCGCCTTTCCGTCGATGAGCTGCAGAGCGCCTTCGGCGCAGTTCGGGATGCAGTTGCCGCAGCCGTTGCAGCGGTCAGTATCGATTTCGATGATTTTGCGTTTCATAAAATTCCTCCTGAACACGGGCGGATCAGAGGAACTGTTCGCCCGGACGGACCGCATTCGGATCCGGTGTAAGGGTTGTCGGGACTTTGTAGAATTCGACTTTGAATTCTACGGGTCCGGTAATTTTCACATGGTGATACCGTTCGGGCCAGATGACAACGGGATGTTCCGGATCGGCATCGAGTTCTTCTCCGGTATCTTCCCAGACGAATTTCAGTTTGCCTTTCGTCACGATGAGATACCCGCATTTGCCTTTCGGCGCCATGTGTTTTTTGAGGATTGGCTTGAGGACGTTTTCATCCGTCATCAGCGGCGTCAGCGAAGCGAATTCCGCTCCGCCCGGCAGTTTTGCATTCTGGTAGTTCATAGTTTTCCCCCCTTTTGAACTTTGAATGTTGTGCCTTCAGTCGGCTCTTCCATGAATATAACATCCGCTTCCGACAAATGCAAGCGGAAAAATGATTTTTTCCGGACAAACCCGGGATATTGCAAAAGTTACGCAAAAAAATCTTGAAAAGTTTTTCTGAATTTCTATCATTTCAAACTTGAATTTCCCATATATGACACCTATACTTTCTCCGAATAAACAGAAAGCGGATAATTATGAAAATACAAATTCTGTCATTGCTCATTCTCGCCGCATCATGCACGGTAGCTCTGCATGCCGCGGAAACGGACCGCCCGGCACAACAAGCCATCGAGGATTTGATAAACGATTCCGTGGACGGGAAAAATTTCATCTGCAAGCTGAAAAGCATTCTCGAACAGCTGCCCGACGATGATGCCCGGTATGAAGCTCTCAAACCGCATCTGACGCCCGCAACACAAGCCGCTTTTCTGCGGAGCAGGTACATTCGGTTTACACTGCAGGAACTTGCATATCAGAATCCGCAGTCGCCGCTTTACCCGCTCCTGCTTCAAAACATTCCCAGCCCCTCAAAACAGTCTCTTCCGCAAAACAAGATGGCGCTCTCCCCCGTCATGCTCCGCTTGCACGCAGTAG
Organism: Lentisphaeria bacterium UBA4640; assembly: GCA_002405835.1. GTDB lineage: Bacteria > Verrucomicrobiota > Lentisphaeria > Victivallales > UBA1829 > UBA1829. The sequence continues at coordinate 28,279 of DHMO01000035.1, read as the reverse complement.
TTGCAATCCGGCAGGACCGCTTAAAAGACGCGCAAAATTTCCTCCAGACCGCGTGGAAACGCAAAAAAGAACTGGAGACATTCCGTCTGCTCGCCGCATGGAAACTTCTTTATGCGAAGGAAACGGAGCTGGAAAAACTCATTGCCGAATCGCGCGAATGCCTGCGCTCGCCGGAAGCGAAACTCGCCAGAGCGGCTCTTTTCCTCCGGATGAAACGTCCGCAGGAAGCTCTCAGGGAACTGGAAGGAGAAACATCCGGTGATGCAGCTTTTCTGCGCGGCGTTGCCCTGCTCCGCCTTGAACGCAATGAAGAGGCATTCGATACGCTGGACAAGGGCGGACAGCTGCAAATCGACCGTTTCAAAGGCTCGTTCAACGAACGATTTTTCTATAACATTTTATTCCAAACAGTCCGCAGGGAATCTTCAGGCACATGGACTGTCGGAAAAGATAACCTGTATCAACGCTACCGGAATGATCTGGAAAATGTCTATGGCTCCAACTGGGAAATGCTCAACATTATTTTCCCCGCTCTTATCAAGGATCCGGATCGCGCAAAGATCTGCCGTATACTGAAACGCAACGGCTGGCTCGAGCCGGAACTTTTTCTCTCCCCGCAAAACACAAGCGAAAACTTCCGGAAACTGAGGGAAAAACTGCGCAAAGGCGAAGAGCTCTCCCGCGGAGAAACACTGTTCATGCTCATGTGCCGGAAAGTGCCGCTTCCGCTGGATAAAAAAGAGCTTCTTTCCTTGGCCGAACAGTGTCTGCGGGAAAAGATTGTATCATCCGAGCACCTTAAATACTGGTCCGCTTCCGAACTTCCGGCGGACGAAAAAGAAAAGCTGATTTTCAAATATTTCAGCGAAGAGAAAACTCTGGAATTCCTGACATTCTTTTCGGATCCGGTCCTGGCTCCGGTCTTTTACCGAGTTCTGAAAAACCGGAAAAGAACTCTTCCGGAGGAAACTCTTTTTCAGAACATGCAGTCATACCTCATAGGAGCCGCTCAAACGCCGGAACAGTTCACAGAACTCCTCCGGGACCGGCTGAACGAGCCGCAGCGTCTCATGTTCGTCTCTTCTCCCGGCTGGTACATCGGGTTCAGCGTCAACACTCTATTCGATGCTGTCTCTTGCCTGCGTCAAACAGGTGGCTCGCACATACTGCCCTCCGCCCTTGCCGGATTCGGTTCAACAAATGGATTTGATTACTACATGGACAAGCGGAATGAAAGCAAAATGAAAGAACTTCTGGCAAAATCCGCCACGTTCGATCTGCCTCCGCTTCTGAAAATATATTTCCTGCTGAGAACCGGCAACAAGGACGCCGCACGGGAAATCATGAAAACCGTAAAACCGGTCACACCGGAAGAGCGTCTGAATCTGGCGGCATTCGCATTCATCCTTCAGGATTACGCGGCAGTCAACTCGCTTGCAGGAGCAGTCTTTTCCGACAAAACCCTGCCGCTGATCTACCGTCAGCTTGCAGCAACACAACTGATCCGCATACAAACAGCCTTCCGGAATCAGTCTCCAAAATGGAAAGAGGCTGTTGAATTTCTGCTGACCACCGCTCCGGAACTGCGCACAAGCATTCTGATAGAACTGCTGGACCGTCGTCCGTATGTGGAATCTCTCCGCAAACGCTTCCCGCCGGCTGCAAGAACTCCGGATCTTAACACATTGCTGAAGACCGACCGGAAAGCGGCGCTTGAATCCGTCTTGCGAAAACTGGAAAACGCAGAACCGCTGATCAAT
>DHMO01000035.1:13640-26430 GCA_002405835.1 Lentisphaeria bacterium UBA4640 | reverse complement strand
ACTGAAAGAATTGCTGCCGGAGCTGAAAAAAGCAATCAAAAATCCGCGGGTTCTGGCAGTCGTCTGCGAAATTGGAGAAGACAAAAAAACTGCTTTGCAGCTGTATCGGGAAATCCATGCGAAAGATCCTCATGACCAGCTTGTGGCGACAAAAATCTGCGCGCTCGGCGAACCGGAACCGCAATTGATCAAACAACTCATCCATGCACGCTATTTTATCAGGGAAACGCTGTTTCAAGGGAATCCGAAAAAGTACCTGCGGCTGGTGGAAATGATTGTCGATTCCGGCGAAGATCTTGATCAAGCCTGGTGTTTTCTGCTTTTTGCAAAACTCGACCAGTACGCGAAATCCAACAACGAGCCGACATTTTTTTCCCGGGAAAGTGAGCGTTCATACACTCCAGGAGCATCGCAGAAACACCGGCTGGAACTGTGCATAAAAATCATCCGCCGCGGACAGAAAAACCCGGGATTTCTTCTCTCGCCGCCAGTTTTCAATTTTGCGCGATTCGCAGGCGCGGAGTTTCCGCAGGATTTGCGCGAAACCATGATTCAGACATATGCGCCCGACAAAAGAAGTGCGGCGTCACTGGAGTTTTTCATTACGGAATACCTCAAGAATCCGGAAAAAATGCGCCCGATCCTTTGCGAAAAGGGAATGAAAGACGAGTTAAGCCGCTGGGAAGCTCTGCTTGCACTCCCCCCTGCGGAATTTAACGCGGCAATGCCTGAATCAGCAAAAGCTGTGGATGTTCAGGAATTTCTGAATGCATTTTCGGACTACACTCTCCTTGCGCTGCACAGAAATCTGCACGCCCCGCTGCGGCAGCTCTGGAAACATTACTTGGTTTATACGGCAACAACTGCAGCTCTGGCCTCGTATCTGACACTTTACTCTGACAGGGAACTTCTGGAACAGTTTCTGCCTTTGCAGAAAGAGGTTCAGAAAAACATGCAGAACTCCGGCAGATTTCCCTTCACGCCCTCTCACTCATTCTTCAAGGCAGTCCGGGAAGCATTCGTGAAACGGGCCCGGAAGTCGGAAAAATTAGCAGCGGAACTTCTGCATCAATACGCGCTCGGCAACCTCAATGAATGGTTTCTGATCGGCAATGTGCTTCTGATCCGCGATCCATTCGCCGCGCTCGAAAACACGCCGTTTTTCGGAACCATGCAGAACTGCGTTACGCCTGACCTGCAGTTTATCTCCGTCCTTCATCCGGAAACAAAGAAGCGTCTGAAAGACTCCATCCAAACTCGCATAAAGACAAAACAGAATGTCACATTCGGCATGGAAGTTGTGTACGCGGCTCTGGCAGGTTCATCCAAAACTTTAAATTTTGAACGGGTTATGAGAAACCGTTTCGCAGAGTGGGAAGCGCTGACCAGAAAGCGCAAACTGGAACTGCTGAATCAGCTCACTCCGGTTCTGCGGCACACAAACTTTTCCATTTTCGCTTCGGAACAGCGGGCTGAGCTTGCCGAAGCGGAGCCGGTTGCGCCGGAAAACTTTGCATCGCGTCTGGAGGCTCTCCGGCGAAGAACCGGACGACGCCCCGAAAATGCGCCGGGAAGCTATCTGTCCCTGCTGAAAAAAGGTCTCGGATTCAAAGAGCGGATTTCAAAAGAGAAATTTCAGAAAACCCTTGCTCCGCTTGCGGGCGAGCTGCTGGACATTTTCCCGATTCTTGATGAAAAACAGGAACGCGCCCTGCTGCCGTATCTCCTCGAATATTTTCTGTTTATCAATGACCGGAAGAGCCTAGACATTCTGCGCGAATACACCGACCTGATCACTCCGGAGTATCGCGCGGAAGTCAAAAACAACTGCACCGAACAGGCGGCGGAAGCATTCCGAACCATCTTCCCGGAGGTGAAAAAATGAGAATTCCAACTCTCTTTCTGCTCTTTTTCGTTATTCAAATCTCCGCAAAACCCTCCGTGCTGATTCTCCAGGGGCGCGGGGGAACTCCGGAACTCGACCGCGAAGTGAAACAAAACTGCGATGCGCTCAAGGCATGGTACGGCGACCGCGCAGCAGTTCAAATCTGTTCCGCTTCCGCCGCATTCCGCAATGCACTGGAGCGTTCGGAAGCTCCGCGGATTCTCTATCTCTTCGGGCACGGTTCCGCAAACAGCCGGCGCACAACCCTTTCCATGACGGACCGGCGGCTCCCCGTCACAGAACTTGCGGAACTCGTGAAACGTTTTCCCTGTTCCGAAATTTATCTTTTCAACACAATGAGCGCACCGTTTCTTGATGCGCTCGCCGCTCCCGGACGCTTCATTCTTTCCGCAACCGATTCCGAACGCCAGCTCAACCCGCCGCGCTATCCGCAATTCTATCTGCAGGCACTGCAGCAGCTCGGACACGGTCGCGCTCCGCTTGAGTACGCCACGCTCGCCGGAAAGCTGACACATGAATATTACAAAAACAACCGGCTGGCTCTCCCGGAAAACGCCTGCTGGTCGGACGGTTCCGGGAAACATTCCTATCCGTTTGACGGTCAAGCTCTTGCATCTGTTTCCATTCCAGAAAAACCAATCCCGACAAAGCCTCTTCCGCGCCGGGATTTTCCGGAAACCCTGCAAAATGCGACACCGGAAACGCTCGCGCTTGCGAAGCTTGCCGAAAAAACCGCAGGAAACTATCCGGGCTCTCCCGTTTTTTACTTGAAACGCACCGTTTCAGTTCTGCTCAATCCCGACAAAACAGCAAAAATCCAGCGGCATGATCTGCTTTATTTCAAACATCTCAACGGTGCGGAACGCTTTATCCCGCAACTGCTTGCGCATCCGGCGCGTCTGATTCTCCCGGACGGACGATTCCGGATTCTGAAACCAGGTCCGGTTCCGACTCCGAAACCGGGTTCCATACTCGAACTGGTACGGGAAACAGCAGTGCGCGTTTCGGGACATCTGCCGGAATTCCAGACAGTAATTCCGATTCAGACGATTCTGCCCGTCGCCGCTCATGAGTTCCGGACGGAGGGCGCAGTGAAACTCTATAAAACAAAGCTCTATCATCTTGAAAATCAATCGCTTGCTCCGTTCTTTCCGGAAGCGGGAGCCGTCGGGAAACCGGCGCGGATTGTAATTACAAGTCTGCGTTCCTGGGAGGATTTTCTCGCGTGGAGCCGCCGCATGATGAACCGCGCAATGGTGCTGGATGATGCGGCAAAAGCCAAGACTGCTCAGCTGCTGCAGGGCGCGGCCTCCGACCGACAGAAGGTGCAGCGGATTTATGACTATCTGAACTCTCTGCGCTATGTCACGACTCCGCTCGGCGCAGCGGCGTTCCGTCCGCAGACCGTCGGAATGATGATGCAGAACGGATTCGGCGACTGCAAGGACAAGGCTTCGGCGCTCGCCGCCATGTGCGCATATGCGGGAATCCGCGCGGAACGCGTTCTTGTGAACCGCGGCGGTGTTGCCGACCCGAATTTCCCCTCGTGGCAGTTCAACCACATGATCAATTACATCCCCTCGCTCGATCTCTGGCTGGATGCGACGGACGGGCTTTCGCCGTTCGGGGAGCTTCCGCCCGGAGATCATGGAATATTCGGCTTTTCCCTGGATGCGGACGGCGTCCGGTTCCGGAAGGTGAAAACCAGTTCAAAAATCAGCCGTTTTGTCCGGAAAATTGAAAAAACGGAAAACGGATTCGTTGAGGTTCAAACGGCACGCTCCGGAATTTTCGATTACGCACTCCAGGCCGCAGCCAAAATGCAGGATGTCGGCTTTCTGAGCTTGCTGGTGGACGAGGCACTTCCGCTTGCGGAATACAAAACCGGACGCCTTGAATCCCGGCCGGACGGCAGTTTCCATGCGTTCACGGCGGAAAATCCGGTGCGTTTCACCCTTCCCGCGGAACTGCTGAAACCGTTTTCCGCGCGAACCGTCACGCGTCCGCACAAGCTCTTCGACGGACGCGAATGGGAATTTACTCTGAACATCACCGGATTCCCGCTTCACAAGAAAACGATTGAGCGAAAAACCGCGCACTGCAAGTTCCGTTTCGATTCCGACGGCGCAGTTGCGCTACTGACCATATCCGGGCATTCCGCATCATCCGTTTCCCCGGGCGAGTATTCCGCAATCCGCGAATATCTGCGCGAGTTCCAGCGGGAACTGAACCGTCTGCCGAAAGGAGTTTTAAAATGAAATATCTGCTTCTGATCCTGCTTCTCTTTCCTCTTCTGCCGCACGCTTCGGAGCCGTTCGAAAATGCGCGCGGAAGCCGCATCTCATGGGCGCGGCTCAAGTTCCCGACGACCGGATACCATCAAGGCGACAGCCTCGGGTGGTTCTATCATCCGAGCGGAGACATCATCATCGTCGACTGGCTCCGCAAGAACACCTCCATGAACATGAAACTCGAATGGAACATTGCGGACATCGACCGTCTCGACCAGATGACCGATTTTCCGCTTCTCTTCCTCAGCGGCAAAGGCGCTATCGACGCCACGCCGCAGCAGAAACGGAATCTGAGAGAATACATCCTGCGCGGCGGTTTTCTGTTCGTGGACGACTGCGTCGCCCTGCGTCAGGTCAAAGAGGATCTCTTTTTCGACAGCGTCCGCACTCTGCTGAAAGAGATTCTGCCGGAAATTGAAATGCGGCGCATTCCCATGAGCGACGACGTTTTCCACACCTACTACACCATCACCGACTGGGCGCATCTGCAGGGCGTCAACAACGGGCTCTGGGGCGCGTGGCACAAGGGACGCCTCGTGGCGCTGATGAATTCAAGCGACCTTCATTGCGGCTGGGTCGGATTTCATTTCAGCCAGAGACAGCGCACATTTGCGCTCAAAATGGCGGCGAACATCTACGTCTATTCCATGTTCCACTGAGGATCAGACGAGTTTTCCGAACACCCGCCGGATAAGATATTCCAGCAGAATCAGCGCTGCAGCTGCAAGGTAAATCCACGGGGAATTCCAGCGGGGAAGCGTCGCCTCCTCCAGAAGTTCCAGATGCTCTGCGGGAAACTCGCGGTCCCAGTCCGGCGCATCCGTTCCGGAGAGCAGACGGACATTCGAGAGCGACGCAAAGCGTTCCAGCAGAGCGGTATCCGGCTCCAGCGCGGAATCTTCATCCCGCTTCCCCGAATGAGCCGTCACCGTGAAATCGACGGAAGCAACCGCTTTCTCTTCATAAAATGCGGTCAGGGTATAGTTTCCTGCCTCTTTCAGAGGCACGGCAAAACGCATCCGCTTCTTTTCCATTGAGGGAACGAGCACAGTCTCCATGCCGTTCTCCTTCTTCATGCGGAAGTCGAGCGCGGCGAGCTGAGTGAGCATGGAACCGGGACGGAACAGGAATTCCGCTTCATCTCCGGCCTCCATAATCCGGTTTGGAATCTGCCACTCGGCGTCGCAGCTCCGGCCGAGCGCAAGCCACGAAAAAAGATTCTTCCAGAAGAGTTCGAACGAGGGATCATCCGACACCGTCTTGAGTCTCCAGCGCCAGAGCGGATCGGTTGCAAGAATCATGCTGCGCCCCTGCCCGAAATTCTGATACGCCATAAGAATGTGATCGGTTCCGGTCTCATCGCGGAAACGAGCAAGAACATTGGCGGCCGGCTTCGCTTTGCTGACCGGAGCAAAATCTTCAAAACGCGGAATAATGAAGGTAAAACTTCCGTCCGCAAGACGCTGACGGAAGATCGGACTTGCCTGTCCGGTCTGCGTCAGCACGAAATCCCGGAGCGGATGATCCTTGTAGCGCATCTCGCTGTTGCGCTGAAGCGGATAATCAAAATCAGTCGGCCGCCGACGTCCGGAGGTGATGAGACGGACGATTCCGGCGGTGCGCGCATCGTAGCGTTTCTGTTCGTTGTACTTTTCCGAGAAGGTGACCGGAAGAAGTTTTTCCAGCGGTGAATTCGCGAACTCCGCCGCGACCATCGGATTTCCGGTGATGAAGATGAGTCCGCCGCCATCCTCCGCATAACTGCGCAGAACCCGCTCCATCTCCGGGGTGATCTGCTTCCGGTTGAGATTGAAAAGGAGAATGACATCATATTTTTCAAGACTCAGTCTGTCATCAAGCCGCACGGGCTCTCCCGCCTGCCGCCCCTGAATGACGCCCGGAGCAAACACGATATCCAGCTTCACCGACGGATCGTTCAGGAAGATGTTCCGGAGAAAACGGTTGCCGTATTCCAGCGCGCCGTTGTAAACCAGAATCCGGCGGGTGCTCTTGCGCGTTACTGCCGCAACCGTCCAGCTCTGCGTCTCCACCCGTTTCCCGTCGAGAAAAAGTTCCGCGGTGAAACGGTCGGTTCCGACGTTCCGTACCGCAACGCGCTGCTGAATGGTCTGCACTCCGGTTCCGGGCTCGATCGGAAACTCCCCGAGACGGATATCGTTTCGCGTCAGAACCAGCCGGGCGTTTCTTTTTTTGCTGATATTGACACGGCGGACAAGCAGAGTCACCGGGATTTCCGTATTCAGATACGCCTGCGCCGGAGCCTCAATTTTTTTAAGGGCGACCGAGGGTGGCGCTTCAAGCGGAGCGGTCATGGGGATGAAAAAGTGGCGCATCTGCGATCCGGCAAGCGCGGAAAACGCGGCCTCCGCTTCCGCTCGCCCCGCCGTGTCAATGCCGTCGGTAAGCCAGAACACTCCGTTAAAACCGCGGCTCTCCAGCTCCGGAATCTGGGAAACCAGCGTTCCGAGAAAATCGGTCCGGTTCCCCGGCTCCGCCGTCTGCGAAAGCGGATGAAAGGTGTCGGAAAACCGGAACTGCTCCACATCAAAACGCCCTTTCGTGGTCAGATTTTCCGCGATATACTGTTCCGCATCCTGAAGACGGCTCCGCTTCCAGAATCCGGGCTTGCGCATGCTTCCGGATTCATCGGTCACAACCGCCAGACGGTACCGCGAGGATTCGCGGATGCGGCGTTTCGTTTCGAGACGGGGCGAGCAGAGACAGTAGAGCAGAAGCCCGAACGCCGCCACGCGGGTCAGCACCATGAGAATCCGCACGGGAAGAGCGACCGGCCGGCGCGTCGTCCACGCGGAAATGATGCACAGGATCAGCAGCAGTGCTCCGGCGGCGCACAATCCTGCGGTGCCGCCGGGAAAGTCCCAGAGAAAGAGCGTTTCGTTCACGGTTTTTCCTCCTGCTGTTTTTCCGAAAGACGTTTGAAATATTCGCCGACCTCCCGGCGGTAACGCTCCGGAACGTCATCGGGATTGAAGATATAGACATTTGTGGAAATCTGCACGCGCACGACCGCCTTCCGCAGCTCGCGGACGAATCCGGAGAGTTCCTCCGAAAGCCGGATTGCCGCACGCCCCGCCGCATCCCGCTGCGACTCGGAGAAAGTCTCCGAATTCAAGATGCGTTTCGCTTCCGCAAGCACACTCTCCGCCATGCGGTCTCTGCCGTTGCTGCGGAGAAGCTGTTCCAGAGCAATACGGACATCATCCAGCTCACCTCGGCTCTCCTCCTTCAGCGCGGAAAGCTCCTCCGGATTTGCCGGATCGGGATGACGCGCCGCAAACTTGAGCTGCTTCGAAAGTTCATCCAGCTTCTGAATTCCTGTCTGGAGGATTTCCGACGGGGAACGTCCCAGCAGACGCAGCGTTTCAAGTTCGTTTGAAAGTTCTTCGGCAAACGCTTCCGGCTTTTTCGCTTTTGCCCCCCGATCCGCTTTTTCCGCGGCGCGGAGCAGGGATTTTGCGTGCTCCTGCTTCCCGGTTTTATGCTGGTTCACCGCCTCGCGGAGAAGATCCTGCGCGAGCTCTCCCAGCGTTCTCTTTTCCTGATTTCCGCGGAGCTTCGCCTGTGCGTTCCGGAGCGTATTTTTCATGGATTCGTCCGCGCGCCGTCCCAGTTCCTGACGCGCCTGGCGCAGTTCGGCAAGCGCCTTCTGTCCGGCGATGGCGGCATGGGAAATCTTTCCGGATTTCAGCATACCTTCCGATTCCGCCATTGCTCCGGCGGCGCGGGGAGCAAGCGGGGCGGCGTCTTTGCGCAAAGTGTTCTGCTGCTCCGCAAGTTCCTGCGGATCGGCATTCTCCGCCCTCATTTTCCGCTGGAGTTCCTCCTGACGCTTCTCCAGTTCCGCAAGTTTGCGGTCGGGATTCTCCGAGTCGGGCATGGGTGGGACTTTGAACTCCTGCTTATCCCGGAAAGGCTCCGGCGGTTTCGGTCCGTTTCCGGCGCTGCGCGGCAGAAGAACGTTCTTCGTGCTTTTGAGTGACTGAATCAGCTCCGCAATCGCGGTCTGCTGGGCAGCGGAAGCGCGATCCAGGTCCTTTTTCTCCAGCAGATCAACGGCGTTCCGCATTGCGGAATACGCCGATTCCAGATGATTGACCGCATCCGCCGGCATGAAGCGGCTTTCCGGATCCGCCAGCAGGACATCCAGCTCTTTCGCAAGTGAAGTCTGACCGGAACGGAGCTCGGAACAGGCGTTTTCATGCTCTTTCATCGAACCGCGCGCCTGCAGAATCTTTGCAGTGAAAAGAAGTTTGTTCAGTTCCAGCTGATTCTCAAGAATCAGAGTAATTGCGGCATGGGCTTCAAACATTTTCCGCTTGTTCGCAAAATCCGGAATCTGCTCCGGCGTGAGCACATCTTCCCGGAACGGACGCACTTCGATGAAGCACGGAGTGCTCAGAACCGGACGGATTCCATCCGCCGTCACCGCCTGCCCCGCAAGGTGACAGCTGACCAGATCGAACGGTTCCACGTCCAGTTCCTCAAGCGCAAGAAATCCCTGAAAACGGATTGTTCCCTTCTGTGCCGGCAGAGAATCCGGCGCGAGCTCCTTGCGTTTCTTCCCATTGACCGAAACTTCCAGGACAATGGAGCGGAATCCGCGCGCGGAAAGCCCGGCGCCCTCCCATTCGAGTTCATCAAGCGGCTTTGCCCGCAGATCCGCATCCGGCTGAGTCAGAACGAGTTCCGCGAACTCCTCACGCTCCGCCGTCTTCTTTTCCGAAACGGGTGCTGCGGCTTCCGTCTTTTCCGCTCGCGGCGGAACCGTTTTCCAGCGCAGAAGCTGAATCACACCCAGCGACGCCATAAGAACAAGCGGAATCAGCCACGCATGCAGAAACATCCACAAAGGCGCTCTGAACGAGCGGTAAGCCTGTTCCGCCTGCCCGTAAAGGCGAGCCTTCAGCGGGTGATTTTCCGGAAGTTCCAGCCACGCTTCGAGCGCGGAATGCGCATGAGCCAGACGGTCCAGCTCCGCCGCGCACTTCTTTCTGCTCTTCCAGCGGAGCACACAAACCGCCGGAGCGAAAAGAAGCAGAAGCAGCGAAACGATCCGGATTGCCGGAACAAAACGGGAAAGCGGAAGAAGCAGGAGCGCAAAAAGCACAAGCACATAGACCGCATTGAAGTTCCGGGAACTCCATGCAAGATTCAGAAGCTGTTCCGGCGTTTTTTTCATCCGCGCACCGTCCTGTTCGCAAAAAGAAATTCAAGGAGGAAGAATATCAGCGCCGCCGCAAGAAGCGCACGCCAGATCGAACTTGCGGATGAAGCGGCTTTCAGTCGTTCATCCCGTGAAAGAAACTCCGTTTCCAGACGCGCTTTCACCGCCGGATCAAGGAGTTTTTCCGCAAATCCGGCGGTGTCTATGAGCGCAGGATTGCTTTCCGCAGACGGGACATTGACGCTGCAGATGCGCCCGTCCGCAGGATAGTTGCCCGGCTTGTCGAGAGACAGAACAGTTCCGTCCGGCAGGGTCAGAGCCGAAGCGCCGGCAGTCAGTTCCGACGGAATTTTCTGAGGTTTCACGGAAAGCAGCGCGAGTTCCCGCCAGAACGGAAGGAAGTTCCCGAAGGTCTGCCAATTGGTCGCCTCCCGCCCGGGGCGCGCGGCAAAAACGAAAAGCCTTCCCGCACCGGAGCGCAGTTCCAGAATCGCAGGTGCGCCGTTGTCAAACGCGGCAAGAACGGAGGCCTCCGGAGGAACGGTCAGATGGGGAACATCGAAAAACAGAATATCGAACCACGAACCGGCATTAACTTTCAGGTAGTCGCGCAGAACCGGATGTTCAAACTGAAGCATCGCCAGATGCTGAACACCCGGAACGCTTTTGCGGCGCGTGCGGATTCCGAAATGTTCGAGCAGAGCAGCGGATTCGCGGGAACTGTTCCGGAGAATCACCGCGGTTCCGCCGTTTTTCATCTGTGTTTCCGCAAGCGCGGCGGCTCCGGACGGAACCGAATCAAAAATCAGCAGATCCGCTTTTTCCGCCAATGGAACAGAATTCTTGTCAAGTCTTTGAACCGCAAGGACTTCCGGAATAAATCCGGAGACAGCACCGGAATAGAAGATCTGAGGTGTCCGGACCGGATTCAGAGCAAAATAACGGATATCATCCTCATGGTAGCAATTCGCCGCAGACTCCGTCGAATAGAGCCGGATTTCGCCCGCATGCGGACGGAACTCCTTGCCGGGAACCAGCGAAAACTCCGCCTCCGCTTTTCCGTTTGCCGGAACGGTCAGCTCCGCACGGTCAACCTCCTTGTCATCCAGATAAACGGAAAGGTTCACGCTCTGCGGCGCCGGATTATAGTTGTGCACGGCTGCAATGACGGATATGCGCGGCGTCACTTCGGTATACGGCTGAAGCTGTTTGACGGACTCCACCGCAAGGTTTCCGCCCTTCTGACGGGTTGGAATTTCTATTTTGAGTTCGGAAGTGTTGCAGAGCTTGCGCGAAAAATCGACACGTTCCCACGGGACGCGCTGTCCGTCGGTCAGAACGGCAATCCGCCGGTTTTTCGCCGGGACCGAACCGAGCCGGCTGTCCGCCGCAATCAGAGCGGTGCGGAATGAGGAGCTCCGGAAAGTCTTTCTGTCTTTCTCAAACCACGTCTCCAGCCCGTCCCGGGAGGATTCAAAATTGCCGCTCCAGTTGAGCGAATCGGAAACAATGCAGAACAGGGTCGGATTCTCCGGAGACATCGCCGACAGCCAGCGCTGAATGGAAACATCGTCCGGCATGCTGAATGAACCGTCGATCAGAACAACCGTTGCCTCCTGCGGTTTCAGTTTGCAGTTTGCCGTCACCGGATACGCAAAACCGAGCGCCAGACATGCAAAGCCGAGCAGGCGGCAGATCAGAACCAGATACTTCAGCAGAGAGTTGCGCCGTTCCTTGCGCACCAGAGACTTGCGGAAGAAAAACAAGGACGGGAACCGGCGGACGAATTCCGGTTTCCGTTTCATCAGATGCAGAATCAGCGGAACGGAAAGCAGAAGAAGTCCGGAAAGGAACGCGGGAAATGCAAATGTCATCATCGCCGCCTCCCCGCTTTTTCCCTGCGCCGGAGCCATGCGGCAAGGAGTTCGAGCGGCGGACGCTCCGTGCAGAGCGGCGCATATTCGCCGCCGAATTTCGCCGCCAGCTCCGAAAGGGCCGTCTGATGCGTCCGGAAAAGACGCCCGTAATCTTCGCGCAGAAGCTCCGGAGTCACGATCATTTTCTCCATGCTCTCCGCATCCTGAAGCAGAACGGAGTCATCCGCAAAAAGGTCGCGTTCATCCGGATCGAAAATATGAAAAAGCAGAATCTCGCAGTTTCTCCGCCGGATAAAATCCAGAAGAGGCGCAAGTGTTTCCGGCTCCGTGTAGAAATCGGAAAACAGGACCGCAATGGAGTGAGGTTTCAGAGCACGCGCCAGATGCGGCAGAGCTCTCTCCCAGCGGCAATCACCCGAATCCGCCGGAACGGAAAGGTCTGCAAGCATCCGCTGAAACTGCAGTTCAGAAGCGGAAGGCGCGGCGAGCTCCGGCATGCGGTTCCCGACAAGCCCGAGCGTAAAGGCATCGCCCTGTCTCCGGAGAAAAAGCATCAGAGCCGCGGCGCACGCCTGTGCAAACGCATATTTGCTGATTTTCGCGCGCGTCCCCTGAAAGTCCATCGACGCGCTGCGGTCGAGAAGCAGAACCGCGGAAAGATTGGTTTCATCCTCGCGCAGACGCATGTAGAGACGGTCGGTTCGAGCGTAGACATTCCAGTCGATGTTCCGGAATTCGTCCCCGTGCGTATACTCGCGGTGCTCTTTGAATTCGACGTTGCATCCCTGGAACGGGCTCTGATGAAGTCCGTTCAAACAGCCTTCCACGAGGAAGCGGGCCCGGAGTTCCAGATCCGGAAGCCGCGCAAGCTCCTCCGTGGAAAGATAAGCTGTAACCGATGCGCCGGGCATTACTTGACCGATTTCAGCAGTTCTTTGAGCAAATCAGGCAGTGCGGCATTTTCCGATTCCGCCCGGTAGTTGAGCACCAGACGGTGCAGCAGAACCGGTTCCAGCGCCTGAATCACATCCTCTTCGGAAACGGCGGAGCGTCCGTCGAATGCGGCGAAAACTTTGCCCGCAAGCGCCAGGAATTGTCCCGCGCGCGGTCCGGCGCCCCAGCGGAAATACTGCGAAGCCAGTTTGTTCTCCGCCGACGGCCGGGTTGCCCGGACAATTTTTGCAATCCGGAGCGCAACCGATTCCGGAACCGGAATCCAGCGGATCGCCTCCTGCATCTGCACAAGTTCCGCCGCCGTGACTACTTTTTCCAGCGGAACCGGAGCTCCGGAGGTCGTCTCCCGGATGATCCTCACTTCATCATCAAGCGACGGGTAATCGACGGTCAGCCCGAACATAAAGCGGTCCAGCTGGGCTTCGGGGAGCGGATACGTCCCTTCCTGTTCGATGGGGTTCTGGGTGGCGAGCACAAAGAACGGTTCCGGCAGAGAATGCGTTTTGCCTGCCGCGGTAACGCTCCGCTCCTGCATTGCTTCGAGAAGCGCCGCCTG
>DHMO01000035.1:0-13528 GCA_002405835.1 Lentisphaeria bacterium UBA4640 | reverse complement strand
ACCGGCCCCGGCATGAATTTGAACATGCGCTCGCCGGAAAGTTTGTCGATCTCCAGGATTTCGTTTCCCGTGACGTCCCCCGGCATCATATCGGGCGTGAACTGAATGCGTTTGAAATCGAGTTCCGCAATTTCCGCAAGCGTGGAAACCAGCATGGTCTTCGCCAGCCCGGGAACACCGGTCAGGAGACAGTGCCCGCGCGCGAGGATTCCCGCGAGCAGAAGATTTGCAAGTCTTTCCTGTCCATATACTTTCCGTCCGATCTCCTTTCGCATCCGTTCCACTTTTCCCGGAATCATTTCCAATATTTCAGCTTGTCCGTTTTGCATAAAAAACATTCCTTTCATATAAAACAAATCCATTTTGAAGCAGTATACACCGGAAAATCGAAATTGTCAAGGGGAAAAAACGACGTCCGTTTCATTTTATATTTGAGAAAAAACAGCCCTTCCGCAAACAAAAAAAAGACCGTTTTCTCCGAAAATCTCTGTTTTTTGTAGAAACGGATATGTTTTTCGTTGTTTCAGACATTCCCTTTTTTCAATTTTGTGGTATAATATACAGCAGAACAGAATAACGGAGCGGCTCCGGAAGAGCGGTCCGAAGACAAAACAAGCAACAAGCAAAAGAAAGGCAGGCAGCATGATGAAAACTCATCCGAGCAGAAGAAGTATTTTTCATTTCAAATGGAGGTCCAGCGAGTTCACCCTTATAGAGCTCCTTGTGGTAATTGCCATCATCGCCATCCTTGCCGGCATGCTGCTGCCGGCGCTGAATTCAGCACGGGACAAGGCACGCGCGATGAGCTGTCTCAACAACAATAAAACCATCGGAACCGCAATGGCGATGTATGCAACCGCCAACGACGACTGGCTCGTTCCGACCTTTGCGGCAACCGACAACCCGGACAAGCCCTATGACGCTGATGACAAGCGCACCGTCTGGCTCGGAATCCTCAGCGGAATCAACGTGAAAAATCCCAGCGAACCTTCCACAGATTCGCCCAAACCGGCAAATGTCGTCGGTCCCTACGGAGTCGCCTACGGATACGATTCCCCGACGAGCACATTCCACTGTCCCTCCAACCCGAAGCCCATTCTCTGGGCAAACGGACATTACAAATTCACCAATTATCACCTGAATCATGCGCTCCATGGCGGCAACTATGCAGGAAACATTTCCCGTTACCGCAAAGTCAATCAGGTTGCGGAGCCGTCAAAGGCTGTCACAACCATGGAGGGTGGCGAAGCGATCATGGGATTGCCCTTCATTCCAAAATACGGACACTGTAAAGCAACCGGAAGAGCGGAAAACGACAGATATGTCATCTACAGCCGTCACCCGCTCAACAGCCCGAAGGGACACTCCGCCACGCTCTTCACCGACGGCCATGCCGCCAGCGTAACCGAAGCCCAGGCAATCACAACCAAAGGCTACGACGGTTCCGGCGACATGCTCAAAGCCGGATTCAAGCAATAACCGAAAGGATTTGATATGAAACACGCAAAATTCGCAGCTCTTGCCGCCGCGCTCGCCGCGCTGCCGGTTCAAGCGGAACTGCTCAACCCCGGCGCCGATATGGAGCTCGGCGAAACCGGGAAGCCTCTCCCCGGATGGATGCTTACGCTCAATCGAATCGACAGAAATCTCCTCAAAACTCAGCCGGATACCTTTTTCACCACGGAAACCGTGCTCGAAAAAGGACGCGGGCGCGTTCTGCTGGTTCCGTACCGCCCCGGCATGTACGACCTCAGCCTCATCTGCGGTGAAATGAGTGTCCCCGCAGACGGCGAAGTGGAAGTCGCATTCGACGCGAAAGTCGGCAAGCCGGTCGGAGCGGATCAGCCGAACATCCGCCTCAGCGCGGATTTCCGCTGCTACGCACCGCTCAATATCAAACCGGCTCCGAACTGGTCGCACAAATCCTATCCGGTGCTCGGCGGATTCTCCACAACTCCAGTGACCGAATGGAAACACTTTTCACGCAAAGTCAAGGTGATAAACGTCGGAACAGCATACGTCATGACGCTTCAGATCCGGTCGACGGACGGCAAGGCTCTGAATGCGCCGCTCTATATCGACAATTTCCGCATGACGTTCCTCAACGGCAAAAACGATTATCCGGAAGAGGCTTCCATCGTTCCCGATCATGCCGAAGCGCACTATTTCAAAGATGAAACCATGAACTTCCGCATTGCCGCGCGCCTGAACGCAAATGCGGAAACGGAGAAGACGGAACTTGTCTTTGTTTCCGTCCATGACAACGCAGTCCGCAAGGTTCTGCCCGTCACGCTGAAGAAGGACGGCGAAGCTCCGCAGAACGGGCTCACACGCTATACCGGAGCAATCGCCGTTCCCGCGGATCAGTTCGGAGCCTTCAAGCTGAAACTCCGCCGCAACGGAAAAGAGATTGCCTCCTTCGGCGACGTCTCCGTCCTGCATCAGCCGGTTGACCACAAGCGGTTCTCCCCGGGCTGGAGCATCGGAATGAACGAGCACTCAAACATTATCTACAACGGCTACCAGAATGCCACCCACACGACATATTTCGGAAGATACAGCTCCTGGAATTCCGTCGGCCGCATTGCGCGTCTTGCCGGAATGCGGAATGTGCGAATCTGGGGAAGATGGGTTCTGATCGAACGCGAACCCGGCAAATTCTCACCGGATGTCATCGGCCCCGCCATTGATGAATATTACAAAAACGGCGTGGAACCGTTCTTCTGCATCGCCGCAGGAATGGGACTTCTGTTCCGCGACAAGGGCCCCAATGGAGAAACGGCGGATTATCCGCTCTTCTATTACGGCAAGTACATCAAAAAATACCCCAGACCCGGCATCGTCATGCTCGACGCCCCGCTTGATGTCTACGGGCGTTATCTCGACTACTGCATCCGCACCTGGGGAGACAAGGTCAAGATCTGGGAGATGTTCAACGAACCGGGTGACCCGGTGATGGGTCCGCAGCAGTATCTGAAATATCTGAAGTACACCTACAAGGCTCTGAAGGAGAAAAACAAGGATTATCTGCTTCTCGGAAACGGCAACACCTGCGACGTCGGCTACGACAAAGGCTGGTGCCGCCGTCTAAGCGAAGCCGACCCCGACTATGTGGACTATGTCGACGGCATTGCGTTTCATCCGTACCACAATTCCAGCGACTACGAGAAAAACATCTACGGTCTCTACTCCGCGCATATCAAAGAACTGCGTTCCACTCTGAAAAAGCAGAAACCGCTCTGCAACACGGAATGCTATTACATCGTCGGAGCGCGGAATCCGCAGTCTGCAATCAATACACAGGAACGCATTCCCGCCGAAGCCGCCCAGCGCCACTACCTCGACGGCATGCTGAACGACGTCCGCCTTGCAGCGGCTCCGAACGGCAACACCTCCCTGCTCACCTACGATCCTTCGTCGACGGGAATGCGCGTCATGAGCGAAATGGCCGTCGCGACCAATGCTCTCTCCTTCATGCTCAAGGATATGGAGAAACTTGATCCGGTTCCGCTGAATCCGTTCATGCGCGCCGGCATCTTCAAATCCGCCGACGGAAAACAGGGCGTCGGATTCGTCTACGATCTCCGCCCCTCCGGCTCCACGGTGAAAACAGAAAATGAATCCGGACTTCAGTTCTTCGATCTCTTCGGCAACCGCATCGCAAAAGCGGACGGAACGACGCTCAGCTACGAACCGCTTTACATAAAGGGAACACCGGAATGCATCGCGGAATTCTTCAAATCCGTGCGCTTCATTCCGAAACAGAGCTGCCGCGTGTTCGGCCGCGTCCTCGGCGGACGCCTCTACCTGACCGCGCTCAACAGTTTCGGTCAGCCGGGAACCATCATGACAAAGTTCGCACCGGAAACCGGACTGCCGAACATCCAGTTTGCGTTCAAAGACGCCGATGACGACAGCACGGTCTCCTTCCCCCTGCCCGCAAACAGCCAGCTCTCCTATCGCGTGGAATCGAACGGGGCGGAGCTCGGCAGCGGCAAGGTCGAAATGACCGCCTCCGTTCCGGAATTCACCATTCCCGCAGCGGAGAACGAAGCCAAAGAGCTGACACTTTCCCGCGGCACCAAAGCGAAAGTCTGGAGCGACGGAACCAGCCTGAAAATCCGGGCGAATGTCAAAGCGGCGAAAATCACACCCGCCGGCGGCGAATCGCTCTGGGAAGGCGATGCGGTCGAGCTCTTCATTGATCCCGCGCCGTTCTCCAAACCCGACAAAGAGGTTATCATCAGCACAAATCCGCTGAACTGCTTCCAGTATGTTTTCGCGGCGGCGCCTTCGAAGACAGGCTCCAGCGTGCTCGCGATCTCCCGGGCCGACAAGGCATTCAAGACGAATGCCGCAGTAAAACAGACGCGCACAGCAGACGGATATTCGCTTGAAATCTCCATTCCGTGGACGGAAATCCGCCCCGCATACGATGGAGTGATCGGGCTCGAAATCGAGGTTGCGCGTCCGGGTGAAACCGGCTGGAAGGAAAGCCTCAGCGGAGTAAAGGCGTTCGCCTTCAAAGTCCGCAGTCACTATCCGCTGTTCCGTCTGCAAACCAAAGCAGCAGTCCGGAACGGCAGCTTTACCAAAGGCGAATACGGCGAAGCGGGCGGCTGGTTCTACACGCCGCAGTCCAACAGCTGCCGCATCGAAATGGTTCCGAAAAGCGGATTCAACGGAGGAAACGCGGTCGTTCTGAACAGCACAAAGGCTTCTCCGGGCAGCGGCCAGCAGGGAATCTCCCAGCCGGTCGCCGTTCCGGAGTGGGCAACGGGAATGAAAGTTTCCGCGCTGGTCGAAATGAGTTCCTGCACAACCGCAAGCAGCCAGTTCAACAGCTGGCGCCCGCAGGGATTCTACCTCGGATTCAGCTCGCGGGATATGAGCCACATCCTGCACCGCGAATTCTCCGCCCCGTTCGGCTGGACTCTGCTCCAGTTCTACGCTCCGCTTGAAAAGCAGGACAGGCATCCGCGCGTTGAATGCGGTCTCCGCCAGGCGTTCGGAAATCTCAAAATCTCTGAAATTCAGGTGAATTTCATCAAATAACAAAAAGGAGTCAAGACATGAAAAAACTTCTCACACTCGCCCTCGCCGCAGGACTTGCGGCAATCGCAACCGCGGAAAATTTCCGCATCGACATCTCCGGACAGAGCAACCAGATCGGACTCGTCGTCAAGCAGATGGATGACGGAATCACCGGGACCCAGGCACCATGGCTTGGCGACAAACAAGACCAGCGTCTTGTCTTCAGCGGACCCGTTTCCGGCAAATGGGAAAAGAAGAGCTTTTCTTTCCTGGCGAAGAAAGACGGAAAAATTTCGCTCTGTCTGATGGGCTACGAAAACCGTGCAGACGCCCCGCTGATCGCGTATGACGACATCAAAGTCAACGGTCAGTCGCTGATCAACGGCGGTTTTGAAGCCTCCTCTGAAAAAATTGCCCCGTGGGGCGGCTGGGGTAAAGCGAAACTTGTCACGGACGGCACTGCCGCCGAAGGCAAAAATTTTGTCCTGGTCAATCACCACAACGTTGCGGCTCAGGACTTCTCCGTCAAAGCCGGAGAGCTTGTCACTGTCACCGTTCAGACGAAAACGGCAAATTGATCCGCTATAAAACAGTAAAAAAACGGGCATGGTTTTCACTCCATGCCCGTTTTTTTGCAGCTGTCCGGTCCGTCAGATGCGGATGAACGAATACGGTGCGCAAGATCTGCCGTTATAGACAAACTCTTCACTGCCGAGGTTGTAGACCACAACCGAACCATCCGAATAAGTGACCTTGAAGACCTTTTCCGCAACCAGTTCTTCAAACTCCTCCATGAACTCATACTGGAGATCGCTGATCGTGCGGTAACGGTCATAGTCCGCTTTGATTTTCGCGACGTCAGCGCGGAGCCGGGCGGGATCGCCGAAACGCAGATCCTCTTCCCCCATCCAGTTTGTGCCGGAGGAACGGAATTTCGCATAGAAATAGCTCAGCGGGCGTCCGCCCCAGGCAAGGTTCAGAATCGGAAGCGACTTGTCCGACTTGATGCTCGCGTTCACCGTGTCGCAGAATGTATTGTAGAGCACAATGCCGTGGTAGACCACATGCCAGAACGGGATGTGGCGGTCAACCATCGGACGCTCAAATTCGCCGTTGCGGTGGAAAACCGTGTAGAGCACATAATCGAGGTCGCCGATGCAGAAATCCCATGAACCTTCGGATGCGCTCGCACCGACTTTCTCGCGGGAGAGAGCAAGAGTGCGTCCGCGCCAGTACGCGGCCTCCTTGCGGGTCAGCGGGTGACGCGGGTCATAGCATTTCGGCGGACGCAGAATGCTCATCACATCAAGGTAATGCGTACCGCGGAAGCCGAGACGCGCCATATCCGCCATATCCTGCTCCGCATAAACCTCATGCGCCTTTTTCGGGCAGAGATAATAGGAGTTGCCGCCGCCCCAGTTGCCGAACTGATGAAGCGATCCGTCCTTGTCGCGCATGCAGTTTTCCTCGCGCCAGCGTTTCGCGATCTTGTACGAATCCAGCAGGTTGGTGTGTCCGCAGATCAGATAGCCGTAGGATTTCGCCTTTTCGATCAGACGCACCATCGCCTCCTCGCCGCCGAGCAGAGGCTCGACCGGGAAAAGATCGGGAAAACGTCCGTCGTGTCCGGATTTGTTCCAGCCGACCAGACAGAACTCCGCGTGTTCGACGCCCTGGCGGTGAAACTCTTCGATGATCTCTTCACACTGTTCAAAGGTAATCGCGACATGAATCGGAGGTTCCGTCTCCTCGGTCTGATCGGGAACGGGCGACGGAACGGGTTTCCATGCCAGACGCACACGCACTTCCGGACCAAGCGCGGATTCACCCACAACCGGGAACTTCTTCATGCGGTCGCGGATCGGTTCGCACGCGCCGCGCTCCAGCTGATACTGCCGGTATCTGCGCGCGGCTCCGCACCAGGAGGCTTCGGCTCCGGTCAGTTCGAAAAATTTGACCTCAATATCTTCATATGCCCCCTCGCCGTTCAGGATAAAGCGCGGGAACATGTAATAGAAACCGTCCTTGATTCCGGTTATGAGGCTGTATTCCAGAGCCATTCCCGCAACTACGGCGAGCGTCCCGGCGGAACCGGTGTTGAATACATAGAGCGGCATGTCGTTGCAGTCGAATTCACACTCCTGCTCCGCGCGCGGATTAAAGAAAATCTGTCCGGCATGCCCGTCGTTGTCGATGCTCGGAACGACATAAAAGCCTTCACTTCCGACTTTGGCGTTGCAGAAATCCGGAAGGAAATCAACGGTCTGCGTCTCCATCGGAATTGCCTCCTTGCGGAGAACTGCGGTATTGTCCTGCATGAGAACCGGGAGTTCACGGACAGAGCCATCGGTCATTTTCAGTCTTGCGATATACATATTCAGCCTTTCTGCTTATTTGGAAAGTTCGGTGCGGATCGCATCGGCAACGGCTTTTCCGCAGACTTCGATGCCTTTCAAACTCAGATGAATGCAGTCGCCGCGGAGCAGTCCCTCTTTGTCGCGGTTTACTATGGAATAGAGGTCGTTGACCGGAACACCCTGCGCGTTCATGTACGGAACGATGACAGCGTTCAGCTGATCAATGAATTCGATATGTTGATTGAGGCTGCCGTCACGGACCGGTGTAGTCGTTGCAAAGATGACATGACTGCAGTGTTTTTTCAATTCGCGCAGAATCCGGCTCATGTAGAAGAGATACTCGGCGGGGGAAGTGAACATGCCGTCCTCTTCGCACACAACAGCGGAGTCCCAGAGTCCGATGTTCCAGTGAATCACATCCGGCTCGCCGCAGGTTTCAAACCAGCGGCCGAGCTCATTGAGCGTATATTTTGCAAACCGGCAGTTCTCTTCCGGAGCAACGACTTCATAGGCGTCCCCCAGCTCTTCGCGAACCTTGTTTTCATAGTTTCCGCGAATGGAATCACCCAGCAGCAGGACCCGGATTTTTCCGTTCGGGTCATTCCGGCGGCTTGCTTTGCGGAGCAGTTCCGCGGCGAGACGCGGATAGTATCCGCAGCGGCGCCCCTTCAGCGACGCACAGTCGGAAGCGCCTGTAAGTTTGACAAATTCATTGCGCAGTTCCTTGCGGGCGGATTCGCCGGAAAGCGCATTCAGCGCGGCGGCAAGAGCATCGCAATCCTCGCAGGACGCACAACCTTCCGCTCCGGCAAGTTTCCGGATTTCATCCGCCGCTCCGCAGTCCGGACGCGGAAACTGTTCTGTTTTCATAAATGCTACTCCTTTTTTATCAGAAATGATTTTATCAGTTGTGATAAAACTAAATATAGCCCCGTTTTCCGCGAATGCAAGCTCAATCGTTTGATTTTCCGGAAAAAGCGGTTATACTATCTTCAAATTTTAAAAAGGAACTCTGCAGATGAATGCAAAAGAACAGATGAAAAGCGGAAAAATCTATTTCTGCACCGATGAAGAGCTCGCAAAGGAACAGCTGCGCTGCCTTGACAGGCTCTATGATTTCAACCAGACCCGTCCCTCGGAAATGCCGAAACGGATGGCGCTGCTGAAGGAGATTCTCGCGGAAGTCGGCGAGAACTGCTATGTGGAACCCCCGCTCCATGCAAACTGGGGATGCCACACGCATTTCGGAAACAACGTCTATGCGAACTTCAACCTCACTCTGGTTGACGACACAGACATTTACGTGGGCGACAGCGTTCTGTTCGGTCCGAACGTCGTTGTTGCAGTTGCCGGACACCCGGTGGATCCGGAACTCCGGCGCAAAGTTGCACAGTTCAACCTTCCGGTGCACATCGGCAACAATGTCTGGATCGGCGCGGGCGCAATCATCCTCCCCGGCATCACGATCGGCGACAACTCCGTCATCGGAGCCGGAAGCGTGGTCACAAAGGACATCCCCGCGAACGTCGTTGCCGTCGGCAACCCCTGCCGCGTGCTCCGCGAAATCGGCGAACACGACCGCGAATACTACTGGCGCGACCGGAAAATCGAGATTCCGTGAAAACCGCCTTGTCTATTTGATATTCGCGTGTTATATTACCCGAAAACAGGAGGTTGAATCGTGGATGCGGATGCTATACTGAAGAAGGCAAAAGAGGTCATTTCCATTGAAATAGAAGGACTTGAAGCTCTTAAGAACAATTTGAACGAAGACTTTGTCAAGCTGGCGCAGGCCTGCTGCGAAACGCTCGACAAAGGCGGAAAAATCGTCATTACGGGCATCGGAAAAAGCGGTCATGTCGGCAGCAAAATCGCCGCAACCATGGCAAGCACCGGATCGCCCACAATCTTCATGCACTCCGTTGAAGCCATGCACGGCGACCTCGGTATGATTCAGAAGGACGACCTGCTCATCGCCATCAGCTACAGCGGCGAAAGCGATGAAATCGTCCGCGTAATCGTCCCCGCAAAACGCCTCGGAGTCCGTGTCGCCGCGCTCACTGGAAACAGAAATTCCACGCTCGCCCAGCTCGGCGACATCCACGTCGAAACCGCCGTACCCCGCGAAGCATGCCCGTTCAACCTCGCACCGACCACCTCCTCCACGGTTCAGCTCGCACTCGGCGACGCGCTCGCTATGGTGCTGCTCACGCTCCGGAAATTTACGAAGGAAAATTTCGGCAGACTCCACCCTGCGGGCGCAATCGGACGCGCCGTCACCATGCGCGTCGGCGACGCCATGCGCAGCGGCGACCGTCTCGCAACCGTCACGGCGGATTACAATGTCAAGGATACGCTTCTGAAGATGACCGCCTGCCGCAGCGGCTCCGCGATCATCGTGGATGACGCCGGACACCCCATCGGCATTTTCACCGACGGGGATTTCCGCCGCCGCGCGGGCGTTCCCGATATTCTCTCCAGGAATATTGCGGAAGTCATGACGCCCAACCCGGCCTCCATCCGCGCCGATGCGCTCGCCATCGAAGTTCTGCGTCTCGTTGAGGTGCGCAAGGTGGACGACATCATCGTCACCGATTCGGAAAACAAAGTTGTGGGCGTGGTTGATATCCAGGATCTTCCCGGACTCAAGCTGATGTAACGCAAATGGAGAATCCCCCTCCCCTGCTGGAGCGTCTGCGCGCGGGCGAACCGGTTCCGCGCGCGGAGTTCCTGGAAAT
Organism: Lentisphaeria bacterium UBA4640; assembly: GCA_002405835.1. Lineage (GTDB taxonomy): Bacteria > Verrucomicrobiota > Lentisphaeria > Victivallales > UBA1829 > UBA1829. The sequence continues at coordinate 3,399 of DHMO01000035.1, read as the reverse complement.
TTATTCCCCGTTTCTCTCGCGCATTCTTCTTTCCGCCGGTTATTCCGCGGCGGAAACGGAAACTCTGCTTGAGATTTTCGCGCGCAATGTTTTCGGGGAATCGGAATGTTTCGTCTATTCGCCGGAGCGCGGAACGCTTCCGGTCTTTCTGCATCAGATTCTTCTGCGCACGCTCGCAGAGCTGCCGCCGCGAACGGAAATCAGCGAAGAACTCTGGTGCGGAGAATGGCGCAAGCATGTGCTCGATCAGGCGCTTCTGAAACTCCGCATGGAGGAAAAGCCGAACGAATACGCGGCATTTGAAAACCACGTGCTTGACGGAAAATCGGCGCGCGAAACCGCCGTCATGTGCTCCATGCTCCCCGAAATGGTCTATTTCGTCAAAACACGTCTCATGCGGCGGCTCCGCGCGGTAATGAAAGATTATTCGGACTGAGTCACGCTTTCCGTGCACTCAAAACGGAGCAGCTCCGAATTTTCGTTTTCAAGCAGCCCGTCCCAGCATTCCCCTTCCGGATTCACCCATTCCACTGCGGATTTTTCAACGGATGCATTCCGGATATTTTCGAAAAAGAATGCCGGAATCCGATGCGGAAAACGGTTGCGGACCGACGGGGTTTCGTCGAACACGCCCCCGGGCTGCGTTCCCTGGCGGACAAAGCGCAGTTTCACCTCCGAAAGAAAAATGTTCTCAACCTTCCCGGTTTCCGGATACGAGGAGATGAAGCAGCTGTTTTCACAGTCGATATCAATCTCTTTCAGCACGACATTGCGGATCGTTCCGGAACGTTCCCCCTTGCGGCGCGGCGAGGCGGAAATGAAAATGGCGTCACCCGCCCCCCACCAGCTCCAGCGGAATTTGTGACGCGGCGCATTGCCATGCGCTTTTGCGCTTCCCGAAATGCTGCGGAAGACGATGTTTTCAACCTCTCCGCCGTCGCGCGCATAAACCGCGATCGCATGGGAGGAGCCGAAAACACTGCAGTCGTTAAAGGAAACATTCCGAATTGGAGCAAAAGTTTCCGTCCCGACCTTGAGCGCGGCGCTCGTGGAATAAATCTCGCAATCCTCAATCCGGACATTTTCGCAGCCGCCGTAAAGTTTTGCGACTTCGGGCGAACTCTTGACACAGATTCCATCGTCGCCGGTCTGGAGATAGAGTCCGCGCGCGGTGAAGTTGCGGCAGCAGTCAATGTCCAGCGCATCGGTGTTGCAGGCGCGGAGCGGGTTTTCCACGCGGATATTTTCCATCAGAGTGTCACGGCAGCCGGCAAAATGAATCGTCCAGAACGGACTCTCCCGGAAGGTGATTCCGGAAAGAACGGCGCCGCGGACATCCTCGAAGCGCAGGAGCTTCGGACGGAACTGTTTCGGATCATCAAACGTCAGGTGTTCTTCTCCGTTGCCGCCGTTCGCCGGATCGTCATACGAAAAGCTCATCACCTGCCCGAAGACAACGCCCTCGCCGCAGACACGGATATTTTCCGCATGCAGCGCATTCAGACACGCCCGCGGCTGGGAATCCGGCGCAATATCATCCGGCAGCGGATAATCCGCCGGATTCAGCGAAGCAATCAGCACAGCTCCCGCATCCAGGCAAAACACGACATTGTTTTTCAGCCACAGAGAGCCGAGCAGATAACGCCCTTCCGGAACGAAAACAAGACCGCCTCCCTCATCGGAACAGCGGTCAACGGCGTCCTGAAATGCCTTTGTATCAAGCGAGCGCCCGTCTGCCCGGGCGCCGAAATCCATGACATTGAAGCGCATAGAATCTTTCACTTCTCAATCTGCTCCAATGTAAAATCCTTGAACTGGAATTCGTTCAGCTGAGCAGTCGGACGGAATCCGATGCTGCCGTGCGTCACGCGCTTTTCCAGCTGCGGATGCTCCTTGAGCGACGGTGTGCGGAATCTGAATTCCACCTGCGTCCACTCTTTGGTGACCGCAATGTTGCCGGAGCAGTAGTAATGTTTCACCTTGTTATTGTACCAGGAGTTCACTCCGATGGTTCCCGTGCCGGCTCCATTGCCTTTCACCCAGGCGGTCACCCGGTAATCCGTATCCGGAAGCAGCGGGAGCGAATTGGACTGCACCGAAGCCGGACGCTTTGCGTAGAACGATTCCGGCGCAGTAATCTTCACAGCCTTGCCCTCGTCGATATGATCCGCGGCGTCAACGAGTTCCACCTTCAGAGCGTTCTTCATCCAGCCCGGCTGAATCCAGTTGGAAACGATGTTTCCGTTCTCCGGCATCACAACCTTTTTCAGAGCGCCGGCGGAAAGTTTTTCAATTTTCGGATTTGCAAAAACGCCTTTCACTTCCGCATTCGCCGCGAAGTAGACGCGGAAGAATGTTTCCATATTCTCTCCGGCGTAAGTGTAAATGACCGGAGCGGTTTTGCCTTTGGCGTTTTTCATCTCGACAAAAGTGTACGGGAGCTCCTCGAACTTGTTGAGTCCGTACTTATATGATTCCGGCGCGGCTCCGGGGAAATCAAGTTCAAACGAAATGCGGTAGAAGTTCCCCTTCTCCAGATCGGCGCGAGTCATGAACTCCGTCCGTTTCCCTGCGGGAGCGGTGAAGGTGACCTTCTCGCCCTCCGCCGTGCTTCCGGCGGGACGCCCCCATGCCTTCCAGTTTGTTTCCGCACATGCGGTTCCCGCGAGAAGTCCGGCGAGAAGAATCAATGTCTGTTTTTTCATTTGCTGTATCCTTTTATTTGACGGTTAAAGTTCCGAAGTTGAAACGGTATCTGTAGTTGTCGCCGTCTCCGCTCCACGGAATGGAGGAGAGACGTGTATTGTCATCCGAATCGTTCACCGCGATATCGAACGCAAGATCCGCGGGAGCGTTCAGCTTGAGGCTTTTCCACGGAATCAGGATTGAAACCTCGAAATCCGCGCCGTTTTCCCTGATGTTCCAGCGGATCGCGGAGGAATCCAGATTCGCGCTCGTGCTCAGCGACGCCTTGTGCGATTTCGTCGCCGGATTCGCGAACACGCGGAAGACATGGTCGTTGTAAATACCCTTGTCGAGTCCGGTAAACGGACGGGAATCAATGAAGAGCTCCACGCCGTCGCCGTTCCACGGAGCCTTCACATCGTAATCTCCGCGTTTGTCGTCCTTGACGCTGATTTTGAACTCCAGTCCCTCCGCGAGCGCGGTGACGCGGAAGGAACCGTAGGACATCACCTGCTCCGCGCCGCTCTTCACGGACTTGCGGACGGGAATCACCGGACGTGTCACTCGCTGCATCTTCTTTCCGTTCGAAAGGATGACCGTATATTCCTTTTTGAACTCCGTCACCGGGAACAGGAACGTATGCGACGCTCCGGCGGGGATGACGGCGGACTGCTTGTCCGCCACACCGCGCGGCTTGACCTGCACGGTCTGCGC
>DHMO01000042.1 GCA_002405835.1 Lentisphaeria bacterium UBA4640 | reverse complement strand
GAAGAACTTCTCGCCGCCGTCTCCCGCCCGGCAGCCCCTCTGCTCGAACGTCTTGAACAGGACATCCGCGCCGATCTCCGGGAACGGAAGGCGGATGAAGCGCTTGCCGCGCTCGACGATCTGGAACTCACTGCAAAGGTCCGCCTGCTCTACTCCCGCGCCGCAGGCGACCCGGCGAGCGCGCGCCTTCTGCTCCGCCTGAACAATCTTCCAGAGGAGCTTCCGGTTCATTTCCGCGATTCCGTGGAGGATTCCCTTCAGCCTCTCCTCTGGTATTCGGCGCCGAATCTGCGGGCGCTCGCAATCCGCCGCCGTCCCGACTTGCGTCTGGAGAAAAACAGCACGATCCGCCTTGCGTTTCAGATTCAGCTGGATTTTGCCAACGCCCTGTTCGACCGCCTTCCACCCGATTCACCGGAGCGTATTCCCCAACTGATCGAGCTCGCATATCTCTGCGGCTGGGTTCCCGAACCGGAACCGCTCCCGCCTTCCCCCTCCCCGCTCGCAGGAACGGAGGAACCGGTCTGTGAACTCGAGGATTCCCCGCTGATTTTCAATCTTTTCATGCACACGTTCAAGCTCATCGACTGGTCTGCATACTAAATTTATCAAAAAACCGTTTTTGCCACTTGCGCAGACGGATTTTTATGATATAGTATCGGTTATAATTTTAAAAGAGAACTACGAATGGAACCGGTCAAATGAAAATGTCTTTAGTCAGACGCATGGCGCAGACGGCTGCGGTTGTTTTGATTTTTGCGCTGCCCGCCGTCTATGCGGAAAACAAGTCTTACATGGACAACGCCAAGGTGGGTTCCGGCTCCGCGCTCTCGTACAAAAAATTCCAGACGGATCTCGCTCCTCAAGCCGCAAAAGGCGTCGATGCAAGCGCTGACGTCTATGAATACATCGGCGACAATCTCATCGCGCGCGGTCATGCGGTCATCAAGTACGGAGACATCACGATTACAGCCGACAAGGTCATTGTAAACCTCGAATCCCGCGACCTCGAAGCCGCCGGGCATGTGACGTTCGCCAAGAAGCAGAAAACCACAAAAACCGTTGACTACCAAGAGTATCAGGATCTGCTCGACGACGATACGCTTTCCGTTAAATTCATCGAATACGTCAAAGTGCCCACGGGGATACGCAAAATCAAAGTTTCCATCGAAAACGTCCCCGCTTACATGAAAGCCGACCGCGTTTCCGGAAACCTCACTTCGGGACTCTTCCAGTTCCGCAACTTTGCATTTCAGAACGGCCCGCTCTTCTTCGCCGCCGCGGAAGCTGAACGCTCCGCCGGAGGTCAGCTGACGATCCGCGACGCGAAAATAACCTCCTGCGATTACATCGTGGATGATCACGATCATTACTCGATCAGCGCCGGGAAAGCGGTCATCACACCGCGCGAATACAACAACGGCATCCAGAACTACAATCCGTCCCACCGTGAACACAGCGTCCTGGCGTACAACACCCTGCTGCGTCTCTGGGATCTCCCCGTCTTCTGGCTCCCCGTTCTTTACAAACCGACAGAATCGGACAACTTCGGTATCGACGTCGATTTCGGTCAGTCTTCCGACTACGGATTCTACGTCCGCGCATCCAAAGGATTCTCCATTCTGGACACTCCGCTGATGCAGCTGAACATCGCCCCCATGGTGAACTACTACACCAACCGCGGACTCGCCTACGGAGGCAAGCTGAATTTCGTCACCGACAATTCCAGAACGGAAATGTTCGGAATCTTCATGCACGACCGCAAACCGTATGAAAGTTTCGACTACAACTACACGCAGCGTCACTACGCGAAAGAACATGCGCGTCTGAAAATTCCGAATCAGCGTTACGACTTCAAAATCACAAACCTGACGCACATCACGCCCTCTCTGGATTTCCGCGGGCAGTTCGAGCTGCTCAGCGACTACCAGTTCCTTGAGGATTACTACGATACGCGCTACAAAGAGAACATCCAGCCGCCCACCTACGCCGCCCTGGAATACCAGATGGACCGCGCATCCGCGGCCATCCTTACCTCGCTGCGCGTCAACGACTTCGACACCGTCTCCCAGCGGCTCCCCGAAGCCCGTTTCGACATGCCGCGTCAGGAACTTTTCGGCGGACTCTACTATCAGAGCGAAACTTCCGGCGGATACTATGACATGAAATGGCGCAAGCTCGACAATCCCGGCCGTTACGGAAACGTCCGCGGCTATTCCAGCGCACGCTTCGATACCGTTCATTTCCTGTACTATCCGATCAATCTGGATTTCCTGAACATCATCCCGCGCGTCGGCGGACGTCTCACAGCATACTCGAACTCTTCCAAAACGAAGATTTCGGATGATGACCTGAACGAACTCTTCGGAGCCAGCTCCATCGAAGTCACGCGCTTCTCCAATCAGGTTCCGTTCCGGAATTTCGACCGCAAGGGAAAAGCCAGACTCCGCTTCGCCGGAGAATTCGGTGTGGAAGCCAACACGAAAATCTACCGCACGTGGCAGGATATCCGAAGCTCCGTCCTCGAACTTGATGGACTGCGCCATATCATCATGCCGTACGTCAACTACACTCTGATTCCGGAACCGACCGAAAAAGCCGATCATCTCTACTATTTTGATGACGTCGACCGCCTCCGCAAGCAGAACTTCGTCCGTATCGGTTTGCAGAACACCCTGCAGACGCGGCGCGGAAATTACGGTTCCGAACAGATCGCAGAATGGGCGTCTCTGGACACCTACTGGGATTTCCACGCACAGAAACAGGGACAGTTCGGATACGTCGGAGATATCGGAATCAAATTCTCCCTGACTCCGTTCAACGGCCTCTCCTTCACTTCGGAAATGCTCTGGGACGCCGGACAGAACAACAAGCACAACGTCCAGGCCACACGAAACAACGGACGCAAAGCCGGACGGGTCGGACTCATGAAACTCAAATATCTCAACGTCTGGAACACCTCGCTCACCTACAAGATTTCCGAAGACTGGAAAATCTACGGATCCTACAGCTACTCGGACAGCTACCGTCTGCGCGGAACCTATTCCATGGGCTCGATGCTCGAACAGATCAACGCGACCTCCGCGACCCTCTCCGCCAGTTACAAAACGGCGCAGTCGTTCACCGTCGGAATCGACTTCCCGACTTACATCGACCCGAAACTCAAAGCCGGAGCCAGAATGTCCTATGACGTCGAAAAAGCTGTCATGAGCAACGTTGCATTCTACCTGAAGCGCAACTTCCACTGCATCGACGCCGCCGTTGAATTCGGACGGAATCAGGAACTGGACACCGACAAGGGCAAGGACACCGACTATTATGTCATGTTCCTGATCTCCCTCTCCACCATGCCCGAAGTCGGAAGCGGATACAAACAGAAGTTCTAACACATTAAAACATAAAGGTTTTTCATCATGAAAATGTCCCGTATGCTGGGTCGCAGGATCAAGGAAGATCCCAAAGACGCAAAGACGATCAGCCACAAGTTCCTGGTGCGCGGCGGTTACATCCGCCCCGTCTCCTCCGGCATCTACAGCCTCCTCCCCCCCGCCGAAAGAGTCATTCAGAAAATCGAAGCCATCGTCCGCGATGAAATGAACAAAGTCGGCGGTCAGGAAGTCCTCATGCCGGTCGTTCTCCCCGCAGACCTCTGGCAGGAATCCGGACGCTATGAATCCGTCGGCGCGGAACTCCTCCGCTTCAAAGACCGCAACGGCAAGGACATGCTCCTCGGAATGACCCACGAAGAGGCGATCGTTCATCTCGTCCGCTCCGAGGTCACCAGCTACAAGCAGCTTCCCCTCATGGCCTATCAGATCCAGACCAAGTACCGCGACGAAGCGCGTCCGCGCGCCGGACTCATCCGCGTCCGCGAGTTCACCATGAAGGACGCCTACAGCTTCCACACCTCCCAGGAGTCTCTCGAAGAATACTATATGCAGGTTCACCAGGCGTATGTCAACATCTACCGCCGCGTCGGTCTCCAGCACGTTCTCTCGATCAAAGCGAACTCCGGCATGATGGGCGGCAATGTCTCCCACGAATTCATGTCCGTCGCCGATTGCGGAGAAGACACGCTGTTCGTCTCTCCCGACGGTCACAGCTACAAGGCGAACCGCGAAATTGCAGTCTCAGCGATCAAATTTGAACGCGCTCCCGAACTGCCGATGGAAAAAGTTGCAACTCCGCACTCCAAAACCATTGAAGACGTTGCAAAATTCCTGAACGTCAAACCGGAAAACACCGGAAAGGCAGTCTTCTACACGGATTCCGACAAACGTCTCATCTTCGTTCTCATCCGCGGCGACTTCGAGGTCAACGAAACCAAGCTGCAGAACCTCCTCAAAATCAAGGAACTGGCGTTTGCGAACGACCAGCAGATTCTCGATGCAGGAGCCGTCCCGGGTTACGCATCCCCCGTCGGAATCGACCCGAAAAAGGCGGTCATCGTCATCGACCGTTCCATCGAAGGCACCTCGAACCTCGTCGTCGGCGCAAATGAAGCCGGTTTCCACTATATCAACTTCAACTACGGACGCGACCTCAAAGACGCCATCGTCGCCGATATCGCGACCGTCCGCGAAGGCGACCCCTGCCCGGTCACAGGCGAACCGCTCCAGATGAAGCGCGGCATCGAAGTCGGCAACATCTTCCAGCTCGGAACCAAATATTCCGCCCCGATGAAATGCGAATACCTCGACAAAGAGGGCAAGTCCCACCCGATGATCATGGGATGCTACGGCATCGGCATCGGCAGAACCATGGCGGCTCTCGTGGAGGATTCCCACGATGACTACGGTCCGATCTGGCCCATGTCCGTCGCCCCCTATCATGTCGAAATCTGCGCAATCACGCCCGATAAGGAAAACGTCATGGAAGTTTCCGAAAAACTCTATCAGGAACTTCAGAAACTCGGCGTGGAAGTGCTCTTCGACGACCGCGGCGAAAAAGCCGGCTCCATGTTCAGCGACGCCGACCTTCTCGGCATTCCGCTCCGCGCCGTGATCTCCCCGAAGACCATTGCAAACGGCTCGATGGAATTCAAGGTCCGCGGCTCCCGCGACTCCGAACTCGTCCCGCTCGACAAAGCCGCCGAATTTCTCGCGTCAAAAGTCAAAGCGGAACTCGAAAAGTACCAGTAATCGCAGAGGGACCGGATATGAAAATTCTGTTTTTCTCCGACGTTCACGGCTCTCCCGAGAGTCTCGCCCAGCTTTGGAAACAGAAGGACGCGCGCAAGCCGGAACAGCTTGTTCTGCTCGGAGACGCCCTCTATCACGGTCCCCGCAACCCGCTCCGTCCGGACTACGCACCGCCGAAAGTCGTGCCGATGCTCAACGCCGAAAAAGAGCGGATCATTGCCGTTCGCGGAAACTGCGACAGCGAAGTCGATCAGATGCTGCTGGAATTCCCGATCATGGCGGAATTCTCCACTCTTTTCGCGGACGGCTTCAAGTTTTTCCTGACCCATGGCCACCACTGGAACCCCTCGGTTCCTCCTCCGGTCGCAAAAGGTACCGTTCTGGCTTACGGACACACGCATCTTCCTCAGCTGGAACGGCTTGAAAACGGGCTTATCGCGTTCAACCCCGGCTCCATATCGCTCCCGAAAGGCGGAAATCCCCCTTCCTTCGGCTGGTACGAGAACGGGCATCTTCAGGTGCTTGAACTCGAAACTGGAAAGGAAATGTTCTCCTGTGATCTCCATTCATAACAGCGAAAATGAACTCGCCCAGAAACCGGAACTGATTCAAAAGCTCGGTATCGGGCAGTTCATCTATCAGGGGGAAAACGGCGACACGCTCCCGTTCTGCCAGTACATACACGGGGCAGACAAGCCGGGAAAATTCATTCTCGTCTGCTATTTTCACGGCGCGGGCTCGCGCGGAGACGACAACTTCCTTCAAGTACGGATCGGTGCGCCGCCGCTCGCGTCGTACTGCGAACGCCACGATCTGAAAGCGGTCGTCATCATGCCTCAGTGCCGCGAAAACTGCAAGTGGGTCGACGTTCCCTGGGAATCCGAATCCCACACGCTCCCGCCGGAACCGTCGCGCCACATGAAACTCGCGCTCGGACTCCTCGACGCCAAGCTCAAAGAGTTCGATATCGACCGCGAACGCATCTACACGCTCGGCATGTCAATGGGCGGTTATGCGGTCTTCGATATGGTCAGCCGCCGTCCGGAACTGTTTGCCGCGGCCGCTTCCATGTGCGGAGGCGGCGATACCGCGCAGGCGCCGAATCTGCGCAACACAGCATTCTACCTGATTCACGGCGACGAGGACGGCGCGGTTCCGGTCGTCCGCTCGCGAAGCATGGCCAAAGCCCTCCGGGACGCGGGAAATCCGAATGTCGTCTACCGTGAACTCCCCGGAGTCAACCACAATGTCTGGGACCCGTTTTTCGCGGATGACGAGGGTCTGGACTTCCTTTTTGCGCAAAAACGCGCGGTTCGGTAAAATATTTTTTCGTCGGACAGTTGTTTTTTGCGAAAATGGAGCTATAGTATCAAATTAGGAATCTAGTTGAAAATAAAGAAGTTTGATTTTTTCAAACGGCAATTAACAAGAAGGAGTATCCCGTGAGCTACACAATCGTTGTGTTTGTGAAGCAGGTGCCGGACACCCAAAACATTACCGGAGACGCGATGAAAGCGGACGGAACCGTCAACAGACAGGCTCTCCCCGCGATCTTCAACCCGGAAGACCTCAATGCTTTGGAACTGGCGCTTCAGCTGAAAGACCGTTATCAGGCAAAAGTTACCGTTGCGACCATGGGTCCCCCCGCCGCCGCAGAAGTTCTGCGCGATGCGCTTTGCAGAGGAGCCGATAACGCGGTCCTTCTCACCGACCGTGCGTTCGCCGGTGCGGATACCCTCGCAACCAGCTATGCGCTCAGCAAATGCGCCGCTAAAATCGGCAAATTCGACCTCATTCTCTGCGGACGTCAGGCCATCGACGGCGACACCGCGCAGGTCGGTCCCCAGATTGCGGAAAAACTTCACCTCCCGCAGATTTCATATGTGGAAGAAGTCCTCGATCTCAATGAAAAAACCGTCAAAGCCCGCCGCGCCATCGAAGGCGGCTACGAGATTCTTGAGACCCCCACTCCCGCACTCTTCACCGTCATTGACGCCAACGAACCGCGTCCGAAAAACGCAACCCGCATCATGAAATACAAAAAGGCGAAAAGCAAACTCGATCTCGGAGCAGCCGCAACTGCGGAAGACATCGAAAAGCTCGCCGCAAAAGATCTTCTGATCCAGGCGTGGAGCGCGGCGGACGTCGAAGCCGCTCCGAACCGCATCGGCTTTGCCGGTTCCCCGACCAAAGTCAAACAGATTCAGAGCGTCGTTCTGACTGCCGGCGACTACAAAGCCGTCGAAGCCACCGACACCGGGGTCACGAACCTCATTCACGAACTCATTGAAGACCATACATTAGGGTGATTAACATGTCTGAACAAATTGGAAATGTCTGGGTTTTTATTGAGCAGGAAGGCGGAAAGATCGCGGACGTCAGTCTGGAACTCGTCAGCAAGGGCGCGGAACTCGCCGCCCAGCTCGGAGTCGACGTCGAAGGCGTCCTCCTCGGCTCCAATGTCGAACACTGCTGCAAAACCCTCTTCGAATACGGCTGCAAAAAAGTTTTCCTCGCCGATGACCCGCGCCTCGAACCGTTCACGGTTCTCCCGTTCGCAAAGGTCATTATGGACCTCATCCGCGAGCACAAACCGAACATCCTGCTCTTCGGCGCGACGATGAAGGGACGTGAACTCGCCCCGCGCATCTCCTCCGAAAAGCTCGCCGGACTCACCGCAGACTGCACCGACCTCAGAATCGACGACTTCGACGACAAGGTCAACAAGAAGTTCTACAAGAACAAACTCATGCAGATCCGTCCCGCATTCGGCGGAAACATCATCGCGACAATCGTCAACACCTGGGACGATCCCCAGATGGTCACCGTCCGCGAAGGCGTCATGAAAATGGCGGAGCCCAAAGCCGGAGCAACCGGAGAAATCGTCAAAGTCGACGTCGCCCTCACTCAGGCGGAAACCGTCGTCAAGGTCATTGAGCGCGTCCGTCAGGACAAGACCGTGAACCTCAAAGGCGCACAGATCATCGTCGCCGGCGGCTACGGTGTCGGTTCCAAAGAGAACTTCAAGCTCATCCACGAACTCGCACAGGTGCTCGGCGGCGAAGTCGGCGCCTCCCGCGCGGCAGTTGACGCCGGATGGATTGACCACGACCACCAGATCGGTCAGACCGGTGTCACCGTCCGTCCGAAACTTTACATCGCCTGCGGCATCAGCGGCTCCGTCCAGCACTGCGCCGGCATGAGCGAAAGCAAAAAGATCATCGCGATCAACACCGATCCCGCCGCGCCGATCTTCTCGGTTGCGCACTACGGAATCGTCGGAGACCTCAACCAGGTCATCCCGATGATGATCAAAGCCTACAAAGCCAAAGCGTGAGGAGAATAGAGAATGTCCAACTTTTTTACCGATAATCCGGACCTGATGTTCACGCTCAAGAATCTGGATATGGAAGAAATCGTCGCGCTCCGCGAAAACGATTACAAACAGGCGGAACAGTTCGATTACGCCCCCGAGAACTACGAGGACGCAATGGACAACTACAAGCGCGTCATGACCGAAATCGGCGAGATCACCGGCGAGCGCATCGCTCCCCGTTCCCGCCAGGTCGATGAAGAGGGTCCGACCTTCAAGGACGGCGTGGTCAAGTACCATCCGCTGACCGACAAGAACCTGCAGGACCTCAAGGATGCGGGCGTCATGGGCGTCATGCTTCCCCGTCAGTACGGCGGCCTCAACTTCCCGACCACCATCTACACGATGATGACGGAAATGGTCGCCCGCGCCGATGCCTCCCTTCAGAACCTCATCGGTCTTCAGGACATCGCGGAAACCATCTGCGAATTCGGTTCCGAAGAACAGCGTCAGAAATACCTTCCGCGTTTCGCTTCCGGTGAAGCCGACGGCTCCATGGACCTCACCGAGCCCGATTCCGGCTCCGACCTTCAGTCCGTCCGCCTCAAAGCAACCAAAGGTGAAGATGGCAAGTGGTACCTGAACGGCATGAAACGCTTCATCACCAACGGATGCTCCAAGATTCACCTCGTCCTCGCGCGTTCCAAAGAGGGAACCGTTGACGGACGCGGACTCTCCATGTTCATCTGCGAAGCCTGCCCGGAACTCAAAGTCCGCCGCATTGAGCACAAGCTCGGCATCCACGGCGTTCCGACCGCTGAACTTCAGTACAACAACGTTCCCGCGGAACTCTGCGGACAGGAACGCCGCGGTCTGACCAAGTACGTCATGAGCCTGATGAACGGCGCACGCGTCGCCATCAGCGGTCAGGCGCTCGGCATCGCCGAAGCCGCGTACCGCGAAGCGAAAAAATACGCTTCCGAACGCGTCCAGTTCAAGCAGAGCATCGACCAGTTCCCCGCGATCTACGACATGCTCGCCAAGATGAAAATCAAAGTCACCGCCGCGCGTGCTCTCCTCTACGAGACCACACGCATGGTTGACCTCCGCTACGCTTACGTCGCACAGGATGAACGCAGCGAAAAGGCGAAATTCTACTCCAAAGTCGCCGCCGTCCTCACCCCGATGTGCAAAGCGCTCGCAACGGAAATCGCCAACCAGGTCGCTTACGACAGCATTCAGATCCACGGCGGAACCGGCTACATGCACGACTTCGATGTGGAACGCTACTACCGCGACGCCCGCATCACCAATATCTACGAAGGCACCACCCAGCTCCAGGTTGTCGCGGCAATCGGCGGTATCATGCAGCGTGTGCTTGACCCGATCATCTCCGAAATGCTCGGAATGTCCTGCGAAGGCTTCGACCCGGCTCTCCTCAAGAAAGTCGGCGTGATGTTCGCCAAGCAGAAAGAGGCGGTCCAGTTCGTCGCTGACAAAAAGGATTCCGCGTACCACGACCTCCGCGCCAGAAATCTGGTCGAGAACGAAACCTTCGTTTTCGTCTCCCTCCTGATGCTGCGCGACGCCAAGAAGGATGCAAAACGTCTCCCGCTCGCGGAACGCTACATTCTCGATGCGGCACACGACTTTGAACGTAACTATCAGGTCATTATGAGCGGCGATCTCTCGACGATCGAGAAACACCGCGACGTCATTGACTACTGATAAGGAGAAACGGATACCATGAACAACGAATATCTGGAACGGGCAAAAAAAGTTGTCCCGGATGCAAAAACACTCATCCTCCTCGCTTCCAGAAGAGCCACGGAGCTCGCCTACGGAATGCGCCCGATGGTGCGCTGCAAAGACGAGAACCACCTTGATGTGGCTCTCCTCGAAATCGCCGAAGGCAAACTCGCCGCCGACTTCGATGCGAAGCCTGATGATTTCATGCAGGAAATCATCGCTGCAAGAGAAGCAGCGAGACGCGAAAACGGCGAAATCAGAATGAGACACAATCATCCGGCAAACGAGGAGTGATCCTCCCCGTCCGGAAGAGAATCTGCGCGCCGTCCATTGCGACGGCGCGTCTTTTTTAGAAAGGAACATTTCCATGCCCGAAATCGCCATCATCATGGGCAGCAAAAGCGATCTGCTCTCGCTCAAAGGCGCATTCGACACACTCAACAGCTTCAATGTTGAATTCACCGCGCGCGTCATGTCCGCACACCGCACCCCGGACGCCGCCGCCGATTTTGCAAAAAACGCGGAAGCGAACGGAATTAAAGTCATCATCTGCGCCGCCGGAATGGCCGCACACCTCGCCGGAGTGATCGCGGCGCACACCACACTCCCCGTCATCGGCATTCCGATGGCCTGCGAACCGTTCAACGGATTCGACGCGCTTCTTGCAATGGTCCAGATGCCTCCGGGAATTCCCGTGGCAACCGTCACCGCCGGAAAAGCCGGAGCAAAGAATGCGGCCCTGCTCGCAATCTCCATGCTCGCGCTCTCCAATCCGGAACTTGCGGCAAAGCTCAAAGCCTTCCGCGCCGAACAGAGCAGCAAGGTCGAAGAGGCCGATGCGGCCATCCAGGCGGAACTTGCAAAACTCAAATAAACCGTTGAATATGAAACACTTCTCCGTTTTCCTCGCACTCGGTCTATTCCTCCCTCTCTCCGGAGAGGAGGCTGTCGGCTCTCCGGGGCAAACGGAAAAATTTCAGTTTCAGCCGGCATTTCAGCAGGAGTTCAACGCTCTCTTTGAAACACTGAAACAGCGCGTTCCGGAATTCATGGACTCTCTGAACCGGACGGATGCGGAGCGCGCGCTTGCCGCCGCCATGCACGCCCTGCGCCGGGGAATCGAACCGGCGGAAAAACCGGAACACATTCCAACGCAGAAAAATGCAGTACTGGAATTCTCCATATCCGGGCAGCAGAACGAACCGCGCTGTCTGCAAATCAACATCCTCAGCGCCAGCGCGTTCCGCGAACTGCTCCGCATTTATCGCGATGCGGCAAACGGAAGCGGACTCATCCTTGATCTCCGCAACTGCTCCGGAGGAATCTGGGATGGCAATGCGTTTGAAAAACTGCTTGCGGAACAGCCGATTCACACGGCTATTCTTTTAAGTTCAAAAACCTGCGGAGCGGCTGAAATTCTCGCAGCAAAGCTGATGACCGCGCATCGCGGAATCGGAATCGGCGAGCCGTCTGCGGGACGCCCCTACCCGCGTGAACTGGTGCACGTCGGCTCCCGCACCTGGCTCCTGCCCCGTCCGCCGAAAGACGCAGCAGACGTGCCATACGAAAAAATCATACCGCAAATCACAACGGAAAAACAGCCGGAAGCGCCGGGCGACACACAAAAGACCGATCCCGCACTCCGGAGAGCATCCGATCTGCTGATAAGTTTAAATCTTTTAGACCAAAAAGGGTTGAAAAAATAAATATGCCTGTTATAGTTACTACCGGACTTCTGCTGGTCTGCTCCAATCTGTTCATGACGTTCGCCTGGTACGGACATTTGAAGGACATGTCCTCCAAGCCCTGGTACATCGCGGCGCTCGTGAGCTGGGGAATTGCGCTGTTCGAATATCTGATCCAGGTTCCCGCGAACCGGATGGGATATGCGGGGGGACTGACACTCGCGCAGCTCAAGATCATGCAGGAGGTGATCACGCTCTCGGTCTTTGTGCCCTTCTCCATTCTCTATATGAAGGAGGGATTCAAGCTCGATTACGTCTGGGCGGCACTCTGCCTGACCGGAGCAGTTTATTTCATGTTCAGACACTAAACGGAGGTGACTATGATTCAGGAAACGGTACACAGCATCGGAACTTTTCTTGCGGGCGACATCGCCATGACACTCTACTGGTGTGCGGCGGTCGGAGGAACAGTCTTCTTCCTCATTTCGCTCATTTTCTCCTCGTTTGAAATCAGCGGAGTCGATACGCCCGATACCGCGCCGGACGGCACATTCGATACGCTCGAACATGTCGACACCGGATTCACCGACTTCCAGTTCATCAGCATCAAATCCATTTTCGCATTCGTCACAATGTTCGGCTGGGTCGGCGTCGTCTGGGGACACCACGGATGGCTCGGTTTTCTCGCCGCGCTCCTCATCGGGCTCTTCGCCATGTTCCTTACCGCCCTCGCGGTCTGGCTCATGCTCAAACTCCAGCACTCCGGAAACATCTCCGCTCAGGATATGGCGGGACTCAACGGAACCGTCTACATGAACATTCCAGCCGGACGCTCCGCCAGCGGGAAAGTGACCGTCGCCGTGCGCGGAGAAACACGCGAAGTCACGGCTGTTGCCGATGAAGATCTGCCGACCGGAACGCTGGTGCGTCTCGTCAAACCGCTCGATCCTTCCCGGTTTCTCGTGGAAAGAGTGTAACGGTCATGGATGAGGAAAAGCTCGTTGCGGATCTGAAAAGCGTTTTCCCGCAACGTCCCGAAGTTGCGGAAGGTCCGGGCGACGACTGCGCCGTCATTCATCTTCCGGATTCGGAACTTCTGCTTCTGGCTGCGGTAGATCAAGTGGTCGAATCCGTCCATTTTCTGCCCGGGGAACCGCCGGAACGCATTGCGGCGAAACTGGTGAAACGGAACGTCAGCGACATTGCCGCAATGGGCGGCTCTCCCGCTTACGCCATGCTGACCGCGACCATGAATCCCCTCTCTCCGGAATTCCTTGCGGAGTTTCACCGCGGTGTGCAGAAGACATGCGCAAAATACGGAATGTGCGTGGTCGGCGGAGACATCTCCTCGCTCCCCTCGCCCGGCGCAGTTTTCACACTTTCCATTTTCGGATATTCCGCCCCTGGAACCGTCAAGCTCCGGCGCACGGCGCGTCCGGGCGACCTGCTCTGCGGAACCGGATGTTACGGACGTTCCTTCGAAACGGAACATCATCTGGATTTCGAACCGCGCCTGCGCGAAGGTCAGTTTCTCGGCCAGTGCGAAGCGGTTCATGCGATGATGGACGTCAGCGACGGTCTGCTCAAAGACGCACGGAGAATGGCGCTTGACTCCGGTCTTGCGCTGGAATTCGACTGCGCTTCCATTCCGCTCCGCGACGGGGCGACAACGGAAGATGCACTTTGCGACGGTGAAGACTATGAGCTGATCTGCGCCGTCGCTCCAGATGCCGCGGAAACGCTCCGCAGCGCCTTTCCGCATCTGACGCCAATGGGTAAATTCACGCGGGGGATTCCCGGAAATATTTCCGGTCTCCCGGTTTTGACAAAGAAAGGATTCGATCACTTCCATGAAACAGTTTGACACACACTCCCCCGAAGAAACCGAGGCGCTCGCAGCGCGGATCGCGTCTGAAACCAAACCAGGAACCATCATTCTCCTGCGCGGAAATCTCGGTGCGGGCAAAACGGCATTCACCCGCGGATTCGCTCGCGGACTCGGCATCACCGATCCCGTTTCCAGCCCGACTTTCACCATCGTTCAGGAATATCCGTATGGAGACGGCGAAATGCTGTACCACATGGACCTCTACCGCATTAACAATTCGGACGCCGCGCTCGCTTTCGGAATCGATGATTTCCTGTTTGCCCCGAACGCAATCTCTCTCATCGAATGGCCCGAACGCGCGGAGGATCTCTATCCGCCGGACGCAATCAATATCGAAATTGCGCACACCGATGACGAGCACCACCGCATCATCACCATCCGGGACTGAAATGGAAGAACAGCTCACTTTCAAAATGGAAATCGCCTTCGACGGCACCAACTACCACGGCTGGCAGACTCAGCCGAACGGGCTCGCCGTCCAGCAGGCAATCGAAGAGCGGCTCGGACGGCTTTTCGGCAATATTCCAATCCGCATTCAGGGCAGCAGCCGCACCGATTCCGGCGTCCACGCGCTCGGCATGGTCGCCTCTTTCCGCGCGCCGGAACGCCGCAACATCCCCGACTGGAAAATTCTGAAGGCGATGAACCGCCTGCTTCCCGACGACATCCGCATCCGCTCCGTGGAAGTCGTTCCGCCCGAATTCAATGCGCGCTTTGCAGCAAAAGGCAAATCGTATGTCTATGTCATCAACAGCGGAGAAGTCAATCCGTTCACATCCCGCTGGAGCTGGCGGCTCTTCGATTTCCAGAACATCGCCGCCGTCCAGACAGCTCTCGATTTCCTCCGCGGCACGCACGACTTCACCAGCTTCGCCGTCGAATCGAAAAAATATGACGACCCGGTCCGCTCAATCATCCGCGCCGAAATCTACGAATGCGGTCCGTTGAAGTGCATCCATTTCATCGGCGACGGTTTTCTTTACAAAATGGTGCGCAGCATGGTCGGCGTGCTTGCGGAAATCGGACGCAACCGTCTGCCGCCCGAAATCATTCCGGAAATGCTGGAAATGCGCGACCGTTCCTGCGCGCGCGACACAGCCCCCGCCGCCGGACTCTTCCTCATGAAAGTGTTCTATGAGCACAACGGCTGGGACAACTATGAAATGCGGTCCGTTCCCTGGGAGCTTTACTGATGGTTGATCACATCAAGGTCCGCGGCGCCCGCGTTCACAATCTGAAAAACATCAATGTTGATATTCCGCTGAACAGAATCGTTGCGGTCTCCGGAGTTTCCGGATCGGGCAAATCGTCGCTTGCGCTCGGAGTGCTCTATGCGGAAGGCTCGCGCCGTTATCTGGAAGCCCTCTCGACTTACACCCGCCGCCGCATGACCCAGGCGGCAAAAGCCGTGGTCGACGAAGTTCTCTATGTCCCCGCCGCGCTTGCACTGCATCAGAGACCGGGCGTTCCGGGAATCCGCAGCACATTCGGAACCGGAACGGAACTGCTGAACAGTCTCCGCCTGATGTTTTCGCGTCTCGCACACCACCGCTGCCCGAGCGGACATTACCTGGAACCGGCGCTCGCGGTTGCGGCGGAACAGGAACTGCGCTGTCCGGTCTGCGGAGCAGAATTCTATGCGCCATCCGCCGAACAGCTTGCGTTCAACAGTCAGGGAGCCTGCCCGAAGTGCGACGGTACCGGACTTGTGCGCACGGTTGACCGCGCGACGCTCGTTCCCGATGAATCGCTCTCCATCGACGACGGCGCAGTCGCCCCCTGGAACACGCTGATGTGGTCGCTCATGACCGACGTCTGCCGTGCAATGGGTGTCCGCACCGATGTACCGTTCTCCGAACTCACCGAAAAGGAACGCGACATTGTCTTCAACGGCCCCGCCGTCAAAAAACATATTTTCTACAAGGCGAAGAACTCCGATACCGCAGGTGAACTTGATTTCACCTACTACAACGCCGTCTACACCGTGGAAAACGCCCTTGCCAAAGTCAAGGACGAAAGCGGCATGAAACGCGTCGAACGCTTCCTCAAACAGGAGGTCTGCCCCGAATGCGGCGGAAGCCGTCTTTCCGCTGCAGCCCGCGCACCGCTCGTGCGCGGAATTTCGCTTGATCAGGCATGCCGCATGACGCTTTCCGGACTTTCCACCTGGGTGCGCGGAGTTCCCGCCTCCCTGCCCGCGCCCATGCGGACAATGGCGGAGAACATCTGCGAATCCTTCCACGATGCAGCGCGGCGGCTGCTTGACCTCGGACTCGGTTATCTGACGCTCGACCGCGCCTCCGCCACGCTCTCCACCGGGGAACGGCAGAGGATGCAGCTTGCGCGCGCAGTCCGCAACCGCACAACCGGCGTCCTCTACGTCCTTGATGAACCCTCCATCGGACTGCATCCCGTAAACATCGCGGGACTGACCGGCGTCATGCACGATCTGATTGCGGACGGGAACTCCGTCATCCTCGTCGACCACGATACACAGGTGCTTGCGGAGGCCGACTGGATGATTGAAATGGGTCCTGAAGCCGGAGCCGAAGGCGGACGCGTTCTCGCGGAAGGAACAATCGCGGAAATCGCAAAGAACCCGCAATCCCTGATCGGTCCGTTCCTCTCCGGCGGACCGAAAGCCCCATTGCGCCCCCGCACTCCGGAAGCAGAACTGTTCCGCGAAGGACACATTCACCTTTCCACCGGAGCGATCCATACCGTTCAGCCGCTGGAAGCAGACATTCCCAAGGGGCGGCTGACCGTTGTCACAGGCGTTTCCGGTTCGGGCAAAACCACGCTCATTCTGGAGAGCCTCATTCCCGCGCTTGAAGCGAAAATTGCGGGCGGACGTCTGCCCGGACACGTGCGGGCAATCGAAGCGGAGGGAATCCGCCAGGTCAAGCTCATTGACGCTACTCCGATCGGAATCAACGTCCGCTCCACCGTCGCGACTTACGCGAATGTTCATGATGAACTCCGCAAAATCTTCGCGAAAACACCCGATGCCAAAGCGCGCGGATTCAAAGCGGGAGACTTCTCCTACAACACCGGAAAACTGCGCTGTCCGACCTGCGACGGAACCGGAGAAATCAGTCTTGACGTGCAGTTTCTTCCCGATGTCGAGATTCCCTGCCCCGACTGCCGCGGCTCGCGCTATGCGAAAGAGGCGGACTCGGTGCGGCTGCCGGCTTCGGACGGCTCCGTCTCGCTTCCCGAACTGATGGACATGGACGTTAATTCCGCCATCAAAGTCTGTGGAAATCTGAAACTTGTGCAGCAGCGGCTGAACACGCTCCGGGAACTCGGACTCGGCTATCTGACGCTCGGAGAGGAGACACCGCGTCTTTCCGGCGGTGAAGCCCAGAGACTCAAACTTTCCAGTGAAATGGGACGCGGTCAGTCCGATACCGTTTTTGTTTTCGATGAGCCGACCATCGGTCTGCATCCCCTGGACGTCCGCACTCTCCTCGGAGTCTTCCGGAAACTGATCGGCAGCGGCGCAACGGTTCTCGTCATTGAGCATGATCTCGACGTCATCCGCAGTGCCGATTTCATCATCGACATGGGGCCGGGCGGTGGAACCGAGGGAGGACGCATCGTCGCCGCAGGAACGCCGGAACAGATCCGTGCAAATCCGGAAAGCCGCACCGGAAGATTTCTCTGAAAATACGAAACGCGGCTTGAATCCGCGCCAATTGCAAGTATGGTATACGAACCCCAACAAAAGGAATAATCATGGCAAATCTTCAGAACGACAGCGACAAGACCAGCTACTGTCTCGGAATGGATATCGGAATGTCCTTCAAAAAACTTCCGGTTGAAATCAACCTCGAAGCCGCAATCGCGGGCATCACCGACATGTACAGCGGCGAGAAGCCGCAGGTCGGCGAACAGGAGTTCATGGAACTCATGCGCAAATTCCAGATGGAACTCCGCGCCGCAGCTGAAAAACAGGCCGCCGCGGCAGGCGCCGAAAACCAGAAACAGGAAGCCGAATTCCTCGCAAAAAACAAAGAGGACAAAGACGTCGTCACCACCGGAACCGGACTCCAGTACAAGGTTCTCAAGCAGGGCAGCGGCGACAAGCCGACAAGAGAAAGCACGGTCACCGTTCACTACACCGGCACGCTCCCCGACGGCACAGTGTTCGACAGCTCCGTTCAGCGCGGCGAACCCGCGACCTTCCCGGTCAACGGCGTGATTGCCGGCTGGACCGAAGCTCTGCAGCTCATGCAGGTCGGCAGCAAGTTCAAACTCTTCATCCCCGCAGCCCTCGCCTACGGCAAACGCGGCGCAGGTCAGCTCATCGGACCCGATCAGATGCTGATTTTTGAAGTGGAACTGCTCGACATTAAGAAGTAATCAGAGTTTCTGATTCCTCTGAAGACGGACTTGTCAGAACGGCAAGTCCGTTTTTTTTGCACTTTCAGCGGTGCATCAGAAAGCCGGCAATGAATGCGGCGGCGAATTCCACGCGCAGGATGTGTGAACCGAATGCGGCGGGAATAAAACCGGCGGCGGCAAACGCTTCAACTTCAGAATTGACATAGCCGCCTTCGGGTCCGATCGCAAGAACGGTGTGCGGAGCTCCTGAAGGAAGAGTTTCGGCGGAACGGCCGGGATGCGCGATGATTTTCAGGGAATCCGATGGAAACAAAGTCTCCGCATCGGCAAAGAATTCTTTCAGATAACGGTAAAAACGAATCTCGGGCATGACCGTGTCAAAGCCCTGTTCCAATCCCTCAATCACCTCCGTGCGAATGGATTCCGGTGCAAGAACCGTGCTGTTCCAATAGCTTTTTTCAACTTTAGCGGAATGGGTGAAGATGATCTGTTTGACGCCGGAGGAAACGGCGAAATGAAGCACTTTTTTGAAGCTCTGCGGACGCGGCAGAGAGACGATCAGCGAAAGCGGAAGCGGTTTCGGCGGCTCCGCGGTGAACTCTCCGGCTTTCAGAACGGCACGTCCTTTTTCCAGCTCAAGCAGAGTCGAAACTCCGGTTTTGCCGTTCAGAAATCCGGTTTTGACGGGGTCGCCGATCTTCGCCCGGAGAACGGTGCGGATATGCTCCGCACGCTCCCCGGTCACCGTGAAACGGCGTTCCGGGGAGAGATCTTCGGGACGGATGATCAGCAGGTTCATGCGCGGATTACCACGCTTCCCCGGTTTCCGCATGCTTGCGGAGAATATCGCGTTTGACTTTGCCGGAAAGGGTCTTCGGCAATGTCTTTACGAACTCGATTTCACGCGGATACTTGTACGGAGCGCTGTGATGCTTTGCGTGCTGCTGAAGCTCGCGGACCAGCGACTCGGTGGGCTCGTAGCCGGGGTTGAGGATCACATACGCCTTGACCTTGGCTCCGCGGATCGGATCCGGAGCGCCGACGACTGCAACTTCACAGCAGGCGGGATGCGACATCAGAACCTCTTCCACTTCCAGAGGTCCGATACGGTAACCGGAACTCTTGATGATATCGTCGCTGCGTCCCACGAAGAAGAAGTAGCCCTTCTCGTTCATGTACGCTTTGTCGCCGGTGTAGTAGAAGCCGTTGATGAAACTCCTGGTGTTCTCCTCTTCATTGAAGAGGTACTTGTCCATCAGACCGACCGGGCGGTGTTCAGGGTCGACTTTGACTGCGATGCGTCCCGGCTCGCCCTGCGGAACAGGGTTGCCGTTGTCGTCATGAAGTTCGATGAACCAGCCCGGAGCGGGCTGTCCCATGGAGCCGGGCTGGGTCGGAATGTCGATATAGTTTCCGATCATGCAGACCGTTTCCGTCTGACCGTAAGCCTCGCGGATGGTGAGTCCGGTTCCCTCTTTCCAGAGACGGATGGTATCGACATTGAGCGCTTCACCTGCGCTGGTGCATTTTTTCAGTTCCGAAAGGTCGAACCGCTTGAGGTCGTTGATGACAATCATGCGGTAGACGGTCGGAGGCGCGCAGAACGAAGTGATCTGGTATTTTTCCAGAATCGGAAGAATTTCATCCGGAATGAATTTGCCGCGAATATCGTAAATGAAGACGCAGCAGCCGACGATCCACTGACCGAAGTAGTTGCCCCACAGATTTTTCGCCCAGCCGGCGTCGCTCAGGGAGTAGTGGAGGTCGTTTTTATTGAGTCCGTGCCACATTTCCGCGGTAATGCGGTGTCCGAGCGGATACGCATGGGTATGCTGAACCACCTTCGGCATCTTGCTCGTTCCCGAGGTGAAGGAGAGGAGCAGCGGATCGGAGCTCTTGGTGCGGACCTGTGTCGGAGTTTTGACGCGGCTGCGGGAGAGCGGCATTCCCTTGATCTCCTGCGGGTAGCTGAGCCAGCCCTTGCGCTCGCCGTCCACGATCATGCGGAAGTTGAGGAGCGGGCAGTCATCGTAGATTTCATCGAACTTGTGTGCGTTCTCCTGGTCGCTGATGACGACTTTGAATTTGCCGTAGTTCAGACGTCCGCGGAGGTCTTCCGGAGTCAGGAGGGAGGGCGAGGAACACTGCACGGCGCCGAGTTTCATCAGAGCCAGCGAGAAAATCCACCACTCAGGAATGCGGGGAAGCATGATGAACACGCGGTCGCCCTTCGAAACGCCGTGTTTAAACAGAAGATTCGCGGCCTGGTTGGAAAGCCGGCTGAAATCAAAATAGGTGAGCTTCCGTTCGCGCCCCTGCTGGTTCACCCAGATCATCGCGAGACGGTTCCGCTCTTTTTCCGCCCATTTGTCGACCACGTCGTAGGCGAAGTTGTAGTATTCCGGTACTTCTATTCCGTTTTTCCGCAGTTGCGCAACGGCTGCCAAATCTTCTTCAGGAAACTGGTTCACTTCCGAATCCCTTCTCTTTATTAGTCGTAAGATGTCTTAATTTACCTTAAAAATACAGGAATGCAACATATTCCGCAGATTTTTTTGCAAGATTTTCCGGAAAAATGCCGAATCGGTCCGAAACACGCTTGCAAAGAACACTTTCAATGATAGATTTCAACCAGCAACATTAAACCAAAAGGACTGTTATGAGAAAATTCAACTGGAACAATACGTGGTATTTCGGCGCGAACTTCATTCCCTCGACCGCAATCAATCAGCTCGAGATGTGGCAGGCGGAAACCTTTGATCCGGAAACCATACGGCGCGAACTCGGATACGCGGCAGGAATCGGCATGAACCTCATGCGCGTTTTCCTCCACGACCTCCTCTGGGAACAGGATTCCGAAGGGTTCCTCAAACGCATGGAACAGTATCTGGAAATCGCCGACGGCACCGGAATCAAAACCATGTTCGTCTTCTTCGACGACTGCTGGAAACCGGAATTCGCCCTCGGCAAGCAGCCCGCCCCCGTTCCGCGCACCCACAACTCCGGCTGGATTCAGTCCCCCGGAAACCGCGCGGCCGACGACCTCTCCCAGAGACCGCGTCTTGAGCGCTACGTCAAAGGCGTTCTGAACCATTTCGCTCATGACAGCCGCATTGCGCTCTGGGATCTCTACAACGAACCCGGAAACGGTTCCTCCGGCGACCACGTCACCAAGACAGGGCTCCGCGAATCCGCTTCCCTCCCGCTTCTGCGCGACGTCTTCCAGTGGGCGGAAGAAGTCTCCCCCGACCAGCCGATCACCGCAGGTCCCTGGAACTTCGCAAAGAGCTTCGATGAAATCAACCGTTTCATGTTCGACCGCTCCGAAGTCGTCTCCTTCCACTCCTACAATCCTCCGGCGGAGCTCCGCGAACGCATCAACTTCATCCGCTACATCGCCGACGGACGCCCCCTGCTCTGTTCCGAATACATGGCGCGGCACGCCGGAAGCACCTTCCGCGACTGCCTCCCCGTTCTCAAGGAAAACAACGTCAGCGCAATCAACTGGGGACTCGTCTCCGGCAAAACGCAGACAGTCTTCCCGTGGGCGGGCATGATGAATACCGCTGATCTCAGCATTCCGTTCCATGACGTTTTCAATGCCGACGGCTCCCTCCTCGTGCCCGATGAAAAAGAGGTTTTCGACTCCATCCGCAGCAAATAAAAGGGAACAGTCATGCAGATCACATTCAAAAATTCATTTGTTGAAATCTGCGTGGAGCTTGAACCGTTCTTCCGCATTGACTCCTTCACGGACCTCAAGACCGGAAAGAACATGCTCTCCACCGGAACCCCGAAGTTTGTCGCCGACCGCGAAGTGCTTGCGGATTACAAACTCATCGGCACGAATCAGACTCCGCAGGGCTGGAACTTCTCCTGGAAAAACGGTCCCGTCACTCTGACCCGGCACTGTTTCTTCTGGCAGAACGCCCCCGCGCTGCGCTGGTACGACACGTTCGAGACGGAGACCGACCTGGCGGCCGTCTGCTACTCCACGCTCGTCAATGCGCAGTTCCATACGGATGCGCACGATGCAGAAGTCATCAATTTCTATTCGTGCAGCGATCAGTCGAATCACCGCATGATCAAGGGGCCCGCGAAACCGGGCAAAAACGCCGGCGCATACTTCACCGGTAACGGCATGTTCCTTTACAAGGAGGGTCCCATGCCCGACTCCCAGCCCATCCCGTGCGAATATGACTTCCTTTACAATCCGGAAGCCAATACCGCCGAGATGCTCGGGCTCGGCTTCGACAATCTCCGCAAGGGCGAACCGCGCCGCGCAAACGGCGTTGTTCTCGGACTGACCCGCGACTTCGGACTTCAGCGCTACTGGCTCGAACGCTATCCCGATTATCCCGAAAGCACTGCGGCCGAAGTTCTCGCGAACTCCTGGCCCGACCTCACCTTCGGCGTCACAGAGGAGGCGATCACCAAAGAACTTCACGGAGCGGCAAAAGCCGGCGTCAACGTCGTCTTCATCGATGACGGCTGGTTCTCCGCCTTCATGGGGGAAATTGATGAAACCAAGTTCCCGAACAAGTTCACCAAACTTGCCGAAATCGCGCGCGGATACAACATCGAAATCGGTCTCTGGTGCAATCCGCTCTGCATGGATTACAAAGATCCGCGCGTCGTTCAGTGGGACGGCGCCGAATGTCACGACACCATGCTGGAACCCAATCCCTGGAACTGGCTCGCCCGCGACAAAGATTACCAGCCCGTCGAACAGTACGTCGGCGACGGACGCGGCTACTATTCCGCAGACCTCATGAACCCCGGCTATTTTGAGCACATCAAAAACAAGCTGGTCGCACTCAACCGCGAATACGGAATCCGCCATTTCAAATTCGACATGTACCACCTCTTCTATTACAACACGCTTCTCGGCGATGCGCAGATGCATTATGAAGCCTACCGCGCGTTCATGGATGCAATCAAAAAAGAGATTCCGGGGCTTGTCGTTTCAATGGATGTCACCCGTCGCGGACGCCCGAACTTCGATTTCGGACTCGACTACGGACGGCTCTTCCTGGAAAACCGCGGACGCAACATTCCCGATCACCGCTACTATCATCCGTACATGGCGCTCGGCAATCTCTGGTACACTCTGAAGTTCGCCCCCGCAAGCCATTGCGAAATCGAGATGATGCCGCAGGCGATGGATTACCCGCTTGAATACATCCTCGGAACCACAATTTTCGCCTCGCCGCTCTACTGGGGAGTGATTGACAACACCCCGGCGGACCGTCAGGCGGAAATGAAGGCGTTCTATGCGATGATCGCCCCGTACCGCAGAAAGTTCCAGAAGTATCTCACAATCTCCGAAGGCGAAATGCCGATGAAGGGAACCTGGAGCGCCATCGTCTCGGTCGCTCCGGATTACAGCGAAGGATTTATCGCGGTCTACCGCAACGGAGCGGAGAATGCGGAATATGAATTCGATCTTCCGTTCGGTCAATCGGTCCGGAAGATTTTCGGCGGCGGTTCCGCCGTTGTGGAAGGTTCCAAGCTGAAAGCCGTGCTCCCGGAGGAATACTCCTGCGCACTCTATCAGTTCTGAATTTCATAAGAAACAAAAACCTGCGGAGCCTTGCCGTTCATGAAAAACGGAAGGCTCCGCAGGTTTTAAATTTATTTTTATCTGGAATGTTCCAGAATCTCGCGCTTGAGAAGCTCAAGAGCTTCCGCTTCGGGAAGCGTTGCAGCGATTTTTCCGGATTTGAAAATCACAGCTTTGCCGTCGCCGCCCGCAAGACCGATATCCGCATCGTGCGCCTCGCCGGGACCGTTCACGACACAGCCCATCACGGCTATTTTGCGGAAACCGATATGACGCCCCGCGCGCTTCAGCGACTGAATGTACTCATAGACCTCGGAAGCAAGCCCGGTCAGGTCAATCCGCGTGCGTCCGCAAGTCGGACACGACACGAATTCCGGTTCCGGCTTGCGCAGTCCGGCGGCTTCCAGGATCTGCAAACCCGTACGGATCTCCTCCACTGGATCGGCGGTCAGACTCACCCGCATGGTTTCGCCGATTCCCTCCAGCAGCAAAGCACCGATGCCGACCGCGGATTTGATGAGTCCCGTTGCCGGAACACCCGCCTCCGTAACGCCGATGTGAAGCGGAATATCGCTGATTTCCGCAAAACGGCGGCACGCATCAACCGTCGATACCACCGAACTGGATTTGAGGGATACTTTAATCTGCCGGAAACCGTACTGCTCCAGCAGCTTCACCTGTCCGAGTGCAGCCTCCGCAAGCGCCTGCGCCATCGCATCGCGCGGAGCAAGCCCGGCGGCAAGTTTGGAATCGTAAAGTCCATGCGGCAGACTTCCGGAGTTTGCGCCGACGCGGATCGGAACCCCCGCCTCCCCCGCGGCTTCGGCAACCGCGCGGACACGGTCCGCGGAGCCGATGTTGCCCGGGTTGATGCGGATTCCGTGAATTCCCGCTTTGATGGCCCCGAGCGCAAGACGGTAATCAAAATGAATATCAGCAATCACCGGAATCGGTGTTCCGTCTAGAATCTCCGGCAGAGCGCGGAGAGCTTCTTCATCTGGGACAGCGCAGCGGATGATGTCGCATCCGGCATTCGCCAGCTCGCGGATTTGCGCAAGAGTCGCCGGCGCATCCGAAGTGCGCGTATTCGTCATGGACTGAAGCGAAACCGGTGCGCCGCCGCCGATTGCAACGGAACCGACATTAATCCTTCTTGTCATTCTGGACATCTTTTCCATCCTTTGCTGACACGGCTGTCGCCGGAGCCTTCGATTCAATGCCGATTGCTTCCGGAGCAATCGACCCGATCACCCGGCGGACGTCATAGAACGAAACGTAGAGCATGAACGCAATCAGCAGTCCGATGAAGCCCATCATAATCGGTTCAAGCACCTTTGCCGAAACCGGGCGGCGGAAAATCAGCTCCAGAATCGCAAGCAGAATATGTCCGCCGTCGAGAACCGGAATCGGAAGCAGATTGAAGAGTCCGAGACTGAACGAAACCAGAACCACAAGGCTGAGCCCCTGGACAATCGAACCGCGATAGACGGAAATGTAAAGGACGCGTCCGATGCCGATCGGACCGCTCAGGTGGCTGGGCTTGATCGTGGTGTGCGCCTTTGTCAGACCGAGCTTGTTGCCGAGACTGACGCCGAGACTGCGCAGGGATTTGACCGTCATGTCAATCACATGCGTGAACTGGCTCCACGGCGTCGGATGCGTCAGATAGACGAAATCCACGCCGATTGTTGTGAAGCGGATGAAGCGCGGAACCAGAGTGAGCTCCAGTTCCTTTTCTCCGCGCTTCACGGTCAGCTGAACCGCCTTGTCACCGAGTGTGGAGGGGAAAAGCGAGGGGGTCGCAATTGGCTTGCCGTCCGCCTTGACAATCACGTCGCCGGGCTGCAGACCTGCGGTCTCCGCAGGCATTCCGGGTGAAACTTTTTCAATCTTCATTCCGCCGTCCTTCGCAGAGAACGTGAAGCCGATGCGGTAAACGCCGTCACGCCCCTGAACCTTCAACGGCTCGGGAACGATATTCGGGATTTCAACCGTTTTGCCATCGCGTTTCACGGTAAGAGTGAACGGTTTGTCGGAGTTCATGGAGAGGAAAATCTCCAAGTCATCGAATCCGGCAATCTTCTGTCCGTTCGCGGCGACCACCTCATCGCCGGCAAGCACTCCGGCTTTCGCGGCGGCGGAACCGGATTCGGGATAGAGACGCAGCGGAAGTTTCGGACGGAAGAACGGATATGCAATCTCATCGACCGGACTGACCGCCTTGTTCACAACCGGACGGTAAGTGACCTGAATCACTTTCCCGTCGCGCTCCACGTCCAGCGTCACATCGCCGATGATCGTGAGAATCTCCGTTACGAATTCGCGCCAGGTGGCATTGAAAGTTTTACCGTTGAGCTTCAGAATCTTATCGCCTTCGCGCAGACCGGCACGGTATTCCGGACTCTCCTGTTCGATGGTTGCAACTTCGATGGTCGACAGCTTCGGCGTCTCCTGCGGCAGTCCGCCGATCCAGACGGCAACCGCGAGAATGAATCCGAAAATGATGTTGAAGACAGGTCCCGCCGCAGCCGCGAGAATGCGGTCCACAGGCTTGCCCTTCGGGAGCGGATTGCCGTTTTCGTCCTTCGCCTCTCCGGTCGAATCAATCTGCGGAATATCGACGTATCCGCCGAACGGAATCCAGCCGATGCGGTACTCCACGCCCTTGTATTTCTTCCCCCAGATTTTGCGGAACCCGATGGAAAAGGCGATCACATGGAACCCGCGCCATTTGGCGACAAGGAAGTGTCCGAGTTCATGCACGAAAATGCAAAGACCGAAAAAGAAAATCATAAAAATCGCCGACCCGATGATCGACAGAATATGTCCGATACCCATTCAAAACTCCTTTTTAGATTTGACGCGCAAATGCGCGCGCATTATGATCCGCATCCAGAATTTCATCCATTCCGGCGTCGCCGCCGCGGGCGAAACGCTCCATGGTCCGTTCCACAATACGGAAAACATCTGTAAAACCGATTTCGCCTTTTGCAAAACGCTCAACGGCGACCTCATTTGCAGCGTTCATCACGGATCCGGCGGTTCCGCCCATGCGGATCGCCTCGTAACCGTAGCCCAGCGACGGGAAACGGTCCATATCCGGCTTCTCGAACGTCAGCCCGGAAAGCGCGGTCAGATCCAGACGCTTCAGTCCGCCGTCGCAGCGCTCCGGCCAGGTGAACGCGTACTGAATCGGGAAACGCATATCCGGCACACTCATGTGCGCAAGAAACGCTCCGTCCTCGAACTCCGCCATCGAATGCACGATCGACTGCGGATGAACAAGCACCTTGATCCGGTCCGCCCCGACATGGAAAAGATGATGCGCCTCAACCATTTCCAGAGCCTTGTTCATCAGCGACGCCGAATCAATGGTCACTTTCGGTCCCATGCTCCAGGTCGGATGCTTCAGGGCGTCGGCGCAGGTCACGCGCGCCAGCTCCTCCTTCGACGATTTGCGGAACGGTCCGCCGCTCGCCGTCAAAACGACATTGCGGACATTGCCGTGTCCTTGAAGACACTGGAAAATCGCGCTGTGTTCGCTGTCGACCGGAATCAGACGGATATTTTTTTCGCGGACGCGGTCCATGACGAGCCGTCCCGCCATGACGAGCACCTCTTTGCTTGCCAGCGCGATCTCCTTGCCCGCGTCAATTGCCGAAAGCACCAGCGGGAACCCGGCGGTTCCGACAATCGCGCAGAGAATCATATCCACATTCTCCGCCTGAACCAGTTCCGCAACAGCCTCCGTCCCCGCATACGCGCGGCACGGCGGGGGAAGCGCAGATGCCAGTTCACCGAGACGCTCCGGAGAACCGGTCGCGGCGAACTCGCAGTCGAGCAGTGCGGCCTGTTCCGCCAGACGTTTCACATTGCGGTTCCCGACCACGCCGATCACATGGATGCGGTCGCGCAGGGCGGCGGCGACACGCACCGCGCTCTCGCCGACTGAACCGGTTGAACCCAGAATGACGACACGTCTCATTTCGGGCGGCTCTCCAGCATGAAGGTCACGGGACCGTCGTTGTGAATCTCCACCATCATATCCGCGCCGAAACGTCCGGTCTCGACATGCACGCCGAAATTGCGCACAAGTTCCACGAACTTCTCATAGAGCGGTTCCGCGATCTCCGGACGCGCCGCCAGATCAAAACCGGGACGGCGCCCCTTCACACAGTCCCCGTAAAGCGTGAACTGGGAAATCGCAAGCATTCCGCCCTTGATGTCCAGAAGAGAATGATTCATCTTGTCGTTCTCATCGGTGAAAATGCGCAGATTGACGCATTTGTTCGCCAGGTATTCGGCGTCCTCAGCGGTATCCGTGTGCGTAACGCCGACCAGAACGACGAGACCTTTTCCGGTCTGTCCGACCACTTCGCCGTCAATCGAAACCGAGCCTTTTGCGGCGCGCTGAATCAGAAGCCGCATAGCTCACCCCTTGATCAGATTGAGGAATTCAAGGCGTGTTGCCTCCTCGCGGCGGAAACTGCCGAGCATGCAGGAGGTTTTCATGACGGAATTCTGTTTTTCCACTCCGCGCATGAGCATGCAGAGATGCTGCGCTTCCACCACAACACCCACGCCTTCCGGCATGATGCTCTCCATGATCTGCGCCGCAATCTGCCGTGTCATGCGCTCCTGAATCTGGAGGCGGCGGGCGAAAACGTCCACCAGACGCGCCAGTTTGCT
Source organism: Lentisphaeria bacterium UBA4640 (assembly GCA_002405835.1). Taxonomy (GTDB): domain Bacteria; phylum Verrucomicrobiota; class Lentisphaeria; order Victivallales; family UBA1829; genus UBA1829. The sequence goes on along the minus strand of DHMO01000042.1, from coordinate 59,056 downwards.
GACGCCGAAGACTTTGCCGCGCGGAACGTAGCCGAGATGCACTTTGCCGAAGAACGGAAGCATATGGTGTTCGCACATGCTGTAAAACTCAATGTCGCGGACAATGATCATGTCGTCGCAGTCCTCGTTGAAGATTGCGCCGTTGATCACTTCGTCGATGTTCTGCTTGTAGCCGCGCGTCAGAAACTGAAGGCTTTTGCGGACGCGCTCCGGAGTCTTGAGCAGGCCTTCGCGTTCCGGATCTTCGCCGAGGTCGAGAAGTATCTGGCGGATTTCATTTTCAATCATATCAATCTCACTTTCTTTCGAGCAGGACTGTTGCGTAAGTTTCGACGCCTTCGCCGCGTCCGCAGAAGCCCATGCCCTCCGTTGTTTTGCCTTTGATGGAAACCTGATCGACCGCAATGCCGAGCGCCTCCGCAATCCGTTCCCGCATCGCGGCGGTAAACGGGGAAATCTTCGGACGCTGTGCAACGATCGTAATGTCGATGTTGGAAATGCTCCATTCCGCGAATTCGGGACGCGAGAATGCCTGCTTCAGCAGAACAATGCTGTCCGCCCCGCGGAAACGTTCGTCTGTATCGGGAAACATCTTGCCGATATCTCCCAGCGCAAGCGCGCCGAGCAGTGCGTCGGTCAGCGCATGGGCGGCGGCGTCGGCGTCGCTGTGCCCCGCAAGCCCGCGGTCATACGGAATCGTCACCCCGCAGAGTATAAGCGGACGCCCCTCCGCGAAACGGTGCGCATCGTATCCGCTCCCAATCCGGAAATGGTTCATAATTTGCACTCCAGTAAATAGAGCCACACGCAGACCGACCCGGCGCACATCGCCCCGGCGACAACCGCACGGCTCCAGCTTTTAAATATAAAACTCAGGAGACAGAGACACGCCGAGCTCCCCGCCGAAACCAGCGAAAGAATGATCCCGACCGACATCATCGCGTTCGCGGCGGAAAGCATCATGTACCCCCAGAAGCCGGGCGAGATTCCCGCCGCGCGCCAGCCTTGCGCCGCTCCGGATACCGCCAGCACCAGCCCGGCTCCCGCCGCAGCCAGCCCCAGCACGATTCCGGTAAAAAACAGCAAAAACGAAATCAGAAATTTCATACGCCGCGCTCTCTGCATCCTCTCTTTTTAAATACAGCTGATAATATACAACCCGATTCCGCTTTATTCCAATAAGGTTTGCAGAAAATCTCCAGAAATCGGACTTTTTCTTTTTTCAAAAAATTAGATGTTTCTAATTTGAATTTTCTGAAACAGAGGATATATTTCCTTATTCCGCAAGAAAAGCAACTCCATTCAATTCATTTTAAAGGAGAATAGCTTTTCAGAAACAAGGAGTTAGCTAAAACTAATTACATAAAACAGAAAGAGGAGACATGAGCGGCGAACAGTGCGAACACCGGAAGGAGCTGATGAAGTTTCTTCTGATTAAAACCGCCCCTGTGCGGAGCGGCGTCAAACCGGCGGAATTCCTGCGGGTCAGAAAATGCTACCGGAGCAAACCCGAACAGAGTTTCTGCATTCATCAGGCGGAAATCCTCGCGACACTCCGTCTTCCATGCCGTTTTCTCCGCAAAGATGCGGAAAGTTCGCTACTTCTGTTCTATCAGCCGGAACTGCTGCAGGAGACTCTCCGCAATCCGGTCATCCGGGAGGAACTCGCACGGCTCGGCTATCCGGAAGAACTCTCCGTCGCCGCGGCTTTGAAATTTCTGCAGAAGCGGTTTGACGAAGAAAATCTGCCGCATGAAATCGGATTCTTCCTCGGATATCCGCCGAAAGACGTCATCGGCTATCTGCGCAAAGAAAAACGGACGCCGGTTCCGCACGGAATCTGGCAGGTGTTCGGCGACCCGGCGGAGTCGCTCCGCAGAATGAAACTCTACAGCTCCGTCGAAAGCCTCGCGGAAAAAATTCTCGAAACCTATCAGGACATCGGAGTATGTCTTGAAAAAATAACCTCGGAAATCAATATGAAGGAGGTCAGTTATGTCTGACGTAAAAGTAATCTTCGGAAGCACAACCGGATGCACGGAAGCCGCCGCGAACATCATCGCGGCAAACTTCGGAACAACGGCGATTAATGTCGCAAACGCAGCCCCTGCCGATTTCCAGGCGGATCTGCTTATCCTCGGAACTTCCACCTGGGGCGTCGGAGACCTGCAGGACGACTGGTTCGCCGGAGTTCAGATGCTGGACGGCATCGACCTCAAAGGCAAAAAAGCCGCCGTCTTCGCCATGGGCGACCAGTGCGGATTCGCCGACTCCTACGTCGATTCCATGCGCACCCTCGCCGACAAACTGGAAGAACGCGGAGCAGCGCTCATCGGCAAAACCTCCTCCGCAGGCTACACGCATACAGCGTCAACGGCGGATCAGGACGGTTTCTTCTGCGGGCTCGCACTCGACGACACGAACGAGCCGGACAAGACCGCCGACCGCATCGCAAAGTGGTGCGATCAGCTCCGCGCAGAAATGAAATAACACAACCGCCGGACTTCCCGCCGCATCATCTCCCGGAAAATCTGCAATTTCCGGGAGATTTTTTATATTCCTCTCATAAAAACAATTTTTCCCGCCTTGATTTTTGCTTTTGTTCAATTATATTCTCCCCTGAGACTAACTTCTAACAGGGATTTGACGATGAAGCAGAAACTTTTACTTTTGGCGGCAGTGTTTTTCGGAGTGATGGCTTTCATGCTCACATTCCAGCAGATCAACCAGGAAAAGAAAAAAATCCAGGCGGCAACCACCGAAGTCGCCGTCATTCAGCTCGTGAAAGACATCGCAGAAAACGAACCGATCACCGAAGACGCCATCCGCGGCGCAAAAATCAAAATGTACGCCTCGCAGCTCTCCTCCAGCCGTCATATTCCATACAGCCAGAAGAGCCTCATCATCAACCGCAAAGCGCAGCTCTCCATCCAGCGCGGAAAAATCCTGCAGTGGAATGACCTGCAGAACGCCGTCTCAGGCGGCAAAGAGGGACTCACCCGCCTCATTCAGCCCGGATACCGCGCAGTCTCCATCGCCGTCGACCAGACCGCATCCGTTTCCGGACTCGTCCAGCCGAACAACTACGTCGATCTCATCGGAACCTTCAAGTTCCCCGACATGCGCGGCGACTCCACGCTCGACACCATCACGCTCACCATCCTTCAGAAAGTGCGCGTCATCGCAACCGGAACCGATTACGGCGTGCAGGAAGGCAAACGCATCGCCCGCGGATATTCGACCGTTACTCTCGAACTCTCCCCCAAAGAGGTTGAAATGATCATCTTCGCTTCCCAGAAGGGACGCATTCAGATGAGCCTGCGCAACTATGAAGACGCCGCCGTCGCCACCGACCTGCAGAGCGTCAACTGGAAATACCTCCAGCAGAACGTCAACCGCTATATGAAGGAACGGGAACAGAAAAACACGCGTCTGAGGTACTGATTCATGTATGAAATCCTGATCAGAATTCCCGGGCGCGACGAAATCAAAGCCCGCCTCGTTCCGGGAACCTACCGGGTCGGTTCAAGCCCCGCAAGCCACCTGACGCTCAATGCGCCGGGCGTGGTTCCGCGTCACTGCCAGTTCATCGCAACCGATACCGACCTCAAAATCGCCGATCTCGGCGGAGGAATTGAAGTCGACGGCGAAGCGTTTCATGACACGACCGTTCACATCCGCCCCGGCAGCCGCGTCCGCATCGGCGAAGCGGAAATCCTCGCACTCGGCACAGAAGACCGCGAAGCGCAGAAGCCGGAACCGCCGAAACCCGTTCCCGCACCACCTCCGCACACACCCGCGCCGCGTCCGCTGAACAATCAGGGCAAACATGAAATTCCGATTCTCGCAGTCTCCGGAATTCCGCTTGCCGCACGCCCGTTCGTACAGGAAATCAAACGTCTTGCACACATCGAACTGCTCAAACGCCTGAACCTCAAACGCATGGTCCTCGCAGGAACCGCGCAGGAAGATCTTGAGAAAAAGGCGAAAGACACCATTCATGAAATCATCTCCGAGCTCACCGTCACCCTCCCCGCGGGCGTGACAACCGACAAGATTGAACGCGAACTCGTTCATGAAGCCATCGGGCTCGGACCGCTTGAAGACCTCATCGCCATGCCGGAAATCTCCGAAATCATGGTGAACGGACCCGACAGCGTCTACGTCGAAACCAAAGGCGTTCTGCATAAAACCGATATGGCGTTTGCCGACAATCACCAGGTCATCGCGGCAATCGAACGCATCGTCTCGCCCCTCGGACGCCGCATCGATGAAAGCTCCCCGATGGTCGACGCGCGTCTCCAGGACGGTTCCCGTGTAAACGCAATCATCCCGCCGCTCTCGCTTGTCGGGCCGACAATCACCATCCGTAAATTCTCGCGGAACCCGCTGCAGATCGACGACCTTGTCCGTTTCGGCTCCATCTCTTATGAAATGGCGGATTTCCTGAACGTCTGCGTCAAACTCCGCAAAAATATCATCATCTCCGGCGGAACCGGTTCCGGAAAAACGACGCTGCTCAACATTCTGAGCTCGTTCCTGCCCGATACCGAACGCATCATCACCATTGAAGACGCGGCGGAACTCCAGCTGCGCCAGGACCATGTGGTCCGTCTCGAATCGCGTCCCGCAAACATCGAAGGCAAGGGCGAAGTCAATATCCGCGACCTCGTCCGCAACTCCCTGCGAATGCGTCCAGACCGCATCGTCATCGGCGAGTGCCGCGGCGGTGAAGCGCTCGACATGCTTCAGGCAATGAACACCGGCCACGACGGCTCGCTCACCACCATCCACGCGAACACTCCGCGCGACGCTCTTTCGCGTCTCGAAACACTCGTCCTCATGGCGGGATTCGACCTGCCGCTCCGCGCAATCCGCGAACAGATCGCCTCCGCTATTGCAATCATCGTTCAGATCAACCGCGAAAAGGACGGCACGCGAAAAGTCACAAACATCTCTGAAATCACCCGCATGGAAGGCGATATGATCACCATGCAGGATATCTTCACCTATCATCAGGACGGCTGGGACGCCAACGGCAAAATGACAGGGCGCCACGTTCCCTCCGGCAATCTGCCTTCGTTCATGGAGGACATCAAGCGCGCCGGGCTCAAACTCGACCTCGAAATCTTCACCCGAGGAATGCTGAAAGGAGAGGATCGCTGATGGAACTGCTGACCAACCTGACTCTGATCGCATGCCTCTGCTCCGCGCTCGCCGTCACCTGCGCGACCATTGTCATTGTCGACTTCATCACCGAAGCCTCCAACCGCTACAAGGAGCGGTACATCGAAGAAACCTCCGTGCAGTACGACGACATTCTGCTTCAGATGCCGCCGGAGAAAATTTTTTATCTGAGCCTCGCATTCGCCGGACTCGGCGCATTCCTCGGAATCGCGTTCGCCGCCTTCACAGGAACGCTCTCCGCTGCAAAAATTTTCCTTTTCGGGACAGTCGGGCTTATCGTCGCCTTCCCTGCGCCGCGCTTCTACCTGCGTTTCCTCAAAAACCAGCGTCTCGCGAAATTCAATGAACAGCTCGAAGATGCGCTTCTCTCCATCAGCGGCTCGCTCAAGGCGGGATTCAGCCTTCCGCAGGCGCTCGATGAAATCGCAAAAGCCAACCGCCACCCGATCTCCTTCGAATTCAATCTCCTGACACAGGAGCTGCGACTCGGCGTGAGCTTCGATGAAGCCTTCTCGAAAATGTCCAAACGCGTCGGCTCCAAAGATTTTGAACTGGTCGCCATCGCCGTCATCACCGCGCGTCAGACAGGCGGCGAACTGACAAACGTTCTGGAACGTCTCGCCTACGTCATCCGGGAACGTCTCCGCATCACCCGCAAAGTTTCCGCGCTGACCGCCCAGGGGAGGCTTCAGGCGATCATCATCGGCGCCATGCCGTTCCTGCTCCTCGCCGCAATGGCGTACATCGCTCCCGACATGGTCAACGCTTTTCTGAATTCCCCGCTCGGAATTCTTCTGCTGTTCGCCGCGATTGCACTGGTTGTGACCGGCTTTCTCGTCATCCGCAAAATCACCAACATCGACATTTAAGGAGGACAACGGCTCATGGATCTGCTTCTGACAACCGCCGCCGCGCTCTGCGCCGGAATTTCCTGCACCGCGGTGCTCTGTCTCATCATCGGCGCCCTCTCCTCCATTGAATTCGACAAGAACGCGGGCGAACCGCTCGAAATCCGCAAGCCGGTTCCGGTTCTCATCAAAATCGTGCTTCCGCTGACAGGCAACCTTCTTCCGCTCATGCACGCGCAGCTCTTTCAGGACTCCCTCCGCAAGACCTCAAACCAGCTCATGATGGCGGGATACGACCAGACGCTTTCCGCGGAACGTTTCCTCGCCGCGCGCATTCTGCTGCTCGGACTCGGCGTCATCGTCATGATTCTCTGCGGAACCGCGGGCAAACTGCTTTACGGACTCGTCCTCCTCGCCATGTTCTACATCTATCCCGGTGCCTGGCTGCGCAACATGGTAAGCAAACGCCATTTCTCGATTCTCCGCGCCCTCCCGAACCTTCTCGACCTGCTCACACTTTCCGTCGAAGCCGGAAAAGACTTTCTTTCCGCACTCAAGGACATCCTCGCGCGGCGCCCGGTCGACCCCCTCGGCGAAGAGTTCATGCGCGCGCTTCAGGAAATTCAGCTCGGCAAAAAACGCCAGACCGCGCTCCGCGACATGGCGCAGCGCACCCAGCAGCCCGAACTTTCCGCCGTCCTGAACGCCATCGTCCAGGCGGATGAACTCGGTATCAGCATCGGCGGACTCCTCCGCATTCAGAGCGATCAGCTCCGCAACAAGCGTTTCGCCCTCGCGGAAAAACTCGCCGGCGAAGCTCCGGTAAAACTCCTCATGCCGGTCGTTCTCTTCATCTTCCCCGCCGTCTTCCTGCTGATGCTCGGTCCCGTAATTCTCCAGGCAATGAAAGCGATGCGCTGACCTATGATTCTGCACAATGTCACACGCAAAACTGTTCTCGCGAAGGAACCGCGCCGCGCGCGCGCCTTCTTCACGCGGATGCGCGGCATGATCGGACGCCGCTTCTCGGACGACTTCGACGCCCTTGTCTTTGAACACTGCAGTGCCGTTCATTCGCTCTTCATGTCGCAGCCCATCGACCTTCTGTTTCTTTCCGGCAACAACCGGATTGTTCATCAGCGCACAGCCTTTCCGCCCTGGCGGCTCTGTGAAGGCTGCCGCGCAGCCGTGCTCACCATCGAACTGCCCGCCGGGACCCTCGCACGGACCGGCACGCAGACCGGAGATTATATTGATCTGGATGTGGAACTGCTTCCGGAACTGAACGCCCGTCCGTCCGGACTCGCCGGAACAGCTCCCGCACCAACGAACTTATTCGGAGACAAATCATGAAACTCTTTTTTCTGAACGGCCCCAGAGCGGGAACCAGCATGGAACTCACACCGCCCGGCGTATCCGTCGGACGCGAAGAGGACAACGACGTCCAGCTTCTCGTCACCGGCGTTTCGCGCTATCATGCGAAAATAACCTTCAACGGCTCCGCATGGTCCATCCTTGATCTCGGCAGCACCAACGGAACCCGCCTCAACGGCAAGCAGATTTCCGCCGAAACCGTTCTTGCGGACGGCGACACCATTGTCATCGGCGACCAGACGCTCATTTTCGCCGAACGGCTCGTCACCCCCGACTCGAAAACCGAAGCGTCCGCCCCGGCTCCAACTCCCGCCCCGGAACAGCCGTCCAAACCGTCCGTCGACCTGAAATCCCTCGAAACGCTCTTTTCCAAAGACAAAAAGAAAGAGGAGGAAAAGAAGGGGGCCGCTCCGGCACAGAAAAAATTCAAACTTCTCTATCCGGTCCTTGTCTTCGCACTCGCGCTGATCGTCCTCGCAGTCTTCGTCAAACTCAACATGGTCGAACCCAAAGCGGAGAACTCCCGTGCAGCGGCTGTCAAGAAACCGGATTTCGTCCTGAACTACCAGCGCACGAAAACCGAACCGGGCAACATCTTCCGTTTTGCTCTGACCGTCGAGAACAACACCGCGCATTTCACGCTCGACGATCTCAAATACAACCGCCATTTTCAGAAGACGATTCCCGCCGTTCCCGAGCAGGCAATGCAGGAGCTGCGCGACGCCGTTCTCGCCACCGACTTCATGAAGCTCCAGCAGGATTCTGATGATGTCGTCACCACGGATACCGACGAAACCCGCACCCTGACCATTGTCCAGAACAATAAACAGAACACCATCACCGTTCACAACAATTTCGCAAAAAGCTCCTTTGAAGCCATCGAAAACGCCATCAACCGCTTCTCCGACAACAACGGTCTGATCTCCGTCTCCATGAATGTCGAAGAGATGCAAAAATATGCGCATCTGACCTTCCGCAAGGCTGAGGACCTTTACGAATCCTATCAGGCGAAACCGGAAAACCTCCGTCAGGCCATCTCCCGCTACAAACTCGCCATGGAATACTTCGAGCAGTTCTCCCCCAAACCGCAGGAATGGGATGTGGCCCGCAAACATCTCGCTGAAGCGGAACAGAAATTCGAAAAACTCCGCCGCGACCTTGAATTCAATATTCAGCAGTTCTACAAACTGCGCGACTACGCCCGCGCCTCCGCCGAATGTCAGAAAGCCATGGATCTGCTCGGACCCGACAGCAAAGCATATCCCAAACTCAAAACCTACAAGCTCGAATTCGACAGGCAGCTGAGAAGGAAGTGACCTCATGAAAAAATATTCTCTTTTCGCCCTTGTTTCCGCACTCGCCCTGCTCCTCGCAGGATGCGGAGAAAAAAAACAGGAAGATCCGCGCGCGATACTCCGCATCAACTCGAAGCCGCAGGATGCGGAAGTCGTGCTTCTCGGCAAACCGCAGGGTAAAACCCCGTTCGGCTGCCGCATTCCCGCCGGAACACACCTGCTCAAACTCTCCAAACCGGGCTATGAAACCGTCTGGAAAATCATCAGACTGGAGCCCCGCCAGAAACTTCACATCACGGAAACGCTGAAACAGCAGACCGCCTCCGTCCTCTTCCAGACAACACCCGCGGGCGCCGCCGTAATCATGGACGGCAAAGAACTCGGTGTGACCCCGTTCAGCGTCCGGGATCTGCCCGTCGGGAAGTACACCGCAACACTGAAGCTCAGCGGCTATGCACAGCGGAATGTCGAATGGGAAATCTCCGACGCCCGCCCGCGCCTGGTTCAAACCGTCCTTCAGTCAAACGTCGGCACACTCTCCGTCAAATCCGCCCCGAAAGCCGCAATCGTCTACCTTGACGGACAGGACGTCGGCCGCACCCCCTACTCCGGCTCGCACGAACAGGGCAGATACACGCTGAAAATCCAGAGCAGCGGCTACACGCCCTACCAGCAGGCCGTCACAATCCACCGCGACAAAACAACGGCAGTCAATGTAAAACTGAATCCGCTTCCCGGCGCGCTCTCCATCACAACCGAGCCGGTCAACGCCTCAATCCGCATCAACGGCAAAGACTACGGAACCGCGCCCGTCACCGTCAAAAACCTCCCGGTCGGCAAGTACACCGTCACCGCCTCCCGCAGCGGCTATGACACCGAAACCGTCCAGCTCGATCTCCCCGCCGGCGAAAAACTTTCGCATACATTCTCCATGAAGGTCAACACCGGCGGCATCGACTTCGCCACCTACCCCGCCGGAATCACGGTCTATCTCGACGGCAAGGAACTCGGTGCAACCATCCCCGACGCCAATTCGGACAACTCCAAAGTATTCTCCGTCCGCGGTCTGAAGCCCGGAATGCACACGCTTCAGCTTGTGCACAAACATGCGCGCCCCGACCGGAAAATTGTCAAAGTCAACGTTGCCAAAGGAGAAATCAAACGTCTGGACACCCAGAAAATGTGGATTGCGAACACCCTGCTGAAACTCAAATCCGGCGAACAGATCCACGGACGCCTTATTTCCCAGTCAAACAAAAGCGTCATTTTTGAACCGGAACCGGGCGTGACTTACTCCTACAAGCGCGAAGACATCGAATCCACAGCCCCCCTGAAACGCGAGGAATGACCATGTTTGAATTTTTCAATCCCCGTCTCATGTATCTGATTCTTCTTCCGCTCTGCGCCGTTCTGTGCATCGCGGGAGGAATCCTGCTGCTGAAAGTAAATAAAGAAAACCTGGAGAAACGGGAAAAACTTCCGCGGGCTGCGCTCCCCGGCGCCATTCTCGGAATCATCGACCTGCTCTGGTGCATCCCGAACGCCATGCCGATTCTCCCCGAATCGCTGCATAAATATCTGCTGCCGCTTGCGATTCTGCTGATCATTCTCGCTTATTGCGCGCTCGACCACCTGTTTTCGCGCGCGATCGGCGGCTTCATGATCCTGACGGCGCACTTCTACCTGAAAGAATCGTTTGCCTGCCCGACCATGTTCTCCGCCGTCTTCGCGACGTTCTGTCTGATTTTCGGAACGATCGGCATCTTCATTTCCGGCAAACCCCACCTCACGCGGGAAATCATCCGCCTTTCCGTGACGAAATACCGTCCGGCAATGCCGGTTTTCCTGTTTCTTTTCGCACTTGTTTCACTTGCAACCTTTATTCTGAATCTTACCGGAGCTGACAAAATATGAGCACCACACCGTCCGCCGAATGCCTCGCCTTTCTGAAACGCTTTGTCCCGGAGACCCGTTTTGACGACTTCATGAAAGCCTGTTCGATTTTTGAAGATATCCTTTACGAAACGAACAAGACCATGAATCTGACCCGTATTCCGCCGGAGGATTTCTGGAGCAAGCACATTGCGGATTCCGTTTCGATTGCCCCGTATCTGAAGGGAAAATTCAATCTTTGCGACGTCGGCTGCGGCGCGGGTTTTCCCTCGCTTCCTCTTGCCGCCGCTTTTCCGGATCTTCAGATTACCTCTGTCGATTCGACCCGCAAGAAAATTGATTTTGTGAATCGCGCGGCGGAAGCGATGGGACTTGACAATCTGGAAGCTCTCCACGCCCGGGCGAACGAGCTTGCATCATCGGAGGATTACGGACATCATTTTGAGATTGTCACCGCGCGGGCAGTTTCGGATTCCATGAAACTGATCAAGGAAGTTTCCGGACTTCTCCGCAAGGATGCGCTGCTCTACGTCTACCGCACTCCGGACCAGCGCGACAAAGAGAAGCCGGAGCTTCAGAAACTTGCACTCCGTTTCCGCTGCACCGACACCTTTGAGCTCCCCGACAACGCCGGCACCCGTCTTTTCATGACCCTCCCTCCGGTTCACAGGAAAAAGTAAAAAACATACGGCATTTTCAAAAAAAAGCGGAGGCAGCACCTCCGCTTTTTTACTGTCATGCGCCGTCAGATCAACGTCTCTTATTCTGCTTGAAGTATTTCAGAAGAACCTGTTTCCGATCCGTGTCCTTTGGTAGTGTCCGAATTATTGCGCACATTTGCAAGATAGAAGATAAAAGAAAAAAACTTCTTCATACTATGGAGTTTTCCCTCCCTCTTTTCGCGACATTTTTATATATCGAAAAAAGAGGGAGAAAATATCATCAGCCGTTGATCTTCTCGGAGAGATAGGCTTTCAGATTGTCAAGGGAGACACGCTCCTGCTCCATCGTGTCGCGGTCGCGGACCGTGACGGCATTGTCGCTCTCGGAATCGAAGTCGTAGGTCACGCAGAACGGCGTGCCGATTTCGTCCTGACGGCGATAGCGCTTGCCGATGTTGCCCGTAACGTCCGCCTCGGTGCGGAAGCTGTCCCAGAGATCCTTGCGGAGAGCAAGAGCCTTGTCGTTCAGCTTCTTGGAAAGCGGCATCACGGCAACCTGAACCGGCGCAATGCGCGGCGGGATGTGCAGAACAATGCGGACGTCCTCTTCCATTCCCTCTTTCTTCGTCGGAGCCTTCTGCTCGTCGTAGGCGTGGGAGAGAACAGCAAGGAACGTGCGGTCGAGTCCGACAGAGGTCTCGACAACGGTCGGGAGATACTTCTCGCCGGTGGCGGGATCGAAATATTCGAGATTCTGCGAAGAATATTCCTGATGACGGGACATATCCCAGGTTCCGCGGTGATGAATGCCTTCGAGTTCGCCCCAGCCGAACGGGAACTTGAACTCAATATCAACCGCAGCTTTCGCATAGTGCGCAAGTTTGTCGTGCGGATGGAACTGAATCTCGTCTTCGCGGAACTGGAGTTTCTCGCGATAGTATTTGTAGCGGGTGTCACGCCAGTGTTCCCAGACTTCCATCGAACCCTTGTCCGGGCAGAAATATTCCATTTCCATCTGCGTGAATTCACGGGAACGGAAGGTGAACATGCGCGGGGTGATTTCGTTACGGAAGGATTTTCCGATCTGGGCAATACCGAACGGCAGCTGCATGCGGGTCGCAATGCGGATCAGGTGGAAATCCACGAAGATCGGCTGGCAGGTTTCCGCACGGAGGTAAGCGACGTGTTCATCGTCAAAGACAGGTCCGACGTAAGTTTTCATCATGAGGTTGAACTCGCGCGGCGGGGTAAGGTCGGTGGACCCGCAGTTCGGGCAGACCTTCGGGTCAGGCATCTGATCGACGCGGTGACGCGCCTTGCAGTGTTTGCAGTCGCACATGATGTCGCCGAAACGGTCGATATGACCGGAAGCCTTCCAGACTTTCGGGTGACAGATGACCGTGGAGTCGAGTCCGACGACGTCATCGCGTTTTTCCACCATTTCGCTCCACCAGAGCTGTTCGATCGCGCGTTTCATCGCGGTTCCGTACGGACCGTAATCCCAGAAACCGTTGAAACCGCCGTAAATTTCCGAACTCTGAAACACAAAACCGCGACGCTTGCACAGCGTAACGATCTTGTCCATCAGCTCGCCTTCCGTAGTAATAGCCATAAAAACTCCTTTAAAATAAAGTTCATTTTCAACTGGTAAAATATCATCTTTTTTGCGGAATTCAAATCAAATTGCAAAAAACACCGGAAAACCTCTTCACGGGTTTGCAACATCGGCGTTCATGAGCTATATTTAAGAAAGTCCGTACACTATCAACACAACCGGAGGAACCGAACAATCATGGTTGCAAAAAAAGTCGTCATCAAGAACCGCGCCGGAATTCACTGCAGACCGTCAAGCGCCATCATGGCGGAAGTTGACAAATTCCCGGACGTCAGCTTTGAACTCAGAGCGGAAAGCGGAACCGCCTCCATGCACAGCATTCTCGAACTTCTCGCGCTCGGACTCCAGCAGGGCGACGAAGCGACCCTTCAGGCGACAGGGAAAAACGAAGCCGAAGCGATCGAAATCATCGCCGCCGCCTTTGAACGCGAATACGATTTTCCTCCGCAGAACTGATCCGGAGCACGCATGAAGGCAATCATCATCGGAGCCGGAGAACTCGGACGGCTGCTCGCTTCCACGCTCTGCGCGGAAAATCACGACGTCGTCGTCATCGATTCCTCCAGCGAAAACTTTGAACGGCTGAAAGAAAACCTCGACCTCATGGTCATTGAAGGTTCCTGCTCCGATGTATCCATCCTCAAACAGGCCGGAATCCAGAGCTGCGACACCCTCATTGCGGTCAGCGGCGACGAAGCGGCAAACATTCTCGCCTGCAAAATCGCAGGAAAATTCGGCGTAAAAAAAACAGTCTGCCGTTTCTATTCCCTCGACTGCTTCTCTCCCGCGGATGGAATCACACCCGAATTTTTCGGCATCTGGCGCGCCTTCTCCCCCCCGGAACAGTGTGTTCGCAAAATCGTTGACACGCTCGGCAACCCGGTATGCCTTGAAAAAATCCAGTTCACCAACCCCGATGCACTCATGGAGGTGATTTCCATCACCCCCAGCTCCATGCTCGCCGGAGCAAGAATCAAAGACATCCCCGTTTCCGACGCGCTCTCCAAAGTCCGCTTCGCGGCGATCGTCCGCGACCGCCAGTTCCTCATTCCGCACGGAGACACCGTCCTCGTCCCCGGAGACAAGGTTTATGTCGCCGGAAAAAAGAGCGATGTGGACGATTTCGTCGAGGTCATATCCCCCTCGCCCGCCGTCCGTTCCGCGCCGCTGCGGATCATCATCTCCGGCGCAACCGCAACCGGAACCATTCTCGCACGGGAACTTCTCGACCGAGACGTCGAAGTCAGGTTCATCGAAAAAAGCGAACTGCGCGGGGAACGTCTGCTCGATTCCATGCCGCAGGGAATGCTTGTCATCAAAGGCGACCCGACCGATGAACAGGTCATGGAGGAAGCCGGCATTCAGAACTGCGATGCCTTTGTCGCCGCGGCCGATGACGACGAAGAGAACATTCTCGCCTGCATCATGGCAAAACGTCTCGGCGCGAAAAAAACCATTTCCGTCACTCACAAACCGGAATACATCCGCATCGTCCCGACAATGGAGATGATCGACAGCGGAATCAGCTCGACTCTGGTTTCCGTCAATCTGATTCTGCGGATTCTGGAAACGGGAACCATGCGGATTGATGCGAAACTTCAGCGCTTCCATGCGCATCTCACGGAATTCACTGTTTCCGCAAAATCCCCGCTTGCGGGCAAAATGATCATGGAATGCAAACTGCCGCCGACCGTGGTTCTGGCGCTTCTGTTCCGCGGAGCCGACGTCATTCCGCCTGCCGGAACGACTGTGCTGACTCCCGGCGACGTCGTCGTCGCGATCGTCAACCCTAAGGGGCTCAAAGACATCGAGCCGCTTTTCCCGAAGTGACGCCATGAACACCGCAACGGTTCTCTATCTGATCTCCATTCTGACAACCTTCATCGGCTCCGCAATGCTTGTCTGCATTCCGGTCGGATGGCAGATGCATGACCCCGTTCCGGTCGTTGCGGGATTCGCCGTCTGCGCCGCAACCGCCGTTGTCATCGGTCTCGCCGGAATCTTTGCGACGCGGAAACGCCATGCGGACAGCGGAAAAGCCGGAATCCGCGAAGGCTTTGCAACCGTTGCGTTCGGCTGGCTCGCCGCATTGATTTTCGCCTCGCTGCCGTTTCTGTTCGTTGTCCGCATGTACCCGGCCGACGCCCTGTTTGAAACCGTATCGGGATTGACGACGACCGGGGCGTCGATTATCGCTCCGAATCTGCCGCGCTGGGACGGGACCGTGTTCCCCGACGGAGTGGAAAGCCTGCCGCACTGCGTGCAGTTCTGGCGCTGTCTGATCACCTGGCTCGGAGGCATGGGAATTGTCGTGTTCGCACTGGTGATTCTCCCGTTCCTCGGAATCGGAGCGACTCAGCTCTACAACGCAGAGGTTCCGGGTGTGAAAATGAACTCCGACCAGCTGACTCCGCGCATCGCCGGAACAGCGAAACTGGTCTGGGGAACCTACGTTGTCCTCACCGCCCTTCAAACGGGGTGTCTCACGCTTGGCGGAATGCCGCTGTTCGATGCGGTCTGCCACTCCTTCTCGACCGTTTCGACCTGCGGATTTTCAACCAAACAGGCGAGCATCGCGGCGTATCCGAGTCCGTTCATTCAGTGGACGTTCATCGCGTTTCTGTTCCTCGGTGCGTGCAACTTCACGCTCTTCTTCAAAGCGGTGCTGACCAAACGGCGCCTGATTTACTTTCAGGATGCGGAATTCCGCTTTTTCCTTGCGACGGTTGTCGCTTCAAGTCTGATCATCGCCGCAGTTCTGCGTCTTGCCTACCCGGAAACAATTCAGTCCATGACCGGCGCGACCGAACCGAACTGCTGGCTGACGTCGCTGCGCTACGCGGCGTTCCAGGTCTCCTCCATCATCTCGACCGGAGGTTTTTCTACCGCGGATTATCTGCAGTGGCCGACTCAGGCGCTGATGATTCTCTTTCTTCTGACTCTGCTCGGCGGCTGTACCGGATCGACAGCGGGCGGATTGAAATGCGTCCGTGTGCTTCTTCTCTGCAAGCATGTGCTTTCCGAACTGCGCCGGTGTCTTTTCCCGCGGGCGATTCCGGACATCCGTCTGAACGGGGAACGCATTCAGGCGGCGACAATCAACAAGACTCTTGCGTTTGTCGTTCTGTATCTGGGAATCATTGCGGTGACGGCGCTTCTTCTTCCGTTTCTTTCGAAGATGGATTTCATTACCGCGCTGACGGCTTCGGCGACCTGCGTCAGCAACGTCGGTCCCGGGTTCGGCGCGGTTGGTCCCGCCAGCTCCTACGCCTGGATGAGCGCCCCCGCAAAGGTGCTGTTATCCTTCGCCATGATCCTCGGACGCCTTGAAATCTACACACTCCTCGTCGTTTTCATGCCATCATTCTGGAAACGCTGAAAAAAGCACTTGACTTTTCGCCGTTGCACCGATATATTTCCGAGATAACGAGGTAAAAAATGGGCAGAAGCACTGGAAAGAATAAAATACCGAAAAAAATTGCCGATCAGGCGGTCAGACACGCGGCCGGAAAAGTAAAAGGCAAGGCGATACGGACTGCGGCGAAACACCTGCGCGGATACATGCTTGCGGCAATACTCCTGCTCGGCGCGGCGGGAATCGGGTTCTCCTATGTCCCCGAAGAACGGATCCCGGATGCTCTCGAACCGGTTCATACGTTCACCCTCCGCACACGCAACAATGTCATCGCGAAAGTCGCTCCCGATTCCTCGCGTTACGACGACACCGCCGTTGTGCCGGTCCCGAACTCAACTCCGGTCAAACTCTATTTTGCGCCCTCCCCGCATATCCGCGAAGGTCTCTGCAAACTCATCGACTCCGCGCAAAGCTCCGTTGACATCTGCATCTACGACCTTGATCTCTTCGATGTGGCGCGCGCACTCACCGATGCGGAAAAACGCGGCGTTGCCGTCCGCGTCGTCACCGATACCGACAACTTCAAGCTCCAGGCTGTAAACCGGCTCAAAGATGCGAAAATCCCCGTCGTACCGGACAACCGCCCCGCAATCATGCACAACAAGTTCGTCGTTGTCGATGCGAAGTATGTCTGGACAGGTTCCTTCAACTTCACCATCAACGGCTCGCGCAAGAACGACAACAATGCGCTGATTCTCGAATCCCCGCAGCTCGCCGCATGCTATCAGACAAAGTTTGAAGAATATTTCTCCGGCAAATTCGGTCCGAAAGCCAAGCGCAAAACAAACGGCGGCAAAGTCGTCATCGGCGGAACCTTGCCCGTCGAAGTCATGTTTTCCCCCTCGGACGGCGTGCAGAAGCGGCTCCTCGAAGAGCTCGCGAAGGCGAAACACAGCGTCCGCATAATGGCGTTCTCCTTCACCGCGCCGGAAGTTGCAAAAGAACTCACATCTCTCGCAAAACGCGGCGTTTCCGTCCGCTGTCTGTTCGACAACGGACAGGCTCACGGGAAATACAGCCAGAACAAATTCCTCGGACGCAACGGCGTCGCGGTCCGCCTCGCCCCGAACCGTTCGGGGAAAATGCATCATAAAGTCATTATCATCGACGACGAAACGGTGATCACCGGGAGCTACAACTTCTCCAGGAACGCCGAACGCAGCAACGATGAAAACATTCTCATCATAAAAAACAAGGAGATCGCCCGCGAATTCAACCGCGAATTCCGCCGCTGCTGGCGCGGAACAAAAGGCTATCTCTGAGAAAGGAATCCTCCAAATGAAAAAAATTCTGCTCGTCTCCCTGCTGACCCTCTCCGCCGCGGTGTTCGCCGCGGAACAGAAAATCGCCATTATCGATCTCGACCGCGTCGTGCAGGAGTATTACAAAACCAAAATTGTGGAAGCGAACCTCAAGCGTCAGGCGGATGTCTACAAAGATTATGCGCAGAAACTCCTGGAATCGCTCACAAAACTCCGGTCGGAATTCACGGCTCTCCGCGATGCTTCGCAGAACATCACTCTGACCGAAGCCGCACAGGAAAGCAAGCGTCTTGCCGCACAGGACAAATACCGTGAAATCGTTGCGAAGGAACGCGAACTTACGACCTACGACCGGGAAAAGTCCGCACAGCTCCGCGATGACCGCGACCGCGAACACGCGGCGATCCTGAACGATATCCGGAAAGCGGCGGAAAAACACGCCGCTCTCGCAGGATACACGCTCATTCTTGACAAATCCGCCGTCTCCGCCACCGGAATGCCGGTTGTCATCTACAGCAGCAAAACCATCGAAATCAGCGAAACTCTACTCAAAGAACTCAACACCGGCAGACCCGCCGGAAAATAACAGGAGCTTTTCATGAAAACATTCAGTGCAAAACAGATCGCGGAACTCGTCGACGGAACCGTCGCGGGCGACGAACAGCGAATGATTTCCGGCGTCAACTCCCTCCGTCTCGCCACGGCGGACGACGCCTCCTTCCTCGCCTCCATCAAGCACCGCAAACAGCTTGATGAGACTAAAGCAGGAATCGTTCTCGTCGAAAACGGCATGAAACTGGAACCGACCGACACCCGCACGCTCGTCTTCTGCGAAGCCCCCGACAAGGCGTTCACGCGTCTCTGCAACGAATACGCTCCCGAACCGATCCATTACGAACCGGGCATCTGCCCCGGCGCATACGTCGACCCGACCGCAAAGCTCGGCGAAAATGTCTACGTCGGTCCCAACGCCGTTGTCCAGGCGCACGCGGAAATCGGTGACAACTCCGTCATCGGCGGCGGCGCATATATCGGGCACTACGCCAAAGTCGGCAAAAACTGCATCATCAACGCCAATGTCTCCATCATGCACCGCTGCATCCTCGGCGACCGCGTCATCATCCATGCGGGCTCCGTCATCGGCGCCGACGGCTTCGGTTACACCCCGACCTTCCGCGGTCTCATCAAGGTTCCCCAGAACGGAATCGTGCAGATCGACAACGACGTTGAAATCGGCGCGAATTCCTGCGTCGACCGCGCCCGTTTCGGCAAAACCTGGATCAAGAAAGGCGCGAAAATCGACAATCTCGTGCAGGTTGGACACAACGTCATTCTCGGCGAATCCTCGGTTCTCATCGGACAGTCCGGCGTTGCCGGAAGCGCGGAAATCGGACGCGGCGTAATCGTCTCCGCCCAGGCCGGAGTCAACGGGCACATCACACTCGGCGACGGCTGTTTCATTGCGGGCGCCTCCGCCGCGCAGCGCAGCGTTCCGCCGGGAGTCTCGGTGTTCGGTCTGCCTGCCGAAACCGATGCGGAATACTTTGAACGCCATATGCTCCCGCGCAAGGTGAAACGCCTTCTCGCCCGTATCGAAGCGCTCGAAACGGAACTGAAAACTCTGAAAGAGACGAAAGGCGAATGACGCATCTTTCCTCCTTCCGGTGCCTCCGCTGCGGAACCTGCTGCAAGTGGGAGGGACCGGTACGTGTCAATGAGGCGGAGATCGAACGGATCGCCGCCTTTCTCCACATCGAAGTGCAGGATTTCATCAATCATCACACCGTTCTGACGCCCGACCGCCGCGGACTCTCCCTGATGGAGGCCGCGGACGGCAGCTGCGTTTACTATGACGATGCGGCGAAATCCTGCCGGATCAATCCGGTGAAACCGCATCAGTGCTCCGCCTTTCCGTTCGAATGGAACTTTCCCGGCTGGGATGACCTCTGCGCCGGCGGAAAAGCGTTGAAACTTGCCGGCAACACAGCTGAAAGCATGAAAAAAACCTGATTTTCTCTCCTTGATTTTTCCCTTTCCGGAAGTATATTTTGCTCCAAACCAAACAAGTGAAAGGAATTTTTTCATGTTTTCGCTGCTTCTTGCAATGATCTATCTTGCATTCATCAGCCTGGGACTTCCCGACGCTCTGCTCGGGGCGGCATGGCCGGTCCTTTACAAAACGCTGAATGTTCCGCTCTCGTTTGCGGGAATCATTACATTCATCATCTCATGCGGAACAGTCGTCTCAAGCCTCATGTCCGACCGCATGACGCGCTGGCTCGGCGCAGGGAAAGTCACAGCATTCAGCGTCCTGCTGACCGCTGTCGCACTCTTCGGATTTTCCATCTCCGGCTCCTTCTGGATGCTCTGTCTCTGGGCAATCCCGTACGGACTCGGCGCGGGCGCTGTCGATGCGGCGCTCAACAACTATGTCGCCCTGCACTACTCCTCCAGACACATGAACTGGCTCCACTGCTTCTGGGGAGTCGGCGTGACGATCAGTCCGTACATCATGAGCGTCTGCCTTCAGCGCAATCTCGGCTGGCAGAGCGGATACCGCACGGTCTCCATCATTCAGATTGTTCTCACGCTCTGTCTTTTCCTCAGTCTTCCGCTTTGGAAAAAGAGAAACAGCGAAGATGCGGCCTCCCCGGAGAGCGCGGCTCCGCTCAAGCTGACCGACTCTCTGCGGATTCCGGGCGTTAAACACATTCTTGCCGCATTCTGCTGCTACTGTTCGCTCGAATCCGTTGCAATCGTCTGGTCCTGCTCCTACCTCGCCCTTGCGCGCGGATTTTCTCCAGCGGAAGCGGCAAAATGGGGCGCGCTCTTCTTCTTCGGCATCATGGCGGGACGTCTCATCAGCGGTTTCATTTCGCCCCGAATCGGCGACCGGAATATGATCAGATACGGCTCCATCCTGCTCCTCATCGGGCTTCTGCTGCTCCTGCTTCCGGTCAAATTCAGCCTTGTTCCGCTCGCCGGACTCCTTCTGCTCGGAACCGGATGCGCGCCGATCTATCCGGCAATCATCCACCAGACGCCTTCGAACTTCGGAGAACAGAACTCGCAGGCGATCATCGGAATTCAAATGGCGAGCGCGTATGTCGGCTCCACAACCATGCCGCCGCTCTTCGGAATTCTGGCGGAACGGACCGGAACGCACATTTTTCCCTGGTTCATCCTCTTCTTTCTGATTCTCATGACTCTGATTATTGAAAGACTGAACACTCTCATGAAGCAGAAGGTGCAGAATGCCTGAAGACAGGCTGTCTATCCAAGAATGGCTCCCGCTGCTCGGAATGACGGCATCCACATTCATTCTGAACACATCGGAATTCATGCCGATCGGGTTGCTGACGGATATTGCGGAGGATTTCAGGATTACGGAAGCGCGGGCGGGAATGCTGATTTCCGTCTACGCGTGGGTGGTCATGCTGCTCTCTCTTCCCCTGATGCTCCTCGTCTGCCGGATGGAAATGAAACGTCTGCTGATCGGCACGCTCGCGCTGTTCGGCGGATGTCAGCTGCTCTCCGCCTTCTCGGGAAACTACTGGATGCTGATGGCGTCGCGAATCGGCGTCGCGTGCGCTCACTCTGTCTTCTGGTCAATCGCCTCGCCGATGGCGGTGCGGTTCGTTCCGGAAAAATTCCGTTCGCTCGCACTCGGAATGATTGTGACTGGAAGTTCGATTGCAATCATCGTCGGGCTCCCCGTCGGACGGCTTGTGGGACTTCAGATCGGCTGGAGAATGACTTTCCTGAGCGTCGGAATCATTGCATTTGCAATTCTGCTCTATCTGCAGTTTGCCGCACCGAAGATTCCGGGCAGCGGTTCGTTCTCGGTCCGCGACCTGCCCGCGCTCCTGCACAACCCGTTTCTCATCGGGATTTACGTGCTCTCCGCGCTCTTTGCGACAGCGTATTACACAGCATACAGCTACATAGAACCGTTTCTCAAACAGATTGCACATCAGCCCGACGGGCTCATCACCTGGATACTGGTGCTGTTCGGAGGTGCCGGAATCGCCGGAAGCTGGCTGTTTTCCCGTTTTTACGACCGGATGCCGCGCGCATTTCTGCTGCTGACACTGGTCTTCACTGCTGCAGCGCTCTTTCTGCTTTATCCCGCTGCAGCTCACCTGTGGATGCTTCTTGCGCTGTGTGCGGTGTGGGGAATTGCCGGAACGGCATTCAATGTCACCTGCCAGGCGGAAGTGATCCGGAGCACACCGGAAAACGGAACGGCCGTGGCAATGTCAATCTTCTCCGGGATCTTCAATTTCGGCATTGCGACGGGAAGTCTGTTCGGGGGAATGGTGAGCACGCATCTTTCCCTTGCATGGATCGGATGCGCAGGCGGCATTGTTTCCTCCGCCGCCCTTCTGTTCTGCGCGGTGTTTCAGGCGAAACACCGGAAGTGATCACGACAGGGCGACGACTTCGTCCGCCTGGAGACCTTTGTCTCCCTGAGAGACGATGAACTCGACCTGCTGTCCTTCCTTCAGAGTCCGGTAGCCGTCGACCTTGATGGAGCTGTAGTGAACGAAAATATCGCCGCCCGCTTCACGCTCGATGAAACCGAATCCTTTGGCATTGTTAAACCACTTGACTTTACCTTTTTCCTTGTCCATTCTGAAAAGACCTCTCCTTGAAATGTTTAACGCGGCACTCCTCCGGAACGGGCTTTTTCATGCTCCGGCGTGTCGCCTTATATATTATGCACCATAAACGCGATTTTGTGAAGGGGGTAAAATGAAAAAAAACCGAAAAAAGTTGAAAAAAAACGCGTTTCCCGGCATTTGTGCACAGGGAAACGCGTTTTTTACAGTTCCGTCAAGCCGGATTATGCGAAGAATTCCGCAATCTTCTTTGCAACGGCTTCCGGTGTGAAACCGAACTTCTCCGCAAGAACCTTGTACGGAGCGGAGGCGCCGAAGTGATCAAGACCGATGCAGAGTCCTTTGTCGCCGGCAAATTTCTCCCAGCCGAACGTGCTGGCGGCTTCAATCGTCACACGTTTCTCACAGGCGGACGGAATGACGCTTTCGCGGTATTCCGCGCTCTGGGCGAGGAAGAGCTCGCGGGAAGGCATCGAAACAACACGGATGCGGCGTCCGCTTTCCCGCAGGATGTGCGCGGCGCCGAGCGCGGTGTTGACTTCCGATCCGGTCGCGATCAGAATCGTGTCATACGCGGCATCTTCCGAAACCACATAGGCGCCCTTCGTGACATCAACCTTCGCGGCGGTCTCCGCATCGTACGGGGCGAGATCCTGACGGGTCAGAATCAGCGCAACCGGAGTCTTGCTGTTCGCCGCATAAGCCCAGGCGTGCGCAACTTCATGCGCTTCCGCCGGACGGATGACCGTCATGCCCGGAATCGTGCGGAGCATGGCAAGCTGCTCGATCGGTTCATGCGTCGGACCGTCTTCGCCGACATAGAAGGAATCGTGCGTGAAGACGTAGATGGAGCGGATCTTCTGGAGAGCGGCAAGGCGGATGCCCGGCTTCATGAAGTCGGAGAAGACGAAGAAGGTCGATGTATACGGAATGTGACCGCCATAGACCGCCATGCCGTTTCCGATGACGCTCATTGCAAGTTCGCGGACGCCGAAGTGGATGTTGCGTCCGGCATAATTTTCGGGGGCGAAGTCGCCGCCGTTCTTGATGTCGGTTTTCGTCGAAGGCGCGAGGTCGGCCGCTCCGCCGAAGAGGGCGGGAACCTGTTCCGCAACCTTCTGAAGGATTGCGCCGCTCGATGCGCGCGTGGCAACCGGCTTGTCAACCGGGGCAACTGCAAGAAGCTGCTCCAGCAGGTTTTCGGGAACCTTCAGAGAGAGCATGTCGGAGATGAGCTGCGCCTTGTCCGGGTTCGCTTCCACGAATTTTTGGAATTCGGCATCCCATGCGGCAGCCTCTTTTTCGAGCTCTGCGACGCGGGCGCCGACCATGTCGCGGACTTCCTGAGGAACGTAGAAAGCGTCCGGGGGAAAACCGAGAGCGGCTTTGGCTCCGGCGAGATCATCCGTGCCGAGCGGCTCGCCGTGGGATTTGCAGGAACCGGCCTTCGAGGGAGAACCGAAACCGATCACCGTGCGGCAGTCGACAAACGTCGGCCGGCCGTCGGAAACCTGCGCGGCTTCGATGCCCTTGAGAACCTGTTCCGTATCGTTGGCGTTTTCGATTTTGAGCGTGCGCCAGCCGTAGGCTTCAAAGCGTTTGGCGACATTTTCAGTAAAGGCGATTCCGGTGGACCCTTCGATGCTGATACTGTTGTCGTCATAGAAAAGGACGAGATTGTCGAGCTTGAGGTGTCCGGCGAAGGAAGCTGCTTCGTGCGAGATGCCTTCCATCATGCAGCCGTCCCCGGCGACGATGTAGACTTTGCGGTCAAGAAGTCCCGTCTTGTCAAGTCCGGTCACTGCGGCGAAGTGCTTGGCGGCCGCGGCCATTCCGACGGCGGAAGCGAAACCGGTTCCGAGCGGTCCGGTCGTGACTTCGACGCCTTTGGTGTGCCCGTATTCCGGATGTCCCGGGGTAAGGCTGTCCCACTGGCGGAAGTTCTTGAGATCATCCATGGTCAGCCCGTAGCCGAAGAGATGAAGCAGGCTGTAGATGAGCATAGAACCGTGTCCGGCGGAAAGGACAAAGCGGTCACGTCCGAGCCAGTTCGGGTTCTTGGGGTTGTGTTTGAGGAATTTATACCAGAGGGTGAAGGCGATGTCCGCCGTTCCCATCGGCATGCCCGGGTGACCCGATTTTGCCTTCTGCACGCCGTCCGCAGAAAGCAGGCGGACCGTGTCCGCCGCGAGCTTCAGAGATTTCAAATCCGACATTTTCGCTCCTTTAATTGTTTTTCCGTTTGCTTTTTTGAAAAGTTAAAGTATACTCTCACTTGTAATATACATCAGGAAAGCAGGATTTAAAGTCATGGAAAACGAAAGATTCATAACTTCCACGTTAAATAAGAAGGATGCAGAGGCGGAAACCACTCTGCGCCCGCAGAACTTCAGCTCTTTTCCCGGACAGACCAAGACGAAGGACCGTCTGGAAATCTACGTCGCCGCGGCGAAAAACCGCTCCGAACCGCTCGGACATCTCCTCCTCAGCGGTCCTCCGGGACTCGGCAAGACCACGCTCGCCTACATCATCGCCAATGAAAAAGGCGCGAACATCAAAACCTCCAGCGGCCCCGTCATCGAAAAACCCGGCGATCTCGCGGGACTGCTCACTTCGCTCGAAAAAGGCGACATCCTGTTCATCGACGAAATCCACCGTCTGAACACCGCCGTCGAAGAGTATCTCTACAGCGCCATGGAGGATTTCTTCATCGACATCATGATCGACCAGGGACCCGGTGCGCGCTCCGTGCGGCTGACCATTCCCGAATTCACGCTCATCGGCGCAACCACGCGCCAGGGGCTTCTCTCGGCTCCGCTGCGCTCCCGCTTCGAACTCTCCCTCCGTCTCGACTACTACAGTCCGGAGGAACTGCGCGACATTGTTCTCCGGTCCGCCGGAATTCTCAAAGTCAAAATCGACCCGGAAGGCGCGTTTGAAATCGCACGCCGCAGCCGCGGAACTCCGCGAATCGCAAACAATCTCCTCCGCTGGACCCGTGACTTCGCCCAGGTCAAAGGCAAAGGACACATCACGCAGGAACTCGCCGCGGCCGCGCTCACTATGCTCGACATCGACGACAGCGGACTCGACGAGATGGACAAACGCATTCTTGAGATGATCATGGTCAATTTCAAAGGCGGACCGGTCGGTCTGAACTCTCTCTCCGTCGCAGTCGGCGAAGAAGCGGATACCATTGAAGACGTCTATGAACCATATCTGATTCAGGAAGGATACATGATGCGCACGCCGCAGGGACGTATCGTTTCGGATAAATCGTGGCGCATGTTCGGTCTCACTCCCCCGCTCTATCCGAACGGAGTGCGGCGCGGAGCGCGCAAAATCACCGATGATCAGCAGGAACTGCCGTTCTGATTATTTCCAGGACGGCGAAACTTTCTCTATCTCCCAGAACGGGCGCCGGATGCCTTTCACCCACAGCTGGCGTCCGGTGATCCTCACCATGCGGTTTTCCCACAGGTTCAGATTCAGACGGGGCGAAAGCAGATAGCCGATCGGAAGTTTCTTGCCGTTGATTTCCAGTATCAGTTCATATGAGGCGGAACCGACCGGTTCCGAAAGGCGGACCGGGATGCCTTCCACGGTCATAAGATAATTGTCGCGCCGGATCTTCTCATCCGGTTTCACCGGAACGGAGGGCGTGGAATGTTCGACGGATTCCCGGAAAAAGCGGCTGTGCACATACCCGCGCAGACCGCGCAGCGGAGCAATCCGGAGCCAGGCGCCGTCATACGCCCGTTCCAGAATCCGGACCTTCTCCGGACCTTCCGGACGGCTGTAATGATATGCGGGATAAATCACGCCCGGTCCCGAACGCAGACGGACGGACTCTTTCAGCGAACCGTCCGCATTCAAAAAGACGGAAGCGACCCAGACCGGAGCTTTTTCCGGAAGGTCGATTCCGCGCCAGTCCCCCGTCTTCTCCCGCACGGCCGCAGACGCATCCGCAGCCGCAGTTGCAACGATTTCCCCGTCAAGCGACGGTTCAATGCGCACATTCCAGCTCTCCGCGCCGGCAAGCGGAACGGAGAGCAGAAGCGGAAGATAACACAGGGGGAAACGCATCAGCCGAAGACCAGTTCGGCATCCGCTTCATCAAGGATTTCCTTGCTGAGACGGAGCGCACTCCAGACTTCCGTGTGCTGAACCTCTTCCCCGTAAGCGAGCTGATAGAGCGGGCTGAGGGTTTCGATTTCCAGCATCTGGTCATTGGTGTAGCACTCGACGCTGCATCCGTTGTCCGGATACTCCGCATCGACGAAGTGCTCGTACTTCTTGATGAAGGTGATTCCCTTGTTCTGGTAGGCGATCCAGCCGTCTTCGCAGTTGCAGCCCATCTTGGCGGGTCCGCACTTGGAATCCTGCTGAACAAGCGTGTACTTGGAACCGAAACGGATTCTGCCGTCGGAAAGCGTCACATACGGCCAGAGGGAAATGAAAGTGTTCGGAAGCAGCGCTTCGGGATCGCCCTGCGGCATCGGAATAATCGCCTTTCCGCCCGGAGCCATCACCGTGATGCCCCACGCGGCAAGCTCGACGTCCCAGCGGTTGCAGTTGCGCAGGGTGTGCACAATCTTGAAGGAATCGCCCTTGACCGGAATGATTTCAATCGTCTTCTCGATTCCGGCGTTCGCATCGGGACCGGCATGAAGCGTGATGCCCTTCGCGGTGTCCTTGACGTCAACCGGGAAATTGTCGATGGTCTGCGTGCGGATCTTGTCCTCGGGAGAGTGCCAGAGACGGTGTCCGCCGTAGTTGTTCCACTCGTCGCCGCCGGTCTGTCCCGCCGTTTCCGGGAAGATATGGAAAAGGTTGTCGGAGCCGTCAAAGAACGCGCCCACGATACGGGGTCCGATCTCCGTCGCAACGATCAGTTTCAGCTTGCCGCTGGAGATCTCAATGCAGTTCTTCCAGCCCATGAATTCAACTCTTTTGTGTGCCATGTTTGTTTCTCCTGTATTTTAAGGTCAGACATTTCGTTTCAGCAGGTCCTCCGCCAGATCTTCCAGCAGAGAACGGTATTTGTTTTCGGGAAGCGAAGAGAGATTCGCCATTGCCTTATCCGACGACTCCTCCGCCGCACGGACAACCGCCGCACGCGCGCCGCATTCTTCCAGCAGAGTGCGGATTTTCGCAATGTCCGCCTCCGTATACGCCGGCCGCTTCATCAGCGCCGCCAGTTCGGCGCGTCCGGATTCGGTCAGACGCTCCAGAGCTTCCAGGTAAAGAACGGTCGGCTTGCCCTCGCGGAAATCCGAGCAGAGCGGTTTGCCGAACGTCGCCTCGTCGCCGTAAACGCCGAGCAGGTCGTCGCAGAGCTGGAATGCATATCCGAGTTCCGAAGCGAACTCCGCAAGCGCGGCAGCCGGCTTTGCGGTCCAGTCGGGCGTATCGAGTCCCACCATCGCGCCGCATTCGGCGGAAAACGCGAGCAGAGCCCCCGTCTTGCCGCGGATCATGTCAATCACCTCCGCTTTCGGCGGAAGCACCTTGCGGTACTCAAATTCAACATCCAGCGCTTCGCCGGAAATGAGCTCCCGGTTGAGAAAAGACTGCATTCTCCGCGCCATTGCAAGCGCGGTTTCAGCGGAAACGCCACGGTCGGTCGAGCGCAGCAGAACATCCGAAGCCCACGCCTGCTGAACGTCTCCGGTCAGAATGGCAAAATCCGTTCCGTATTTTTCCGCACGGCCGGGAAGCAGCCCGAACCGCGCTGAGCCCTCCTTCCGCAGTTCCATGTGACAGGTCGGCTTTCCGCGCCGCACCTCGTCACAGTCGATAATGTCATCATGAACGAGGGTCCAGTTATGGAAGATTTCGCACGCGGCGGCCGCGTTGAGCGCACGCACCGGATCGCCGCCGACCGCGCCGCAGGACCAGAGCGCGAGAACCGGACGAAGCCGTTTGCCCCCCCGCATCGGATAGAGCCGCACAGCCTTGCGCAGCGCCTCCGGACGGATCTGCGACGGAAACGGATCATCCGTTATAAATTCATTTATGAGCCCGCGCGCAAGCGCAAGTTCATTTTCCAGTTGACTTTTCATAAAACGCACCTATGTTAATATAGAGCAATATACACGATAAACGCGGTGAAACAAATCCGCATAGAGGAAAAAAATGATAAAATTTGCAGTTATCGGCGATCCGATCGCCCATTCGCTCTCCCCCGCCATGCAGAACGCCGGAATCAAAGCCCTCGGTCTTGATGCGGAATACTTCGCGGAACATGTCCGGCACGATGATCTAAAGGAATTCACCGAACAGGCGCGCCGCGGGCTTGCCGGATTCAACATCACCGTCCCCCACAAAAACGCGATTTTCCCCTTCCTCGACCACATCTCGAAGGAAGCTCAGGTCGCGGGAAGCGTCAACACCGTCACCGTCAAAAGCGGACGTCTCTACGGCGACACCACCGACGGCTACGGGCTCGCTCAGGCGCTGAAAGAGGCGTTTCAGTTCGATGTCCGCGGCGGACGCATCGCATTCATCGGCTGCGGCGGCGCCGCCCATGCAGCCGCAGCATATTTCGCCTCGCAGGGCGCGCAGGCTCTTCTCCTCATCAACCGCACGGTCGCCAAAGCCGATGAACTCGCGGAAAAACTGCGCACCGCTTACGGAACCGATGTGCGGACCTGCACCATTGACGACAATGCGCGGATTTCCGAATTTCTGAACGCCTCGGATGTGGTCATCCAGTGCACCAGCCTCGGACTCAAACCCGACGATCCCGCCCCGATTGATCTCTCGCTTCTTCCGCAGTCAATCAGGGTCTACGACACGATCTACAAGAAAACCCCGATTGTCCGCGAATGCGAACGCCGCGGCATTCCGTTTGCAAACGGACTCGCAATGCTTCTGCATCAGGGCGCACGTTCTCTGGAGCTCTGGACCGGACGTCCCGCCCCTGTCGAGGCCATGCGCGCCGCGCTGAACAAAGCCTACGCCGAAAAGCAATAACCTTTCATGAACCGCCGCGGAACGCCGTTTCCGCGGCAGTCCTTTAAAAACCATATATCAAAAAACAGAAAAATCTGATTAAAACCAGCCTGTTTCCCTTTTGTTCTCTTGAAAAGCGGGTAAACTACTCTATAATATATCCATACACGAACAACCTCATAAATCAAGGAAGGTGAATTATGTCTTTCGTGAAAACTATGGCAACTGTGATCGAACGTCCCGGCGAAGCGGCGTTCCGTGAAGTGACCCTGACCCCGAAACGCGAGGACACCGTCGTCTGCAAAACCCTGATGAGCGCCATCAGCACCGGCACCGACATGAAAACCTACCATGGAATGCAGCACCCCGAGCAGTGCTGGTATCCTCTCGTCCCCGGTTATGAAAACATCGGTATCGTCCTCGAAGAAGGCTCCTACGCTCCCGGATTCAAAAAAGGCGACCGCGTCATGATCAACGAATGCCGCACCTACATGGACGTCTGCGCGGCATGGGGCGGCGGAACCCAGATTGTTCACAAAGACTCCGCAAACGCCGGCGGCGCGGGCGATCCCCTCTGCAAGATCCCCGACAACGTCACCGATGAACAGGCGGTCCTCGCTTACCTCTTCTGCGTCTCCCTCAAAGGCGTGGAACGTCTCGGACTCACCCCCGATTACACCGGAACGGTTCTCGTTTTCGGCGCGGGCATGAACGGCATCGGCGCGGCGCAGATCATCCGCATCAAATCCCCGAACGCGAAAATCATCATCGCCGAACCGCATCCCTACCGTCAGGAAATCGCAAAGCATTACGCGAACTTCGTCATCACTCCCGATGAAGCCGGAATCAAAAAGCTCGAAGAGCTCACAAACGGCAAAAAGGCGGACAAAATCATCGAATGTTCCGGCAACCCCGCGGTTCCGGGAATCCTCTACAAGTTCATCAAGGACGGCGGATGGGCGGATGACGATGAGCCGGGCTACATTCACCTCAACGGCGACTACCCCGAAAAACTCCTCTTCGACCACTATCACCGCTGGTTCGTCAAAAACGTCAATATGTCCATGACCTGCGCCATGAAGTGGCGTGCAAAAGGACAGATCCTCCAGTGGATCAGCGAAGGCAAAATCGACACCACGCATCTTCCCTACGAAATCTGGCCCGCCGGAAAAGCGAAAGAGGCGTTCGAATACCAGTCCGAAAAGGGCATGAACTGCTTCAAGGTTCTCTTCGACTGGAGGGATCTCTGATGCGGTACGGTCTCGCCGCCTGGGGACTCCGCGAAGAGTCCCTCGAATCCCAGCTCGCCCTCACAAAAAAGCTCGGACTGGAACTGCTGGAATTCTCCATTGCGAACTATGACAAGGACGCCCTTCAGCTCGGCGCAACCGATGCGCAGATCGAACATGTGAAGGAGCTGTTCCGCCAGTACGGAATCCGTCTTGAGTGCGGCTGCACCGGAAACGACTTCACCGGCGACGACGTTGCCGAACAGGTCAAGAAGGTGAAGGAAGTCATCGACATCGCCGCAAAGCTCGGTCTCCGCTATCTCCGCATCTTCGCCGGATTCAATTCCGACAGTGTGGTCATCGGCGATCGGCTCGTGAAGATGCTCGCAGCGCTGAAGGAAGTCAGCGATTACGCAAAAAACACCGGCGTCCGTCTCTGCGTGGAAACCCACGGCGGAGTCGCATGCCTGGATAACGGCGCGCTCGTGCATTTCAACAGTACATCCACCCGTACCGATATCTGGAAAGAGATCGTGAAGACGGGTGTTTCCTGCGCCTATGACCCCGCGAATCTGACCGCGGTCGGAACCACCTGCGCCGTCGGATTCTTCCGTCAGTTCAAGGAAGCCATCGCCTATGTCCACCTCAAGGACTTCCGCGATGTGGAAGGCGGCGTGCGCCCGGCGGCGTGCGGAGAAGGACGCCTCAACTGGGCGCGGCTCATGGAAGTTCTCAAGGAGTTCGACGGTCCCGCAATGATCGAGTACGAACTTCCCGAAGACGTCGAAGACGGCATGACCCGCAGCCTGAACTTCCTGAAAGCGCACGAGGCTTGAAACAGAAGAATACATTCACAACCAACCTAAATAAAGGAGACAAATAAATGTCGAACAAACCGCAAGTCATTTTTATGCCTCATGCGAACATCCAGTATTCGCAGCTCGACCCGAAGCGCCGCGCATGGGTCTGCGAAAACTGCTACCGCCCGCTTTTTGAACTCGTCCGCGACGGCGATTACAAAGTCGCGTTCGAGGCTTCCGGCAGAACGCTTGAAG
This sequence comes from Lentisphaeria bacterium UBA4640, assembly GCA_002405835.1. Taxonomy (GTDB): domain Bacteria; phylum Verrucomicrobiota; class Lentisphaeria; order Victivallales; family UBA1829; genus UBA1829. The sequence continues at coordinate 27,642 of DHMO01000042.1, read as the reverse complement.
TGATGGATCAGGAGGCTCCGGCCGTCCTCGCCCTCCTCCGTGAACTGGTCAAGGAAGGCAAAATTGAACCGGTTGCATCCCCGTTCATCCACGTGATGCTCGCGAACGTTCCGCCGGAAATCGGACTGGACACCCTCAAGCACGGTCTTGAAGCATGGGAAAAATACACCGGCGTCCGCCCCGAAACCGGATGGAATCCGGAGTGCGGCTGGGCCTCCTACCTCCCCGAAATCTACAAGGAAGCCGGCTACAAAAACCTCGTCATGGACGCCGACAGCTTCTTCCTCTCCTTCCCGGAAATCCGTCAGGCGACCGGGCTCAAATATGACGTTCAGGGTCACTCCAACAAGAACCACCTCTTCAAGATTGAAGAATACATCAAGGACAAGCCGGAATTCCTGAAGTACCTGACGAATCCGTCGGTTGCTCCGAACGGTCTCCGCATGGTCTTCCGCTCCGACTGCATGGCAAACCCGATGCTCTGGTACCTGATGGGCGCGACGGAAGGCTGCCGCGAAACTCCGGTCAGCCTCGACGAAATCAAGGAAATGTTCCTGAAGTGGCAGCCGCGCATTGCGCAGACCGGTTCCTTCATCATGCCGTACGCGGAAGATGCGGAATACATCGGTTCTTCCGCCTACTTCTATGTGAAGCAGTTCAACCAGGCCCGCTTCTTCGAGCCGGAACCGAAGTCCGTCCAGCGCTTCAAAGAGCTTCTCGACATGGCGAAGAGCATCGGCTACGAACTCACCACTCCGGGTGAAGTGATCAACAACGCCACAGAGCTGATCAAGAACGATCTGATCGACCACATCGAAAACGGCGCCGCATGGCATGGCGGAACCTACAAGGCATGGGCGAACACGAGCTATTCTCTGATCTTCGACCCGGTCTGCCGCATGGTCTACGACGGCATTGTCGCGGTCCGCAAGCACATCGGCAACACGCCGGAGCTTGACAAGGCGATGAAGGCTGTGACATCCGCATACGTTTCCGACTCCCGTTGGCCCCCGCTGCCGACCACCCCGGGACGCTTCAACGTCCGCGAGTCGATTGACGATCTGTTTGCCGCGAACAAGTTCCTCGGCGAAGCGATGGAGAAAGGCGGCATTGCTGAGAAGCGTGCGATCTACTCTGCACCGCTGATGGAAACGCAGATCAAGCTGATCGAGAAGGAACTGATGGATCAGAAATATTTCGGCGAATAATCCGCCACTGATTCACCGAGAGCGATTGCCTCCGGAGCAATCGCTCGATCCCCGCATGGTCACCGGCCGAGCCGGTGACCATGTTCTTTATTTCCGAATCTGTTTTTCATCTCTTGTTTTTCCGAAAACATGTGCTATCTTTTCTGAAATTTCAATAAAGGATTCTGTCAGGCGTAAGTCATGGAATACAAACAGGCGCATATTGCGGAGGAGCTGAAACGGAGAATCGCGGACGGAGTCTACACCGACCGGCTGCCCAACACGCTCACCCTCGCGGAGGAATTCGGGGTCAATATCAAAACCGCAAACAAAGCCGTTGCAAGACTCGTCGAGGCGGGACTGCTCGAACGCAAAAAACGGGCGGGAACACGCATCATCCAGAACCGCAGAGAACTCTATCCAGAACGCATGATCGAAGTCATCTTCGAGGGTTTCACAACCATCTTCACTCACCCCTTCTGGAACGAAATCTGGGAAGGCATGATGCAGAAACTCTCCGCCGCCGGATACCGCACCATTCTCAATATGCTCGAATCCGACCCCGAAACAGGACTGCTGCGTCTCGACCGCTTCTCCCTTTGCGCTTCCACAGGGAAAATCGTGCTCGGAATCGGCGAAAAACATGTGCTCGACCGCATCGCCGCCGCCCATGTCCCGTTCATTTCCGCATGCGACCCCGTCGATGATCCCGCAATTCCGCAAGTCGCGTTCGATTTCACAGACGGCATCCGCGACGCCGTGGACTGGCTCATCGCGCAGGGCTGTTCAAAAATCGCCTTCATCGGGCAGACCCGGAGCTATGTCAATCTCCAGCAGATGCGGAAGTTCGACGCCTATCTCAAGGCTCTTCAGCGATACCGCCAGACTGATCCCGCGCTCATCGAAAACGTCCGCCCGCTCGCGGAAAGCGGCGCCTCCGCGCTCGAAAATCTCCTCGAACGAACCCGTCCGGACGCCCTCATAGCCGCGTACGACCACCAGCTGCCCGGAATTCTCCAGGGGCTCCGCGAACACAACATCAGCATCCCCGTCATCGGCTGCGACGGGCTCCCCCTCCCCGGCGTCCCGTCCGGTCGCCATACAGTCAGAGTCCCGCGCCGCGAATGCGGAATCAAGATTGCCGAACAGCTGATCCACGCCATCAACACACGCCGCAAACCGCGCTCCGTCATCATCCCCGCGGAATTTATCTGATTGAAAAGCACGGCATCCGATGGTATATTACCGGATTCTATGAGAGGACAAACTATGAGCGCAAATCTTTCTGAATTCACAAAAACACATCCCGCTGTTCCGGGGATTTTCTGGGCGGCGGTCAGTGTTGTGTGCTGGGGAACGCTTTTCCCGGCGGTCAGCTTCCTGGTCACTCGCGGCAATGTCGACTGCTACAGCATGGCGCAGCTGCGCTTCCTGATGGCGGGCGTTGTCATGCTCCTTGTTTTTGCCGTTGCGAACCGCAAACATCCCTGGGCGGAGATTCGCGGGAAAGACTGGTTTCATCTGATTTTCCAGAGTATTTTCGCCGCCGGAATGAGCGTGTTTCTGTTTTACGGACAGAGTCTCGGCATTCCGGTCGTCAACGCCTCGCTGCTGGAGGCGGAGGCCCCTCTGATGATCTTCGTGCTCGGACTCTTCATTCTGCGGAATCCGACCTCGGCGCTTCAGACCGCGGGTCTCTGCGCCGGTTTTGCCGGAAGCATGCTTGTGCTGAAAGTCATCAGCGCAAAAGGACTGACTATCAGTTCCGTTTCCTTTGGCGACGCGATGGTGTTCGCCGGCGCGTTCTGCTGGGCGCTCTACACCGTGCTCGCCCACCGGACAATCAAACGGATCGGCGGTCTGCTTTACACCTCATGGAGCGTTCTTTTCGCCGGACTCTGGATTCTGCTCTTCCAGCTTGCGGCGGGCTTTCCGGTCCATATTCCAGCACTGCTTCCGGATATTCTCTGCACAGCCTATCTCGGACTGATTCCGACCGCGCTCGCGTTCTTCTCATGGAACAATGCCCAGCGCTACATTTCCACCGGGCTGCTCGCAGTTTCGGGTTATTTCACTCCGATGCTGACCGCGCTTCTCGGCTGGCTGTTTTTCGCCCAGACGATTACGCTCTGCCAGATCGGCGGAATGGTTCTCGTCGTCGGTTCCGCCCTCATTGAGCCGGAGATCTCCGCCCTCATCCGCGAACTTTTCCGGAAAAAGTAACAGATAGCACGATATGGATCAACCATCTCCTTGCTCAGCCTTTATCGCTTTCCCAAAGAAAGATTCAGGCAATCACAGCCCAGTTCATATCAACTCCGCGCCCCATTTCATTCCATTTTGAAAAATCTCCGCCAGAGTAATAACCGAGCATTCCTGTTGAATGCTGACGAACCAACAAATCATCTTTTCCATCACCATCATAGTCTCCGGCTCCGCAGATAAACCAGTCAGAAGTATCAAGCTGCCCTAAGATCAAGTATTGAGAAGCGAGCCCATTTTCAAGTCGTGCACAAAGTCCGGTTGCTTCATGTTCCAAAATGATATCCTCCTTGTGATCCCCCTGAAAATCACCGATAGCTTTAACGCTCCACCCTTCACCAAGTCCGCCAAGCACACGGAAATTGCCATCAATATCTGTTGTATAGAAGGAGGAGCCATTCTGGAAAAGAATTTCATCTCTGCTGTTGCCACCAAAATCCCCTGTTCCAATCATCTTCCAGTTGGAATCAAACCCGGTCGCGAGAGAAATCCAGTTATCGGTACCATCGGTCCACACCCCGAGAACGCCAAGTTCGGCCGCATGCCAGACAATCGAATTCTTTGCGGCATTTCCTGTAACATTCCCAATCTTTATATTCCAGTTTATATTATCGGAATTCGTCAGATAACTGATATTCTCCCATGTTTCCATATCACCATCCTTGCGGTAACCGATATACGCACCTTTCACACCATTGACGGTAACATTCCCCAACATGACAACATCAGCTTTACCATTTGAATTCATATCGTACGCTCCGAGGACTTTCCAATCCGCAGGCTCTGCGAGCCCTTGACCTCGCCACAGAGCCTTTCCATCCATCCAGAACCCAATCTGATTATCGCCGCCAGTAAACTGGAAGATAACATCGCTGATCTGATTGCCATTGATGTCATTCTTCACTGTAGTAGTATTTGTTCCAAGAACATTAAAAGACCGTCCGAATACGATATCCGACTTGTTGCCAGCATTGTCAACGGCCTGAACACTCCAGCTCCAGCCAGATTCTGCAAGCCCGGTAATCAAATAACCTGTTGAAGAGGTTGTTGCCGAATGCTTTGAGGAACCGTTCCACCAAGTCACAATATACTCTTTTACACCAGATCCGTGATCCGAGCTTTCTCTCCATTTCAATAATGCATTCTGGCGATCCACATTTACAGAAAGATCCGAAGGATTTGTCGGAGGAATCACATCTGAATTAAAGCTCGAAACAGCGCTCCAAGCGCCAATGTTCCCCGCGTAATCCACAGCCCGGACACGCCAGTAATTCATACCGGAAGCAAAACTTGAAAGGAGCTGATAAGTATCTGCTGCATTGTATGTTTTAAGATCAACAGTAAAGTCAGAATCCGATGCGACCTGCACTGTGTAATATTGAATTCCACTTCCGCCAAGATTGTCGGATGACGCATCCCAAACGACAGCCACAGTTCTTTCCGACGCCACAGACTGAAGCCCTGTCACTTGATCAGGCGCAACGGCATCTGTAAACAAACTAGTAGTCCAGTTTTTCCCATCAAAAATCTGTAGTCGGACATAATTCTCCTTGTCCGATTTCAATGTAAAGTCCTTTATGCCATTTTCAAGCAGCAAAGTAAATTGCGGACTGTCGAACGTTTTATCTGACGACACCTGAATCCGCACTTTCTGTACATTCATAAGATTGGTCCAATTATAACCTGCAGTTCCAAGATTGGCAGAAGAATTCCGAAAAACGGCGGTTAATGTATTATCTGCAATTGAAGCCTCCGTCCCAACAACAAAATTCGTCGCCCCGTCAATATTGAGGATAATACTAGAACCAATGGTCAACTTACTGTTAACATAGATTTGATTGCTTCCCGCCCCGAGATTGATAGAACCAACTCGAACTGTGTCATCAAAGGTAACTATATCGTTTCCGGCTCCGGATTTGAGTTCTGTAAAAGAAGTTTCAGCTCCAACGAAAATATTGTTTGCGCCATTTCCAAGATCAATATACCCGAACGTTTTTTGCATGCTGATCGTTAGCGAATCATCAAAATCACCAAACACGACTTCCGCAGAGGCAGCCACATTCCAATTGTCCAGAGACATCGAACGAGCACGCGATAGAAGTTCAAGGCGACCTTTGACAATGCGCCACTGCCCCAAAAATCCGGAAATATCAGAATGAATCGTCATTGTGCCATTGCCTGTTTTCAGCAATGTTCCAGTCCCTGCAATAGAATCTGTCGCCAAACTCGAACTCCCAATGATTATTTTGGCGGAATCTTGAGCACAAAAAGTCAGTTTTGATTCTAAGCCCAAATATAAAAAGCCTCCACAGGAAGCATTATTTCCTATATTCTCAACAACCATACCATTCGTAACTGTGTAAGTGCCCATGCAACCATCTGCAAGGTAGATTGCCCCCCCATAACCATATGCCTTACCACTATTGGCCTTATTCTCCAAGAATACGGTATTTGTAAATTTTATTACACCTCCATCAACATAAACAGCTCCTCCATAAGCTCCATAGCCACGAGCTCCATAACCTAAGACATTGCTTCCATATACAGAATTATTACGAAAAACAACAGTATCAATCTCGACATCTTTACAACCAGCAGCATTAACTGCTCCACCGTAAGCTGATGCAGCATCTTTATAACCAGAAGCCAATGCAATATTTTCATAAAACCCAGCCGATGAAATTACAATACGCTCAACATTTTTTGCATTAACAGCACCTCCATAACAAGAACCATCACCTGTAGCAGCAGCAAGATTCCTTGAAAACTTTGCAGAAGAAATAAACATTTCTTCTGCATTCTCTATATTAATTGTACCCCCATAACTATATCCATCTCCAGGCCCATCACCGAATGCTGATGCAACATTTCCGATAAATGAAGCAGAGGCAATCTTCATATTACCTCCATTTTTATTAATAGCTCCTCCAGAACAAAAGCCTCCAGAAATACTTCCATATCCATATGCACTATTGCCCGAAAAGGTAACATCATTCATCTGAATACTTCCATTTGAATGATATATGGCCCCTCCTTGAGCATATTTTGCTGAAGCAATATTCGAAGTAAAAATACCATTGTCACATACCATATTTCCTGATATTTGATAAATACCTCCTCCTTTGGCACAAGTCAAAGGATTATATCCAGAAGCAGAAGCTAAAGCCTTATTATTTTCAAAAGTTGTTTTTAAGACATCAACTGTTCCTGATTGTATTGACATTGCTCCACCAAAAGCCGAAACTCTGGCATATTTATCATAAAAAGAATATGCTGAAACATAATTACTTGCAAAAATAGTAGAAGACAGAAGCATACTCCCAGTCTTCATTGCAACCCCACCTCCGTAGGCATATGCGGATACATCTGCACATGCTGATGCATAATTCCCTAAAAAATCAACAGAATTAAAAGTCATACTGCCATAAGAGCCTGCAACGGCTCCTCCTGATGCATAAGAAGACCCATCTAAAGATGTTGTGTTTTTTCCATCAGCATAAGCAGAAACATTATTTGACAAAAAACGAACAGCCTGTAATTTTAAATCTCCATTTTGAAGCAGAACAGCCCCTCCATAAGCAAAAGCTGATGTATTAGCAGAAACGATGGAATAAGCAGACGCTCCATTTTTCGCGAACGTCCCCGAAGTTATTTCCAAGAGTCCACCTGATTTTAAAACAGCACCACCTAATGCCACAACAGATTTATTTGTTCCAGAAGAACGAACTACATTACCCACAAAACTAGCATTACTAAGTCGCATATTTCCACCATTTTGTACAATTCCTCCACTGGTTTGACTGGTAAAGGTAACAGAATTTCCTTCCAAAACAGTGTTCTCAAGAAACATTCCACGGCTATTATTTACAAATTCGACATTCTCCAGCTTTAAAGTACCGCTACTCTGAACTACAGCAGTTCCACTACTGCAATATTTACTATTTGCAATAGTTTTCACATCTGAAGATGCAACATTAAAACTATTTGAATAAGAAAATTCATAAAGGCTCGCTTCTGAATTTTTTGACATATCTCCTGACAAAAAATCACAACTGTTGCAGATTCTTACTTCTTCTATTTTTCCCTGTCCAAGTGTAGACATAGTCATCTTCCCCTTTCATACTCAACATAAATTACAAGTTTTACAATGAGAGAGAATCGCTACATTTAACCATCAAGCCAAAGAGCAACGCTCAAATAATCTCTCACTTCTAGCACAATAATATACACCAAAAAACAAATTTGTCAAGCATCAAAGATCATCTTTACTCAAAACAGAACCTCCATTCCAATACAGTATTTCACCATGCAACCATCTTCTCTCTGTTCTATGTAAGTAAGCATCTGGAAAATTTCCATTCTCCGATTAACTTATATTTAAAAAACTCATTATCTATTGAATAAAAATCATTCTTATCAAATCCGCTCAGATAGAGAGCGATTTTTTCTGTAAAGAACACAAAAAACATTCCACAGCTTGCATTTTTCCGAAACCGTGTTATAAAAAATCAAACACCTATTTTTTCAGAAAGGAGCCGGAAATGTCCGGAATCGCCGCCGGCTACGGTTGGGCGGATGGACGGCTGTTGGCCTCACTCCACATTCCCGATGCCAATGTCTGTCCGCCCTTCCCGAACGTCCGGATTTTATTTAAGGAGAGGACTCCATGATTATTTCCGCAAGCAGGCGCACCGATATTCCGGCGTTTTTCGCACGGGAATTCATGGAGTCGATCCGCGCCGGATTCCGCACCGTCCGCAATCCGTATTCGGGACGGGAGACACGGCTGTCGCTCGCCCCGGCGGATGTGGAGTGCATTGTCTTCTGGAGCAAGAATCCGGAACCGCTTCTGCCGTTTCTACCGGAACTGGAGGAACGCGGATACCGCTTTTATTTTCAGTTCACCATCACGCCCTACGGCGCGGATATTGAGCGGAATCTCCCGCCGAAACGGCGCATTCTCCAGACTTTCCGCTCCCTCTCGGAACAGATCGGAGCGGGAAAGGTGATCTGGCGTTACGATCCGGTCATCTTCTCCGCGGAATGGACTGCGGAACGGCATTGCGAAATGTTCCGCCGGATGGCCGATGCACTCGCGCCGCACACGAAACAGTGCATCATCTCCTTTATGGATTTTTACGGAAAATGCCTGCGCCGTCCGGAATGCCGCGTCTTCCGGGAACCTTCGGAAGCGGAGATGCTAGACCTTGCCGCCGAGCTTTCCGCAACGGCGCGATCGCGCGGACTCCGCATTTCCGCCTGTGCGGAAGCGCTTGACCTGACCTCAGCCGGAATCGAGCCCGCACACTGCATCGATCCGGATCTCATCGAAACGCTCACCGGACACATCATCAAGCGGACGAAGGACCGCAGTCAGCGTCCGGAATGCGGCTGTGCCGTTTCGCGCGACATCGGCACTTACGCCACCTGCCGCCACAACTGCGTCTATTGCTATGCAAATTGATCTATGTCAAAAAAATATTTGACATTCTTATATTTCGCTGTATAGTAACAAAAAAACATCAGGAGACAGGTTACCATGACTATTACTTTATATCTCTGCAGCCATGTGGTTCTCTCCTGCCTCATATTCATTCTAAAATTCAATAAAAAGCAACAAAAGGAGAGAATTTTATGACAGCAACACTTCAAAGCGGCATCATGACCGTTCCTGAAAACGGGCTTGAGCCTGTGCAGGTTTATGCGGCATCGTCCACCATCAAAAAAGGCGTTACCTCATCCGGGCTCGTGGTAAGCAATTTCGATCAGCTGTACGTTTACGGAACACTTACCTCCTCACTGATTGCCGGGGGTGCTACGGCTCGTGTCAGCTCCGGCGGACTCGTCACAAGCACCGGAGTCAGAGACTCCGCCTCCCTCATCGTATCATCCGGAGCTTCCGCAAACTACATAACAGTCTCCAGCGCAGGAAAACTCGAAGTAAACTCCGGAGCATTCTCCTACGGTCCGACCGTGAACGCATTCGGCAAATTACTTCTCTATGGAGGAAGCGCCCAGGATATTAAGCTCTCCGGAAACTCCGCAAATTTAAACAATTCTTCCGCTTGGAACGCAACGTTTTACGCAGGATATGCCAGCTATCTCACACTTTCCTCATACGCGAAAGCAAAAGTGCAGAGCGCGACAGTATCCTCCGCAACGCTCTACGCGAACGCTCTGCTTGAAGTCGGTAACGGAGGATCTGTCACATATCTGAAAACCTCAGGGAACGTATCCGCGACCTACGGAGCAAACCTTAATCAAATCACCATCTTCAACTCCGGAAACGTAACAGTCACCAGCGGCGGACGCCTTGCCAACGCAACCGTTTCCAGCGGCGGACGCGCAGTCATCTCATCCGGTGCCAACCTCACCTCTGCAACCCTCCGCTCCGGAGCATACCTCATGGTCAGAGGAAGCGCCTACGGCATCGAGGCGGCCGGCGCAACGATCGAGGTTAACAACGGACGCGTACAGTCTCTCAATGCTTCCTCCGGGACACTCATCGACGTCAAAAGCAACGGTGTCGCCTCCAGCATCAACATCTCCGGCGCAACTCTGACAGCCACCTCCGGAGCAATCATCTCCAGAGTTTATGTTCACAACACCGGCGTGGCTCAGATCTCCAGCGGAGCAAAAGTCAACGGAACAATTTACGCCGGAGGAAGCGCCTATCTGGCCGAAGGAGCCTCCATTCACACCGGCGGTCTCACCTGCAGCTCCAGAGCCACCGTCAACGGCTTCACATTCAATACAGACATAACACTCCCGCAGGGCTCCTCGCTGCTGTTCAGCAATGCAGTTGTCTCTTCCGGAGTTTATGCAAACCTCTATTCCGGACAATCCGCCGCCATGACCACCGTTTCCGGAACGATGTATGTCAGATCCGGAGGATATCTCGCGAATACACAGATCGCTGCAACCGGAAGCATGACCGTCTACAATGGGGCAACCGCCCGTAACATCAAATTTTACGGTTCGGGAGCCCTTTCTTCCGGCGGATTACTGGATCAATCCGATATTCTCAACGGAGGATACCTGAACGCACTGAACGGCAGAACAACCAATCTGAACATCAGCTCCGGAGGAAGCGCCCGTTTTGAAGGCTTCGCCGAAGGTTCCGGAATCATCGTCAACTCCGGCGGACGCCTGATTACTGACAGCGACCGCTCCCGGACGCTCACCGATATCAAAATCAACGTCGGCGGAACGCTTTTCCTGATCGGTTCCAATGGAGAACTCGTTACAAATGTCACTGTTTCCGCAGGCGGTTCGCTGAACGGATTCTCTCTGAAACGGACGCAGGTTTTCGACAACCTCGCCAACATATCCATCGGCTCCTCGGTTGTCTCTTCCGGCGCCAATGCAAAGCTCTATGAAGGACAGTCTGTGTCCAGAGTGAGCGTCATCGGCTCAATGGCGGTCACTTCCGCAACGGTTTCCGATCTCTTCATCAGCAGCGGCGGAAGAGCAACGCTGGTCGCCGCAAAGACCACTCTTGGAGCCGTCTATTCGGGCGGCTGGCTGAGCGCTCTTGCCAAAACCTCGATAACCGGCGGAACCCTGGCCGGAGTTCTTCAGGTCTACCAGGGTGCGTCCGTTTCGCAGCTCACCATCACCTCCGGCGGTTCGGCACGCATCTCTGCCGCTGGAAATGCTTCCGGTCTCACAGTCTCCTCCGGCGGCACTCTGGACGTAAACACCTCTGCAGCGTCCGTAACCCAGATTGTTCTGGAAGCCGGCGGAGTCCTCAACGGCTTTACAATGAACAAACATACGGAATATGCTTCCATCGGCTCGGCAAACAAGTACAATGATGTTTCCGTCAACGGCAATGCGTATCTGAACGAAGGCGAAACAGCGGATATACTGACCCTCAACTCCGGAGCATATCTCAGAGTCAAAAGCGGAGCAAAAGTTTCCGGAAAAATGACATTGGGTGGCAACATGTATCTCGATTCCGGAAGCACGCTCAACTTCGATGTTGCAGCCGCAATTCCGGGCATCACAATCGTAAACGACTGGTCCAGAATCTCCGACTCGGGCGCAAACTTCACCATTACGCTCGACGGAGCGAAACAGCGCACAGGAAAATACATTCTTGCTCAGAATGTCTTCACCTTCAACAAGACAATCACGGTCTACGACACGAAAGGCAATATGCTCGGCGCGCTTCCGATCGGAGGAGTCTTCAAAGTCGGCGACCTCACATGCACGCTGAATAAAGAGAACTCCAGCCTTGTGCTCTCCGTAACCAGCCCCGTCTCCGGAAAAGCTGCAAAAGGTGATATCAACGGAAACAACGTCAGCGATGTCATGTTCCAGTACACCGGCGGCGACAACCAGATCGGTTTCTGGCTCGATGGCAAAGACAAATGGCAGGGACAGGGCATCATGGAACCCGCCGACTGGGAGGTCATCGGCGCGTATGACATGGACTCCAACGGCAAAGCGGACATCGTCATGCTCGGCAACGTCGTTCTCGGCGGCATCCGCGGCGCATACGTCGGCTTCCGCAAGGACGGCGACACTTCCACCTGGGAGAACATCAGCGTCCTGTACAACCCCGATAACATCGAATGGCATCTCAAAGTAGGAAATCTCACCGGAAACGCCGGGAAAAACTCCATCGTCTGGCATGCGCCCGACCTTTCAGCCGTGGGTGTATGGACCGACGGAACGGACAACTGGGTTGCCATCTCCGGCGGATTCGACCGCAACTGGTCGCTCAAGGGAACCGGCGATTTCAACGGTGATGGAAAAGATGAAATCCTCTTTGAAAACAACGGCGGCTTCTACGCAGTCGGAATCGACAGTTCCTTCAGCTCTCTCGGAGGATTCGGCGGTGGCTGGGACGTCCGCGCCATCGGCGACTTCAACGGAGACGGGAAGGATGATATTGTTCTCTTCCATAAGGAAACCGGCTCCATCGTCCGCTTCGAAGACGGTAAAGCCGAAACCTGGTCCTCAGTCGGCCAGCTCGACGCCAACGACTGGTTCATTGTCGGCGCGGGCGATTACGACGGCGACGGAAAAGACGATCTGCTCGTCCGTCAGTACTCCACCGGCATGCTCGGCTACTACTCCGGCTGCGACACCAAGAAGTGGGTCGAAATGGGACGCGGCGTCGATATGGACTGGACAGTCATCGCGTAACCTCGTTCTCAAACACTGAAAACACACGGGCGGCCGCTTTTTGCAGAGCGGCCGCCCGCGGACGAATTCACGTAATGCGTCTGAAATTCCGGAATCACCAGCACTTCCCCTGGAACCAGAGTGTAATATTTTCCTCCGACCCGGTTATCCGCTTGCCGCTCTCAAAGGCAACCAGCATCAGATAAAAAACAAAAAAGCTCCTTCAAGGGACTTGCCGTAAACGAACGCTTCCTTATCCCGTTTATCCCCCGCCCTCATTTACTTGGCAAGGGCGAGGATGATGACGCCGAGAAGAATGAAAAGCAGAGCCAGGGCTTTACGCTTGATGTTCGTGTCGTGAAACAGCCAGACGCCAAAACCGAACGTTACAATACAGTTGCAGCGGCGAACCAAGGATAATATCGAAATGTGAATGTCCGGCATGCTTACTGCATAAAAATAAAGAAAATCGGCGGCGATTAACAGAATCCCCGTCGCAGGAATCGTCCAGCGCCAATGAAATTTGTGCTGCTGCCTGAAAAAGAAACTCCGGATCAGATACGCAAGACCAAGAATGAATACCAGGTCGATCGAAAACCAGAGCTGCACGGTGTCACGCGGGATATGCACGGAATTCAGAAGATATTTGTCGTAAAGCGCCGAAGCCGCGCCAAGAAGCGTGCCGAGAAGAATCAGATGCACACTGCGGGAACGGCGGAAGGAAAAGCCCTCCAGTTTGCCGAGAATAGAAAAAAAGTAATATCCGCCAAAGATCAAAACCATGCCGACCGCTTGCCAGAGTGTCGGAACCTCATGAAACAGAATGAGTCCGCCGATGAACGTCCACAGCGGCGAGCTCGCCCGGATCGGAGCGGCAAGTGAGATCGGAAGGTCCCGCATCGCATAATAGACACAGGTCCAGCTGGAACCGACCAGAAAAGATTTGACAAGAAGCAGCAGCCATATGCGCGGCGTACAGCGGATCGCAGAGGAGAAATCTCCGAAAAGCGCAGTGCCGGCAACAAAAAACAGCGAACCGGTCAGAGTGGCAAAGAAAAGAACCGGCATGACGGAATTGTCGCGCACGGCATGTTTCTTGCAGATGTCATAGAAGCCGAGTCCGAGCGCGGAACCGAGAATCGGCAGAAACCATTGCGGTATGGATAGGGTCAGCATAAAAAAGAAAAGCGGCTCCGCCGGGGGAGCGGAGCCGTCAGGTTAAACAATTCGGGTTCAGTCTTTCTTGCCGGACTTCTTTGTCCACTCTTCGAGTTTTCTGGCGGCGAATTCACGTCCGCCGAGTCCGAAGGCCAGTGCAACTGCAATGCAGATTGCGCCGAGAAGAAGCGTGAACGCGGTCTGAACGATCGGTCCGCCGATGTTCATGTTGTGGATCGCGATCGCTCCGGTGAAGATCAGGACGGCAACACGGACGATGGTAACAACGATGTCCGCGCATTTGCCCTTGATGGCGTCAGCGGCAAAGTTGGAAATCCAGATGCCGATGAGCAGAACAATCACGCCGATGATGATGTTGCCGCCGAATTCCATGAAAGTGCGGAGCAGACGCGAAAGTTCGAGGAATCCGAGAATGTCGGAAGCCGCAACCGCTGCCATGAAGATGATCGTCAGGAATGCGAGTTTGCCGACGATAACGGACGGCAGGCTGGATTCCTTTTCATCTTTCGAGGCAAAGCCGAGTTTCGCGATGAGCTGGTTGAAGCCGAAATTCTCGAACACCTGAGTGACGAGTCCGGCGACAAAGCTACCCGCAAGGAAGGCTACGAAGATCAGAAGCGCGGCGCCGAGAATGTCGCCCGTCGCGTTCAGAAGTTTGTCGAAGAAGCCGGCAACCGAGTTGGAAAGCGAATCAATCTTCAGCGCGGTGAGCGAGGAGATCAGAACCGGAATCGCAACCAGAACGTATGCGACAACGCCGATCATGGAGGAAAGCCCCTTGTCACCGAAGAGCTTCGAGACGCCGGCTTTTTCACCGAGCGCATCGACGCGGGAGATGACGATAAGTCCCGTAACCGCCTTGCGGACGACTTTCGCCGCGAGCAGACCGACGAAGAGAATTGCCGCCGCCGCGATCAGATTCGGGATGTAGCCGAGAATCTTGGAGAACATCTGCTGAATCGGTTCCGTGATGCCCTTGATTTCCAGGACATTGAGAATCGAGGGCAGGAAGAAGAGCAGAACCACCCAGTAGAGGATGGAAGCAACCGTCGCGCTGAGCGGCGTTTCGTTCTCTTTTTCATCGGTGAGCTTGGCGAAGCGTTCATCGAAGTGAATCATCTGCAGGAACATGTTCGAGCCGTAGCGGAGCACGGTTGCGACAACCCATGCGATGAAGGCAAGAGCAACTGCACCGATGATTTTCGCCGCATACGAGGTCAGAGACGCGACAAACTCCTGAATCGGTTCCGCCGTCTGGGTCAGATTCAGGGTTGTCAGGCAGCCGAGAATCGTGAGCAGCAGAATCAGATAGTAGACGAAGCGTCCGACGAATTTCGCCGTGGACTTCTCTTTCAGCTCGCTTCCCTGCGGAAGGCAGCGGTTGAGTTTTTGGTCAACGCCGATTTTGTTGACAAGTTTTGCGACCTGGCTTGAGACGATTACCGCGATCAGCCAGCCGACCAGCAGCACGAGGACTGCTCCGACAAGATTGAGGACATTGCTGTCAACAATCATCTGCCAGACGTTTTTGAAGAAATCTTCCATTTTTCCTTCTCCTTCAGTTTATTGTTTTTTATATTTGCAAGCCGGACGGAGAAGGGGGGATCCGTCCGGAAATGCCATGCTCAGGATTCGGCGGGGACTCCGAGGAAACGGCCGGTTTCCTTGAGAACTTCCGGTTTTCCGAGAATCATCAGCGAATCGTTGGATTCGAGCTTCGTATCTCCGTGCGGGACCACATATTTTTCCCCGCGGCGGATCAGCAGAACGAGAGCTCCGGCGGGCAGTCCGAGCGTCCTGAGCGTCTTGCCGACAATGTTATTCGCGTTCGGCAGAATTTCAAATTCGCGCATTTCGTCGTCCATGTTTCCGGTGTTTTCAAATTCCAGCGGAACGCGCGGATGAACCTTCAGCGGCAAATCCAGCTTCAGTCTTTTCGCAGCCGGCATGATGGTCATGCCCTGAAGAATCACCGAAGTCAGAACGATGAAGAAGACGATGTGGAACATCATTTCGCATTCGGGAAGTTTGTGAATCAACGGGAATGTGGCAAGCATGACGGGAGCTCCGCCGCGCAGTCCGACCCACGAAACGAGCATTCGTTCATTCCAGTTGAATTTGCTTCCGAGCATGCAGAGCAGAACCGAAAGCGGACGGGCGACGAGCATCAGCGCGGCGGCAATGCAAAGCCCGACCCACCAGTTTTTGAGAAGCAGCTTCGGGTCGGCAAGCAAGCCGAGCATGGTGAAAAGGATCACCTGCATCAGCCACGCCATGCCGTCGTGGAAACGCCCGAGTCCATTGTGATAGATGAACTTGCTGTTGCCCATGACGAGCCCGGTCACATAGACCGCCATGAAACCGTTTCCGCCGAACCGTTCTGTAAATCCGAAGGAAAACAGCGTGACGGCGATTCCTAGAACGTAATAGAGTCCGTCGTAGTCAAGGTTGATTTTATTGAAGAGGTAGACCGCGATTTTTCCCCATGCGATACCGAGGATTACGCCGAGCGTCATTTTTGCGATGAAGCTCAAAAAGATGTCTTTGAAAATCCCGATGTCAAGACCGCTGCTGCCGGGAGTCTCCATGCTGTGAAGCGCGAGCGGAACAAGGGTGATTGTGAGGAAGGCCGCCATCGGGTCGTTGCTTCCGGATTCAAATTCAAGCAGAGACTGAAGATCTCCTTTGAGACTGACGCTTTTTGAGCGGAGAATGGAGAAGACCGCGGCGGCGTCCGTCGAGGAAATAATGGCTCCGAGCAGCAGACACCAGAGAAACGTAAGGTTCTTATCCGGCAGCTGCCAGCGGAAAAAGTAAAAGGCGATGATGCCGAGAAAGAATGCGGTCATAAAAACACCGAGACTGGAAAGGATTCCGCCTGTCTTGACCACATTTTTAATGGAGGACCATTTTGTGTCGAATCCTCCGGAGAAGAGGATAAACGCCATGGCGATTGTTCCGATGACATTTGCCAGATTCGGGTCGTCGAAAGGCACTTCATGAAAGCCTTTGGGTCCCGCGAGCATTCCGATTGCAAGGAAGACGACGAGGACCGGCATGTTGATTTTAGAAGAGAGCTTTGTCGAACACGCGCATATCAGGACGAGAACGGCAAAGGTCATAAGCACTGTGCTGATGGAGGAAACATCGCTGAAAAAATTCATTTGAATTCCTGTTTTGTTGGGTGGAACTGTTGTTTGACTGGAGTTTTGAGCCGGGGACTGTTCCGGCCCAGCCCGTTTTGTTTCCAGCGGAGTTCCATCAATCTGTGCGGTGGAGTGTTCCGGTTCGGGATGAAGTCCGGCATCCTCGGCTTTTGCAGCAGTTTTACCGGATTCGGGAGCGGACGGAAGTTCGCTGACCGGTACGGCAACTGTCTGACGGGAAGACGCCGTTGAGGGCAGAACCTTCGGCGAGTCGGGCTTTGCCGTTTTGGAAATAGTTTCTCCGGAATCCGGCTGAACGGGCGAGGAAACAGTATTGCTTCCCGCAATCGCCAGCAGGGATAGAATGCAGATAAGAAGTGCAAGAGTTTTTTTCATCAAATGACATCGCTCCTGTGTGTATGCGGTACTGTATCATCAAAACGCAAAAAATCAACGGAAAAAACAGAGAAATACACAGGAAATTTGGCGTAAAAAAACGGTTCGGGAAAATTTTTCGGATTTTTTGCAAAAACGCATTTGCAATTTTCGTGAAGTGCATTATATTAAGCACCATCAAGAACGATGGCTGCTTAGCTCAGCGGTAGAGCACTGGAATCATAATCCATTGGTCGCTGGTTCAATCCCGGCAGCAGCCACCACTTAAAATTTCACCTCGCATATGCGAGGTTTTTTATTACCTGCACGATCCAGACGTTCACTTTCCGCTTTTAGATCAGAAAAGTTGAATAAGTTTCCGTTTTCCCTGCTGTCTCAAAGATTGAACCGTCATTGCCGAAGAAGGCTGTGACGGTCATTTAACATAAATTTTTCATATTGGATTTCCCGATCGGGACCGAGAGGAAAACTCTTCTGCAAAACGCCGTTCCGGTAAAGCTCCAGACGCTCTCCGTCTGCTCCGTTCCGGAAACGCAGAACAATCCCCGTCCACGGCGGATTCAGAATGAGCGAAAAACCATCAGAATTCTTGCGGTATTTCACGAAAGCGGACGGCTGATTCTTCTCCATCGGCAGCCCCAGCATCAGCGCGCGTTTTCTGGTGCGATACGCATAAACAGTGTTCAGACGGACCGGGGCCGCAAAATGCAGACTGCGGGTGTCGGTCATATTCAGAAACGGCAATGCGCCTCCGCAGGATTCCCGGCGGGGAGAATCGCAATACAATTCAGAGACGGTTGTCGAACCCTGCATGCGCAGAAGGGCGGCTGCGTCGCGCGCCGCTTCGTAATCCGGCATGTTGATCACCAGCGCATGTCCGCCTGACGGTGAAGTGAAAAGCAGCATCGGACGCACTCCCCCTCCACGGCGAATGATGAGTTCATCCGGACGCATTCGCGGAAACAGCAGAAACGCTCCGGCCAGAAGAGCGAGTCCGATCAGCACAGCAAGTTCAACCTTCGGTTTCCGGTTCAGCAGGAGCAGAGCGAACAGGATCAGAAACAGAAGCGCCGCCCACCATGGAGTCGTCTGAGTGTAAAAATATCCAGTTTCCGCAAAAAACGCGGGAATGCCGCGCAGCAGATCGAGCAGAGGACTCATTGCTGCTCCAATCAGGGAGAGCGCACCGGGAATCCAGCTTGCACAGAGTCCGGCAGCAAACAGCGCAAAGCAAAGCCACGCGACAGGACTTACCAGCAGATAGCTGAAGACAGCCCACGGCGTGAACAATCCCTGGTGACACATCGAAACCGCAAAACTCGCCAGATATGCGGCAAATGAAGCGCCTGCGCTGAATATCAGAAAATTGAGCGCATGGATATGGAACCAGCCGGGGGAATGAAGACGGAAACGCCACGGAGCCCAGGCAAGACTGGATATGTGTTTCAAATAAGGTCCGCATAAAATAAGAAACATCACGCAGAGAAACGAATATTGAAAACCGAGTTCCAGCGGTGCATACGGATTCCCGATCATCAGAAGAACAGCCGCAAATGCCAGCGTGTTCATCGGACGCGTCCGGTAATGAAACGCCTTCAGCAAAGCAAACACGGCGAACATCACATACGCACGGAACGCGGGTCCCTGCATCCCGGTCGAAAGCGCGTAAATCAGCACCGGCGGCAGAACAAGCAGCCAGCGCAAAGTAAACGGAAACGGACGCAGAATCAGCATGAGAACCATCGCAAAAAGCGCAATATGAAGTCCGCTTACGCAAAGGACATGAATCGTTCCGCTCCTCAGAAAATCCGTCCGGATATCCGCGCTCACGCCCTGTTTCATCCCGAACAGAAGCGCCGCGGCAACCGCCCGGTTCTCCTCTGTCAGCTTTGCGCCGAGACTTTCCAGAATAATTCCGCGCACATCGTAAACCCGGCGCAAAAATGAGCTGCCGCGCTGAAGAACTGTCAGTTCGCGAACCTCAAAGACGCGCTTCACCCCCTTTGCCCGGGCATACGCGGAAAAATCAAACACTCCGGGAGCAGAGGGCGGCAAAAGCGGTTCCAGAATCCCGGAAACATGCAGAGTGTCGCCGTAACCGGGCGAAACATTCAGAAAAGACGGAATCCGCAGGAATACGGTTCCGGAAAGCGGACGCCATATATCGGCCGGCGTGTAGCGGAACGCCTCGACTTCGGCCAGCACATTTCCGGGGGCGTTCGGCATCCACGAAGGCGAACCGCCGCACAGGGAAGAGTCCGTCGCTTTCACGCGCAGTTCCGCTCCGGTGCGGCGAGCCGGCAGATCCGTATGCGGATTATGAAACAGAAGCAGGGAAGAGAGCGCCAGCAGAGTCGGCAGCATCCAAACCCGCAGACATCTTGCGCTTCCCAGGAGCCGCCATGCCACAAATGTCAGGGGAAGCGGAGCGAGGAAGAAACAGCCGGAGGCTTCCGGCAGGAGAAACGGGAGAATGTCAGCATTCAGAATCGCGATTACCGCCACCACGCACGGGAACGAATCGGCAAAGCGTCCGCATGCGGTGCGCGGCGGATTCATCGGGCTTTCCGTTCCAGTTCATCGCGAATCGCTTCCGGGGAAAACGGAAACGGTCCCGAATAGGATTCCGCGGCTTTCCGGCAAAGATCAAGGTCGGAAGGTACGCAGTCCGGATGCGCCAGACGCAGGACGCGGCGGCAGGATTCCGTCAGACGGAACAGGTCTTCAAACATCTTCTTCCGGTCCGGCTTGCGGAGAACGAGTCCGCCGTCCAGGTCCCATGTACCCGGATGGCCGTCCGGCGTCAGATAGATGTTGCTGAGTTTATAATCGCCGTGCACAATGTTGTGATTGTGAATCCGGGAAAGCTGTTCCGCGGCCTTTTCCATGATGATGTCAAGCGTGCGCAGAGGTTCGGAGGATTTCACAAGAAGCGCGTGCATATCGCAGACTTCGCTGCGCATTTCATTGATGATGTATCCGCCGCAAAGACGCAAGCCGCGGCGGTGCTCTCCGACCGCAAGCACGGCGGGGGTGTCAATCTCCGCTTCCCGGAGCGCGCAAATCGTTTCGGCGGCGCGGAAAGCGCGGGCGCGGCGGAAGAGATAACGGAACGTAAAGCCGGCGCCCTTGTTGTTTGTCCGTTTCAGAAAGAAAGGCGGGAGACCGTCCGCCGAACAGAGCGCCGCGGTGGTTGTTCTGGAATCTTTCAGTATGGTTCCCGAAGCGAGAATGAAGTCGAGATTTTCGGGAAAGCCGGGAATCTGATCGGCGGGAAAATCCGGAGCAAGACGGAAGAACCATCCGTTCCGGGCGACGGTTTGCGAAAGTTCCTGACTGTTCCGTGACATGCTGATTCTCCTTTGCAATGAACGGTAATGTAGCACAGATTGAAGAGGAATGCAAAAAATGTTTTGATTTTTTCAGAAAGGGATTGTATTTGCCGGATGAGACGTGTATATTATTTAATGTATGAGGGACCTTAAGATGCCTGACGAAAATTTTACTGAAATTGTCGATAAAATCATGCAGAACGATATCCGGTATCGCGCCGGCGCGTATGAATTTGTCAACGAGGCGGTCTCCTACACCATCCGCAGACTTCAGCGGGAAAAGAAATCGAAACGCGAACGTCATGTCTCCGGCGAGGAACTCATCCGCGGGCTCGCGGAATTCGCGGAAGAACAATTCGGTCCGCTCGCCTGGAACGTGCTCGAAGACTGGGGACTCGTCAGCGGATCCGCAGTCGGCGACGTCGTCTTCAATATGATTCATGAAGGACTGCTCACCGCGGGAGAAAACGATTCGCGCGAGGACTTCAACCGCTTCCCAAATCTCAAACGTCTGCTCCGCCGCTACCCGAAACCGCCGGCAAAGCAGCCGGACGGAGGTTCAGCCCCGGTCATCATTTAAAAAAATCAGGGATTCTTTGCAAATCCATTTGATTTTACCGTTTTATGGGCTAAACTATTAGAGTATGCAAAAACAAAAAAAAAGACCATAATGGAGGTTTTACAGACATGAACAGCAAGTTGCTTTTCGGCAGTTTTTCCGCTCTGTTGCTGACAGGCGGAATGGTTTTCATAACCGGATGCGAATCCATTGACGATGATCCGATGCCGCCGGGAGCGTATGTCCCCCCCGCAACAGTCGATCCGATCGCGGTAAAAGGAGGCGAAAACACTTCCGCCGCAGAGCCTGTTTCGGAGCCGGTTGTTCTTCCCGCTCAGGAACCTGTGGAACCCGTAGTTATTGTTCAGCCGCCGGTCAGCAAGCCCGCACCGAAGAAACCGCTTCCTCCGAAAAAAGCCCCCAAAGCTCAGCCGAAGAAACGTCAGGCTCCTGCGGAAACCACCATTCACATCATCAAAAAAGGCGACTCCTTCTGGTCCATCGCCGCTCTTTACGGCATCGAAATGGATGATATCGCCGCGGCAAATCCGAAACTGAATCCGAAGAAACTCCATGTCGGTGGAAAAGTCGTCGTCCCCGGCGCGGCGGAACGGAAAGAGCGTGCAGCCAAAGCACCGAAAAATGTGAAACGCGCGAAAAAGACCGTTGCAAAGCTCGAAAACGAAGAGGGCGTTTACATCGTCAAAAACGGTGATTCTCTCAGCAGAATCGCTGCCCGCCACCATGTGAGAGTTTCCGCTCTCGCCGAAGCGAACAATATTAAAATCGACCAGATGCTCCGCATCGGCCAGAAGCTTGTCATTCCGAAAAAGTCAGCCAAAGCGGTCAGACCGGCAAAGAAAACAACCGCCAAGCCGGTGAACACGGCCTCCAATAAGGCTCCGCAGAAGACCGCCGAGCCCGTTTCCGAAGAGCCTGCTATTCCGCCGGCTCCGACATCCGACCTCTTCCCGCCGGAAAAGCCTGCCACTCCAGCTCCTGCGACTCCGGAGCTTCCGGTTGAACAACCGGCCCAGAACACAACTCCCGCTCTGCCGGCAGAAAATACCGCTGCGGCTCCGGCCGCTCCGCTTGCCTCTGCCGAGGCTCTGAGCGCTGTCGCCCAGGATACGACCCCGGTTGCCGCTCCGACCACCAGCGGATACACCACCAACGTCGATGAGGACACCACTCTCGAAGAGCTCGCAGGCCGCTACGGATACGGCGTCATGGAGCTGAGAAAGCTCAACCCCGAGATCCCGGCGGACGGCAAAGTCCGCGCAGGTTCCGTGGTCAAACTTCCCTGATCCGTCATTCAGCACATGCAATCGCGCCGGATTTTTCCGGCGCTTTTTTTTGAGAGACCTATGAATTTTTACCGCAACACCGGAATCATCTTTGCCGCAGGCGGCTCATCCACACGCTTCGGCGGCGGCAACAAACTGCTCTGCAGCCTGAAAAATATTCCCGTCTTCCTGCACAGCATCCACACGCTCGGTCCGCTGGTTCCTGCACACAATACGGTGCTCGCCGTCCATGCGGATTTTCAGAAAGAATTCCAGCGGCAGACCGCGCTGCATATTCCCGGTTTTGCCCTTCGGACGGTTCCGGGAGGAGCGACACGGACCGAATCCGTGCTCCGCGCGCTGGAGGCTCTGCCGCAGGATCTCGAATTCGTTGCAGTTCATGATGCGGCCCGTCCGCTTGTTACCGCCGAGCTCTTCAGCCGCTGTCTTGAAGCCTGCGCACAGCACGGCGCGGCGATAGCGGCGCACCGCATCAATGACACGGTCAAGATGGAGACTCCGGAAGGAGCACTTGCGACCCCGCCGGTTGAGCGCGACCGGCTCTGGGGCATCGAAACTCCGCAGGTTTTCCGTTTCCCCGATCTGCTTTCCGCGCTGCGCCGCGCGCTTGCCGACGGACGCAGTTTCACCGATGACGCCGCCGCCGTTGAATTCTACTCCGGGCTCCGCGCCGTTCCGGTTGAAAACAGGGAAAACAACATCAAAATCACCCGCATTGCGGATCTCCGCATCGCGGAAGCAGTGATTTAATTCACTTTTTTTCAAATTACCATTTGACTTTCCGGCGGATTGCTGTATATTGACCCTTTCAAAGCACAGAGAGAGTTTTTGTTTTTTGTCGGTTTGACTGGCGGGCTTGTCCGGAAGGGCGATTCCGCTGAAAATTTAAATTGATTGATTAAACAGATGCTGCTGACAAAAACCGGTCAAACGGTTTTGTGAGGTATCCGGAATCAGGATTTCTCCGGCTGTTCTCGCGGTTCCTGCGGAAAAACGGAACCGGAAGAGCTTTTCCGGAAAAAGATTGTTTCCGTGCGTCCGGAACGTTGAGCGGGTTCTATCAGCTGCATCGGAACAAGGAGACACTTCGCATGTATGATTCGCACCTGCTGAGAATTGGCATCTTTTACGATGGTAATTATTTTTACCATGTAAGCAACTACTACTGCTATGCCCATGAACGCAGATCCCGTCTGAGCATTTCCGGACTCCACGACTTCATCAAACGTCTTGCCGGCCGTTTCGAAGGCGTCGAAGCCAAGTTCTGCCAGATTGTCGACTGCCACTATTTCCGCGGACGTCTGCCGGCTATGGAGGCGAACGCACGGCAAATCCTGCTCAATGAACGTATGTTTGACGACATTCTGATGCGCGAAGGCGTTGTCACCCACTATCTCCCCGTCACGCGCGGCGGCGAAAAAGGCGTGGACGTCAGTCTCGCTCTGGAAGCGCTGGAACTGAACATCTTCAAAAAATTCGATATTGTCGCTCTTATCGCAAGCGACGGCGACTATGTCCCTCTCGTCCGTAAACTCAACGCCCTCGGAACCCGCGTCATGGTTCTCGGATGGGATTTCGAATACATCGACGACAACGGAAACGAGCGCTACACAGCCACCTCCGGAAAAATGATGAACGAAGTCACCTATCCCGTCTGGATGCACAAAGTCATCGACGGTCAGGACGGACGTTTCGACGCAGGAGAAATCAACTCCCTCTTCGTTCCGAACAACGGACGCGACTCCTCGAACTACACGCCGAGAGAGGACTATTCCGCCAAAGCATCGCGCAACGCGGCTCCTGCGGACGACTCCTATGCGCACTCCATTCCGACAAACTACGATGAAGTTCAGCCCGAATCCTCCCGCGGCACGCATTACAGCGGAAGCGATCCGGATGCGCCGATGCACACCGTCGTCGCCCAGACTCCGGGAGTCCGCAGATGCAGCCGCATTCTCCAGCTGAAAAACGGATACGGATTCCTCTCCAACGAGCCTTCCCCGAAAAACCTTTTCTTCTTCTGGGAAGACCTTGAAGGACTCGACTTCAATGAACTCAACGTCGGCGACGTTCTGGAATACGAAATCGGGGAAAACGAACGCGGCGAATGCGCACGCCACATCACCCGCGTCTCCTCGCAGGCGGACAATCTGTAACGGAGCGGATACATGGAGGGGGCTCTGCACAGACTGATTGTACAGATCGGAGAAGCGGCTTCCGTCGCATTCAGGGATTCCGTGCGGCTGGTCACGTTCATCAGCGAAACCATTACGGAATTCGCCTCCGCCCTCTGCAAACCGCGCCGCATCCGCAGAAAAGAGACTCTGTATTACATGAATCTCTGCGGCGCAAACGCATTTCCCATCAGCTCGCTGATCTGCCTGCTGATGGGACTCATCCTCGGCTATCAGTCGGCCGTGCAGATGCATAAATACGGAGCGGACTCCTTCCTGCCCGCCCTCGTCGGCTGCTCCATTGTCCGCGAACTCGGTCCGCTCATGGTCGCCGTAATCGCGACCGGACGCGCCGGCTCCGCGTTCGCGGCGGAAATCGCGACGATGAAAGGCACCGAAGAAATCAACGCCATGAACACCATGGGATTCTCCCTCTGGCGTTTCCTTGTCATCCCGAAACTGCTTGCGATGATCTGCATGATGCCCCTGCTGACCTTCTTCGGCGACATCTTCGGGATCGTCGGGGGAATGTGCGTCGGAACACTCGAACTCGACATGTCCGCCGCCGCATATTACAAGCAGACCATTTACTGGGTTCCCCCGCGCTTCTTCATCGAGAGCCTGACCAAAAGCGTTGTCTTCGCATTCATCATCACGGCGA
The DNA here is from genome assembly GCA_002405835.1 of Lentisphaeria bacterium UBA4640. Lineage (GTDB taxonomy): Bacteria > Verrucomicrobiota > Lentisphaeria > Victivallales > UBA1829 > UBA1829. The sequence continues at coordinate 2,304 of DHMO01000042.1, read as the reverse complement.
TCAGCTGCATGCGCGGATTCGATGCAAAAGAGGATTCCCTCGGCGTCGGACGCGCAACAACTTCGGCGGTGGTGACGAGCATTGTCTGGATCATTCTTGCGGACTGTCTCATGGCCCGCATGTTCAATCTTATCTTCTACGGATCGGCGGTGTGATATGGCGGATGCGGCAGTCTGTGTGGAAAATGTGACTCTCGGCTACGGAGAACGGATCATTCTCCAGAACGTCTCGTTTGAAATCCGGAGCGGCGAAATCGTCGCTCTGCTCGGCGGCTCCGGCTGCGGAAAGAGCACCATGCTGAAAGCGATTATAGGTCTGCTTCCCGTCCGCTCCGGCGACATCCGGATCGACGGCGAGAGCATTGTCCGCGCAACCGGCGAAGCCAAACGCCGCATCATGCGTCGCTTCGGCGTGGCATTTCAGGGCGGCGCGCTCTTCCGTTCCTATACCATCCGCGAAAACGTCGCCCTCCCCCTGGAGGAATATTCCGATTATTCACGCGAAGAGATCAACCGTCTGGTCAGCGAAAAGCTCGAAATGGTCGACATGAAGGGAACCGAAGACATGATGCCCGGCGACCTTTCCGGCGGCATGATCAAGCGCGCGGCCGTTGCCCGCGCCCTCGCGCTCAACCCGAAAATTCTGTTCCTCGATGAACCGTCCGCCGGACTCGATCCGCTGAATTCAGCCAATCTGGACGACGTCATCAAGAGCATCCGCGACCGCAGCGGTGCGGCCGTTGGCATTGTAACCCATGAACTCGACAGCATCTTTTCCATCGCCGACCGGGCGGTATTCCTCGACCGCGATACGAAAACCGTCATCGCAAACGGTCCGCCCGCAGCGCTCCGGGAAAGCTGTCCCATTGATAAAGTGCGTCTGTTCCTCAACCGGGGACGTCTCAACACAGGAGAGAAAAAATGAGTATGGAAGCCGACAAATTCAAACTCGGACTTTTTGTGTCCGTTTCGTTCATTCTGATCTGCATGCTGTTTATCGTGTTCGGCCTCTTCGATTTCGTCAACACGAAAATTCCCGTCTATTCCCAGTTCCAGGAGAGCGTGCAGGGGCTTGAATCCGGCGCACTCGTGAAATACCGCGGCGTTCCCATCGGAAAAGTGACCGACATCACGCTTTCCACTTCCAGCAATCTGATCCGCGTGGATATGGAAATCAATCTCAGCAAGATGCACGCCGATCCCGTCGAAGGACAGAAAGCCGTTGCGATCACCGAGCCGGAATTCTACTCTTTCATGAAACGCGAAATCGCCGGAGGACTCCGCGCCCGTCTCGAACTCAACGGAATCAGCGGATTCAAATATATCGAACTTGACTATCAGGACAATGCGCAGGCTCTGAAAAAGACGGTTGCAAAAAACGGTTTCGGGAAAGACGGTGTTTTCTTCATTCCCTCCGAGCCCTCCATGCTCAGCGGTTTGCGTTCGGGCATTACCGAAACAATTGCGAAAATCGCCTCCATTGACTACAAGCAGATCAGCGAGAAACTGGATACGACCCTGAACAGCGCAAATGAGCTGCTCTCCAATCCCAATATGAAGAGAATGCTGGAAAATTCGGAAAAACTCACAGCGGAACTTTCCACGACCATTCACGCGCTGAACTCGGCATTTACGCCGAAACGCTTTGAAGAACTTTCCGACCGCACAACCGCCGTTCTGGAACAGATCAAAGAACTTTCCGCGCGTCTGGACAAGGTCGTTGTGGAATCCAGAATTCCGGAAACGTCTTCATCGTTCCGCAATGCGGCGCTTTCCCTGCGCGATTCGGAACAGGCCTTCAACAGCACCATGGCTAAATTCAACGATACGCTTGACGCTCTCACCGAGCTGATTCAGATGCTGGACGCCAATCCCTCCGCTCTTCTCAGCGGCAAAAAAGCGCAGAAAGAGCCCTCCAGATAAAGCGGAACGCGCTCCCCACCCCCAAGTCCTCAAATCTTATTTTTCGCGTCACAGAGTGGCTTGCTGTGCAAACAAAAGGCAGCCGGTTTCTCCAAAGTGACGCGACATCTTTTTTCGGGGACAGCAAATTCTTTTGCTGCGCCCCCGGAACATCAACATCCCCCTCCCCCAGCAGACAACTACCCAGTCTTCCGGGGAGCCCGCTGAGCGTGCTTTCAGAGGTACTCGTTTCCGTTCCACAGATCATAACGTCCATTGTGGTCAGCAGGTGTCAGATAGCGCCCGTTGCAAAAGGCTTGCAGTGCAAACAAAAGATAACGATTTTATGGCAAAAACATCAAAGAGATAATTGAAAGAAGGGAAAATGGAGCGGGTGAAGGGA
>DHMO01000063.1 GCA_002405835.1 Lentisphaeria bacterium UBA4640 | reverse complement strand
CGGGTGCACATCGACTGCGAACAGGATGACGCAGAGCGCGTCGGGGAAGAATCTGAATCTGGACGGGTATGTCATGCTCGGCAAAGTCGAGACGGCGAACGCCGAAACGGGGACTCCGACGGGTGAGATGATCATGGGACGCGTGACCTACAAGAGCCGTCGCGTGGGCATTCCGGCGGATCAGAAGGTTCCGACGACAGGCTATTTCAAGTCGACGGAGACGGAATCGCTTTTCGGAACGCGGGACAAGATCATTGAGTTCGACTTCACCGCGGGCAGCGACGCCGAAGCGGAGAAAGCTCTGGCGCGTCTGGAAGCTCTTCGCAGGGAAGCCGCTGCGGGGAAGACCGGAAACGAGACCGGGGAGAAGTGAGATGAGGCTGTCCGGAGGCGGCCGGGAGCTCGAAGTTCCCGGCAAAAACGTAAGGGTCAGCGCATCGATTCAGTTCGAGCGCAAGGACCTTTCGGGGGGAAGCTCGGATTCGTCGTTTGCGAACGAGGGGGCGAAGCCGCAGAAACTGAGTGTAAGCTGTCAGATTCCGACCGATGAGGCCGCGGAGCTTGCGGCTCTGCTTGAGGTTGCCCGCGCGTGCGATGCGACCGACAATCCGATTGTCTACACGATATCGGACGACTTGAGTGCCGCGCTCGGCATCCGCCAGGTGATTTTTGCGGGACAGTTCAGCGCGTCCGAATCGGATTCGCTGCGGGTCTATGACGTGTCGTTCGAACTTCAGGAGTACCAGACGGTCGCGCAGAAACGCGAGGAGCGCGCGAATGAAAACGCGGCGTCCGCGGCGCCTGCGCAGGACGGCGTGGTGCAGGTCGGCAGCGTGAATCCGGAAAAGGTCAACGCGATTGTGAAGGAGACCGCGAAATGAAGTTTGTGAAAAAGCTGATGCTCGGCGACCGGGCGTGCAAGATTGTTTCGGAGTCGGTTGTGCTTGATCTGACGTCGCCCGGCCGTGCGGTGTTCTGCATCCAGGCGGCTTCAGCGGAGACCGGAACGCCGGTCCGTTTTTTTCTCGGATCCGACGGGACGGCGGAGCTTTGGTTTACGGGTTACGTGGAGAGTGTCCGGAAGCTCGATGCAAAACAGCTCAGGATTACTGCGCGGGAGTTCAGCGCGGTATTGTCGCGGCGGTGGACACTTTCGCAGCGTCACACATCCGCGCGGCGGGTGCTGGAGGAGTTGAGCGACCGGACGGGTGCAGCGTTCCGTCTGGGGAATTCCGCGGAGTGGGCGGATGCGCCGATTCCATATTTTTTCAACATCGGGAGCGGATTTTCGATTCTGGAACTCATCGGGAGACATCTGCGGATTGCGGACTTTGTGTGGCGCGGCCAGCCGGACGGGTCGGTTTATGTCGGTTCGGCGTCGGAACTTGCTGGAGCGGGGACCACGCTTGCGATTCCGGAGCGGTTCTTCACCGGCGTAACCGCGACGGGTGCCGACTGCGCGTGTCTTCCCGCCCTGCGTCCTGGCCGACTGCTCCGGATCGGCGGGATGGAGACGGTGCGCATTGAGAGCATCACGCTTGCCGGAGCGAAAATGAGACTTGGATTTGGAGATTGAGATGCTGAAACAGGTGATACGGAAGATTGTGGAACGGCTTTATCCGGAACTGGCTGCGGGACTGCATCTGCCGATTCTGGCGGTTGTGACCGGAGTTCCGGACCCGCCGTCCGGCGGGGAGATGTGCAGCGAAGAGACGCCGAAATACGCGGTTGACATCCGGCTGCTGAAAAGCGATTTTACGATTGACGAGGCGATGCCGCTGATGCGGGACGTCCCGGTAGCGCTTTCGGGAGCGGCTCCGGATCGCGGCTTTGCGCTGATTCCGCAGCCTGGGACGATAGTCGAGCTTGCGTTTGCGTTCGGGATGCAGAGTCATCCGTACATCCGCGCGGTGCTTCCGCACGGGCTGAAGCTGCCGAAGATCGATGAGCTGTCAATGCGCTGGCAGCAGTCCGGAGTGTCGTTCCAGGAGGTCGACGCGGGCGGCAACTGGAGCCGTGAGACGAGTGTGAACATATCGGACAAGGCGGGAGAAAACATCACGCATGAGGCGGGGGGCAACATCGAGGAGACGGCGGGAGCGGACATTGTCCGGACGGCGCAGCAGAACATCACGGAGACGGCACTGATGAAGTTTGCGCGCACGGTCGGGCTGACGTCAAGTGAAACGTCCGGTGTGGAGCATACGATCATCGCGCCGAAACTTTGGGTGGGGAGTCCGTCGGACAATTTTCTGCAGATAGTTGCTGACTTCATGGGAGCTACGATTGCCGCGTTCGGCGAGCTTGCGGCGCATACGCACACTGGCAATCAGGGATCACCGACGAGTGCGCCGGACTGCGCGAAGAAAATCAAAGAGATCGGAGTTGAGAAGAACGCCGCCGTGAAAGGGCGTCTGGAGGTGATCAAAAAATGAGCGGATGAAAAAAATGACGGAAAAATTTTAATGACAAAGGGCGTCATTAAAGGAAAAGGCGAAAAATTTTAATGAAAGGATTTGCGATGAAACAGAACATCGAGTCCGGAACTTGTCTCGGCGACCGCAATGAATGTGCGGTTCCCGCGACAGGCTCCAGAGTGAAACGGACACCGATCGCTTATTATGGCGGAAAGCTGAATATGCTCAAACACATCCTGCCGATGTTTCCGGAGCATAAAATTTATGTTGAACCTTTTTTGGCGGAGGTGCTGTTTTTTTTGCTAAACAGCCATCTCCCGTCGAGGTTATCAACGACACTTTTGACCTTGCAATCATCTTTTACCGCGAGATGCAGCAAAATTTTGAGCATTTGCAGGGACGCATCAGAGCAACCTTGCATGCGGAAAGGCATCGATTTGATGCTCAGGCTGTTATTGCTGATTCCGGCTCGGATGATTTATCCAAAGCATGGGCGTTCTGGGTGCTGACGCAACTGACGTTTGCACATAAATTCAATGGTGGTTTTGCATTCGGGAAAGATACGATTGCCGATACCACAACGCGAAGAATTGAGCGTTTGATTCCAGAGTTTGGAGCCAGATTGCGTCATTGTCAAATATTTTGCCGTGATGCACTTGATGTCATTCGAAAGTATGATACACCGGAGACTTTTTTCTATTTTGATCCGCCCTATGCCAATAGTGATTGCGGACATTATGAACACGGGAAAAGTATCTATTACGATCTGCTGCAACTTTTGCCAACGCTTCAGGGGAAGTGGCTTTTGTCGAGCTATCCGACAGAAGAACTTGGAGAGTTATGGAAGAGTGCCGGAGTGTACCACAGGGAATATGTCAAAGCTCTTGGTGTAACAGGGAAGAACGCGGGGCGCAAGAAGACTGAGACGCTGACCTGGAATTATGAACATCCCGCTTGAAAAATCGGGGAAACAATGTAAATTTATGATGGTCTTGCCGCGAGGAAAATACACGATCTCCTCGCGGCAAAGCCGGAAAGACCGTAGCGAAGGATCACGAGTCCGTTCATCTGGGCAGCACCACCTGTTCCAGACTATCGCTACGGTTTTATCATATTTGCGCCAAGGACTGGTAATCCTTCCGTAGCGGCGACCGACTCGTGATTCGGCGAAGTAATTTACACCATTGGTGCGATTTTTCAAGAGCAAGAAGGAGAGAGAAAAAAACGAGAGCGCGGAAAAATCACTCACCCCCGCCTCCTTTTTCCATGCTTTTCTCAGAAAAAGTGCAATTCTGTGTCGCATAAAATACGTGCTTTATTTTTCATAGAGTGCAGAAATTTCTATTTTTTATTTTAAAACAAAGTCCTTGATTTTTTTTATCCGGTTTTTATCCGGCTATTCGAAGAAAAAGGTTATAAAACGACGATAAAATAGGAATCTTTTGCATTTTAAAGAAATCGGTGTAAATCGTAAAATTTGAGGCTAAATAGGTGGTGCCAAAGGAGGGACTCGAACCCTCATGCTGTCGCCAGCGCCAGATTTTGAGTCTAGTGCGTCTGCCATTCCGCCACTTTGGCGCACAATAAAAAGGATGGAGCCAGCTCTCGGATTTGAACCGAGGACCTACGCATTACAAGTGCGTAGCTCTACCCCTGAGCTAAGCTGGCATTGAGTCATGATGCTTTATAACATATCCCGTTTTCTGAAAAATACAAGCTCGTTTCTTAAAAAAATCCGATATTTTCCGCAGGACGCTGTCCATCACTTAAAAAAGTTGCAAAAAAATTTCATTTCAGCACTTTTATTTTTCAATTTTAAGGTTATTATAAGGGGTATAAGGAGTCCGGCTCGTCCGGACGTTGATATAGTCGTAACCCAAGACCCGAATCCGCAAGCGGATAAAGGGATTTTTTTACGGCAGATAACGGAAAACGACCATGAGTCCCGTACTCATTCAATAGGCTTGACCCGCCAACGCGGTCCGGTCCCGCTGAACGTACAGTCTCGCGCATCGCTCCGTTCCTGCCGGGAGCGAAGGAGCAGTGTATGGAAATGTTGAACTTTTCGGCGGCTGGCGGAACTTACCGTGCCGCCGTCAAGGGCGTTCGGACAAATCCGCCTGGCTCCTCAGCCCGTTCCTCCCGATCCGGATTCTTCAAGAAGGCTCTGCTCAATGGATAAAAAGTCACTGCGCAGAGAATATTTGAAACTCAGGGCGGATATTCCCCCGGAAAAGCGAAATGCGGCAGATTCCGCAATCGCACGGAAGGTGGAGGAGCTGCCGGAATTCCGGAACGCCGCAGTCGTCACAGGATATGTGACGGACGGTACCGAACCCGATGTGCTTCCCATCATCCGCTCCGCTCTGAAAAAAGGTCGCCGTGCCTGTTTGCCAAAATGGAACGGAAACGAATATATTCTCTCTTTTGTGGATCTGGCGGATCTCGATTCTCTTGCTCCCGGAAAATGGGGGCTGCTCGAACCGATTTCCTCCCGTCCCCTGAGCGGATTTATTCCGGCTGAAAACGTGCTGTATCTGGTTCCCGGCGTGGCGTTCGATGACAAGCTCAACCGTCTCGGACGCGGCGGGGGAATTTATGACAGAATCCTGAAGGAAAGAGGACGCGCTGCGGCACTCGGCGTCTTCTATGAATGTCAGCAGTGCCCTGTGCTGCCGGTGGAAGTTCATGACGTCCCGCTTGATCTGGTCGTTACGGAATCCGCTGTCCGGCGCTGCAGAAACGACGCTTCCGCGCAGAAGCCGCAGGCTCCGGCGGAGGCGGAAACAATGAAATGATGAGGAAAATTCAATGAATGCTGTATGGATTATCGCCGCTCTCGCAGGCGGATGCATCATCGGCTACCTCGTTTGCGTCGCGGTCGCGAAAGCCACCGGGTCGAAAGTGGCGGCTGAAAATGAAAAACTCAAGCGCGACGCCCAGAAGGAGGCCGATCAGATCCTCCGCGAAGCGCGTGTAACCGCAAAGGCGGATGTCGTCAAACTCAAAGAGGCATTCGAGGATGAGATCCGCGACCGCCGCCGCGAACAGCTCTCCGCGGAGAAACGTCTTGCTCAGAAAGAGGAAAACATCACCCGCAAAGAGGATTCTCTCGACGCCAAGGTCCGCAATCTCGAAAAGAAGGAGCACGATCTTGAAGCCGCGAAAGAGCGTCTGGCGAACAAGAATGAGGAACTCAAAAAGCTGATTGCCAACCAGGTAACCGAGCTCGAACGGATTTCCGGAATGGATCGAGAGACCGCGAAGGGGCTGATTCTCGAAAAGCTCAAGGGCGAAGTTGAAAACGAATGCGGAATTCTGATCCGCAACACGCTCGACGAGGCAAAGCAGCGCGCCGAACGCGAATCGCAGAAACTGATGATTTCCGCAATTCAGCGCTATGCAGGCGACTGCACCTATGAGCGCACAACCGCCACAATTCCGCTGCCGAATGATGAGATGAAGGGACGCATCATCGGGCGCGAAGGCCGCAACATCCGCGCGCTCGAAGCGGCAACCGGAGTCAATATTCTGATTGACGACACCCCGGAGGCGGTTGTCATCTCCTGCTTCGATCCGATCCGCAAGGAGACCGCGCGCCGTCTGCTCGAAAAACTGATTTCCGACGGACGCATTCACCCGACCCGCATTGAGGAACTTGTCAAGAAGATCCGCAAGGAAATCGACGACGAGCTCTTTGAATACGGTGAAAAGGCGGTTCTCGACGCTTCCGTTCAGGGCGTGCCGAAGGCGCTTCTGCCGCTGCTCGGACGGCTTCACTTCCGCTTCAGTTTCTCGCAGAATGTGCTGAAACACTCCATTGAAACAGCCGCGTTCATGGGCGCAATTGCCGCGGAACTCGGACTTGACGAGCAGAAAGCCCGCCGTATCGGTCTTTTCCACGATATCGGCAAGGCGGTTGACCACGAAGTCGAGGGAACGCACGCCGCAATCGGTGCAGATATTCTCCGCAAATACAATGAGGCGAAGGATGTTATCAACGCCGTCGCCGCCCACCACGGCGAAGTCGAGGGAACCTCGGTTTATGCGGCGCTTACGAACGCCTGCGACGCGCTCAGCGCTTCCCGTCCGGGAGCACGAAGCGAAACGACTGAACTTTATCTCAAGCGTCTGGAACAGCTGGAGACGATCGCGAACGACTTCCCCGGCGTGGAATCCTGCTTTGCGCTTCAGGCCGGACGCGAAATCCGCGTGGTTGTCCAGCCCGAAAAGATCAACGAAAACCAGGCCCAGGTGATGGCGCGCGATATCTGCGGACGCATCGAAAAAGAGATGAACTATCCCGGTCAGATCAAGGTCACAATCATCCGCGAAACCCGTTCCGTGGAGTACGCGAAATGACCTTTTCCGATTATGTGAACCGTTTCAACGCCTATGTGGACACTTTCCGCGCGGCGGACGGTTCGCTTGTCGATGCCATGCAGTGCAAACTGGATCACACCTTCGATGTGGTCCGGTTTGCGGAACTTATTGAAGAGAGCGGTCAGTTCAATGCGGACGATCGCTTTCTTGCTTCCCTCTGCGCGCTGTTCCACGACGTCGCGCGGTTCGAGCAGGTGAAGCGTTTCAACACCTACAACGATGCGCTTTCCAAGTTTGACCACGGCTATGAAGGCGTGCGTGTTCTTTTCGCGCAGGATTTCCTCAAGGAACTTTCCCCGAAGCAGCGGATCATTATTGCCGCGGCGGTTGAATTCCACAACAAAATCGCGATTCCGGAGGGCGTGCTTGACCCGTATGCGCTCAAATTCGCGCGCCTGACCCGCGATGCGGACAAGCTCGCAATCCTCGACCTTGTTCTGCGTTATTTCTCGGGCGAGCTGGAGATTCGCGATGAATCGCTCATCAGCCTCAGCCAGAACGCCGGGACGGAGGTTTCGCGGGAGATTATCGACGCCGTGCTTGCGGGACGCTCCGCGTCGTACCGCATGATCCGCAACGAAAATGATTTCAAAACATGTCTTTTCGGCTGGGTCAACGACATTTATTTCACGGAATCGTGCCGGATTCTGAAGGAACGGAATTTTTACGGCAAGCTCCGCGCATTCCTGCCTGCCGACCCGGTGTTTGATGAAATTTTAACCGCGACCGCTCAACGTCTCTCATGCCGCTGCTCGAAGTAACAGATTTGAGGAAATATTATCCTGTTCCGCCCGAACATCTGTTCGGAAAGGCGCGGTCCGTCAAAGCTGTGGACGGCGTTTCGTTTCAGCTGGAACGCGGTGAAACACTTGGACTTGTCGGCGAATCCGGCTGCGGGAAAAGTACACTCGGACGCGCTCTCGTGCGGCTCGAAGACCCGACTTCCGGTTCGGTTTTTCTGAACGGAACAGATCTCTGTGCGCTCCGCGGAGAGAAACTGCGGAAGATGCGCGGACGTTTTCAGATGATTTTTCAGGATCCTTACGGTTCGCTCAACCCGCGCATGACGATCGGCGCGGCGCTTGATGAACCGCTGCGCCTGCATACAAAACAGAATGCGGAGGAGCGCGCGGAATCGGTTGCGCACCTCATGCGGCTGGTCGGGCTGAATCCGGAACTTGCGGGACGGCATCCTCATCAGTTCAGCGGCGGACAGCGCCAGCGCATCGGAATCGCACGCGCACTGGCAGTGAAACCGGAATTCATTGTTGCGGATGAACCTGTTTCCGCGCTCGACGTCAGCGTTCAGGCGCAGATTGTGAATCTGCTTCAGGAACTTCAGGAGAAGACAAAGTTCGCCATGCTGTTTATTGCGCATGACCTTGCGGTGGTGGAGCACATCAGCGCGAGAATTATGGTGATGTATCTCGGGAAAGTCGTGGAATCCGCGCCCGCGCGGGAGCTTTGCGCGAACCCGGGACACCCCTATACGCAGGCTCTGCTCTCCGCAGTTCCGACGCTCGACCCGAACCGGAAAAAACGCATCATTCTGACCGGTGACGTTCCTTCTCCGCTGAATCCGCCGCACGGCTGCCGCTTTCATCCGCGCTGTCCGTTCGCACGTCCGGTCTGTGCGGAAAAAGAGCCGGAACTGACCGCTTCCGCGTCGAATCCCGCCCACTTCTGCGCCTGCCATTTCGCATTTGGAAAACAGTGAGAAACGCGCTTTTCATCTTCTGGCTGACAATGCTTTCCGTCTGCGCGGACGATTTTTATATCTGGCAGCGGAACTGGAACGACCGTGTCCGCGAGGCGGTCCGCACCGAACGCGCGGCGGAGCAGTTCTATTTTCTTGAGGGTGAACTGACGGCGGAGCGTTTCCCACGCGGGTTTGCGGAGAAAAAGATGACGCGCGGCATGATTCCCGTTTACCGCATTCACACAAGTGCCCTGCGTTTTTCTTCTGAAGAGATTGCGGAGAAGATTTTTGATGCGCATTTCCCCGAAATCCAGCTTGATCTGGATTGCCCAGAACGGATATTCGCGCGTTACTCGGAGATTGTCCGTGCGCTGAAAGCAAAGGGCGTGAAACGCATTTCCGCGACCGTACTTCCGGTTCATCTGAAACTGAAAGAGTTTCCGGAATTCGCGAAAAACGTTGATTTTTATGTGCTTCAGGTGCACGGACTGGACTTCCGAAAGGGAGCGGCGCTGATGCGGATGTCCACGGTTGCGGAATCGCTGGAACGAGCGGAGAAACTGAATCTTCCTTATAAAGTCGCTCTGCCGTGCTATGCCTACGAGCTGTTTTTTCGCGATGGACGCCTTGTTTCACTGAATGCGGAGCAGGGCAGGGCGCATCGCGGCGGGAAGCGGACCGTGCTTTGCGCGGATCCGGAGGAGCTCGCGGAGTGCGTGCGGAAAATCCGGAAACTGAAACGCGGAATCATCTGGTTCCGCCTTCCGGTGCGCGGCGACCGGCTCTGTCTGGACCGTCCGTCGCTTCAGAAAATCATGGACGGGGAAAAAATCGAAAAAAAAATGGAATTTCGCTGGAAAAAATCAAAAAACGGACTACACATACTCTATGTGAAGAACATCGCCGAACTTGGCGCGGAACGTGTCGCTCTGCGTTTCTCCCGGGGAATTTTTCGGGCGGATGATTACGGCTTTTTCGGCGGATTCCAGCCGGAGGCCGGTCATGTCTTCGGGCTTTTTCCGGAGAGCATGACGGGACCCGCGCCGCTGCCGGGAGAGGAATCCGCCGCGATGTGGCTTCGCTCAAATGATGAACCGCCAAAGTTGAAAGTTGAACTGCTGGAATGAAAATTCAGATATTTGCGCTTTTTCTGCTCGCACCCGTGCTCTTCGCGTGCGGACCCGATTTCCCGAACACATGGTTCTTTAAAGAATACGAGAACGGCGGAGAGGGATATCTTTATGCAAATTTTGCAAAAGAACTTGAACTGATGCGTCTGGAGGCGAAAGCGGAGTGGAACAAGCCGGAATCGCATTTGCATTCACTCGCCCGTCTCGCTCCGCCGCGTCCGAAACGCTCCATGCGCGACGCGGAGAAAATGGATTTTCTGCGTCTGGTTCCCGGCGGCAATGCGGAGACATATCTGAAACTGGCGTTTGACGAGGCGCGCGCGGGCAAGGTTCCGGATTGGAGCGCTGTTCCGGAACTGCCGGAACAGCTGCGTCTTTTCCTGCGCGGCTGGGAGATCGTGCGTTCGAGCGATCCGGAAAAAACTGTCGTCGCGCCGGAGGAGTGGCTGAAGCTCGCCAACGATCCGCAGAATGCGCCCGACCGCACGGTGTGGGCGTGCTACATGCTAGGCAACCTCGCGGCGTCGCAGGGCGATGAAGCGGGACGCCGCAAGTGGCATGAACTTTGCCGCAAACGTGTCGGCGAGGGGTATTCCGATTCCGCCGGACTCGGTTTTGCAACGCTGAAACAGGAGCTGCGCGGACGCAAAAAGGAAGGGCGTGTTCTTGCTGCTCTCTACCGCTATTATCTTGAACCGGACATCCGGAATCTGGAAGAGCTTTATTACGTTGTCAAGCGGGAAATCGCGGCATATGAAACCTGGGCGGAGATTCCGGAACTGCGGGAGCTTTACGCCGCATTCTGGATGACTTCCGTCGGGTATTATGTCAAGCCGGAATTTCTGGACAGAGTGGAAAAAAAGAACATTAAACTCACGAACTCCGCCCGCATGGCCTATCTTGCGTGGCAGGCCGGAAAGCCGGAGCTCTGCGAACGCTGGCTGAAACAGATTTCAAAAGAGGATGTTCTGAGCGACTGGCTCTATGCCAATCTTGCACGCATGAGAGGCGACCGCGATACCGAACTCCGCTATCTGCGCAGCTGGGTGAAACGGATTGACGAATCCGGCGTCCGTTTCGTTTCGACGAACCCCGCGGAGGAGGGCGCGTCTCTCGGTTTCGAATCCAAATTTGAACAGCCTCCGCAGGAGACCGGACGCGCCTTTTCCGCGGAACGAAAGAGCGTGATGCTGCGCATCGGCGGAATTCAAGTGGAAAAAGGCGATCTGGAACAGGCGCTTTTCTGCTTCCTTAAAGCGAACAGCGCACTCGACGCCGCGCAGGTTGCGGAGCACATGATGACGACGGAGGATTTACTGCGTTATGTTTCCGCGTTTTCCGCGACGCGTTTCCGGACGCTGAAGCCGGAGCAGTTCAAGGTGCTGGAGGACATTGTAACGCGCCGCCTGATCCGCGAGGGACGCTTTGAGGAGGCGCTCGCCATTCTGCGCCCGACGTCGCTCCGGGCGTCGCTGCTGCGTCTTTATTTGAGCGAACTTGGCGAATCGGTCGACCCGTCGCTTTCGTCCGATCTGCGGGGGCTGCACCTGTACAATGCCGCGCGCGTGATGTACTGGAAGGGAATGGAGATGCAGGGCTCTGTGACTTCGCCCGATTTTGCGTTTTTCGACGGCAATTACATGACCGATCCGAACCACCGTTTTCTCTATCGCGACCAGGCTCTGGAAATGATTTGGCAGGCTTCGCGGCTTGCACAGGACAAGGGGCTGAAAGCGCTGATTCTCTATTCGGGCGGCGTTTATTCGATGCGGGCATATCCTTTCGGCAAACCGAAAACCGCCGACCTTTTCTACAAGCGTCTTGTGCGGGAATGCCGTTTCCTTCCGCTTGCAGTTTACTGCGATAAAAAGCGGTGGTTCGATCCCGGGCATGTTGAACTCCCGGTGATTTACACGATTGCCCCGGTGGAATCGTTGAGAGAAGTGCACAAGATGCTTCGCTCCGCCGTTTCGCACGAGCAGGTTCCGACGATGCCCCGTGCGCTGATGAAAGGCTCCTCTGCAAAATGAAGAGGGGAAATCCGGTCTCCCGGGCAAACAGGGACCGGATTTTTCTTTTTTCCTCCGTCAGACCGGTTCGCAGAAGGCGAGCAGATCGTCGATATTCGCGGTCGCAAGACATTCGACCGTGTCGGCTGCGCCGTAATAAATTTTGACTTCGCCGGAATCTTCGAGAATCATTCCGCCGGGGAAAATGACTTCGCCGCGGAACCCTTTGCACTCGTATTCCGCTTCGGGGGCGATGAGCGGGGTGCGTCCCATGCCGATGACCTTCGAGGGATCGTTCAGGTCCAGAAGCATGAGTCCTGCATAATAGACCTTGTGCCAGTTGCGGTGCCAGGCGGGAAGTTCACGTTCAACAAACTTGACGCCGTGGAATGTTGTGAGCCATCCGCGCGGTGTTTTGACCGGAGGTGCGGCGGGGCCGATTTTGGCGTTCGCGAACGGAACGCGTTCGCCGCCGAGAACCAGTTTTGTGTTGCCCCAGTAGCAGAGGTCGGGGGAATCGGAACACCAGATATCGAATTTTTCCCCGGCGCCGCGGCTGTAAATCGGGAAGGGGCGCTCCAGACGGAAATATTTCCCGTTGATTTTTTCAGGGAAAATGACCATGTTGCGGTTGTCGGGCGCGGAAAGCGATTTGATTTCAAAGTGTTCAAAATCATCCGTTGCTGCAACACCGCCGCGGAGACCGTGCCGGGTATCGACTGCAAAGCACATGACGACCTGACCGTCAACGACCGTGAGGCGCGGATCGTATGCGCGGATGATTTCATCGTCGGCAAGCTGGAAGACGGGCTTTGGACCGGGCGTCCAGTGAATGCCGTCGTCGCTGAGAGCGATTCCGATATTGGTCTCGACCGGATGCTCTTTGATGCGGAACTCCTCTTCGTTGAGTCCGTAGTCGTTGCGGAAGCACATGACGTACTTGCCCTGATACTTGCAGATTCCAGCGTTGAAAATCAGCACTGCTTCGTAGGGAATATCCTTTGCCGAGAGAACGGGATTCCCTTCATACCGTTTCAAAAATTCCGGTGTAACCATATTATGCTCCTTTTGGTGAATGGTTCTTTCATTATACTTCATTTTCGCGGAAAAAGCAATGGTTTTCTGTCTGTTCTGTTTGAAACATTTTGAAACACAGGGTATATTATCCGGTGAAAAAAGGAGGGAAAATGGCGACTGTGCGGCAGATTGCAAAACTTGCGGATGTTTCGCCCGCAACCGTATCACGTGTGCTCAACAATTACGAACATGTGCGTCCGGATGTCCGCGAACGGGTGATCCGCACCGCCCGTGAACTCGGCGGGTTCCGCGACAGCCGGAATATCGCTGTGCTCATCGCTTCCGACGGTGCGTTCTGGTCCTATTCGGGCATTATGCTTTCTGCGCTTCTGGCGGAACTCAAGAAGCGCAGATATCATGAAATCATTGTCACGGAAAATTCCGCGAATCTCCTGCATGAACATCTTCTGGACGGCGCGATTTCCATGCTTCTCCACGACGGAATCGAGCAGGTGTGGGACGAGAAGCAGTCGATTCCGCTGATCTGCATCAATGCGTGTCCGCGCCATATCAGCGGAATCTATTCGGTGTTCAGCAACGACCGTCAGGGGGTGTGGCTTGCTCTGGACCATCTGCACGGGCTCGGACATATCCGGATTGCCTACCTTGCCAACGAACCGCGGCGGATGCTGGACAACAGCAACAGCGGACGGCGCCTGGAGGCGTACCGTCAGTGGATGGAGGTGCACGGCTGCCAGCCGGTTGTTGTGCAGACGCTGGAGCAGCTTGACGATGCAATCCGCCGTGAAAAGCTGACGGCAGTTTTTTCGGTCGGCGAGATGAACGGGCTTTTGACCTGGTCGCACCTCCGGAATGCCGGCTGGCGGATTCCGGAGGATCTTTCGCTTGTCTGCTTCAAAAATCCCTCGATTGTGCTCGAAGGTCTGCCGGAACTGACGTCGATTGAACAGAATTATTCCCGAATGGCATCAAGAGTTGTTGACCAGCTGGAGCGGCTGATTGCTGGGAAACGGATTGCCGATCTGGAAATCAGCTACCGTTTCAACCCGGGCTGGACAACCGCTCCGCCGATGCGGTGATTACTTCAGATTTTCCTTTATGCGGCTTGCAAGACGGAATCGGAGCGGAGTGGTTCCCGTGTATTTTTTGAAAACGCGGAAAAAGAAGATTTCACTTTCAAATCCTGTTTTCCATACGATTTCCTTGATTGTCAGGTCGGTTCTTGTAAGGAGATATTTTGCGCGGCTGATGCGGCGGAGACTGATATATTGTTTCGGGGGAATGGCGTAGATTTTGCGGAAGCGCGCGGAAAATTCCGCTCTGCGGAGCCCGGCAAGTTTTTCCAGCTCGCTGATGCGGATTTCCTGATTGAGATGTTCATCGATATATTCGAGAATGCGCGGAAAGTTTGCATTTGTTTCGAGTGTTTCCGAAGCGTTTTTCATACGCTCAATGAACGGGAGAATCAGTTTTGTCAGCTCGTGGCGGACCTCTTCCGCTTCATAGATGCTTGAACTGCGGGTAATCAGGTCATGAAATTTTCGGAAGAGTGCAAAATCTTCCGCCGCATTGACGGGTATGGCTGCCGGGCGGATAAAACGGGAGAGCTTTTCAAGTTTTGACGAGTGAAAATGAATCCATCCGTGATCCGACGGTTCGATTCCCTCAAAGCGGAATGGAATGACCGGGGGAATGATGTAGCGAAATCCCGGAATGATCGGGTAGACTTCCGCAGAATACAAAAGATTGAATTTTCCCCGTGTCGGGAAATACAGACGGAAATGGGCGTCTCCGGAAAACATTCGTCCGCTTTCCCATTCGATTCTGTTCTGAGTTGAACCTGTTGTTATGTAGTTCAGGTCAAGAGTTCCGCAGAAACTGCTCCATTCATTTTTCTGCTGTCCGTACAGATCCATGATAAAATCTCCAGAAAAAGACAATTTGTTTAGTTGTTTTTACAATAACGCCATTGACGAAACAATGCAAATGTGGTATAATAAAAACAAGGAAAAAGTCAGGAAGAACAGAAAAAACAAAAAAGGAAGGTATGCAATTATGAAAACACATTGGTTCAGCAAGTTTCCCCCATCACGTATGCGCAAATCCATGAGATTCTCCCTTATAGAGCTGCTTGTGGTAGTTGCGATTATAGCAATCCTTGCGGGCATGCTTTTGCCTGCACTGAATGCGGCGCGGTCGAAGGCGCATCAGATTTCGTGTCTGAACAACTGCAAGAGCATTGCGCTTGCCATGAACGGTTATGCGGATTCCAGCGACGACTGGGTTCCTCCGGCGACAATCGACGCAAGCGATTATTCCACTTACTGGCCGTTCCGCCTGGAGCCGTATGGACTGGGCGTGAAAAAAAAGGTGGAAGACCAGAAAAAATATACCGCATCACAGCTTTGGTGTCCGGGAAATCCGGTTCATAATACAATCAGCAGCATCGGCGAATATGCGGTGAATGTGTGGGTCAGCGGAAACCGGGACGGAGGTCAGATGATTCACCGCAGGCTGGTTTTCAAGTCTCCATCACGCACAATTTTTGCAGGAGATGCCGACAGCTGCGCTTCAATTATTTATATCGGGCAGTCCAGATTCCGTCATGGAGCACCGGATGACGGGAGCGGGACCAGAAACTCTTTGACGCCGGTTCCGTATCCGGCCGGGCTGGCGAACTACGCTTTTATCGACGGACATGCGGCGGGGATGAAACTGAAGGATTTCATGCAGTGGGGGCCGCTCAATGGCGGTTATGATCCGCTGCGCGGAACGTGTCCGGGGCTTGGAAACGTTGATTTTGAAAACCTTCCCGGTTTCAAAATGATAAACTGGCAATAAAAAAAAGGAAAAAAAATGAGCACAAAGCGACATTTTTGGCGGATTTTGTCCGCCGCACTGCTGGTTCCGTTTTTTGCGGAAGCTATCGACGAGGACACTCTTACGCGGGATTATGCGTTTGAGAATCCCGGGAACACATGGAACGTGAAACATGCGAAAGTCGACCGTATTGAAGCGTTTGAGGGACTGGCGGATACGTTTTTTTACTTGAACGGAACGCGTCCGGAACGTCTGGAACAGAAACAAATCAAGGTAAAACCGGAAACATGGTATGTGGTGAATTATATTTACCGTACGGAACGGATGCTCTGGTTTTTCGGTGAGGTTAAGGCTTCCGCGGACGGAAAGGGGCTTGGACGTGGACACGCATATGATGCGCCGGCGTGGCGGCGGGGTAAATTCTTTTTCTATTCGGGAAAATACGATTCTGTAGATCTCCGTATGAATATACACTCGGAGAAGGCCGCGTGGCAGATCGGGCGGATTGTGGTCCGTCCGATGACCCGGGCGGAGTATGAAAACTGTGGAATGATGAGCGATTCCAGTTTTGAACAGATCCCGGACGGCGTCACGCGTTCTCCGGATCTGCCCTGGAGTGTAAAAGTCGTTTCGGAAAATCCGTTTTCCGGAAAGAAGTGCGCCCGTTTTGATTTTCCGGAAAACGCAAAAGGCATGGTTTCTTTTACCGCCGGACAGTTTTTCATGCGTCCGGGCGACATCCTTTCCGGTTCGATAAAAGTGCGGGCGCAGCGTCCAGTGAAGATTCATATTACGATGCTGAATTTTGCGGGAGAAACCCGTGTGCCGGCCAAAACCGTTACGGCAGACGTCGGAACGGGCTGGAGCGAAGTCCCGTTCGAGTTCCGTCCGGTGCCGATGAAAAATGAAACGGGCGGTTGCGGTTCCTGTTTTCTCTTCTTCCACTTTACGCCGAAAGACGCACCGAATACAGTCTGGTTTGATGATCTGGAGTTTTCCGTTCAGAGAGCGGAAAACAAACCGGCGAAGAGCGGAAAGGTGATTGCGGTCAACCCTTCCTTTGAAGTCGGTTTGGACGGTTGGGAAACTCAATTCGACGAAACTGTTGAAGAGTATGGAAATGTGCGCAACCGCATGAGTGTTGATACGGATGCCGCAGTCGGACGCTATTCTCTGAAGGTCGTTAAGCCGCTGACTCAGCCGGAAAAGCGGAAATTTGCAAAGACATTGATTCGACCGCTTCCTTTTCACCTGCCTCTGAACAGGGATTTCACGATCTCTTTCTGGGCAAAGTCGAACCGTCCGACGACTCTTTCCATGGGGCTTCCTCATACGGGTATCGGCGATTTCAAACTTTCTTCTGAATGGAAGCGTTATACCGCTCAATTCAAAGCCATGCGGGGATTGCGTCCGGGGGGAACTGAAACGGAACTCCGGATATTTTCCGCAAACGACGGTGCGACGGTCTGGCTTGACGGCTTTCAGATTGAACCGGGGAAAAACGCAACGGCATTCCAGCCGGATGCAGCCTATGAAGCGGGGACCGTTATTCCGGACCGGACATTCAAACTTGTGAAATTCGGCGAGACATTTCCTCTGCGAGTTTATGCGGCGTCTTACACCGGGGCGCCGAAGGGAAAAACTGTACGAGTTACAGTCTCCGACTTTTTCGGCAGAACTGTTTTTCAGAAAGACTTCCCGTTCACCGTGAACGGGAAGGATACGCAGACGTTTGATTTCAATTTAAAGGGGGAGAAGCCGGGAGACTTTCACGCACGTGCCGAAATTCTGGATGCGGACGGAAAAGTTCTTGCAGGCGGAGATTCCGCTTTTGCAGTTTTGAAGGCTCCGCAGGAAATCCCGCTTGAAAAATCATTGATAGGTATTAATGAAAGTTTTGTGAAATGCCGTTCGGGGTATCCTGCATATTTTATGCAGGGAAACAATAATTTTACGGACTGTCTCGCCGCACTTCGGCTGATGGGGGTGCGGCATATCCGCACCTGGGCTCCAGGCAACTGGACGTCTCAGGAACCGGAAAAAGGGAAATACCGCTTTCTCTGGAAGGATTATCTGACGCAGCTTAAAAAGAACGGATTTGGTACGCATGTTGTTTTTCTGAACGGTCCGAAACCTGTGTGGAGTCAGAGCAAAACGGGTTATCTGAATCCGGAACGCCGTCCGATCAAGTTTATTCCGCGTCTTGATGATACTCTGCGTTTTGCGGAAGCGTATGCGAAACATTACCGCGGACTTGTTGACTCTTTCGGCTGGATGAATGAGACGGAGGATTTCCCGCCGGAGAATTATGTTGAATTTGCGAAACATCTGCATCCGCTGTTCCGCAAATTTATGCCGGGAACGAAATTTGGGGGAGCAAGCTACCCGATGCATTGTCTGCCGCTTCCTGGACCGGACAACAGCTGGATTGCTGATGTGATCCGTGCCGGTTTTGCTTCCTGCACCGATGTGATGATTATTCACCGTTACGACAGCGGACAAGCGCATTCGATTGCGCATCTCAACAAGGTGCCGTTTGAAAATTTGGCTGTCGACAAATGGGGGCCGATTCCGGATATGCTGGAACTTCAGATCAAAAAATTCCGCAAGGAGCAGGGTGTTCATGAAATCTGGGATGATGAAAGCGGATTTATGTTCAACCCTTCTTCTTCTTGGGGACGCTGCAGCGCCTATGAAAGCGATCTGTACGGGTGGTATACGAACCGGGTTGCTACAGGCCGCATGGTGCGTTTCTGGATTGCAAAAGCAGGAGCCGGAGTATCCCGACAGTACAATTTTTCGTTATTGGGAGAGCTTTTCGGCGGACCGGGGCATCTGATGCATTTTGACTCCGATTTGACGCCTCTGCCTTCCGTCCCGGCAACGTCACAGCTTGCACGGGTGCTTGACGGTTCGATGTTTCATTCCAAATTCAAACTTGGACGTGATACACTGGTCTATATTTTCAAGATGTTCAACGGGAAAACTGCGGCGGTTTACTGGAACTGGAATCTTGAGAACGCGCAGGACGGAACTTTCACTATTCCCGAAACGGCCCGCGTGCTTGCAGCGTATGACATTATGGGAGGCGAACTCCCGCTAGAGAAAAACGTTTTTCCGCTTCAGGATTGCCCGGTCTATCTGATTTCGGAGCAGTCGCCTGAAGAGTTTGCAGCCCAGCTTCGGAAAGCGAAAGTGGTTGCTATTCCATTTACCCCGTTTGTTCAGCTCGGCAATGCAGATGGACATTGTGCTTTGATTGCCTCTGTTCAGAGCAATAGCGATCAGGGCTTGAATGCTGTCCGCCTGAATGTTCGCTCCGAAGGCGCGGCTGCACTTGTTGCAGAAAAAACGGTTTCGGTTCCGGGAATGAACCTGCAGAAGACCATATTCCCGCTCGAGGAAACGGGAAAAGGGAATGTCGCGCTGTCTCTCCATGCGCAATATGGCGGACGCATCTACTCCGCTGTTCATCAGGAGAATATCGCTGTTCTGAACAGGGCGGAATCGCCGGTTATTTTGCTGAAAAAGGATGGCGTGGAGGCGGATCTTTCCGGATACTGGACTCCAGATTCACTGAATTTTAACCTGAAAGTCAAGGATTCCACACCGCATGCCGCTTCGGCAGAAGAGTTCATTTGGGATGGAGATTCTGTGGAATTCTATCTGGATTTTGCCCCGGAAGATGTCTATATGGGGAATCCCCGTTATCATCGCCGGGCAATCCGTATCAACATTGCCCGGGGAAATCCTGTCAGAATGGAATATTTTGTTGACGGAGCGAGGACGGATGCCGCATCTTTTCCGGATTTTGATCCCGGAAAGGTGAAAGCCGTCTGTACCGGCAACAAGGACGGCTATGAGATCGCTCTGACCATTCCCGTGAAGTGTACTCTTGCGGAAAATATGGCTTTGGGATTCAATTTGAACGTGCTGGATGCGTTCCCGTCAAAAAAGCCGAAAAAGAAATATGAAGTTCGGAGTCTTTCCATGCAGCAGAAGGCCTGTTGGAACGATATCCGGAACTTTGGAAAACTGATTTTAAAATAAGAGAAATAAACGCCATGAGTAATGCAATTTACGAACTTCGCTGCGAGCACCTGGCGGCTCCGCTTGGAATTGACATTCCGTTTCCGCGTTTTTCCTGGAAGATGAAGACTGTTCCGCTGGCGTGCCGCATTCAGTGCGGAGAGTGGGATTCCGGAGAATTCGCTCCGGAAAATCTGCCCGTTGTCTATGCCGGAACTCCTTTGCTTCCGCAGAAAAAATACTCATGGCGCGTTGCCGTCCGTACAGAAAAAGGCTGGGAACGGAGCGAAGAGGCTTTGTTTGAGACGGGTTTTTTCTCTGTTGCCGGATGGAACGCCGGGTGGGTTGCATACGACTGGCCGCATATTCCGCCGGAGCGGCGGACTCTGAATTATCTCCGCTGCGAGTTCTCCATTCCGGAAACGCCGATCGCACGTGCCAGGCTCTATGTCGCTTCAACGAACGGTTTTTCGGGAAATGACACGCTTCGCATGAATCTGTATCATCCGCGGCTGAACGGTCAGAAGGTTGGAGATGATTTCATGAATCCCGGACAGATTGCTCCGGGACGCGCCCTTTACCGCACGTGGGATATTCTGCCGATGCTCCGGAAAGGAGAAAATGCGTTTGGAGTTGCCTTCGCTTCAAACAGAATTTCATTTGAAATTTTTCTGGAATTCACAGATGGTTCCATCCAGCGGGTTCTTTCCGGTCCAGGCTGCCGTCTTTTGAAAAACGGCGGTCCGCTGAGCCGTCTCTGGCGTCCGGAAACCTACGAGTTCGGGGGAAAAGGAGAAGTTTATGATGCCCGAGCAGAGCTTTGCGGCTGGGATTCTCCCGGCTTTCAGGCGGAAAACTGGGGAGAGATCCAGTATAACGGGTATGCTCCGGAGAAACTTTCGGCGCAGATGCAGTCCGTGAAGGTCTTTGAAGGACTTTCCCCTGTGGGGTTCCGGAGAACGGCGGACGGTATGGCCGTCGCGGATTTCGGACGGAATATGAACGGACATGAGCGCATCCGCTTCCGCGGGGGAAGCCGCGGTAATGCGGTGCGGATTCGCTTCGCAGAACGGCTTCTGCCGGATGGAACGCCGGATTTTTCTACAACTCTTTCCGCACAGGGAATGCTGAGCGTTCATGAGGATCTCTACATCAAGCGCGGGAACGGGGACGAATGGTATGAACCGGAATTTGCCAGCCACGGGTTCCGCTATATGGAAATCGCAAACGCGCCGGAGCCGTTCAGCGCGGACGATGTGACCGCCCGCGCGGTCTGCTCGGAGGTCGGGAAAACGTTGGATTTCAAAACATCCGATCCCCTGCTCATGAATCTGTTTCATCTGGCGGAAAACTCATTCCGTTCGAATCTGATGTCGGTCTGCACGGATTGTCCGAGCCGGGAGCGGCAGGGATGGCCGGCGGACGCCGCTTCAATTTCGGACGCGCTGAATCTGTTTTTCGACATGGAGCTTTTTATGGAAAAATGGATGCGCGATATTGCGGACAGCCAGTTCCCGGATGGTTCGATTCCGTATATCATTCCCGCTCCGGATGTTCTCTGCGCTCCGGATGTTCCATGGATAACCGGGTTCCTGCAGGTCGCTTTCGACACCTGGAGGGCGAATGGCGATC
This sequence comes from Lentisphaeria bacterium UBA4640, assembly GCA_002405835.1. Classification (GTDB taxonomy): domain Bacteria; phylum Verrucomicrobiota; class Lentisphaeria; order Victivallales; family UBA1829; genus UBA1829. Next base: position 54,818 of record DHMO01000063.1, on the reverse strand, counting down.
CGGCGCTTTTGCAGACGGTCTTTCCCGCTTTTTCGCGCTGGTGCGGTTTTCTGGAACGCGCCAGCGGAACGGACGGACTTTCGCGCGGACATATTCTTTACAATGATCATACCGGTTCGCAGAGTGCATTGCCGGAGTTTTTGGAAAATGTATTTGCGCTGCGTTCGTTCCAGCTGCAGAGGGAGTTCGCGGAGATTCTCGGAGAGGAAGCTGAGATGCGGCGCATGGAGAGTGCCTGCGAAAGGAAGATCGCTGCGCTTCAAAAGCTCAAACGTCAGGACGGCCTTTATGGAAACGGAAGCATCGCTGAAGCAGTTCTTGCTCTGGCGTACGGTGTTTCGGATTCGGCGGAGATGCGGGATTTTGTTCTGAATCATCTGAATGAACAGGAGTGCGTGCCGACCGGGTATTTGGCGACGCGTCCGCTGATGGATCTGCTGACGGCATGGAATGCGCATGAAACCGCATGGAAACTGATCCGCAGTCCGCGTCCGCGGACTTGGCGAAACTGGGTGGAGAATGGGCTGACGACGGCTCCGGAGTGGTGGGATTTTTCGCGGGGGACGCTGAATCATGCCGCGCTTGCGGGGCCGATGGCGTCATGGCTGATCCGCGGGCTCGGCGGACTTGAAACGCTGGAACCGGGCGGAAGAAAATTCCGTCTTGCTCCGTTTGTTCCGGATGAGGTCGCTGATTTGTCGATCGCGCTTTCGACTCCGTGCGGAGTCCTTCACTGGGGATGGCGGACAGAGTGCGGCAAATGCGTTTTTGATTTATCCGTTCCCTGTGGATGTACAGTCGAATGGAGAGGCAGAGAGCTCAAGGAGGGCGTGTATTCGATGGCGCAGATATAAAAAAACTGCCGATATAAATCCGAAAACTCATACCGGCAGAAAAAAAGGGTCAATTCCCATTTGCGGGTGATTCATCATCACCTGCTATGTCCATTAATATACTCGGCTTTTGTGTTTTTTCAAGCGGTATATGAAGAAAAGTTGCAAAAAAATGAATTTTATCAACGGTTTGAGGCTGAATGCATGCTCTTGACTTTCCGGGAAAAGAGGTTATTGTACGTGCAGAACCGGAGATTCCGGAAAAAGAAAGGATACGGATCATGCTGAAAGTCGCTGCATTTGATTTCGACGGGACGATTGCGGACACCATTCCGCTGGCGCTGAAAAGCTGGCGCGAGACGATGAGGGATTACGGCATCACAATGGGGGATGCGGAGCTGCTGGCCTGTTTCGGGAAGAATGAGCTTGGTATCATGCGCGACGTGGTCGGTCCGGAAAAAGCGGCGGGGGCTCTGGAGCTCTTCTACCGCAACATGGAAAGACTGCATGATCTCTGTTCCGCTCCGTTTTCCGGAATTCCGGAGCTTTTTGCGGAATTGCACACAAAAAATATTCCGATTGTGCTGATTACCGGGCGTTCGGACCGCTGTTGCGATATTTCGCTTGACCGGATGAAGCTGCGTCCGGAGTTTGCGGAAATCCGGACCGGACAGGCGGACCGGGTGAACAAGGCCGACCACCTGCGGGAAGTTATGAAGAACTTCGGCGTCCGCCCGGAGGAACTGGTCTATCTGGGCGACGCCGCTTCCGATGCGCTGGCGTGCCGTGAGGCGGGAGTGCGCTGCATTTCGGCGGGATGGGGAACGTCCGCTCCGCTTGAGGAGCTGCGCAAGGTTAATCCGGGGATGGTTTTCCCTTCTGTCTCCGCGGCTTCCGAATGGATTCTGGCGCGGGTCTGACGGGAATCCGGAGCTCGGTCGCGAACTGTCCGGGATCATCCGTGATGCCGTAGTCGATGTAGGTGATCTCCTTTGAAAAGCCCGCAATCTGCAGTTTGTGCTTGCGGATGTATTCGAGCAGACGCCGGCAGTGCCGGGCGGATTCGTCGTGGTATCCGCGGAAGCGGATGACCGCGCAGCGCTCCGCGGGAATCTCTTCCGTTTCGCCGGCATAACGGTCTTCGTCATCCAGAATGAGAAAGACGGAGTCGTAGCGTTCCACTTCGCCGGATTCGAGATGTTCCGCACTGATGCCGAGTCCGACTTTTCCGAGAAAGATGACGGGTTCCCGCTGGGCTTTCTCAAGCCGGAGCACAGGGGATTCCATGTCGAGAAAATTCTGAATGGAGAGCGAATTGTGCTCACGGGCGATGCGGCAGGGGGGAAAATCCTGAATGCGGACAGCGTCGAATTCGGCATTCCGCGCATCGTGAAGCTGGCGCATCCGGTTGTCGATTTTGCGTTCGATCCGGCGCAGCTCCTCCAGTTTCTGCGCGACGGCCTCCTTCTGTTTCATGAGCATGGCTTCGGCTTTGGCAACGTCGCGGTTCTGGAGAAATGCGGCGATTTCATCAAGCGGCATGTCAAGCACGCGGAGATAGCGGATGACATTAAGGGCGTTGAACTGCCGGACGCTGTAGTAGCGGTATCCGGTCGCCGGGTCGATGCGCTCCGGTTTCAGCAGCCCGATCGCTTCGTAATGCCGCAGAGAACTTACGCTCAGATGAAAGAGTTTTGCGATGTCGCCGATCTGGAAGAGTTCGGATTTATTCATAAAGGGCTTTCCTCCGCCGTTTTTCGAGAATGATGAACGCAATGACGCAGATTACAACCGAGAGGAGCGATCCCGCCGGAGCGGCGAGTCCCATCGGGAAGAGCGTATCCGCATAAAGTTTCGAAGCGAGCCACGAACCGGGGATGCGGACGAAGATGATCGAGATGCTGTTGTGCAGGAACGAGATTCCCGAATGTTCGCACGCGCAGAAGTAGCCGCTGAAACAGAAGTGGATTCCCGCGATGAGCGCATCGGTGACGTATCCGCGAAGGTACTGGCTGCCGAGCCGGATCACTTCGGGATTGTTTTCAAACAGTCCCACGATTTCCGGCGCGTAAAGTTCCGAAACGAGAATGGTCAGAACCCCGAATCCGCTGGAAATCAGAATGGCGTAGAGCAGAGTTTTCTGTGCCCGGTCATAGCGTTTCGCTCCGATGTTCTGCGCCGCGAGCGCCGAGACCGCCGAGATCATGGAGGAGGGGACGAGAAACAGCATGCAGATGATTTTTTCCACAATTCCCACCGCCGCGGCGTCGTTGAGTCCGCGCATGTTCGCGATGATCGTTATGACGATGAACGCAATCTGGATAAAGCCGTCCTGAAGTGAAATCGGAACTCCGACGCGCAGGATCGGAGCAATGATGTCCCATTTGAATTTGAAGTCGGAGAGTGCGGGGCGGATGCCGGACTTCCCCGCCGCAATCGCCGCCAGGGCAATCCCCGCGCTGATTGCCTGTGAAAGAGTCGTTCCGAGCGCCGCTCCCGCCGCGCCCATGCCCATCGCTCCGATGAAAAGATAATCGAGGGCAATGTTTATGACACATGCAATGGCGACGAAATACATCGGGCTCCTGCTGTCGCCGAGTCCGCGGTAAATGGAGCTGATGACGTTGTATGCCGTAATGAACGGGATTCCCGCGAAGCAGATGACGAGATACTGTATGGTTCCGCCGACCGCTTCCTGCGGAGTTGCGAGCAGGGCGGTGAGCGGTTTTGCAAAGAGAATCAGAATGGCGGCGAAGACAATCGATCCGGCGAGGAAGAGCGAAGCCGTGTTTCCCGCTGCGCCCGCCGCCTTGTCGTGCCGTCCTTCCCCGATTGCGCGTCCGATGGCGACGGTCGAGCCCATGGAGAGACCCACGATCATGACGGTGATCATGTGCATGATCTGCGAGCCGATCGCGACAGCCGTAATGCTTGCCGTCCCGTCGAACTGCCCGACGATGAACAGGTCCGCCATTCCGTAGAGAGTCTGGAGGAAGTACGAGAGCAGGAACGGAAGCGAAAACAGCACGGTGTTTTTGAATACGCTTCCCGTCGTCAGATTCTTTTCCATAAAACATCCTTTCGTGTATGGGGGTAATATAATACTCTACAATCGTTGCAGAGCAAGTGTCGTTTGAAATTTTCATGAAGAAAACTTAATTTTCCATTTTGTGGAAATCCGGAAATCCCGCGTTATAGTATCGCAGCAAACAAACAATGGAGTACTGAGCCATGAAACTGCTGAAAGTAAGTGGAATCCTCTGGATTCTCGCCGCCGTTTACGTCCTGGCCTACCTTGCACCGCTGGCGTGCCGCCCGATGTTGCGTCCGGATGAGTACCGCTATGCGGAAATTCCGCGCGAAATGATCGAAACCGGCGACTGGGTTACGCCGAAGATGCTCGGAATCCGCTATTTTGAAAAGCCCGCGCCGGGCTACCAGCTGACCGCCGTCTCATTTTCCCTGTTCGGGGAGAATGCGTTTGCTCTGCGGTTGCCATCTGCTCTGGCGTCGCTGCTGACCGCCGCGCTGATTTTTCTGCTCGCCCGTGCAATTTCCCGCGACCGCGCGTTTGCGTTTCTGAGCGCGGGAATCTTTCTGACCTTCGGACTGGTCTTCGGCGTCGGGACGTTTGCGGTTCTGGACATGCAGCTGACCGCCGCGCTGACCGGAGCGGTCGTTTTCGGTTTCCTCGCATGGCATAACCGGAAAGCGTTCTGGAAAGAAGCCGCGTTTCTGATTTGTGCGGGAGTGTTCGCCGGCTTCGGATTTTTGATAAAGGGCGGGCTCGGCGTGGTGGTTCCCGCAATTGTTCTTGTGCCGTTCCTGATGCTCCGCCGCGAATGGAAACGCATTTTCATCTACGGCGTGACTGCGCTTGGCGCCGCCGCTCTGGTTGCGCTCCCGTGGAGCCTTGCGATCCATGAAGCGGAACCTGATTTCTGGCGTTATTTTCTGGAGGAGGAACACTGGAAACGTTTCACCTCGGCGACTTACGACCGCAAGCCGCAGCCGTTCTGGTATTTCATCATGCGGAAGTTCACCGGGCCGGCGGCGTAACGGCCGTCCGTTTCTGAGAGGAGGCGCGAGATGAATTCTGTTTCTGATACCCGCCGCTGTTTCCTGCTTCTGCTGATTTTCGCCGCACTGATTTCGTTTACCGGACTCGCCTGCCGCGAGATTGCAAGCGGGGATGAAAGCCGCGTCGCCGGAATTTCCGCAGAGATGTTTCTGGAATCCGACTACCTTGTTCCGCGTTTGAACGGCCGTCCGTTTCTGACTGCCGCGGTGATGGTGTTTGCGGTGGTTCTGCTGATTCTTGCTCCGGGCTGGCTGCGCGTATATCCGCTGCTTGCGCTTGTTGCGGGAGCGCTGTCGCTTCTGCCGCGGATGCGCGGAAGCTCCGCACTTGCGCTGTTCCTGGCGTCGCTGGCTCTGACGTTTACTTCGATTGACGCAGGCATTTTTGCGCGCAGGAACGCGAAGACTTCGCTCCGTCCGCTGTTTGAGTATTGCCTTGAGCAGGAAGCGCAGGGAAAGAAAGTTTATATTCTGAGCCGTGTTGAGCGTCTGGAAGGCGGAGCATATTATTACATGCACCGCAATATGCCCGTCCGCCGGAAAGGCGACTCCTTTGATGCGGAGCGCGAGCTGTGGATTATCCGCGACAAGAAGCTGAAAACGGGCAAGGCATTTGGCGATTCGTTCTTTGTTGTCTCCCCGTCCGCGGAACTGCTGGAAAAATACTCGGACTGAAAAATATTTCCGGGGCTTGAAAAAAATAGAAATCCCTCTATATTTAAAATGCAATTTTAAATTTGAGGGATTTTTATGTATATTCAACGGAATCTGAAGAACGCGTTTCTGGAGGCGAATGGTTTTTATCCCGCTTTGCTGGTGACTGGCTCCCGGCAAGTCGGGAAGACAACGTTTCTGCGTAACATTGCAGAAACGGAACGGCGGTTTGTTTCGCTTGATCCGCCGGATATCCGGATGCAGGCAAAGGAAGACCCCCGGCTGTTTCTCGCCAACAATCCGCCTCCGGTGATTATTGATGAGATTCAGTATGCTCCGGAACTTCTTCCGTACATCAAACAGCAGATCGACGAAGCGCGGATTTCCGATCCGGAACACGCGCACGGCTTGTTCTGGCTGACTGGTTCCCAGCAGTTTGAAATGATGAAAAATGTCAGTGAGTCTCTGGCGGGGAGAATCGGAATTTTTTCCCTTTACGGTTTTTCCCATGCGGAGCTTGCGGGTAGAGACAGCGGAGCCTTCCTTCCGGACCGGTCATTTGAAACTCCGGAGCCGGCGGTTTCCCCTCTGAAAGTTTTTACGGAGATCTGGCGCGGTTCGTTTCCCGGACTTGTAACGGTTTCCGCGCCGGAAAAATTCTGGCAGTCCTTCTACCAATCCTATCTGCAAACCTATCTTTCCCGTGATGTGCGCGAGCTGACGCAGGTTGCTGATGAACACCGCTTCTACATGTTTCTGCGGGCAGTTGCCGCACGGAGCGGACAGCTTCTTAACTGCTCAAGCCTTTCCCGCGATGCGGAGGTCTCACAGCCGACTGTGAAAAGCTGGCTTTCCATTCTCGAAACATCCGGATTGGTGAAGTTGCTCTATCCTTTCGGACGCAATCGCATGAAGCAGATGATTTCCACGCCGAAAGTCTATATGCTGGATACCGGACTTATCGCTTTCCTTTCCGGCTGGAGCTCTCCGGAAACGCTGATGAACGGCGCCGCCGCCGGACATATCTTTGAGTCCTGGTGTTTTGCCGAAATTCTGAAAAGCTATACGAATACCGGTGAAGCTCCGGATTTCTTCTATTACCGTGATCGTGAGGACAATGAAATTGATTTGATCATCCAGCAGAACGGAACGCTTTATCCAGTGGAATTCAAAAAAGCCGCGACGCTGAAGAAAGATGACGTCAAAGCGTTTGCAAAACTCTCTCATTTTGGTCAGCCTGTCGGAATGGGGGCTCTCATCAGTCTGTTTCCGGAAGTTCAGTTTCTCCGCGATAACGTGCGCGCAATTCCCGCATGGAGGCTCTGATGGATGAATTTGAAGAACTGAAAATGCGCGATCCCACCGCGTACCGGCGGCTGATGGATTCGCTGCCCGACGTGCGCGACGGGCTGAACCGTCAGCAGCGGAATCTGCTCGTTACGATGAAACGGCTCGGGCTTACATCGGACGCGCGGATGAAAAGCACCGCGTATGTGACACTTAATACACCTTCGGTGGAGGAACGGTATCATCAGCCGGTGATACGCACGCATCTGCGCGAAGTCCGCTTTACCGATGATGAGGGCGGGGAACTGCCGGAACCGGAAAAATATTACACGCCTGATCTCGGGCTTTTTTGAGATGCGGAAATGAAATTTGAATTTGACCCCATCGGCGTTTTCTCGTGTCCGCGCAAGTACCGCTTTGAAACGCCGCGTCAGGGCGCGTTCGCGGATAACTCCGGGGTGATTGTGCTGAATACGGAGGACCCGCGACTCGCAGAAGCCTGCCGCGACCTTAACGGAGTGGAGCGCATCTGGGTGATTTTCTGTTTTCACCTGAATTCCGGCTGGCGTCCCTTCATTCAGCCGCCCGTCTCGCCCGGCGGACGGCGCGTCAGCACGCTGGCGACCCGCGCGCCGTACCGTCCGAATCCGATCGGCATGAGCTGTGTTGAACTCGTCCGCGTGGAGAAAAACAAACTTTACGTGCGCGACAGCGACCTGCTCGACGGTACGCCCATACTGGACATCAAACCGTATATTCCGGCGGCGGATGCATTCCCCGCGTCGCGTGTCGCCTGGCTTGATGAAGCGGAGGCGGACAAATATTCCATTGAATATACGCCTGAAGCAATGGCGCGGATCGAGTGGCTGCGCGGGCAGGGCGGACCGGATCTGGAGAATTTCTGTTCCGTTCAGCTGGCATTCGACCCGTTCAACCGCCGCCGCAAGCGTGTCAGTGAAGAGCCGGAGGGCGGCTGGAGCATCGGCTGCCGGACGTGGCGGGTTTATTTTTCAGTCTCGGGAAAACAGCTGACCGTGCAGACGGTGCGTTCGCATTATACGCAGGATGAGCTGGCGTCCGCTGAGGATAAGTACGGAGACAAGGCGGTGCACCGGGCGTTTGCGGAGAATTTCTGCTGATTTTCAGGCAGGGGAGAATAACCCGGGTTGAACCCGGGGATGCGTTTCCGGTGCCGCGGAGGAGCGCCGGAAACGGAAAACTGTTGAGCTTAAAGCGTGTTCAGATACTTCTTGTAGTCCGCTTCTTCCATAAGGTCGTCGAATTCGGCAAGGTCGATATTCTCAAGTTTGCAGATCCAGCCTTTGTCCTCGGGTGAGCGGTTGATGATGCCCGGATCATCGTCCAGATTGTGGTTGATAGCGATGACCGTTCCGCTGACGGGAGAATAGACGTTGGAAGATTCCGTGACCGATTCCACAATTCCGAGCGTGTCGCCGACGATGACGTCGGAGCCTTCCCGGGGGAGCTCTGCATAGGAGATGTCGCCAAGTTCGTTTGCGGCAAATGCTGTGATGCCGACGATTGCGTCGTCACCGTCCAGTTTGACCCACTGATGTCCTTTAGAGTAGTATTTCATGTTTTGCGTTCCTCCGCGTTTGGTTCCTTTCGTTATGCTGAAATAATAAATCATATTTCCGTATTTTCAACAGGAAAACAGAAAAAAAATCGATATTCGTGTAAAAAAGTTGCGTTTGAACTGAAAAATATCCGTTAAACAGGAACGGTTACTGAATTGTTTCCTGTTTTTCGAGTTTTTCCCACGATTCGGGCATCGGAGATATGCATCGGATCTGCTTGTCGCGGAACGGATGGCGGAATTCCAGACGCTCCGAATGCAGCGCCTGAGCCGGGAGACGCAACAGTGCGCGGTCGGCATCGGAGATGGTCTGTGAGCGGATCTTCAGGAAAATCCGCTCGTCCGGACCGTAGAGCTTGTCGCCCGCGAGCGGAAAGCCGAGCGAGAAGAGTGTGGCGCGGATCTGGTGCTGGCGTCCGGTGTGAGGAATGGCGCGGACGAGCGTCATATCCTCCCCGAAACGGCGAAGCGGGATCAGCTCGGTGTCTGCGGAACAGGGATCGTTTTCAGAAAAACCGCCGGGAAGAAAACGCTTTTTCTTGGGTACGGCGCTGGAGTCGTCATGAACGAGCCGTCCGCGCGTCCGGACGGTTTGCGCGAAGTTGCCGAAGACGAGTGCCAGATACTCTTTTTTCATCGCGGCTGCGCACATCGCCGCCGCGGCCTGCTGTGTGCGTGCGGCGACAAGCAGACCTGATGTTTCGCGGTCCAGCCGGTTCACAAAGCGGATTTCGCCGTATTTCAACCCTGCCTGATACCAGAGGGTGTTGTGGTAGAAGGGACCGGTCGGATGAACGCAGAGATCGCCCGGCTTTTCAAACACCAGGAGATGTTCGTCCTCATAGAGTGTGCGGAAATGCAGATTTGCTTCCGGTTCCGGCGCGGGATCCGGAAAGAACGCCACGCAGTCGTGTTCGCGGAGACGGGTTTCCGGTTCTGCGGGGAGATTGTTGACCTGCACTTTTCCGTTCCGGACCTGCATGTTCCATCCGGCGGCGTCGAAACGCGGGAAACGGCGGGTGAGATAATCCGTCAGATTCATTCCGTGTTCGCTGCGGAGAATGTGACTGTAGAGAATGCGGTGTTTGAATTTTTCTTCAAAGGTCATCGCGTTTTCATTCGTTTCCGTGGGGGAGGGGACGATTGAGTTCCGGAATGTCGAGCGGTCTGTTCTGTTTCTGATAATAGCGGTAGGCAAGAATACCGGAAGCGATGAGCAGCAGAGCCGCGCCTGCGAAAAACATGATCCGCAGAATGGAGATTCCGCGCGGGGTGCGGGATGTACCCGCCGTGTTTTTCCCGCTGTTGAGAATGCGTTCGAGTTCTGCAACGATTTCCGTCCAGTTCTGTGGACGGTTTTCCGGGATTTTGCTGAGCAGGCGCATGACGAGAGAGGAGAGTTCGCGGGGAATTCCGGGATTCCATTCGATGGGCGGAATGGGGGTCTCCTTGAGATGACGCCGGTAGATCTGGTCGACGGTTTCGCCCTCGAACGGGGGGTGTCCGACAAGGATATGGTACAGCGCTGCGCCGAAGGAGTACATGTCCGAGCGCAGGTTCGCCGCAGTCTGTTTGCCTGCAATGAGTTCCGGCGCGGCATAAAGCGGAGTGACCATGACGTCGCGTTTTGCGCGCTCTTCGTGCACGGAACGGGCGAGTCCGAGGTCGGCGAGCTTGACTTTTCCGTCCGGCGTCACCAGAATGTTTTCCGGCTTGATGTCGCCGTGGCACATTGATTTTTTTCTCCACGCGTATTCGAGTGCGCGGGCGATCTGAAGTGCAATCTGCAGTGCGGAAATGACACTGAGCGGTTTTTCTTCGAGAAGGTCGTTGAGGGGGCGTCCCTCGATAAGCTCCATTGCGAAGTAGTCGATGCCGTCACGGGTTGTTCCGGCGGAATACGCCTGAACGATATTCGGATGCATGAGACTTGCGGCGACGCGCGCTTCATGGAAGAAACTTTCGACGAAGCCGGGGTCGTCGGAGAGTTCATCGGAGAGGATTTTGAGGGCGGCTGGACGCTGCAGGTTTAGCTGAGTCGCGCGGTAGACCACACCCATTCCGCCGTGTCCGATGGGTTCTTCGATGCGGAATCCCGCGATGACCGTTCCGGGCGGCAGAGCTGAGGCGGAGTAGCCGAGCGCGGCGCCGCACTCCTGACAGTGCAGCAGACCGTCCGCCGGATCCGCTTTCGCTTTTACGTTTTTTCCGCAGCGTGTACAGAATTTCGCCATGATGTCGCGTCCGGAAGTATCGCTGGAAACGCTCAGTTTTCGGGAGCGACGGCGATGCGTTTTTTGTGACGTTTTGCGGGGGGGATGCGGTAGTTCGTTTTGATTCCGCAGACGCGCCGTGCGGTTGCCCAGCTGCCTTCGCCGAGTTTTTTCATGCCGTATGCGAGGAGGTACTGGTAGTTCGCGCGCATGTTGCAGTAGGAGAGGTCGACATTTGCCTTATAGAGACGGAGGATTTCCTCTTTGATTTCTCTTACGGACATGCTTCTGCGTTTGCGGACGGAGCGGTAGTCGATGCCGGCGGCCATGACGGCTTTTCCCCAGGAGCGGTAGTAGCGGATCGCCGCCATGTAGAGGGATTTGTGTTCTCTCTGCGCCTTCTGGCTGGAGATGTTTTTTCCCGCCTGCGCCATTTCGCGAATGGTTTCGGTGACTTTGCTCCGGTTCCAGACTTTGTATTTGCGGATTTCGTTGTAGTTGAATCCGCAGGCGTTGATCGCTTCGCCCCAGGAGCCGAAGAGACGTTCCGCCGCCGCGTAGACGCTTGGATACTGGGTCGCGTAATAATGGGAATTGAGAGGTTCTTTATTGTCATGAGTCATGTGGATATGCGACTCGATCATTTCCGCGGTCCAGACTTTCTTAAACATGGGCAGTAGGTTCTCCAAAGGTAAAATTATTGTTGCAGACGGTAATATAGCATTTTAATATCCGTTTGTCAATAAGAGCGGGGAAGAAAACTCCGAATTGGTTCGATCAGAGCGCATGAACTTCCCGTTTTCGTGCAAAGTTATGGAGAATATTTGAGAAAACGTTTTTTTTCGTTTTTTTTTCGTTTCCCGCTTTATTCTGTGGAAATCTATGCTATATTCCATTCTTGAATATAAAAATAACAGGGGAATTGTACCTATCATGAAAATGGAAAAGAGCAAGGCTCAACTCGATTTTGTCTGCGCGGAACCCGGCTGCGATGCAGTCGTCAAGTTCGATTTGACAGATGTTGCAAAAGAAGATTTTCAGACTCTGTGTCCGAAATGTCACAAGCCCTATCAGTTCGATGCGGATCTGCGCGGAAAACTGATGAAACTCCATGACCTCGTGCTCGCTCTGCGTCATGCGGAGCCGATTCTCGGTGACTGCTGCGTTGCTGTCGCCGTTCCGGGCGGAGAGGTCAAGATTCCGTACGCGCTTCTGCTCACACGTCTCAATACCATGATTTCGTTGAATGTCGGAGATAAGAAAATTGATTTCCATCTCCGCATTGAACCGACCTCTTCCGATACATTCAGATGAAAGGACTCTGATAAAATGGCTATGACTCAGGAACAAATCGTCAAGGAACTTCAGGACGCCGGAGCTCTGCTCACAGGTCACTTCAAACTTCGCAGCGGCAAGCACAGCAACCGCTTCTTCCAGTGCGCCCTCGTGTTCGTCGATCCCGCACGCGGCGAACGTCTCTGCTCTGAACTCGCACGCCGCATGACGGAACAGGGAATTCAGGCGGATACAGTTATCTCTCCCGCCGTCGGAGGTCTCTTCGTCGGTCAGGAAGTTGCCCGGGCGCTTAAACTCAAATCCATCTTCGCTGACAAAGTCAACGATGAACTCGTTCTCAAACGCGGCTTTTCGATCAAGCCCGGCGAGCGCGTGATTGTCGCGGAAGACGTTGTGACCGAAGGCGGACGCGTCAAGCAGACCATTGAGCTTGTGAAGAAGCACGGCGGCATTCCGGTTGCGGTTTCCATCATCACCGACCGCAGCGGCGGCAAGGCCGATTTCGGAGTTCCGCTGTTCAGCCTGCTCCAGCTCAGTCTCCCGACCTATCTTCCGGAAGAATGTCCGCTCTGCAAAGACAATATCCCGCTCTCGACCCCCGGTTCCGGTGCGGGCGCCAAAGCCTGAGAAAGAACGTAATCTATGCTTACCAATATTCTGAAAGCGATTTTCGGCAGCAAGTCCGCCCGCGACGTCAAGCGCATGATGCCGCTCGTCAACCGCATCAACAAGCTCGAAGAAGAGTATCAGAAGCTGACCGATGATCAGCTCAAAGCGAAAACGCAGGAGTTCAAGGACCGCCTTGCCAAGGGCGAAACTCTTGATGACATTCTCTGCGAGGCTTTCGCTACCGTCAAGAACGCCTGCCGCCGCCTCTGCGGAACCACCGCGGTTGTCTGCGACCATGAACTCACATGGGACATGGTTCCGTTCAATGTCCAGATCATCGGCGGTATCGCGCTCCACAAAAAGAAAATCGCGGAAATGGCGACCGGTGAAGGCAAAACCCTCGTCGCAACCATGCCGCTTTACCTCAACGCCCTTACCGGCAAAAACTGCCAGCTCGTCACGGTCAACGACTACCTCGCCAAGCGCGACTCCGAGTGGATGGGACTCGTCTACAAGTTCCTCGGTCTTACGGTCGGCTGTATTCAGAACGAGATGAACCCGGAGGAACGCCGCGCGCAGTACGCCTGCGACATCACTTACGGAACCAACAGCGAATTCGGTTTTGACTACCTGCGCGACATGGGCATGGCTTCCAGCAAGGAACAGCTTGTTCAGCGCGACCACTACTTCGCCATCATCGACGAAGTCGACTCCATCCTCATCGACGAAGCCAGAACACCGCTGATCATTTCCGGTCCCGTTGCGAACTCCACGCACCAGTTCGATACTCTCAAACCCGCCATCGCGGATCTCTACAACCGTCAGAATCTGCTCTGCGCCCGCCTCGTTCAGGAAGCGAAGACTGTGCTCGACAACGAGAACTCCACCGATGAACAGCAGGAAGAGGCGATCACCAAGCTGCTTCAGGTCAAAATGGGTATGCCGCAGCACAAAAAACTGCTCCGCGTCCTTGAAGATCCCGAGATTCTCAAGCGCGTGGAAAAGGCGGAACTCATGGCGCGCAGCGAACAGAACCGCGGTCTTCTCCAGGAAATCCAGGGCGATCTCTTCTTCTCCATGGAAGAGCGCAACCACGAGGCGGATCTCACGGAAAAAGGACGCTCGCTGATTTCCGGCGACGATCCGAACGCGTTCGTCCTGCCCGACCTCCTCGAATCCCTGCATGACATTGACGTCGATTCCGCTCTCTCCGATGCGGAAAAAATTCAGAAGAAACAGGAATTCCAGGAGCAGTTCGCACTCAAGAGCGAAAAACTCCACGATATTTCCCAGCTTCTCCGCGCATACTGCCTCTATGAAAAAGACGTGCATTATGTGGTTCAGGACGGTAAAGTCCTCATCGTCGACGAGCACACCGGACGAATCCTTCCCGGACGCCGCTTCAGCGAAGGGCTCCATCAGGCGCTTGAAGCGAAGGAAAATGTCACGATTGAGGAAGAGACGCAGACTTTCGCGACAATTACCATTCAGAACTACTTCCGTCTCTACGAAAAGCTCGCCGGCATGACCGGTACCGCAGAAACGGAAGCGAGCGAATTTCATCAGATCTACAAGCTCGACGTCATGGTCATTCCGACCAACAAGCCGTGCCGCCGCGTGGATTACAATGACTGTGTCTACAAGACCAAACGTGAGAAATTCAACGCCATTCTCAAAGAGGTTGAGGCGCATTACAAGACGGGTCAGCCGGTTCTGCTCGGCACGATTTCGGTGGAAGACTCCGAAGTTCTCAGCCGCATGCTTAAAATGCGCAACATTCCGCACAATGTGCTGAATGCGAAGAACCATGCGCGCGAATCGGAAATTGTGGCGCGCGCGGGCGAAAAATTCGCGGTGACCGTCGCAACAAACATGGCTGGACGAGGCACCGACATCAAGCTCGCTCCCGGCGTTGCGGAACTCGGCGGACTTTATGTGATCGGCAGTTCGCGTCACGATTCCCGCCGAATCGACCGCCAGCTCCGCGGACGAAGCGCGCGTCAGGGCGATCCCGGCGCCTCCCGCTTCTATGTTTCGCTGGAAGACAATCTCATGCGTATCTTCGGTTCCGACCGCATCGTGAAGATCATGGAGCGTTTCGGACTGGAAGAGGGCGAAGAGCTTCAGCATCCGTGGCTCAACAAGTCTATCGAAACCGCACAGCGCCGCGTGGAGCAGCACTACTTCTCCATCCGCAAACGCACGCTCGAATATGACGACGTCATGAACAAACAGCGTGAAGTCATTTACGGAATCCGCAAGGAAATTCTGCTGAACGATTCATCGCGCGACTTCATCTTCGATACCGTCGAAGACGAGGTGGAGCGCCGCATCCAGGTTGCTGTCAGTCTCTGCGACTCCGAGTCGAAAGAGACGATCAGCCGCGGCAATCTGCTCGGCTGGCTCAACACCACATTCCCGATTGGATTCAACGACGATATCTTCTTCTTCAAGGCTGACAAGACGCCGGACGTCGAGGCGATCAAGAAGGCGATTGTCGACCGCATCACCGAGATGTACAAGGTCAAAGAGACTTACGAGGATCCGGAAGGTCTGAAGTGGCTCGAACGCCACATCATTCTCGACGCGATCGACCGTCTCTGGCAGGAACACCTCCGCGCGATGGATCAGCTCCGCGCCGGAATCGGTCTCCGCGCCTATGCGCAGAAGGACCCGCTGGTTGAATACAAGCAGGAGGCCTTCAAGATGTTCGATGAACTGATCCAGTCGATCGACCAGGAGATTCTCTCGAACATGTTCCGTTCCGCAACGAGTCTTGCCGCATTTGAACAGCTGTTCGCGAACCTTCCGCAGAACCTTGTTTCCGGCGGTCTCGGTCCGGTGGAAGACATTTCCGCCGATCCGGAGAATCCGGAGGAGGATCAGGAGACGCGCGACATTCAGATCACGTTCCACCGTGAAACTCCGAAGGTCGGACGCAATGAGCCGTGTCCCTGCGGCTCCGGCAAAAAGTTCAAAAACTGCTGCGGAAAATAAAGATTTACATTCCGCACATTAAAAACGGACCGCCCCGGAACTCCCTTGCTGGAAGTTCCGGGGCGGTTTCTTTCTGTCCGGAGCGCGGCTGCTCCTCATACGGCGGAAACGAGCTCGAAACGCACCGTTTTTTCGCTTGCGATTCGGTTCAGCGCGGAGGAAATCTCCGAGAGCTGTTCACTGACCGTGTTCAGGGTTGCCGTGATTGCGGGAAGCCCGGCGGAGCTGAGCGCGTTCTGAACGGCGGCTGTGATATCGGCTTCGCTTCTGCCATTTCCTGAAACATCGGCGGAACCGGAGGCGTCGAGTCCGTTCACCGCGTTTTCACACTCCTGCAGCGCCTCTTCGAACGGAGTTGTATCGAGCTCCAGAGTGAGAGATGCGAATTCGCTCATCGTTCACCCCGCAGACCCGCGATTCCTTCGAGCGCGGCAAGAAAGTGTTCCGATTCCGTTCCGCCGGAAACTCGGGGACGGTCGTATTCCGATGAAAGTTCCAGAATCTTTTTTCCCGCTGCGGCGGCATCAAGAGGGAAGGCGTTGAGAAAAGCTGTTGCATCTTTTGCGGAAAGCCGCGGTTCAACTACGCCGTGCTGAAGCGCAAGAACGAGTTTTTCCCATGTCCCGATTTGCGGAAAGCGCGCACGGATTTCCGGAAGGAGCGCGGTCACTTTCAGATTGTGTCCGGAGCGCAGATGCAGCGTATGTGTTTGGAGGGACGGGCGCCGGGTGAGTTCCTCTTTTGTGCTGAAATTCATGCCTGCGCTCCCGAGTTTTCAACGGAGGGAAGGGCGGAGGCGCCGCCGGCGGACTGAATGGTGATAACCGCGGTTGGCTGGGTGCTGTCGAGCGCGGCCTCTTCGGGCGTGTAGGAGGCGAACCATGCGTTTGTGTATTTCACTTCCCGTTTTGTGGTGGCGCCCCGGAAAACGACGGTTCCTTTTTTGCCGATGATAGCGAGAATCCGCGCTTCCAGTTCGGGATCGTCGGGGACGGTGAGCTGACCGTCGGTGATTTCGACGAGTCCGCCGGGTTCGAATTCCTTTGCGGAACGGGAACGGTCGGTCGTAACGTCGATTTTTGAAACGAGGCGGATGCCCGGGCGTTTTTTTGCTTTGCAGTTGAATACGATTTCCGGATCCTGTGTGCAGGTGACCGTGATGCTGTAACCGCTTGGTTCGGCTGCCATAAATTCCTCCTTTTCGGCTGGTTTCTTTCTCCCGTTTCCGTGTCAACCGGAAAATTCTGCAATTTTTGTAGAAACGGATATGTTTTTCGGAGAAGCAGACATTTGATTTTCCCGTTTTCGGTGTATAGTTCCAGAATGTTTTTCATTTAAAAAAAGGAATATGCCATGTACCCGTTTGAACTCATTTCAGAAATCCCGTGCGGCGATATGACCGCTGTTTATCTCCGGAACGGCGAGACCATCGGTTTCCTGATCGTCCCCACTGCGATGCGCGCGATGATTCCGCCGCATCAGGGGCTGCTCAACGACCGTCCGGCGGCGAGAGCTTATACAAGTGCGCGCGGAAGCAAAATGAATTCCATCTCTCTGGAGCCGCTTCTCAGCATCAAGCTCCGTGACAACACGACAGGCGGGAGCGGCGACTGCTGTTCACTCAAAGCGCAGGAAATTATGCAGACGCTGAAGTTTGCGGGACAGACCCGCTCGGGGAACGAAATCCGCACGCTTCTCCGTTCGGAAGACGGACTCGAACTGACGCATGTTCTGACCGTTTCGGAAAACGGTCATTTCTTTGAAGTTCACGCGGAATTCCGGAACGGTTCCGCAAAAGCGGTGACGCTCGAGCTGATCGAAAGTTTCAATCTCGGGCTTCTTTCGCCGTTTCAGCGGGACGAGGGGAACGGCAAGTACCGGATTCACCGCTTCCGCTCGTTCTGGAGCGCGGAGGGACGGCCGGATGTGCAGTCTGCGGAATCGCTCGGACTGGAGGCTTCCTGGAGCCATTTTGCGGCGCGGAATCTCCGCTTCGGACAGAACAGCACAAAGGTTGTCAAGGAGTTCTTCCCCTCGATTGCATTTGAGGATACGGAGTTCGGGGTTGTCTGGGCGGCTCAGGCCGGCGCGCTCGGACCGTGGCAGATTGAACTCTTCCGCAGAAGCGATTTTCTGAATATTTCCGGCGGCTGTCCGGATGATGAATTCTGCGGCTGGAACCGCCGGGTGGAAGCCGGGGAGACCTTCCGCTCCATGCCGTGCGCCGTCACCTGCGTGCGCGGCAGCGTGGAAGACGCCATGCAGCGTCTGACGGAGCGTCCGCTGGAACTTGCGGAAACGCATCCGGAGGCGGAGAAGGATTATCCGGTTCTCTTCAATGAATTCTGCACGACGTGGTGCAGTCCTTATCCGGAAAAGCTGAATGCTGAAATTGAGCGTGTCAAGGGACTCGGCTTGCGCTATTTTGTGCTTGATGACGGCTGGTTCACCAAGCTCGGAGACTGGGATTCAATCCGGACGGAATGTTATCCCGGCGGTTTCGGCACGTTCATCGAATCCATCCGCCGCGCCGGAATGATCCCCGGGCTCTGGTTTGAAATTGAGCATTGCCGGAGAGATTCCGCGCTCTTCCGCGAGCATCCGGAGTATATGCTCACGCTCGGCGGCGAACCTGTTCTGGCGACCGGACGCTGCATCCTCGACTTCCGCAAGCCGGAGGTGTGGGAGTACATGGACCGCAGCATGTGCAAGGTCGTCCGCGAGTACGGAATCGGTTACATCAAGATGGATTACAACTCGTCGTTCAAGCGTGCGGATACCGTGAACGGTTCGCCCGCGTATGCAACAGCGGAATATGCGGAGAGCGTCCGTGCCTATTTCCGCCATCTGAAAGAACAGTTTCCCGAACTGGTTCTGGAACTCTGCGCTTCGGGCGGACACCGCTTGAGTTCAGACTGGATGGCTGTCGGGAATATGGCGAGCTTCTCGGATGCGCACGAGTCGCTCGGCATTCCGCTGATCGGCGCGAATACTGTTCTGCAGATTCCCATGTCGCGGAACCAGATCTGGGCGACACTGCGTGACTATCACACGCCGGAATACCTCTGCTATCTGCTGGCTTCCGGTTTCCTGGGGAGACTCTGTCTTTCGGGCGAGCCCTCGAAGCTGACGGAAGAAAACTTTGCGGTTGTCCGGGAGGGAGTCCGGTTCTATCAGAAGCATGTGCGCCCGTTTGTAGATCGCGGTTCTCTGCGGATTACGCGCTGCCTGCAGAGCGAATCTTACGAACAGCCGGTCGGCTGGCAGGTGGTTTCGCGCACGGCGGAGAATGGCGGACTTTATGTGATTCACGCGTTCGGAAATGTCCCGGCCTCCGTTGAACTCCCGTGCATCGGGGCTTTGGAGGCGGTGTACAAGCCCGAATCCGTTGTAGTTGAAATCCGGGACGGCAGACTCTTTGTGAGCGGCCTGACGGACTTCAGCGGGCTTGCGGTCGTCACGAAAGTTTAACGGACGAGTTTCCACTTGGCAAGCCGTTCGGCGAGCGGCTTGCCGAGAATGATCAGCGTCACTGCGGAGATAATCAGCAGAATGCCGATACACAGACGGAGCGTCAGCGGTTCTCCGAAGAGAAGAACGCTGAAAAAGACCGCCGTCGCCGGTTCCAGCGCACCGAGAATCGCTGTCGGCGTCGGACCGACGTATCGCACGGCAAGTGCGACAAACAGGAACGAAAGGAAGGTCGGCAGGAGCGCGATCATGATGACGTTCCCGAGTCCGAACCATGACGGAACCATTTGCAGATCGATTCCGCAGCGGAGACGGAGGAAGAAGATCGGGACTCCGAACAGAAGCACATAGAAGGTCAGCGGCATTCCGGGAACTTCGCGGAGCTTTGTCTGTTTCACGGCGACCATGTAGATTGCGTAGGTGAGGGCGGAGAGCAGAACAAAGATGATACCCTTCGTGCTCAGCGTCGCGCCGTCCTCGCCCTTGTAGAGCAGGGCGATTCCAGCGAGGGCAAGCACGATGCTGAAGATTGTCACCGGAGTTACTTTTTCATGGAAACAGACCGCCATAATCACGGCGACCATGACGGGATAGACGAACAGAATGGTCGATGCGATTCCCGCGCCCATGTAGTTGTAGGAGAGAAACAGAAAGAGCGAAGACAATCCGGTCAGCAGTCCCCCGCCGAGGAGCAGGAGCAGCATTTTCCCGCTGACGGCGAACGGAATTTTCCGTATGAGCATTGTGATTCCGAGCATGGCGACTGCGAGCGCATAGCGGTAGAAGAGGACGGAATCGGCGGTGAGACCTTCTTTGTAGAGGGGCAGGGCGAACAGCGGATTCATGCCGTAGGTTGCGGCGGCGACCGCTCCGTAAATCAAACCTTTGAATTTGTCGTTCATAATGTTTCCTTTGGAGGAAGGAATATACCACGGAAAAAGGAAAAATCAAACCTTTTTCCGGCGGGTGTTTTTCCGTTTGCGGTCGAGCGCGTGAAGGTTGTCGAGAAGATCGTAATAACTGCGGCTGCCCGGATCTTTCCGGAAGAGAAACCTGAAAAATGCAGCAGTCTTTCCGCAGAAATCTTTTATGGCGCACCAGAGAAACAGCGGGATGGAATTCTTCCGGATTCCGTATTTCCGCAGCATCCGGTACGGATGAAGGTAGATGTTTAGACGCTCTTTGAACCATGCAGCAGAGATTTTTCCCTTGTTCATCAGCCGCTCGTAGGGGTCTCCGGCGAGTCCGTGCGCAGCACCGCTGAGAGCATGGATGAGTGCCGCCGCTTCCGGATCATCCGCTTCGGGCGGGAGCATTCCGGCGGGAAAAAATTCCATCCACGCACCGAGAAAAAGATCAGGAGAGAAAACATCATGCCGCACGGCAAGCTCCCGGATTTTTTCCCAGCCGACCGTCTCTTTCTGAAGCAGAAAGCCCACATCCGGAAGGAGTTTCCAGGCGGGAACATGACGGAAATCGCTGTTGGTTGCATGCGCGATGAGCAGAAGCAGATTCCATTCGGGGGGGAGCTGATAAAATCCCGATCCGGTCTCCTTCAGATTTTCCCAGAGCTGCTGCGGTGTGAGATTGGAGACATTCGGCAGCGTCCAGTGTGGTTCCAGAGCAAGCCCATGACGGTAGAGCGGTTCAAAATGGTGCTCTCCGGGATTGGAGTCGCGGTACTGGCCGTAGGGTTTCCAGCCGTTCGCTTCCAGAAGGGTGCGCGCCCGCTGAATATCATCCGGATGAAACAGAATATCCCAGTCGACATGCGGACGGAGCGCGGGATCGGGATAAATCCGGAACGCGAGGTCTAGCCCCTTGATCGGTGCGAAACGGATGTTTTCTTTGAGCAGAAGCTCAAAAAGCCGTTTCCGCTCCGCCTGTTCCTGCATGGCGCGTGCGGAAGCGGTGCGGTATTGTCTGCCGAATTCCTGCGTGTACGGTTCGGGGAGCTCTTTGTAAAGTCTGCGGTAAAACAGTGCACCGAGCTTGCGCTGCTGCGCCAGACGGCAGAGTTCTTCCCGCTCTTCCGAAGAAAAGGTTTTCCAAAGCGTATCGTTTCCACCGAAAACGAGCGAGCCGAGCAGAGTATAGAACTGCGTTTCGTTCATTTTTCCCCTTTCGGCAGACGGAATATGAGACGGAAGAAGGGGTTGCGGAAACGGATTGCGCCGTCCGGGCTTCGGTGCGCGGCGGTGACGCCGAAACGGGAGTAGACGACTGTTTCCGCAAATGCTGTGCGGTTCAGTTCAAAGCGCCAGAAGAGCAGCCGTTCCAGACGGGTGAACAGACGCATCAGAGCGGCGCGGATGCGGCGGCTGCGCTGATGTTTCCGGAAATCGTTCATGCCTTGCGCTCCGGAATGAAAGCGGCGCGGGGTGCCGTTGAACATATTTGCACCGGCTACGCGCCGGAATTTGCTTTCCGGCGTGAGTGTCTGGGGGTCCGGAGCGGCATTGTTGTCGCCTTGCGTGGTGATGTGTGTTCCGTCGATGCGGATGATGCGGTGAACGTACGGGCGTTCCGCTTCGACCGCGACGATATCGCCCGGGCGGAGTTCCGCGAACGGAACCGCTTCAAGCTGAAGCGTGTCGCCCGGGGTGAAGACGCCACGCATACTGTCGCCCTTGTAGAAAATCATCGGTCAATCGGTCAGCAATGCCTTTTCACGCAGGACATCGAGAAACTTCGCGACATCCTGCTGCGCCTGTTTTTCGGAAACGTCCGGGAATTCGGCGAGGAGGGCGCGGACGGCGTCGGCTTCGGTTCCGCCTTTTTCGAGGACGTTCCAGACGATGACTCCGGTTCTGTTGAGGGAAATCGCCTTGTTGCGGTCGGGATCGAACACGATTCCGGTTCCGTCGAATTCTTCGCGCATCATGGCAAAGGGATTGAGTTTCATAGATAATCCTTCAGGGTTTGAGTGAGATCCGCATCGAGATGCGCAAACATCCCGGCCGGCGGAAAGTGTCCGGAAAGCCGGGAGGCGACACTGCGGACGGTCTCCAGCATCCGTTTCTGTTCCGGTTCCGGAAGCAGATTCGTCATGTAGGAGGTGAACAGAGTGCAGGCACTGAATATATTCATAAAATACTGCCATTCAGGAATCGGACGGATGTTTTCCCTGACAGGGTCGCGTCCGATTGCGAAAATGCGGTTGAGAACGATGCGTTTTGAGAACGGAAAATATTCGCCCTTGATGGATTCCCTGCATCGGCTCCAGGTCGGGAGCGGATATGCGGCGATTTCATGATCGCCGTATTCGAGCAGAACCATGTCGTCGGCGGGGGCATTGCCTCCGGCTTCGCGCCAGCGTCGCGCGGTGGTGGATTTGCCGACTCCGCCCTGTCCGCAGAAGAGAAGTCCGCCTTTCGGTGTGTCGAGCAGAACGCCGTGGACGGGGATGATATTCGCGCCGCGCAGTATGGCGGATGCGAAGGCGGCGGAGAGTCCCATGCTCCAGGATGCGGCGAGACTGCGGTGGCTGGTTGTCAATAATTCTTTTTTATAAACGGTTACATAAAAAACGAGAGAATCTCTGTTGAACGCGAGCTCCCCGTTTTCCCAGCGTTTGAGAAGCGTTGCATCTTCGGGAACGCTGTTGGAAAAGATGAGATTTGGAGATGCGCTCTCCGGTCCGGAAAGAGAAATTCCGGTAAAAGAGCTCATCCGCTCCAGCTGGAACGGATGAGTTTCGGTGGAATCCCGGAGGATAATCCGGTTTTCCTGTGTCTGCAAAGTCAAGTTCTGCATAAAAATGGCAACTTAGAATGCATCACCGGTTCCTGAGTCTACGTTGCCGCCGCCGACGTAGACGGACGTGTCGAGTTCCTCTGCGGCGGGAGCTTCGTACTTCTTTTCTTCCATATTGGTATCCTTTCGGAGTTATGCGCCGCCCGGCGTTGAAACCGGGCGGCGTGGTTGTTACGCCAGTTTGCTGATGAGCAGAGACTTCTGGTCGTCGCCGAGACCGAGCTTGACGCCCAGTTCGGAGTTGCACCATGCGCCTGCTGCGGCATCCCAGGATGCGGCGTATTCCGAACCGTTCAGGATGAACGAGACGGAGCCCGCTTTATCCCAGCCGGCGATCATCGAGTCTTTCGCGCCGTTGATGGCGGTCCAGTCGGAGCTGTTGTCCCAGCCGTCGAGTCCGAAGGCGAGTTCGTCGCCCTCGAAGCTGTTGAGTCCGGCGTTGATGTTCAGTTCCGTTCCGAAACCGAAGTTCCATTCGCTGACGTTCGAGACATCGAGTCTGACGCTCGTGAAGGTCATGTTTGTTCCCTCGGAGAAGTTGAGGGTCTTGAACATGATCAGCTCGGCGTTGAAGTCGCCCTGGAAGTTTGCAAATTCGACGATGCGGTCGCCGGAGACGTAAGTCTGTTCCGTGTAACCATTTGCCGTATTGTAGTATCCGGCCGCATTGCTGTCGCCGATGAGCTTGGTGGTGAAGTTCAGGTTGCTGCTTGCGCCGGTGACCTTGACGTTGATGTTGCCGTAGATGCGTCCCGTTCCGCGGGAGCCTGCGGTGACCATGTCGTTGAAGGTGATCGTGTTGACGGAGGCGTCAATCGTCAGATTGATGTCGCCGACAATCTTGGTCTGAGCAGTGTACTCGTTCTCCAGCTGTGTGAAGCAGCCGCCGTAGACACGTTTCACGAACGTTCCGCCGTTGATTGTCATGTTGACATCGCCGTTCAGAACTGCTTCGTCGAAGGGGTTCTGAGCGTAGAAGTACATGCCGCCGGCAACCTGTTTTTCGAAGTCGCCTCCGTTGATTGTCAGTGTGACGTTGCCGTTGCGGCGGATGGATCCGCTGATCTGACCGTCAGCACCGATGAGGTGCGACTTGAACGTTCCGCTGTTGACAGTGACATTGGTGTCGCCGTCAATTGTGACGCGGTTGTCAACTCCGGCAGCGACTCTAGCTCCGGCAAGGACGACGGCTGTGTAGGTCGCATCACCTTCCAAAATGGTCTTCTGACCATCAAGAACGGTTGTTCCCGTTATCGTTCCGCCCACGATGTGGATGAGGAGCGGGTTAACCGACTGTGCATCGCTGACGGTGCCGAACGCGTTGGTGCCGATGGTGTAGGTGTTGCCGTTGTAGTCAACGGTTTCGCCCTGACCCTTGCCGGCCCAGTCGCTGCTGACGTAGACTTCCGCGGAGAGGTTTTCCGTCAGGTACAGCGTGTTGCCGTCGTATCTGAGGTAGCCTTTGTACTTGTTGTAGAAGTCCTGGCCGACGATGCTGATGACGGTTGCTTCGTCGAGCGTCTGGTTGGCGACCACAACGAGCGCGCGTTCCTTGTTGTCGAATCCGGTCATGTCGATCGTGATCGAGCTGGAGGTTGCGTCGAAGTTGCCCATCTTCAGGGTGGCGTTCCAGTTCAGGTTGAACGTTCCCCGGTTGATGAAGAACTCGCTTGTTTCAACCGTGGATCCGGCGCTGACCGTGATCGTTCCTTCGTTCTTGAAGTTGGCTGCGACAACGGTGATCGTTGCGTCGTCGACGTTAATCAAACCGTAGTTGTTGAACCAGCCGGCAACGCTGTCGCGTCCGACCTGAAGCGTGGAACCGGTTTCGAGCGTGATGGTTCCCCAGTTGTTCAGCGTGCCGCCGGTGGTTGCACCGGAGGTGTTGACCTCGCTGGCATAGAGCGTTGCGCCGTCGGCCACAATGACTTCCGCACCGCTTCCGATGTTCAGGGTGTGAGCCTGGAGGGAGGCGGAGTTGGTGTTGTTCAGTGTGACGGTGACGTTCTGACCGCCGATCTCAAAGCGTTCCCAAGTCTGGTTGTAGCTGACGTTCAGCGTGTATTCCGCATCGGTTCCGCCGAGGAAGGCTTCTTCGCCGAAGAAACGGTCGGTGGAGATTGTCACTCCGCGTTCCAGGGAGAGCTTGCCGGTGAGACGTTCCGTGAGCTGAATTTTCTTCACGGACTCGTCGCGCTTGAATTCAGCGGAGAGCTTGTCTGCATTGTTGAATGCATTGACGCCCATGTAGAAGCCGTTTCCGGCACCTGCAACGGCTTCGCCGAACTCTGCGGTCCAGCTGGAGTTGCCCTTGAGGATATCCTTCGATGCATTAGAGAGCAGGATATCGCCGTCATCGCCGCGATAAACAAAGTCGCTGTCGATGTTGTTGACGATGATTTCCGCTCCGGTGATGCTGTCGAGGTCAATCACTTTGACGGTTCCGCCCAGGTAGGTTCCGGCATCGACGATGAATTCGCCGTTGTTGGTCAGTGCGCCCGCCTTGAAGGAAATATCGTTTCCGGCTTTGACGCTGATCTTGCCGGTGGCTTCGTTGAGGAGGTTGCCGACCGTGATCTTGGAGGTCTCGTCGAGGTTGACCGTGCCCTTGTTGAGGAGCGCGGAGTCGGCGTTGACCGTGGATCCGGATTCGACGTTCAGGCTTGCGCCCGTGCCGATCGCGAATGCCGCGCCGTACTTGCCCGGGTATTCATTGCCGCCGTTGAACGTAAGGTCAAGCAGCGCGTTGTTCGAGAGGTTCATTTCGGAACCGGCCTCTTCCACATCCTGCCATCCGGCGTTGTGGATCTTGGCGCCGATGCCGAACCAGCCGTTGCTGCTGGAGCTGTCCGCGTAGTAGACGTTGCCGCCGTTGACGTTCATGACGCCCTTGTTCTTGTCGCGTCCGGCAACGGATTCGCCGAGGCCGTTCTCGCTGAACAGGTACAGGACGCCTTCCACGTTGATGGTTCCCTTGTTCTGGAGCTCGCCGGTAACCGTAACAATGGCGTTCGCTTCGATGACGGTCGTGGAACCGACCTTGTTGTACATGTGCTTGCTGACGCCGATGTTTGCATCCGCCTTGACGGTGAGCGTTCCGGTGATGTCATCGGAAACTGCGTCATTGTATCTGCGGTCGACCATGAGGTTGTCGACGTAAACGGTTCCTTCGAGAGTTCCGTTGACGGAAGCTCCGCTGTTTCCGGAGAAGACGAGCGTGCCGAAGTGACCGTTTCTGACCGTGACATTGCCGTAGGCGACGGTGTTCTCGGTCGAATCCATGATGATGGAGTCGATGAGGGTTGTGCCGTCGTTCAGGATGATCATTCCGGTGTTGGCGACGTCGACCGTAGAGATCGTGGACTCGCCGTAGACGTTGAGCGTTCCGCTGTTGGTGAGCGTTCCGTCAACGTAGAGGACGGAGTCTTTGACCGACATTGTTCCGGCGTTGGCAGCGTTTCCGTTGATCTTGACGGTGGAGTTGTTGCTGAGACTGATGACAGCCTCTTCCGCATCGCTTGCAGTCAGCCCGCCCGCGATGAGGATCGAATTGTCCATCGTGAGGGTCGGAGCCTGCTTGCCGTCCACTTTGTTGCGGTTCCACATCTGGAGCCAGGAGCCGGCGTTCATGACCGTGTTGTTCAGCACGAGGTCGCCGCCCTGGATGGACGCGTAACTGAGTTTGACCTGCGGGTTGTTCTCGTCGAGCGTGCCGTTGCCGTTGACCGTCAGCTTGGAATCCCAGCGCATGATGAGGTTTTCCGAGGTGGTCGTGAGGCTTCCGGTTTCGGAAATCGTCACTTCGGACTTGGAGCCGATGTAGAACAGGTAGGTGTTGACCTTGCCGTCGATGTTCAGTTTGGTTGCCCAGATGGACTGATAACCGACGTAGAAGGCGCCGCCCCAGCTGCTCTGCGGAACGTTCAGAGTGACATTTTCACCGATGGTGAAGGTGTGATTCAGACCGTCCTTGCTGACGAGGTAGACTTTGCCGTCGGTATCCGGTGCATCGGCGGCGTTGCCGATGACGTTCCAGGTGACCGTGACGGGAGCTTCAGCCGTGAGGATGAGGTCGCCCTTGAGGTCGAACAGCGGAGTGTTGAC
The DNA here is from genome assembly GCA_002405835.1 of Lentisphaeria bacterium UBA4640. GTDB lineage: Bacteria > Verrucomicrobiota > Lentisphaeria > Victivallales > UBA1829 > UBA1829. Next base: position 27,921 of record DHMO01000063.1, on the reverse strand, counting down.
GTCTTCCGTGAGGTCGGCTTCAACCGTGATGGTCCTGGTCGCTTCCTTGACGGCGCGTCCGGCTTCATCAAGCGAGGAGAACGCGTTGAATCCGTAGAAGTAACCGGTCTTGCCTTCGATCGCATCGCCGAATTTGTATTTGGAATAATCCGCGTTGACGAGGTAGTTCTCCGAATCGGCCTCGCCGATGTAGAGTGCATTGTCGATGATCGTGTAACCGATGTTCTCGATTTCACTCCAGTTGGAGATGACCGTGGCGTAGTCGACTGCATTGCTTCCGGTGTTTTCCATGACCATGTAAATGCCGTCCGTGTAACCGGAGACGTCGATGGTGATGGAGCCTTTCTGCGCGGTGAGTCCGCCGAAGGTCAGACGCGAGGTGTAGTCCATTGCAATCGCCGAATTCTCGAAGACGGAGATTGTTCCCGTCGTGGTGAACTTGGCGTTGTCTGTGAGGGACAGGCTGCCTTTGTAGAAGGAGTAGACGCTCGAGGTCTCAGTGAAGTAACCGATCTTGATGTTTCCGTTGACGGTAACCGACGCATTGTTTTTCACCGTGAAGTCGGCTGCGGTATTGGTGCGGCCGTACTCGATGTCGCCGATGAGATTGAGTTCGGTTTCATCGCCACCGACGGAGATGTCGCCGCTTGCGTAGCTTGCCGTCGTGGTGCTTCCGAGGGTGGCTTTCGCGCCCTTCGAGAAGTTGAGTTTGCCGGAATCCGCAATGTTGAAGTTCATGGACTCGAACGTTGCGTTGGAGACATTGAGCACGCCTTTTCCGTTGAAGTAGGTAAAGGAAGCGCTTGCTTCGTTTTGAATGGTCAGCTTGCCGTCGGCTCTCAGATAGAGGTCGCCGCTGGCTCCGCTGCCGTTGAATTCGGATCCTGCGCCGGTGACGAAGACGGTGTAAGTCGCACCCTGATCTTCGGTTGCGGAACCGATGTAGGTGTTTCCACCGACCGTCAGTTTCGCACCTTCGGTGATGGAGATGTCTGCGTAGGGGAAGTTCGTGCCGAAGCCGATTCTCAGATCCTTGCTCCAGCCGGTGCTGATGTTTGCGCCGTTAAGACGGTTGTGGCCGAACATGACGATTTCAGAGCCGATGCCCTGATTCGTGTAGCTCGCGGAGGCGTTGATGACCGTATCCGCTCCGAACACTGCATCCTGAATGGAGATGAATCCGGTTCCGGCCGCGGAGAATTCCGCCGAGATCGCGGAGTTGTTGTTGATGGCGAAGTAACCGTTGTTGGTAATGGTCAGCGCCTTCAGGGTGGACTCGTAGATCGTGAGTTCGCCGTTGTTGGTGATGTTGCCGACTTCCGCCGTGGAGCCTCCGAAGAGTTCCAGCGTTCCTTCGGCGTCAATCACAACCGAGTCGCGGAGGGTGCGGTCGGAGAAATAGGGCGTGATGACCTGCGCGGATTTTGCCCACCAGAGGTTGGAACCGTTGGTCAGAGAAACCGTTGCTCCCTTCTTGACGAGGAAGTTGTAGTTCTCTGTGCCGTTGCCCCAGCCGGACTGACGCAGCGCGGAATTGTTGAGTCTGAGAGACGCCATTCCGTCCGTGCCGTCGGTTTCGACTGCGCTGGCATAGACCACGGAGTTGGTCACGTCGATGGTCGCTCCGTCCGCATCGCCGATGGTGCTGAAGTAGTAGCCTGCGAAGATGGTGGAGTCTTTGATCTCCGCCGTGCCGGAGACCTTGAGCGCGAGGTTGCCGTAGGAACCCCAGTCGAGGTAGCTGCCGGTGTTGCCGAGCGCGACGTTTTCCGCTTCGCCGGTGTAGCTGTCGAGGAGACCGACCATGGAGTTTGTGATCTCGATGATGGAATCGGCATAGCTGGTGACCCACATCAGACCGTCGACTTCATTGCCGCCGTCGACGCGTGAATCGGTGATGCTGAGCACAGCTCCGCCGAGTTCGCCGTTGCTGTCCTTGCCGGAACGGTATTTTGCGAGAGTGACATGAGCATTTTTGATGTTGATGACAACATCTCTGGCGTTCATCGTCAGTCTCGGGAGGTAAGCGCCCGCACCGTTGGTGATGGTGTATTCGCCTTCGCCGAGCTCGACCGTATTTTGGGCCGTTTTTTGGGCTTTTTCTTCGTCAGTCCCTTCTGTGCCAAGGAAGGTTTCAGAGGAGACGACACGTCCGGCGTTACCGAAGTCGATGGTGTTGTAGCCGAGTGCACCGGCTTCAAACGCATCTTTCATGGTGTCGAACTTGTTCCAGCCCTGGAGAGCTTCGGAAGGAGCGTTGGTGTTCGCGCTCTTCTCACCTGCGGCGTTGACGCCGCCGACGTAGATGACGTCCTGATTCTGATCGGTCAGATAGATGTCGTTGTCCGCGATGACCAGATTCATGTCATCGGAGAGGGTTCCGTCCTTTGCGGTGATGCTGCCGGTTCCGGCGATGGCGTCGGTGTCGATCACCTTGTGAGAACCGCTGGTGACTCCGGTTGCATCGATGGTGATGGTTCCGTTGTTGGTCAGCGTTCCGGTGGTGATGGTGGACGCCGCATCAATGGTGATGGAGCTTCCTTCCGCCAGAGTGATGTAGTCAATGAAGACCGCTTCGGCGCCGTTGGTGAAGGACGCGCTGCTGGCGCTGTCCTTGATGGTCAGGGAGCGCAGCTTGACGTTCTTGCTGCCGGAGACGTTGAACTGACCGCCGGTGGTGTCGCGGCTTTCGACTTCAACGTTGCCGTTGGTCTGTGCGAATGCGTCGACATCCCAGGTCAGGGAAGCGTTTTCGGTGACATTGAAGATACCGCCCTTGACGAGCAGACTCCAGCCGAACAGCATGGAGCCGTTGAGCGTGACCGTCGAGCCTTTTTCGACCTGAATCTGCTGAATACCGTAGAGGCTGGCGTTCGGGTGCTCGCTTGTGGCGTCCTTGTGCGGCTTCTGGATGATGGAACCGTTGATGACGATGTTGGTCGCGTGAACTTCCTTCGTCACGGCGGTGCGTCCGAACCAGATCTTGGCGTTGGTGTCGATGGTGACATTTTTGCCGATGGTGATGGTCTGAACTGCATCATCGGAATCGCTGAGGAACGCGAGTTCGCCGACGTCGTGGGTGGATCCGCCATGAACCCAGTCGGAGTCCTTGACGGTCAGAGTCAGCGTTGCGGCATCGTCTGCGGTCAGGGTGAGATCCTGCTTGGCGCGGATGTTGAAGTTGCGGTTGTTCGCAGCGCCGGTTGCGGCATCCGTGATGAGTTCCTGTTCGCCGAAGAGCTTGAGGGTCGTCGTGGTGTCGCGGATGTTGTCGAACATGTTTTCCGCAGATGCGAATGCGTTGAACCCGTAGAGGCTGCCGGCGATTCCGTCGACGGCCGTGCCCATCTCATGTCCATCCCATGCCGCATTGGCGTAGAGGGTCGAGGAGTCGCCGCGCATCGCGTACAGATTGTTGTCGCTGCCGACAACTTTGACATAGCCTTCGGAGCTTCTGACGTCGACGTTGGTGTAGTCGATGCCTTCATAGCCCTTGATGAGGGTTACGACATCTGCATCGCCTGCAACGGAGCCGATGGTGAAGTAGAGATCGCCGTAGTTTTCAACCACAAGGCTGTTGGTGACGGTGATCATTGAACCGCTCATGCCCCAGATTTCAGATCCTGCGGAGACCGTGAGGTTTTCCGCAATCAGCTCGCTGTGGCCGCCGATGGTCATGCTGCCGTTATGGATGACGTTTTTGGCTGTGACGGAGCAGTCGCCGCGGTTGGAGCCGGAAATAAGGAGCTCCGTTCCTTTGCCGACCGTGATAGTATCGCGGATTACGGCAGTGGCGCCGTCCCAGAGCTCGAATGCGATCTTGCCGATGGTGTCGTCGGTTTTATCTTTCAGCTGAACATTTTCAGCTTCGAAATAGGAGCCTTCGCCTGTCATGTGAATGAAGCCGCTGCCAGTAGCCGGACCATCGCCGTTGACGCCGCCGACAACGAGCAGAGAGTTCGGACCGGTTTCGGAGTGGTTGAAGCGTGCGCCATCTTTGATAAGGAGCTGCGCTTTGCCGTTGGCGTTCTTTTCGGCTCTTCCGCGGATGAACATGTTGACGTGCGTGTTCTCGAGAACTGCGCCTTCGTTGAGCGTGAGGGTGCCGCCGAGATCGATGTAGTTGGTCTTGACGTTCGAGTCTTTGGAGACAGTGACTTCGCCGTTCTGACGGATGTACATCTGATCGACGGTGACCTGCTGACCTTCCGCTGTCGTGAAGTCGAGAGAGTACACGCGATCGCTGACGTCATCCTGACCGACATATGTATATCCGAGCTTGGAGTTGCCGATGACGGAAAGCTTGGCGTTTTCCGTGGAATCGTCCATGCCGAATCCGATATTGACGTTTCCGAGTTCGGTATCCGTAACGGAGTTGGTGCCGTAGACTTTGACGTTGCCGAGCTTGGAGTCGGTGAGCGTTGCGTCTTTCAGATTGACGGCGTTTCCGGACATTTTCCAGATGTTGACTTTGGAGTTTCCGGTAACGTTGATGGTTCCGTTGTTGACCAGTTCCGCGAGGCTTTCAATGCTTCCGCTGAGAATGGTGCGCTGTTCCGGAATGATGAGCGTGGAGTTGTCGATGTCGATTGTCCCGTTGGAATTGATCGTCATGGAGTCTCTGTAGCCCAGCGTTGCGGTTGCGCCGTTGCGGAGGGTGATCTTGCCCGCATATTCACCGCCGTCGCCGAGGGTGAACGAGGTAACTTCATAATAATATGCATCATCGCGGGTTGCGAGTTCAGCATTGTCGACAACGAGTTCGGCGAGCTTTTCATCGCGGTTCGGGTTGACGCGTCCTTCGTAGGCTTTGCCGATCGCGGTTTTGGAGAGGATCAGTTTCGAACCGTTGGAGACGGTGACGATACCGTTTTCCGCGATCTGGGAACTTGCATAGTTCAGCCAGGTGGAGTTGTCGTCCAGGTTCAGTTCACCGGTGATGCTCATCTGACCGTTGGAGATGTTCGATCTTGCGATATCGACTTTACCGTTGTAGTAAACGCCGATGGTCGGGTTCAGATGATTGTCGCTCGGGAACTTGAAGTCGATGCTGGAATCGGTGATTGCAGCCGTTGCGTTGCGGCGGATGTCGAGCTTGCTCCATTTGAATTCCGCATCCTTCACTGCGAGCGAGGATTTGAAATTGGAATCGGAGTTGTCGAGCTTGAAGAACGGGAACTGGTGCTCCGGAGCCTTGCCCGTGAGGGTGAGGTCGAGGTTCTGGTTCTTGAGTTCGATATTGCTGGACGCAAGGGATTCATCTGCGGCGCTTCCGGGGACGAGCTCGATTGTGCCGTTCCAGTAAGCGGAAGCCTCTTTCGCGGTTGCAAAGGCGTTGAAGCCGTAGAAGAAGCCTTCATGACCGACAATCTCATCGCCGATGTTGTATTTTCCGGCGAAGTCGGAGTTGACGAGGATGGTGCTTCTGTCGACTGCGCCGATCCAGAGATCGTTGTCGACAACGGAGAGGTTCTCCGCGAAGGCGGTGAGAATCCTGGAGTAATCGACTTTGCCGTATCCGGTGACGTCGATGAGCTTGTAGAGACCGCTTGTGTAGTTGGAGGCATCAATGGTGATTGTGCCGTTGGCGGCCGCAAGAGCTCCGACGGTGACGGTCGCCGCCGCATCAAGGGTGAAGGAGCTGCCGTTTGCGAGGGTAATAGAGTTCGCTGTCAGTTCGGAGTTCCGGATTGTCACGACGCCGTTGCCGTCGACATAGAGTTTGTCGAGCTCGGCGGCGGATCCACCCGTGATGTTCAGGTAGGCCTTCGCGAGTTCCGCATAGTTCGTGGGCTTGTCGGGATTGTCCGTAATGGTCAGACCTTCGAGTTCATCGGTCGTGGCATTGTCGAGAATGTAGGAGGCTCCGACGCGGACAATGCCGTTTTCGTTGACGAGTCCAGCCCCGTTTGTAATATTGAGGGTTGCGGAGTAGTCGTTGTTGCCGTCCGCATCGTGTCCCTGCTTCTTGCCGCCGACAACAGCCTTCGCTGTTTTGTCGCTGTAGACATAGTAGGAACCGATGGAGATGTTGCTGCCTGTGACACGAAGTAATGAGGATTTGTCAACATTGACTTTTCCGCCTGCTGCGAGAATACGGAAGCCGCTGCCGCCGTCAGTCTCCAAATTGGAGCTGTTCTGGAGATCAAGCTGTCCGGAAACGTAGAACCAGAGGTTTCCGTTGTCATTGGCATAGTTGGCGCCGTCAAAGATGACGTTGGAATCGCCATAAACTTTGAAGAACGGAGTTCCGCCTTCGTGTGTGATCTCAGAGTTGGTGAACTTGACCGTCATTCCTGCGAGGGACTCGAAGTGGCTGTGTCCGCCGAAGAAGATGTCCTGATTCTTATATTCGACCGTTGCATCGTGTCTGACCGCATTGCCGTTTTCATCCTCTTCCCCGTAGGTGTAGGTTGTGCCGCTGACGGTCATATAGAGCTGGCTGTAGCCTTTCTCCTGTTTCTCAATGGTGAGATTTTCCGTATAGGATGCTCTTGTGATCGGGGTATTGTAGTCGCGCGCATCTTGGATCTTGATGGTCGCATTGGCGCCTGCGGCGTTGATCGCATCGTTGGCCTTTGCGAAGGCGTTGACGCCGATGATGCCGTATTCAACCATGTCGCCGTTCTTTTTGCCGGCCCAGGCTTCATTGACATAGATTGCGCTCATGTCGAAGGTGGTCGAGGTGTAGGTGCCGTCGCCGTTGTCCTGGAGGGAATCTCCGAAGATCGCTTTGAGGTCGTCCGCGGCTTTGGGGCCGGAGACGGTGAAGACGAACTCCGAACCGGTTTCGGTGGTTCTGACGTTGCCGATGATCAGGGATCCGGAAGTGGAGGTTTCCTCGCTGTAGGATCTGCCGGTAATGTCGTTGTCTTTGACCTCTTCGGAACAGTCTTTACCATTCAGAGTGGATTGGAGCGTTGTATTTTCCGCGGAGCAGTTGAGAAGAAGAACGGTCCGGCCGGGCTCGTTGTGCCAGACACCGGCGATGCCGCCGATTTCGAGGTGGTCGCCTTCATCGTTTGCATTGACGAGCTGAATGAGTTCAGCGGTGCAGATGACGTTGATGAATTTGTTGCCGTAGTGTGCAATGCCGGTAATGCCGCCGATATCGCAGGTGGAGCCGATGACGTTGATGTTGGAGATGACGTTCATCACCGTCTGGTTGCCTTCGCCCATGAATCCGACGATGCCGCCGACGTAGCTTCTGTAAATTCCAGAATCGGCTTTGACATAGCTTCCGGCGTTCGCGTCAATTACGAGGTCGGTCAGGTCGGCATAGGCGTTTTTGCCGAACATGCCGCCGACGTAGGCGTAGCCGCTGACCTTGATGTCGCCGGTCAGTTTGATGTTGGTGTATTTGGATGTGTAGGGCGTTCCCGCAACGACACCGACATCGCAATATCCAGTGACTTCAGCATTGTTGAAGGTCAGGTTTTTGATTTCTCCATTTGTGGTGAATCCGAAGAAACCAACATCGCTTCTGTAGGGAGTGTTGATCTTCAGATTGCTGATGGTGTGACCATTGCCGTTGAAGGTCCCCTGAAATTGGTGAGACTGGGTGCCGATAGGCGTCCATTCTTCGCCGCCGAGATCAATGTCATTTGCCAGCTCAATGGTTTCACCTTTGAAGGTGTTGCCGGCATTGACTTCATCCCGGAACGCTTTCAACTCTTCAAGAGTGGAAATTGTTCTTGTGCTCATAAAGTACCCTTTATGTTTGTTTGGTAGAAAATTCTATAAATCAAATCCGAAGGATCGCGCTTTGCCGGAGTACGAGCACTCCGCTGTTGCAGAGATTCCGTTCCGCCTTGCGGATGAAATCCCGGACGATGCAAATTGCCCGCGCGACAAAGAACCGGACCTTCACGAAGAAATACCGCAGAGAGTTTTCGGGCGTGTCGTGATAGGTATACGACACCTGCTCCGTTTCCTCAACGGTAATGCTTGCGTCTGTCTGGACAGGCTGAGATTCCACGGAGAAAATCTCCCCCGTGGAACCTTCACAACTGCCCGGCAGGCTGATTAAGTCCTGTTCCGGATTCATTTCAGATTACTTCTTCTGAAGCGCTGCGTCGTTTTTCTGAAGCACTTTAGCCTCGACGAGCTTGTCGATGAGCTGCTGCATGGAGTTGAACGCCGCGAGGAAACCCTGCGGAGGCATGATGACGCGGATGTTGCCCTGCGGGGTCGGAGCCTTGCCGTCCGCCTCGGGCTGAAGCGTCACGAAGTCAAAACGAACCATGCCGCCTGCGAAGTGAATCTGTCCGATTCCGTCTGCAAAAATTTCTTTCTTTTCCATCATTTTTTTGTTCCCCTTGTTATTTGTTACACTTAGTGAGGGCAAGTTCTTCACTAGAACTCTAAACACGTAATATACGATAATATTTATAAAAATACAAGCGGATTCGCTTTCTTTTTTTTAATTTTTTTTGTCCGTTTTTCCTCTTTCTCCTGTAAGAAAACTCTCGGAAACGGAAGATATGAAGGTTTATAAGGAATTTGTATTAAAAGGGTAAGTTTTCTGTTTTCCCGCAGAAACGGAGAAGGACTTAGACAAGGCTAAAAAATCTTTTCCGGCGCTGGATTTTTTTCCGGAGTGGTGTATATTTTCAGCAACATCAAACAGTTATGAAGGGGAAAAAAATGAAAAAAGAACTCTTCAATGTCATGGGAATGCACTGCGCCGGATGCGCCGCGAACGTCGAGCGCGCCGTGAAAAAAATGCAGGGAGTCTCCAATGTCTATGTCTCCGTCGCTTCGAAGTCCATGCGGCTGGAGCTGGATCCGAAACTGGTCACAGCGGACGACGTTGTCGCCGTGGTCCGCAAGGCGGGGTACGACGCCGCGCCTGTCACGCCTGCGAATTCCGGACGCGAGGTGGTGGACGAGGAGCAGACGAGCGCTTATTTTTACAAGTTCATCACCGCGCTGGTCTTTGCCGTTCTGCTGTTTTACGCGGCAATGCACCACGACCTCGGTTTGCCGTATCCGCGGACTCTGCATGAGGTGAACACATGGGTGCAGCTGATTCTGACGATTCCGATTCTCATCGCGGGACGCCGCTTCTATATTTCGGGGTTCAAGACCCTGTTCCGTCTTTCGCCGAATATGGATTCGCTGATTGCGCTGTGCACTTCGGCGGCGGTTGCGTACAGCCTCTGGCTGATGGCGCAGGGCAGCACCGCGCATCTCTATTTTGACACGGCGGGCATGATTGTTGCGCTTATCATGCTCGGAAAGTATCTGGAAGCCCGTTCGCGCAAACGCGCTTCGGGGGCGATCCGCGAACTGATGAACCTCACGCCGCAGAACGCGCTTGTCGTCACGGCGGATGGCGATGTGGAAGTTCCCGTCGCCAAGCTGGAGCCCGGCGCGGTGATCCGTGTGCGTCCGGGGGACAAAATCCCCGTCGACGGCAGAATCACGGAGGGGAACACATCGATCGACGAATCCATGCTGACCGGCGAGCCGCTTCCCGTCGACAAAGGTGTCGGGGACCGGGTGACGGGCGGTTCGATCAACCGTGACGGCGCGTTTCTTTTCCGTGCGGAGCAGGTGGGGGCGAACACCGCGCTAGCGCGCATCATTGCGCTGATCCGCGAGGCGCAGGGGACGCGTCCGCCGATTGCGCGGCTTGCCGATCTGATTTCCGGCTGGTTCGTCTGGGGGGTGATTTCGGTTGCTGCGCTGACGTTTGTCCTGTGGATGTTCTGCGGCCGCGCGGGTTTTGCGGCGTCGCTGGAATTCGCGCTCGGAGTGCTGGTGATTGCGTGTCCGTGTGCGCTCGGACTCGCCACGCCGATTGCGCTGATCGCGGGAATCGGGCAGGGGGCGAAGCTCGGAATTCTCATCAAAACCGGAACCGCGCTGGAGACGGCCGGACAGCTCCGCACTATTGTTTTCGACAAGACCGGAACCGTCACGAAGGGACAGCCGGAAGTCGTTCAAATCACTGCGGCGGAACATGCTGCACCGGATGAACTGCTGCGTCTTGCGGCGTCTGCGGAACGGAATTCCGAACATCCGCTTGCAAAGGCGATTGTGCGCGAAGCGGTTCGGCGCAAGGTGGAACCGGTCAATGTTTCCGGGTTCAAGGCACTTGCCGGACACGGTGTTTCGTGCATTGCCGACGCCCGCCGCATGCTGATCGGGAAAGCCGCGCTGATGACGGAAAACGGGATTGATGTTTCATCCGTCAAGCCGGAAGGCGCGGCGGAAAATTCACTGGTCTATGTTGCCGCCGACGGTGCTCTGCTCGGAGTGATCGGCATTGCGGATGCGGTCAAATCCGATTCGGCGGAGGCGATCCGCAAGCTGCACGGGATGGGGCTCCGGACCGTCATGCTGACGGGCGACAACTCCGCCGCCGCAAACGTGATCGCCGCGGAACTGAAGATCGATGAGGTTCACGCGGAGCTCCTGCCCGGCGACAAAGCCGGGATTCTCAAGAAACTTCAGGCGGACGGATCGAAAGTTGCGATGGTCGGCGACGGCATCAACGATGCGCCCGCGCTCGCGCAGGCGGATGTCGGAATCGCGATCGGTTCCGGAACGGACGTTGCGATCGAATCCGCCGATCTGGTTCTCATGCGCAGCGAACTCTCCGCAGTGCCTGCCGCGATTGCGCTGAGTCGGGCGACGATGCGGATTATCCGAGAAAATCTCTGCTGGGCGTTCTTTTACAATGTCATCTGCATTCCGTTTGCGGCGGGAGTGTTCTACGCATTCGGCGGTCCGCGCCTGAGTCCGGTGCTCTGTGCGGCGGCAATGGCGTTCAGCTCGGTTTCAGTCGTGCTCAACGCGTTGCGTCTGAAGCGGTTCCGTCCGTAACGGCGCGGTATTCGCGCGGCGAACATCCGGCGATACGGCGGAAACAGGTTGAAAAATAGTTGCTGTCGTGGAATCCGCAGAGCGAGGCGATGCGGGTGACGGAGAGGTGGCGGTGAAGTTTGAGATAGACCCGCGCCTCTTTGATGCGGCGTTCCAGAAGCAGTTCGCGGAAGGAGCGTCCCGTTTCGCGCCGGATGAGTTCGCCGAGATAGTTCGGGGTGACGCGGAGGGTTTCCGCCGCTTCTTCGAGCGAGGGATCGCCGGGAAAATGGCGGTCGATAAAGAAATTTATATTCCGGATGTAGTAATCTGCGGGGCGCTGCTTGGTTGATTCAGCGGTTTTCCGCCAGAGTTCGAGCTCAAGCAGAATCAGCTCGCGCAGGAATTCCATATCCCTGTGCAGCCCCGCAATCTTTTCCTTCGACGGCTGTGCGTGTTCCGGCAGATGAAACGAGCCGGCATAGATGACCGCTGCGGTTTTGGATTCAAAGAGAACCGGAAGCGCGGCGTCCCATACGCCGAACGGGCAGGTCCCGCAGAAGAAGCGTCCGCGTTTGGCGAGTTCGAGACTGCGGTCCTTGTTTCTGGCACACGCTGTATCGCCGCCGTGCATCTTCGTTGTCCGGCAGAATTCCCCGTGGTGCAGATACTGATCCGGAGCCAGCCGGAGGGCTTCGCATTCGAGGAACGCGGGATGAAGAACATGAACGCTGAAGACCGCACCCTGTTTCTGTTCAAGGATGCGGAGGGCGACGTCCAGGTTCATTTCCAGAGCGCGCGCATGGCGCGGGCTTTTGCCGCAACGTCTTCCGCCTGAGTGAGTTCCGTCACCATGGCGAGAATGCGAGCGCCCGCATCAAAGAGCTGAGGCATGTTGTGTTCCTTGACTCCGCCCATGACGGTGAAAGGAATTGAAAGTTTCGGTTTTGCCGCGCGTATGATGTCGAGTCCGAGCGGTTTTACCGGAGTGTTCTTGGTCTGCGTCGGGAAGATTGGACCGAGGTTGACGTAATCGGCATCCTGCGCCTGGGCTTCGAGCGCCTGTTCGACGGAGTGTGTGGAGCGTCCGAGGATGAGATCGGGCGCGATGGCGCGGGCGAATTCAAGCGGCATGTCGTCCTGCCCCAGATGAACTCCGTCGGCGCCGACGGCGAGGGCGATATCGACGTGGTCGTTCATGATCATGAGGACGCCGAGTTCTTCGCATTTTCTGCGGAATTTTTCCGCGAGGAGCGTGAGCTCTTTTCCGGAAAGATTTTTTTCGCGGAGCTGAACGGTTCTGACGCCGCCGTCAGCGGCCGCCGCGAGGACATCGAGAACGGAGCGTCCGTTCGTGAATTCGTGTCCGATTACGAGATAGAGATCGGTATTGCGGAAGCGTTCCGCGCGCTGTTTTCTGAGATCGGTCATAATTTATCCTCCGGGGCAAAAAAAAGGAGCCGACGAAAGCGGCTCCATTCCGTAGAGCGGAATTGTTCAGCAGGGCTTCTGGATTCTGCCGCTGCGGATGCACTGCACGCAAACTTTTTTGCGGGAAACAGCGCCATTCTCGTCAACGACGCGAATGCTCTGGATATTCGGTTCGAAGGTTCTCGGAGAGACCTTCACAACGTGCATACCGATACCGCCTTTTTTCTTTGCCAAGCCCCTGCGGATGATGGTGGAGCCGGAAAACTTTTTCTTTCCGCAAATGTCACAAACGTTACTCACTTTACTGTCTCCTAAATAAAAAGCCTTCACGGCCATTGTGTTTCCTATGAACAGGAACTATAATATAGCGTAACAATCCTGTTTTGCAAGTCCGGAAACGGAAAAAATGAAAATTTTCCGGCTCCGGCGGAAATTTTTGCCGGGAAAAATATAAACCTGTTTTGCAGATTTTCAAGTTTGATGCTATAATACCGTGAAACAATGGAATGTTCTGATGAAAAAGAGTTTACTTCTGAATGGAGCCGCGTGTGCGGCGGTGATTGCGGCGGCGGTGGCGTTTTTCCTGGTTTTTCAGGAGCGCGGCATCGAAACTGAGCCGCAGCCGCGTTTTGAACAGAAATGCGTGTCGCAGCTGATGATGATCGGCGACGCGCTGCATCTTTATGCGGAATCGCACGGCTCTGCTCTGCCGGAGACTCTGGATCTGCTGACTCTTGACGGACAGCTTTCCGATCCGGAGATGCTGAGGTGTCCCGCGAAACACCTGCCGTACATTTATTTGGGATATGATTTTTCTCTTGCCGAGCTTTCCGCGGACGTTCCGCTGGTTCTGGATCATGCGCGTTCCCATCCGGGCGGAGTGCATGTGCTCTATGCGGATTTCCAGGTCCGTTTTGTTCCGATGCCGCGCGGTTCCGGGTTTCATGCGGTTCTGCACGGTAAACAGCCGGAAAGCGCGGCGCGGAAGCGTATGGATGAGCGGATCCGCCGGCTCGACGATCTTTTTCTGCGGAAGCGCTGAAGCCGGCGGACGGTCTGTGTTATTTACCGTTCCGTTTCGATATGCAGACGCAGAACGTTCCCTTTGGGAACCAGAAGGAATCCGCTGTCCGTCTGCTTGATGAAGCCTTTGTCCGGAATCATGGCGTAACTCCAGCCGCTGTGACGGAATTTCAGTTTTCCGGCTTCCAGTTTTATTTCCGTTTCGTGTTCCGCCGCGGCTTTGGCGCTGTAGACAAATTCCAGAACTTCTCCGGTTTTCGGAAAATGAACTTCCCATGCGGAGGGATGAAGCTGTATTGCAATTTCATCGGAAGTCTGCTGACGCGACCAGAGAATGCGCAGGGAATCTCCGGAGAGCTCCTCCGCGGCTTTGATTTCGCCGGGACCTCCGGGGAAGCGGATTGAGGCGGGATGCCAGAGAAAACCGTCCGTGACCGGAAGGGCGTCCGAAAAGCAGGAGGTCGTTGTGCAGACGGAATGGAGGTAGAGTCCTTCCCGGTTTTCATCGAAGAACTGCCAGTCGCGAACCGTCAGCTCTCCTGATTCTGTGCGGAAAAGGTTCATGCGGCCGGATTTCGAGCAGTACCAGATTCCCTGATGTCCGAGGTCTTTCCAGTCGCTGAGCGTGAGAACAGCGGAGGCGGGAGTTGAGGCGAATTTCGAGCGGAACCACTTGCCGGTTGCGGCGAGCGTTTCGACCCGGAGGAGTCCCTCTTTCTGAAGCCTTTCGAGTTCCGCATACTGAAAAGTCAGTCCGTCTTTCATTGCTGCCCACCCGAAGGAGTTTTCCTGTCCGACCTGCGCATAAGCCATTGCAAGATGAGGAGAGCGGAAGTTTTCGCGGAAGAACCATTTTACCCAGTCCGGGATGCCGCCACCGCCGTTGCAGCCGGTGTAGACGGGTTCGAGAGTGACTACGCCCTGTCCGTTGTCGCCGATTCCTGCGTCATACTGGTAAAGCGGGTCGCTGCCGAGCATACGGAACAGCGGCAGATTGATCTGCTCCTGCGGCGTCTGAGCGGGCATGAAGAAATTCTTTTTCGAAGGATAATATCCGTTTGCCCAGTAGCCGCCCCAGAGCGTATAGCCGTCGGTGCCGTACTGATCGCGGCAGCAGCACGCGGCGCGGACTCCGTATTTTTCATGAAGATAGTTCAGCGTGTGCGCATCGGGGTACCAGCAGCCGGCGGATTCCGGGAGATGCCCGAACGTTTCCTTGAATTTCGCCATGAAGACATCGACGATCCGTTCGCGTTCTTCGGGTGTGTACGCCGCAGTTGCAGCGACGTTTGCAAACCAGTCCCACGCCCAGCGTCCGCGCCAGGGAATTCCTGCGGCTTCGACCAGCGGCTGAACGCACTCAAGCCAGATTCCGACTTCATGGCCTTCCGGCATTTCCCGTTTCAGAAAATCCGCATAAGGCGGTGTGATCAGCGCGTCATACTGAATCAGCCAGGTCGTCGGGAGATTGTGCTTTTTTGCAAGAGTCATCTGCTCGCGGACCGGTTCGAAGAGATCCATCTCCATGCGCGGTTCCACGCTCCGGATGAAATTGATGATATTGATGATTGAGTTCGATTTCCCGTCTCCGGACGCATTTTTGAATGAAGGTGAGGTCATTGCCGCTTCAGCCTTTCCCGTTGTTTGATTTTGTTTTCCTAATTATACAGCAGAACTGTTTTTTGTCAATACATTCCACGGGAATATGCATATAATGGAAGTAACAGAAAGCATGCATAAAAGTATTTGCAAAAATTCCGGACCGGTTCGAACCCGGCCCGGAGAAAAAACTCTTTATCTTACAATCTCGTAGACGAAACAGGGAGATTTCTGAGCGAATACGTCTGCAGTGAAACGCAGGACTCCGCCGGAGAACTCCGAATCGATGCGCCCGATGCGGCGTCCGCCGAGATCAACGGCGTAAACAATGGGTGCGGGACCATCGTTCAGTTTCAGTGCGACGGTTCCCGTTCCCGCCGCGGCGAGATGCGGCATGCCCCCGAGCTCCATCACCTGCGACAAGGTCTTGTCGGCGAACTGCATTCCGCTGTTGAAAACATTGGTGATGTGCAGAAAAAGAATCCGGCGGGAATCCGCAAGCGCGGAAGAATCCATTGCCGCCGCGGCATAGACCGCAAATCCTTTCTGGTTTCCGACTTCTAGAAGACCGGCTTTCTCTGTTTTGCCTTCGGGCAGAACCAGCGCTTCACTGCGGGGAGTGACAACCTTGAAAGTTCCGGCTTTGCCGTCGATTTCAATTTCGCCGGTGACGCTTTTTGAGAAAGAGCGTTCCGGTTCGAATGTCCCTCCGTTTTTGCGCGCTGCTTCCTTGACAAGATGGGTGAAGTTCTCCGCGGAAAATGCCGTTATATCGGCTGCCGCGCCCACTTTATTCCCGACTTGTGCGCCGATCCGGGCGAAGGTTCCGGCTTTGATGTAAGCGGCCGGGTAGATGTCATGAATGGAACTGTAGTCTTCCGGAACATGAATGGGAAATTTCAGTTCGGGGCGGCGGACGTCTCCGCGGAGGAAGAAGAGAACCGCCAGCTTGTCGTTCAGGAACATTACCGGATCTGTCGCCATTTCAAAAAGGTCGGTGGCGTGATCTTCGTAAAAAGCCTTGTCGTTTGCAAGGTAGCAGAACTGCCAGACGGCACCCCAGTCCTGAAGAGCCGCATAAGCACCGAGCAGGGGGCCTCCCTCCGCGCGGTACGGACTCGGGAAGCAGTAATTCATCTCGCTCGCGCCGTAAGGCTGACCGAACACGCGGGCTGCGCTGTTCATGTTTATTGCAAGCCCGCCCATTTGTGCAATTGCGCTGGAGGAATCAAACGAAAAGCCCTTTCCCTGCGGACCGACTCCGCGCGGATGCGCCCAGTACATGTGCTTGTCGACAAAATCATACTGCCGGTTCATCGGCGCCTGGTGAGTGGACTGCCAGTGATTCTGGTCGGTCAGCATCGCTTTAACGCCGAGTTCCTCTTTGAGGAAGCGCGCCATGCGCTGATAGGATTCGTTGTAAGTCCGGATGAGAAAACGGTTGAACGCGAGAGTCCGTTCCGCTCCTTTGAGTCCGGGCTGTTCTTTTTCGAATCTCTTTTCCAGTATGGAACGGATTTCCCTGTCGTAATTGACGACTTCAAAAATGGCGTCTTCATTGATCAGGCTGATATGCGCAAGAGCCGGGTCATCCTTCCATGCCGTTCCGGTGTACGGATTGACATGACCAAGCAGATTGCGGGCGAACTCCTTGAAGTTTTCAAATCCGACATCGGTCAGCAGCAGGAATGCTTTGATTTCTCCCAGGCTCGTTCCGTTGAACGGATAAAAGCGGCGGTTTTCAAAACCGGGAAGTTCTCCGTCGGAAAAATTCCGGGAACAGTAAAGGTCGATCATTACATAGATTCCGCGCTGTTTCAGACAGTGGAAAAGATAATCCAGCTGATCGAGCATATCCGCTTTCAGCTTTGTGCTCTTGCCGGCGGCGTTGTCGAACATGATGTCGTAATGGTGAAAGCGGACGGTGTTGAAGCCGTTTGCGGCAAGGCGGTCCGCCAGTTTTTCCGCATTCGCCTTGCTGAAGAAGTTGCCCATGTAGCAGAGATTTGTTCCGTAGAAGCGGACCGGAACGGAGGGGCGTTTTTCAAAAACAAAGTGCCCCTCTTCATCTTTGGTGAGATATCCGTATTTTCCGGCGGGGGCGTCCTGCAGACCGAGAACTGAAAAGTCGAGGACAGAACCTTTTTCCACGTCGCGGGGATATTCCACGGGGCGCCACTCTGCGGACTCCGTGATAAACACCGGCGTCCGGTCGGCATGCGCCAGCGCCGCATTGGAAACGGTCGCGCCGACGATCATCCAGACGGCGCCCGTATCCGTGGAGAATTTCACCTCTTTCAGCGGTTTCGCCTGCAGCGGAACGGAGCAGGCGTACATGCCGACGAGAGAGCTTGCATTCAGTCCGGTCCAGACCAGTTCGCCGTCGGAGAGCGCCGCACCGCCCCACCAGTCGGAAACGTGTTTGCCGGTGATGACCGGGAAGACGGAAGATGTTCCGTCTTCATAAACGACCTGTACATCGCCAACCTTCTTGTCTCCGGCTGTGTAGGCGGCGGAATGGAGAAGGTGCAGGAATTTGCCGCGGGCTCCGTTCGCGGAGATTTTGACTTCCGAGGGGAACTGCATGGACGGGTCTTTGCTCAGCACGAGGCAGGATTTCCCGCCGTTTGCCTGCGGATCGATCACCTGGAACGGAATGTCGTTGAATGTCTGTTTTCCCGGTTTGAAAATACGCAGGTCGTTGTTGGAGCCCTGATCGGTCCAGCCGCCTTTGCCGTCTCCGGCGACCTCATCGGCGAAGCCCATGTTGCAGACTTTGGAAATGTCAAGCATTGCAGATTCCGCGTTTCCGACTGTAATCCGGAGTGTGGCTTCCGCTCTCGTGATTACGCCGGAAAACGGGCGGAACCGGGTGCGGAGCGAGAAGATGTTCCAGCCGTCGCAGCGTTCATCCTGAAAAATCAGATCGCTGTCTCCGCTGACCGTGATGACTCGGTCCTGCGAATTGAACTGGAGCGCTTTGAATTCTTTGGAGTCAATGAGATGCCGCTCCTTGAACTGTCCGGGCAGAACGACGGGTTTGCCACCGAATACAACCGTTTTCCCCGCGAAGAGAGTTCCCGGGAGTGTCATGAAGAGGGAGAGTTCATTGACGCGTGTCGGAGCGGATGCGGTAAGAACCGCTTTGAAGAGCCATTCGCCCGGTTTTTCCTCCGTCAGAGTCTCTTCAAGCTGAAACGTTCCGAGCGAGGTCTTGAACGGGGAGCGGAATACGAATCTGTTTCCGTCTTTGGTGAATCCGTGCATGACCGGAATGGTTTCCGGTCCGGAGTTCTGGAGCCGTCCGGAATCCTCTTTGCTTAAAACGGTAATGTTGAGATCGCCTGCCGCAAAGCTCCCGTCCTGAGAGAGTTTGAGGTCATTTTCCGCTCCGGACACGGAGAGAAACGCACCCAGCAGAAGCGCATGAAACAGTTTTGTTTTCATCTTGGAAAAATCCTTTTTTATTTTGAGTTTTCGGCTTACCACCACGGATATTTGATGAGCCACGGCGTTTTTGCAACATCGGTTGCTCCATGGTATCCGTTAAGCAGAGGTCCGGCATAGAGAGATTCTATTCCGAGAGCTCCGTCCTGGCTTGCTCTTACGCTGGAGACATGGCCGTCCGCCCACAGCACATTGCAGAGATTGCCGTGACGGGGAATCGCCATGTTTCCGTCCGGGACTGGCTGCGCCTTGTAGCACGGAACATCCTGCGTGGGATCCTGCGTCGCTTCCGCGACGAGAACCTTAGCGGACGCCTGTTTGACGGAGGCCAGACGTTCCGGAAATTTTCCGAGCGCATCGTTGAGTCCGTAACCGGTGTACTGCCAGCCGTACCATGTTTCATCATCTTTCGGTTCTTCCGCCCGCAGGGAGTCGGCGATTGTCCTTCCCCAGTCGAACGATTTCAGCGCGTTTTCCGCTCTGCCGCAGACGAAGTTTTTGCAGATGGTGTACTTTCCGGAGACCAGCACGCCGGCCCAGACGGGATCCGAGCCCGGAGAGCCTGTCACCGGAAGGGTTCCATTGGTTCCGTCGTAGCTGATCAGGGCAAGCCCGATCTGTTTCATGTTTCCGAGACACAGAGTTGTCATAGCCCGTTCTTTCGCCTTGTTGAGGGCCGGCAGAAGGATGCCGGCGAGGATGGCGATGATGGCAACTACCACGAGGAGCTCTATAAGGGTAAATCTCGTGGACTTCCCTTTTCGTGTGGTGAAAAAGTGCGTTTTTTCATGAATGTTCATTGTGTTCTGCCTTTTGTTTGTTGTTCTGCCTGCTGATATAAACAGGCAATTCAAGGGTTTGTTCTGAATGCGGATGTCTGACCTCCTTTTTTATTGTATTTCAGGGTTTGCTGTGGAGCCGAGATCATGGATAATCAGCTGTTTCCGGAATTCTTCCGCGGAAAGTTCCGTTTCCGGATGTGCCACCAGGTGAACTTCTTCGCCGGGATAAAGCGTCACCGCGTTGTCGCTCCAGCGGCATGCCGTATCGCGGAGTCCGGCAAAGACAAAGAAGGCAAACTGACCGGCGGAGAGCGTGACTTCGAAACCGGAATCCGTTTTCCGGACCTGCGTTTTTATCTGCGGAACGGGAAGAGCGGAGCTCTTGTATGCGACGGGGAAAAACTCGTTTCGCAACACTTGCGTTCCGGTTTCGAAGCGAAGCTCAAAAAATCCATTTTCCGGATCGCTGCAATCCGGAATCCGCGCAGGAAGCGCAACGCTCTGTCTGGCGATTTCCAGCTTTTCCACAAGTATGTTTTCCGTTTTTCCGTGGAAGGAATGGAAATCCAGATGCAGAGTACCCGGAATGCTGTCAAGTGTGTCATTGACAAGACAGATCATGAACATGTCATCCCGCTTTACCGCGGTCAGACGCAGCGGAGCAAAGAAGCGTTTTGCGGCGTAGTGCAGAATCTTCCAGCCGCCGGTGTAGTCGATGGAAGACCAGGAGGCGACCGGCCAGTTGTCGTTCAGCTGCCAATAGAGAGCGCCCATGCAGTACGGACGCAGGCTGCGGAAGTGGTCAACGCCTGTCTGCATTGCGAGCGTCTGCTGAACCTGGCTCAGATAGACAATCTGCTCAAAGCCGGCGGGCACGCGGAAATAGCGGGCGAAGGTGGAGAGAATGCGCGTGTTGCCGATCCCGTTTTTCTGATGCGCCTCCATTTCCGGCGCGGAAAGATTTCTGTGTTCCGGACTGATCCATCTGCGGAGCGTGCTCAGCAGCGGGAAGGATTGGAAACCGAATTCGGCGCAGAACCGCGGGGCGACCGAGTAGAACGCTTCAAACGGCTTGTCGCCGTGCCAGACGTCCCAGTAATGGAAATCGCCTCTGGAGGGGTTCCAGACATTGGCTCCCATATCCTCCGGTCCTTTGCAGGGCGAGGAGTTCCATACGGGAATGTCCGAGTTGTATTTTTTCAGAATGCGCATCAGCGCCTGATTGAAAAAATGATATTGCAGTGCATTGCGGTACTGTTCTTCGGAATCGGGGGTGTGTCCGTAACACATGCAGATTTCATTGTCGCCGCACCAGAGCGTCATGCAGGGATGAACGGAAAGACGCTTGACCTGGAATTCCAGTTCCCTGTCGACAGATTCAAGAAATTCCGGGTCGGAAGGATAGCGGACGCAGGCGAACATGCAGTCGTGCCAGACCAGCAGACCGAGTTCGTCGCAGATATCGTAAAACAGGTCGCTTTCGTAACGTCCGCCGCCCCAGACGCGGATCATATTCATATTGGCGTCGCGGGCGGATTGCAGGAGAAAACGGATTTTGTCCGGAGATGTTCTGCCGGGCATGGCGTCAGCGGGAATCCAGTTTGCGCCTTTGCAGAAGACGTCATTCCCGTTGATTCTGAAATAAAAACTTTCGGCATTTTCCCCGTCTTTGTTCCGGACGAGTTCCAGTTTGCGGAATCCTATTCTGCGTTTTTTTGTTTCGTACGGGGTTGCCGCTTCAAGCGTGTAGAGATTCTGTCCGCCGTATCCCGCGGGATTCCAGAGTGCGGGAGAAGATACGGGGAAGCTGAATTTCTGCATGCTTTTCCCTGCGGAAAGCTCCAATGCGCGGTTCAGCGTCTGTTCCGCGAAACGCAGGGTCAGGGGAAGCGTTGTCTCTTTGCAGGAGTTGAATTCGATTTGAACGGAGAGGACGGCGTCCGGACCTTCGAACGACTGGCTGGTTGTGAGATGCTCAATGCGTGCCGGAGCTTCTGCAAGATAAAGCGAGTCGTAGAGCCCGCAGACGGGCAGACAGATTCCCCAGTCCCACCCTCCGGAGGATTGTATTTTGCGGAGAAACTGCAGGTTCGGAATGGCATTGTTGTCATTCTGTCCGAGAGATTCACAGCTCCGTTCGGCGCGGCGGTTCGCCTCGGCGGTTACGGATTCGAATTCGATTTCCAGAGAGTTCGTTCCGGCTTTGAGCAGGTCTCCCGTCCATGCGCGGAAACGGGCGAACATGTTGTCGCTCCGGCCAAGGAAGGTTCCGTTCAGCCGGATTTCCGCGCAGGTGTCTACAGAGTCGAGATTGAGATACACCGGATTTCCCGGAAGGGCGTCGAGAGTGAATTCCGTGCGGAAGAGCCACTTGCGGCCGCCGATGAACTGGACTGCGGATTCATTGCGTCCTGCATACGGATCGGGAATGATTCCGGCCGCATACAGCGCGGATGCATTGTCTCCGGGCAGAGTGAGTGGGACGCGAACCGGCAAATCCGAAGCATCTGATCCGAGAAGTTCCCATTGACACTGTGACAAATCTAAAAACATTGAATCTCCTTGCGTTGTTCTGATTTTTTGTTCCGGAGCACATTATACATCAATTCCGGAAAAAGACTAAATGCTTTTTAAGAAAAACTATGCTGTATTGATATTTAAAGTGCACAGGCAGGGAAGGATTAGGCGGGAGGAATCAGCGGTTTTCTGTGAAATTTCTGCGGTAGCGCAGCGGAGTTGTATGATACTCTTTCAGGAAAGAGGCGTGGAAATAGGCGATGTTTTCAAAACCGCAGGAGAGCGCGATCCGCTCAACCGGCAGTTCGGAGTAAAGCAGGAGGCGGACGGCGCGCTGAAGACGGAGCTGCAGAAGATATTCGCGCGGAGAGATGTCATAGAAGAGCCGCATAGTCCGGCAGACATGTTCCTGCGAGCGTCCGGTCAGTTCGCGGAAACGGGGGAGACCGAGCCGCAGGTTTTCGGGATCCTGCATCTGCTCCATGGCGTTTCTGAGCCACTCCGGTTCTTCCGCTCCCTCATCGTATTGATGCAGCAGAAAGATTTCCAGAACTTCCAGAATCAGCATCCGTCCTTCCATTTCAACGGGTCTTGGAATTTTCTGATTTTGCCAGTTTGCGATTCTGGTGAAGCGTTCGGAAAGGTTTTGAATCTGTTCAGGTGCAAGGACGACAGTCTGGTTCAATTCTCCGACCGAGTTGTTTTTTCCGGCGAGGGAATGGAAGCAGGAAAGAAAGAGTTCGGGACGGACATTGCAGTTGTAGAAGGAGATCTGGTCGCTCTCTTCGGTGCATGTCAGGGAATGTTCATCTTTGGGGCGGATCAGGACGAGAGTTCCGGGCTTGAGAAGCTCCGCCCTGGAATTCACCTGATGATGAATGGTTCCGCGTTTCACAAGGAAAAATTCGAAGAAATCATGTGAATGCATTCCGAAACAGGCGTCGTGCCGGGCGAAAGTCTGGTTCGTGCAGAAAAAATCGTAGACCGCAATCATTGCGGTGTCATAATGGATTGTATTCATGCAAAACCTCCTGTCGGGAAAACTTTTCCGTACTATACAGCGTTGTTTACACTTTTCAAGTTTTTGAATTTTCCCGGCGTCAGCACGGGCGGAGAGGTTTAATTTGCTTCTTCGGAAAAAAGCATGGCGTCGTGAGACGGAATGCGGACGGTTCCGGAGCAGAGCCCTTTCGGATGCATTTCATGCCGAGCCGGAACGCTCTGACCGCCGAAGTAACCGTTGTAGATTCCGACCGGAGCTGGAAGTTTTTTGCCGTTGATGTAAAGATCGCTCTGCTGTTCCGTCCGCTGAAAGGTTGGAATATCGCGCAGTCCGTTGATGTGGAAGCAGAACTTTCCCTTCGGAGCTTCCGGAAGACGGATTGTCGTGAAATACCATGCGCAGCCGTCGTAAGCGGAGCCGGGAGGGTTGTTCGGCAGTTCGGGATTGCGTTCGGTTACGCCCTGAGCTTCCCAGATGATTCCGGGGATAATCTTCCGCAGTTTTTCCTTCGGACATTTTC
This sequence comes from Lentisphaeria bacterium UBA4640, assembly GCA_002405835.1. GTDB lineage: Bacteria > Verrucomicrobiota > Lentisphaeria > Victivallales > UBA1829 > UBA1829. The sequence goes on along the minus strand of DHMO01000063.1, from coordinate 4,787 downwards.
CCTCTGCAAAGCCGCGCGCTTCACCGTCGCCTTTCGGGTCGGTCGTGAAGGTCCATTGGCTCCGGCTGAGATCCAGCGGAGAATCTGAAAAACGGATGCGGAAGGCGTTTTCAATATTCAGATTGGAGAACAGGACGGACCAGATGCGCAAGGCTTTTCCGCGCGCTTCGCCGGACTGGATGCGCGCCGGATCAACTCCGCAGACGATGAGTTTCACACCCTGATAGACGCCTTTTCCGGCAAGTCTGTTCGGTGTTGTTTCTATCTCGGAGACCTGCGTTTTGAAACGGAGATTTTCCAGTTCAGGAAGCTCGAAAAAGTAGAAGTCGCATGCGCTCAGTCCGGAGAAGACGTGTCCTGCCGATGCTGGGAAGTCGGTTCCCGGACGCAGATCTTTCAGCAGTTCGAGCGTTCCGGAGAACTGACCGTTCCAGTAGCGCGGCCAGGTGCTGCACCAGAGTTCAAAACTCTTTGCATTCACCGCCTCTTCAAGCGTTCCGGAGAACGGGAGACGGACAACCGTCGAGACATTTCCAAGCCGGGCAAGTGTTCCGCCCTTGCCGAGAACTCCGACCTGTGAAGCCGGATCAATTGCGATTCCCAGAGATGCCAGAAACTCTTTGCCCGCATCGTCGCCGCTGTAGCGGACGCCCGGAAGAAGCGCTGACGGCGTTTTCGCGAATTCCCGCAGAAGATTGTCCGCAAGAAGCGTCGCCGCCGGATCAATCCCGTAACGGGAAGTGACGTCCGCCATGCAGAGCAGAAGGCGTCCGTTTCCGGAACGGGCTTCCAGAACAACGGCTTCTGCGCGGTCATAGCCGCCGGTGATGACCGGACGGAAATTTCCATATGACGGCAGTTCCACAGTGCGTCCCGCAACCAGATTCCGGTTTGTGAGGTGCGGAATGGAGGCTCCCGGGGCAATACCGTACTGATAGACCGGATGCGGAACCACTTCATCAGCCACGCTTTCCGCACGGCCGCGCCAGAAGGAAAGATCTTCGTTTTGCAGACCTTCGGCAATTGCGGAATCCGCCGCGGCGATGAATGCGTGTTCCAGCCGCCGTTCCCGCGCATGATATCCGAACCGGGTTGAATCGTTCTGTTCAAACATCAGAATTTGTCCGCCGCGGGCAAGAAATTTTTCCAGATGCTCCGCCGTTTTCACCCCTTTGAAGGCGTTGCGTTCCACGATGATCCGGGTGATGCGGGCGGGAACCGGAGCGTTTTTGTCCAGACGTTCCGCTTTCAGACCCGTTTTCGCCACGAACGAACCGTCGCCGATGACGCCGAGTCCGGGCATCTCCGGATGTTTTGCGGAGCTGGCGGGGAACAGCGTGAGCGCGAATTCATCCGCGAGTTGCCCGTCAATGAAAAGCGCGAGCTTGGCGGAGACGCGTTTCGTTGTTTGCGGCAGATCAAATCCGACCGGAACGGCGAGCGTTTCCCCAGGTTCCGCAGCAAGTTCATGCGTGCTCCGGGCGTATTCTTTTCCGTCGACGGAAAGCCGGAGCTCCGCAGAGAAGGAACGGGCCGCAAGGTCGTCATTGACGGCGAAAATGGAACGTTCGACTCTTTCTCCGCCGTAATAATTGTGATCCTGTGAGAAGAGATCTCCGGCAGGACCGGCTATTGCGCAGAAGAGCGGCTGCATTTCCCGTTCATAGATGTCTGCGAAAATGGTCGGCTGAATACGGTTATAGGACTCTCCGTACTTTTCCGGCCACGGGCGGTCGGGGAGTGCGCGCAGACAGTAATACCAGCTGTTCATTTTCATCCACTGGTCCTCATAGCTTTCCGCGAGAGGCATGGTGAAATATTTCCAGGAAAGTCGGCGTCTGTCTTTTTCCTTGAAGACACCTTTTCGCGGCGCCGGCATGGAATACCAGAGACGTCCCCACGGGGTTACGGAGTCGACGCCGTTCATGCGGTAATTGCGCATGCTTGCACGGAAAATCAGCTTTTCGGCCTCCAGCCAGTTTTCAAACGCGCTGTCGCCGATGAAACGGGCGGCGGCTTCGAAGTTGACCATGCGCCAGGTCTTGAGATCTTTTCTGCCGCTGACCGGGAACTTGTCGTCGCTGTGCTGCAGATCCATTTCATGGAGGGAACGGCAGCCGGCTTCATAGATGGAGAGCGGCAGTTTCCGGTTTTCCCTTGCCGCCCACGGCGCGTGGAACATCATGCGGTCGAGCAGATTCAGTCCGCCGGTGGGGTAGTGATGACTCATCCGCATGGAGCCGGGCAGATTTCCGGTTCCCTGTGCGATGTAAAGCCGCTCCGGATCGCCCTGGGCGAAAAGCGCCTGACGCTTTTTCAGGAATTTTTCGATTTCTTTGGCTTTTGGACTGTCCGGCATGAAATCATCATCCGTCTGGAAGGGCGTCAATCCGAGTCCGTTGAAAATGAACTGTCCGTACGGGTCGCTGATATAACCGATGTTGGCGGGATGGTTGCGGTAACGGCGCAATTCCTCAAGAGTGTCTGTATCCGCAAGCTTGTCGGAGATTGGACAGAACGCCAGAAAACCGTGTTTGTCAAGCAATTCGAACAGAGTCTGGTTGTTGCCTGCGCTTCCCGCGTGGAGATAGACGGCGTTGAATCCGAGCTTTTTGACGTATTCGAGAAAGCCGGGGTCGTAGACTTCCGAGGCATCGCCGGCAACCGGAGTATGACGCAGACGGATCGGGTTCCCGTTCAGGAAAAATTTTCCGTTTTTGACTTCAAACGTTCGGAATCCGAAGGAGATTTTTCTTTCGTCCGCCAATTTGTCGTTTCGGTCGAACGCGCGGACAACAGCAGAGCAGAGACGCGGAGCGGACGGGTTCCATTGTGGAAACAGTTCCGCTTTTCCGGAGAAAACGGTGTTTTCGCTTTCCGGCTTCCGCTTGGTTTGGTACAGAACGGTTCCGTCCTCCGCAAGCAGCGTGAGTTCCAGCGTTCCGAGACGGGCGAAATCGGAGCGGACTTCAACGCGGAATGTCCCGTCTATGCCGGAAGCCTGCCGGATCCAGATATCCTTCAACGCTTCATTTCCGGCATTTGCCACCAGGGCAAGATCTCCAGTGATTCCATAGCCTCCGTTCGGAGTGATGCGCGGGTTGATCTGTCCGGTGTAGAGAAGATCAATCCGGTTTTTCTCTCCGAATTTCAAAAGCGCGTTCAATTGACTGCTGCGGTTCTTTGCGGAAGTCAGGATGCCCGCCGGTTTTCCGTTGACGTAAAGAGCGACTTCGCCGTCCGCATAGCCGATGTTTGAAATCGCTGATGTCGCGGACTTTGCTGAAGAATCCGGTGCAGTTGATGAACTTCAGCGGTTCTTCTGTTTTCGGAAGAGTGAAGACCAGCCGCATCCGCCCGCCGTCCTCTTTCCGTTCCACTTTCAGATTGCCGTTGTCTTTCCAGTCCAGTTCCCGGATAAGGTCAAGACCGTAAAGGGGGAGGACGGTGAAGCAGAGCAGGACCGTCCCGAAAAGAAATGTTCTGATTCTCAGCATGAAGTCCGCAACCTTTTTTACTTGTTTGACGCTGCGGGAGCCGGGACAATGTCGATGGAGGATATTGTGATTTCCATATCCTGCTTCGTCGTGTCGCACGCCCAGAGTCCGAGATTGACAATCAGCTGTTTCGCCTGTGTCAGATCGGGCGTTTTGTAATTGCTGAACGCCTCCCTTGTGAACTCAATGACCGTCTCTTCTTTTCCTGTTTTGGCACTCGACCACGCGGTCTGGTAATACCCTCCGCTGCAGAAGAAGGAGAGCCCGACGGGGATTGCGACATTGCCTTTGAGTTTCAGTGTGACTTTCTCCAGTTTGGAAAGATCGACCGGAGCGTTGAAGTTTCCGTGGAAGTTGATGAATTTCACCGCCGATTCCGTTTTCGGCAGCTGGAAGGTGAGATTTTTTTCCTGTTTCAGTTCAACGGTTGCCGGCGCTTTTGCGTTCCATTCTGCGTTCGGCAGGAATTCCGCGCTGAACAGAATGGCGGGCGTCATGGCGGCGAAAAGGGCGAGTTTGAGTGATTTCATTTGCTGTCTCCTTAAGTTTGGTTTATTGAAATAGTTGTTGTTCAGCGTTCTTCGCTGTCATCGCAGTTGAGCAGTTTGCTTTCTCCGCCAGTCGGACCGAGCGGACCCTGGAAGCGGTCGACATGCAGGTCCCCGCGGAGCAGATTTGTGCTCAGCGCGTGGCGCAGCGGAATGTAGTACTGCGGATTCTGCAGATCATAAGGATTTGCAGTTTTGTTGAGATGCTGCGCGGTGAACATGACAACGGAATCACCTTCACCCCACGGCATCCCGTCAGTGGCAATGACAGTCTTCGAAATGCTTTTTTTCCTTTTCCCGAGCTGACCGAATGTATAATGATGAAGTCCGTAAGCTCCGTCGCCGGAATTTTCCATTGTGTACTTCGCATTGACATTGCCGTTTGAAACATAGCTGACGTAATCGGTTCCGCGGCTGGTCACTTTCGGTGAAGCCGTATCTGCGGGACAGCAGAAAATGCCTGTCCGTTTGGGATTGGCGGAAGAGACCGCTTTATTTCCGCAGTACCCGAGATTCTGCAGAACACGGTACCAGAAGAATCCGTTGTCTCCGTTCCCGAATTCCCGTTCCGAAACCAGCCAGTCGCTGTTGTCATTTGCATACCCGGCGAATGCAAGCCCCTGCTGTTTGAGGTTGCTTGTGCAGCTGATCGCATATGCTTTGTCTCTAGCCTTGTTCAGCGCCGGGAGGAGGAGTTCGGCAAGGATTGCTATGATGGTAATTACCACTATAATCACTTGTT
>DHMO01000008.1 GCA_002405835.1 Lentisphaeria bacterium UBA4640 | reverse complement strand
TTTTATGGGATAGCTCTGAAATTTTCTTGTTTTTTGAAATTTTACACTTGAAAATTGAGTGAAAGAGAATAAATTTAAAAGGATTTTTTTACTGAATCGGGAGATGTTATGCCGTTTACAACAAGTTTAACAATGCTGGAAAAGATTACCGAAGGCGATGAAATCTCATGGAACCGGTTTGCGGAAATGTATGCTCCGCTGATCCGCATCTGCGGAAAATCGTGGGGGCTGACCGTTCTTGAACGCGGCGAACTCGTGCAGGATGTGCTGGTCAATTTCTTCAAGGCTTCGAAAACGTTTCGCTACGACCGTTCGAAAGGACGCTTCCGGACCTATCTGCGCACGATCGTCCGCAACTGCACCTTCGCGATCATCCGGAAACGCGGCGACGTCGCGGACGATGCGGCGTGCATGAAGCTGATCGACTGCGCGTTCGACGAAAAGTGGGATGCTGAGTGGCACAACTATCTTCTGAGCGAGGCGATCCGGGTGATGCAGTCGGAGATGGAACCGCTTTCGTGGCTCTCGTTCGAGCGTTACGTTCTGCGCAACGAGCCGCCCGCGAAAGTTGCCGGAGAACTTGGCATTACGGTCAATGCGGTCTACATCAACAAAAGCCGCACGCTTGATCAGCTCCGGCGGATCGTGCGCCAGCTGGAGAAACTCTGAGGTGAAAAATGAGACACTTTGAGGATTTTGAAATCGAACATCTGCTCAATTCCACCGGGAGTTTCTGGTTCCGTCTGCGCATCCGTCTTCATCTGCGCGGCTGCGAGCTGTGCCGGAAACGTTATGAACATCTTCTTGCCGACCGTTCGTTTGCCGAACAGCTCCGGAAAGGGCTTGCCGGATTTGAAGAGAAAGCGGATTCCGGGGACAAGATGCCGCCGGAAAAATCATGAGCCTTTATACTGCGATCTGTCCCGTCTGCATCCGGGAATTTGAATTCAAAACAGCCTCGTTCCGGACCGGATGCACGGTCTGTCCCCATTGCGGCGCGGAAATCGAACAGAAAACGCTTCGCCTGGTGACGTTCTGCCCGGATTGTCACGCCCGCCAGTTTGCCGCCGCGGACGCCTCCGCTCCGCACATCTGCACGGAGTGCGGTTCCGCATTTCAGGTTTTGGATAAAAGCGATACGGTTCCGGATCATCTGCTTTCGCCGGGCGACTTCTTCGACAAATACCGCATCGTCCGTTTTCTCGGCAGCGGCGGAATGGCGGAGGTCTACCGTGCGGAACATCTCCTGCTGGGCGCCCCGCGCGCACTGAAACTGATGAAGCTGCCCGAGGAGAGTTCCGACCTTTCCCGCAAGCGTTTTTTCCGCGAGGCGCGTCTGACCTGTTCGCTCGTGCATCCGAACATCGTGAAGGTGTTCGATATCGGCTGCGACGACAAGACGGGTTATCTGTTCATCGTCATGGAGTATATCGACGGCGAGAACCTGGAGCGTTACGCCGCGCGCCGCCAGCTTTCCGAACGGGAGCTTCTGGAGATTCTCCGGGAGATGGCGTCCGCGCTCAACGTCCTGGGACGCCGCGGAATCGTCCACCGGGATATCAAACCTTGCAACATCATGCGGACGCGCGACGGAGTTCTGAAGCTGATGGACCTCGGCATTGCAAAAGCGGGTCCGTTCGCCACGCTTGGAAATCTGACCCTGACAATGGAGCGTTCGGTCTTCGGCACCCCCGCCTATTCGAGTCCGGAGCAGTGCCGCAACGCCCACGACGTCGATGTCCGTTCCGATATTTATTCGCTCGGCGCAACGCTGTATCATCTTGCAAGCGGACGCATTCCGTTCGACGGCGGCACTCCGGTTGAGACGATGATGAAGGTGATCCACGACATTCCTCCCTCGCTGGCCGGGCTGCGCCCCGATCTTTCGGTGAACTTCGTGCGTCTGATCGACCGTATGATGCGCAAGGAGCCGGAGGACCGTCCGCACAATGCAAGCGAGCTCCTCCGCATGACGGAAGAGGTGATGAAGGGACGTTCTCCGTTTGCCGGAATTTTTTCTCCGCTGGTTCTGAGCATAATCGCGCTTGCCTGCTGCATGTTTGGCATTGCGGTTCTGTTTTTTGTGCTGTGGCTGAAATCGCCCGCGCCTTCGCAGGGAATATCCGTGCTGGTTCCGGCGTCTTCTCCTTCCTCTGTTCCTGTTCCTGCTGCGGTTCCGGTTCCGAAGAAGGTTCCGCCTGTCCGTTTTTCCTTCTCGGACTTCATGGAGAGCGGGATCCGGACTTTGGAGAAACGCCGGGATGAATGTTCCCGTATTGTTGTGTTTCTGAAAGCGCATCCGGAAATCCCGTTCTGCTCGGAGCGTCTGTCGATGTTTGAATCGCGGGAACGGAGACTTGCGGAGCAGCTGACCCAGCGGGAATTGCGGATGCAGAATGCTGTGCACCATCCGGTTCCAGCTGACTTGCGGAATACGATAGAAAAGCGTCTGCAGAGACTAAATGTACCATATGCTACCTCTGCAAGCGTTGTTGTATTTTCTAATACGATTCTGCGGTACTTGAAAAACAGAACGTTAGATCCGGATGCTTTGTTCCCGGATTTTCGTGGAGAAGCCCGTTCTTTATCTGGTTTGGTGCTTTGTGGCATTCTCGTTCCAAGCGAGGTTTTGTTCCCTGCTCTTGTTGAGGCCGGTGCTGATATTAATGCTGGATTAGGTCCCATGATGGAGGTGACTTATAGCAGCAGGACAAGGGAAGAGGTGCGTCGCAAAACCTTGCGGGCTTTTGTTCAGAATGGTGCCGATAATGTGGATTCTTATGCAGAAACCTCTATTTTACTTCGCATATTGAGGCGTGAGCCAAACGAGTATCCTCGGAAAATTGTTGAAAGTGGAATGATGTGGAATTTCGCGGAAGAGTTAATAAATATCGGTTGTAATACGGAAGTTACAGATGAGCGAGGAAGATCTCCTGCACATATTGCTGCGCAATACGGTAAACCGGATATTCTTAGGTTGCTTCTGCTTGCAGGGTCAAAATTTGTAGATATGAAGGATCAGAGCGGAGCGACTCCATATATTTATGCTGTGCGGAACAGTCAAAAGGCATGTATAGACCTTCTGAAGCGTTTTGGATTTGTTTCTCGCGTAGAAATGTCCGACATCGCTCAAGGAGAGCTTTGTTTGGCAATTCGGACGAAAGATCTAGCGTTGGCCAAATCTGCGCTGAAGAAGGGTGCAAAACTCAATTTTCGTGATCCTGCTGGAATGAATATGCTTCAAGCGGCTGTCGTAAATGGTGATGTGCCTATGGCTGAACTCCTGTTGGAGCATGGAGCAAAATTAGATTGGACTCCTGAGTATTCGGTGCCTGAGCTTGCTGTTGCTTCCGGAAATCCGGAAGTGTTGCGAATGCTGTTGAAGAGAATGCCGTCATATGATTATTCCATTTCTGTAACAGGTAAAGCATCAGTTCACACTCTTTCAAACAGTATCTTCTTTTACCATGGAGCAAAAGCTTCATTGGCATGTCCTTTTTTAGATGTTCTTCTTGAAAATGGATGGAATGTAAATGACCGTTCTAATGACTGGGCGCCTCCGATTACTCGCGCTTCACTGATGGATAATATTGATTTGGATGTCATTCGTTATCTTTTGAAGAAGGGGGCAGATCCTTCAATGATAGATGGAAGCGGACGAAACGCTTTTCAGAATGCACGAAGAATGGATGTAAAAGCGTTGCTCCGGGAATGGATTAATATGAGAAGAGGGGCACTGAAACGGGACCGAGTGACTCGTGCAATAAACATCGCTTTTGCTTCACTTGAGGCTTCTCCGAAGGCCGAATGGAAGGTCGCTCCAGCTCCATTTTGGTATACCAATTTTCGTGAAGCTTTTACAGAAGCCAGCAGAACCAAGCGGAGATTGTTAGTTCTCCGTTACCATTCTGAGCTTTTACCGGATTTCTTTCGAAGTGACAAATTTAAAAAGGCAGTTGAACAAAGCTACATACTTCTTTTTTTAGATACGTTTGAAGAGAATATGGGCTGGTCTCAGAAACGGCATATTCATCTGGTCAGCAGAGCTTTGGAAGTCGATACCAGCTGGCCTGCAACTGTGCTTCTTGAATCTGATATGACTTATGGGAACCTCTATCAATATC
>DHMO01000028.1:1284-26091 GCA_002405835.1 Lentisphaeria bacterium UBA4640 | reverse complement strand
CGCAATTTCTCGGACGTTATCTGGACTAGAGTCTGATGTCGATTTTGACAAGGTTCTCGTGTGGGTAGACAAAGAGAGAAAGCTAGAGCCCGTTCCGCAGAATCTGCGGAACGGGCTCTAAAATTTTAGTGTTGGTAGAGTGATTAACGATCGGGAACAAGTTCATTATAGATGACAACTTTTCCTGTCGGGCGGATTACAATAGGAAAATAATACCCAAGCCCTTCTGTGGGAACTTTTTCTATGCTTTGTCCATCAGAAGTTGGTTTCCCAAGCCGTAGTTTAATCAAAATGCTATTCGGAAAGTCGCGAAGCATCCCATTGCCCTTGAAGAGAATATAGTTCTTTATGGATATAGTTGCTGTTGGATCGCTGAAAGAGCGACCTCCGATTTCACAGTTCTCTATTGCTGGATGTGTACCTTGAGTTAGCTCACTACCGCTGTTTCGAGGCTTTTTCTCATTTTCTACATTGGTGGTGCCAGTTGTATCAATGATGGATTCAGGAATATAGAAATTTTCTTCTCTTGGGCTGGATGTGCTGCTCTGTTGATGGGCTCCAATGACGACTCCCTCAGGCAAGAACTTCCAGTCGCCGAGCCATCCATCAAATCCAATAGAATTTTCTGTTTCTTTTATTTTTACGGAACAAACTCGGTAGCTTTGAAAATTAAATCTTTTCTTGAAGTTGGAAGATCCATTATCTGAATCAGAAGGGAATACAATAGCAACTCCAGGGACTTCTCCGCTTTCTGCTGTGGTATTTCCACGTGCGATAGCTTTGCTTTTTGCTGCGTCCAGTCTTGCGGAAAGTTCTCGCATTGCTATTGTCGAAGCAGATCCTTTTAACATCCGCGTAAAAGCTGGAAGAGCTGTCGTTAACATGAGGGCGGCAATAGATAGAACTAAAAGGAGTTCTAAGATTGTAAATTTTTGTTTATTCATGCTTATAGCCTCGCTTTTGCTGTTCTCGGATTTGTTTCTGAAGAAGAAGACGGCGTTTTTGTGTATTTTTGCTCTTCATGGCGTTCAATTCTTTTGGAGAAACTTTTACAGGGGAATTCAATACTTTCTTCAAGATTTGTGCATATCTATTGAATTCTGCAACTGCGGTTGCATAGGTCTCCGGATTCTGATGCATATAGACTTTTTGAATAATCGTTAGCGATGCATACAAGTCAACAAAGGCTGAGCCGACAGCGTTGTACCACTTCAACTGATTTCCTGTTGCTTCTTCAAGCTCAGGATTATCCAGCATTTTCTTGTATTTTTTTGCCGTAACTTGAAGTAAAAGCGGGTTTGGAATCTCTTTTCCCTTTAATGTTTTCCAGTCAGCCGGAAATGAAAAATCAACGAATTTTTCGCGTATAGTTTTGAGGAGTTTTTCTAACTCTTTCCCTTTGAAAGAGGGAACACGCGGGTCTTTATTAAGCAATACTCGCATTTGTTTTTGGTATTCGGCCTTAGTAAGTTGCTTTTGTGCAAAGAGGTCGATTGCTGAGCTCAAGAAGATAACCGTTGCAAGAACAAGGAAAAGTTTATTCACCATAAATCACCTTTGCGTTTTTCCATACAGGACGATTACTCGTCGAATAGGGCTTTAGCGTGTATTCTCGCTCTATAACACCTAAAACCTGCTTTTCTGCGATGATTTCATCGACAATGTTGTTATACTTTCTCCATGCCGGGGTAACTGCTTGTGGGGCGCGATAGTCTGCAACATCAATGCCATCGGTTGTTGATGATGTACGGTAACCCGCATTGAATTTTTCTTTGTCGGTAGCTCCCCAGTTTTTGGAGAGCGGTTTGTCTGATTCCTCTAAAATTTCCGCTAGTCCAAAAACATACATCTTGCGCGGTAGATATGTGGGTTCTGCATCAAGGAGGAAGATCAACATCGGCAAAACTTTCCTCAGTTTTTCCTTATCGACAGAAGATGCAAAAAGTTTGGTGACATCAGATCTTCTTTGAAATCTGATGTATGGTGTAGAGAGAGCTGTGGTAAATATGGTTTTATCAACCGTTATACCAGAGTCCTGCAGATTATCTTCTGCAGAAGCCGTCGCTTCTTGTGGTGTATCTCTATAGACTTTTTTCAGGAGGTCATCAATAATCATGCAATTTTCTGTATTGAGGAGATTTAAAGATATTTTCCCATAGGCTTCTGTGTCATCGGTTATTTTCAACTGATCCAACAGAGCCAAATCACCATCGTCATAGTTCCTTGCGAGAGTATTTGCGTTGGTCGCGGGGTAGGGATATTCATTATCTGGCCGAGTTGAGAAATTGAGGTATTTGTCCGGTTCTCCACGGTGAATCCAAGCAAGCTCGTCTGCAGAAAAATCATTGTTAGCAATATATTTCCCTCGGAGATATGCAGAGATGTTTGACAATTCAATCGTGTCATTTGCGGTGTCGGTTCCTGTGGCCGCAGGATAGGGGGGGTAGTACGGGTTGGATGCGAGGAGATTGTTGAAAAGATCGTGGAGTGAAGCTGTGCCAGATGGATTTTTCAAGTATGTAAAGCTGGTTCCCCAAGTTGCCGCATCCAAGTTCGCTCGCGGATCTTCTGCACGGGTCGCTGTGAGCAAGTAAAGGCTTTCTGGGGCTGCTGATAAAGTTGTTTCACCGCTTGCATCCGTTGTTTTAGAAATGATGGCAATGTTCGCATCTGTTCCAGTAATTTCATTTGAGCGGGAGATATTTGTTAAATCAACCGCAATATAATCAGCTCCAGCTTCCGGTTTCCATTCAAGCTGAATTTTGAGATTGGAAAATTCAATGGAATCCAGTTTAAGATCTTGTTGGGTTGCAGAAGTTGCGCTGTCAAAAAAGTCTGTCCACTCAGCTTTTTCTGTTGTTATCGAGGCGTCTATATCATAAAGCTGGCGTCCTGTAGAAACTTTCATGTTTGCTTCTTTGACTGCAAGTTCGGAGATGCTCGCTTTTAATGTTTTTTTTGTCCCATTTACGCTGAAATGCAAAAGTATGTCTCCACGAGCATCTAGTTTTACATTGTTGTCTGTTATTTGAGAAATATCCGAGTACATAGAAATTAATTCCGGAAAAATTTTCAGGGTAGCTACATCTACAGAAAGTTTATTTTCGGTAGCGTCCGCAGTAATTTCAAGCCCCACATTGAGACCGAAACCGCAAATGTACGGACTTTTTTTCAACCCCATGTATGTAGGGGTGTTGGTCAGCCAATCTGTATGGATGACATCTGAGGTCGGATAATAAGCTGTTCCATCTTTAAATAGAGGGGTGAAGAAGTCAATAAGATTTGCAGCTATCTGTTTTGCTTTTGCCGTGTTGGAAAATCGTGTAAACCACGGGATTTGCGGGTAATGTAAAGGATCGTTGGATATAGGTGTTATAGTTTCAGCTCCCCATGTGTTTTTAAATCCAGTATTGCGAGGATTCGGATCATCATCCCGTGTAATGAGCTTTTCTACAATAGCGTTGCGCGTATCTTCATTGGAAACAGAAGATACCTGCTGCGATAAGTTGGGTAAGCTGATGCGATGATAAGCTGTTCCATCATTATCTAATGAAAATGCTTCCGGATATTTAGTTGTATCGGTTGTGTAAAAAGTTGTGAAAACTTTCAAGTTTTCCCAGCTCCTGTTTGCACTGATGATATATTTATCCAATTCTGAATAATCTGTAAAGCGCGAGTTCTTGTTTAAAGAGTTTTTTAAATCTGAAGCATTGAAAAGCGTTGTATAATTGACAGTGATTTGCGCAGGATCTAACTCTCCCGCCAGTCGGATGCCTCTTCTTTTAAATTTGAAGTCGGTATTTTCAGGATCATAGAGTATGGTTTTGTTGTTGTCTAAAAACATTGAGGATAAGTCAACAATACCTTTGCTTGGTACAGCAATATAAGCGAAACGCGCCAAGAGAGTTTTTTCATTGTTTTTATTGGGGTCGTCGTTAAGAATATACTGCCATGTCGGATTTGTGTATGTCAATGTTGCTTTATAATCCAATGTTTCCATGGAATACATTGCATTGTTTAAGGTCAGAGCTCTGCTAGTTAAACGCCAAATATGGTCATAGTCATAGTCGTATTCTCCGAAAGATGTAGTGCCGGAGGAGGCAGGAGTCATAGAGAAAAGATATTTTTCAAAGTCAATATTATCTTTTTTTAAATTTTCTTGATATTCAACGTCACTCAGCTGATACTTGACTCTATCAAGTATGCTTGTTGCCAAGTTTTCGGCTGTCGCAGTAAATGAGATATCTTCGGAAGCAGCTTGCTGTTCGAGAGAGATTGAGGCAAAAGAAAGAGCTAAAACAGTCATTAGGCTGAGAATGCCCATAGCAAAGAGTAAAGCAACGCCTTTTTCGGATCTTTTTGTCATGATAAACCTCTTAGTTCGTTTCACGCTCTAGGATAAGAGTGTAGGTGCGCGTATATTGTGACTTAACCTCATCGTCAGTTGCTTGTGAGTAGCGTTCTGCCATCTCTGGATTTTCCAGCAAAGTCAAAGTCACTTGAATCCTCTTAGGAGCATCTGCTGTTCCACTTCCGGATGTCGCTGCGGTCTGTGGTATGGGGGCTATATGAAAATCTGCGACATTTTCAAGAAGCAGAAGAGCAAAAGCCCCAGTTCCAGAATCTCTTCCATAAGTTGTCCAAGGAGTATCGCTAGTTGTTGCATCGTAATTCGCTGTGTCAATCTGGGATGTTATGTTGGCATAGAGATCATAGAGCGGCGTACTTCCGCTGATTGTACTTTTCTTGTTGAGGTAAAATGCTATCTCATATGCGGTAGTCTGATTGTTGAGGGGATGGTCTGAAAGAAGCCATAAAGATGGATCGTCTATTTTTGATTTTGATGGATCTTTTTGATAATAAAAGAGAGCCTTGTAAGAGTTGTCTGCATCCTGTTTTGTCAGAGAGGAAAATGTTTTTCTAATTAATTGGTTGACGAAGCGAGCATCGCCTGCGGTAACAGCTTTCTGGTAGGAACGTCTCCAAACGGATTGTATTGAGCCGAAAAGTTGCATCATGATAAGCATGAGAATCGCGAAAATAGACATTGCAACCGCGATTTCTATCAAAGTAAATGATTTTTTTGTGTAGACTTTGACCATTTCCCTTTGCTCCAGTTACGGGGTGGCGGAAGAATAAGTAGTTCCAAACTTGTCGTAAACGATGTAACGTTTGTCGCGATCTTCCCATTTTTTCGAAGTCGGCCAGCTGACGCAGATAAAGACTCTTCCTGTATCACTCAAAGCAGAAAGGTCTTTTATGTCATCAGTTGTGTTATTCGCGCGAATTCTTAAATCCGCTATAGGGGCTTTCCAAACATTGGCATGAATTCCAACGGCTCCATCATCGGATGTAATATAATATAACCGACCAGGGATTTGTTGATATATACGTTTATCGGAATATTCATTTGTCTTACTTTGATAAGCTGGATCATTTATCTTATCTAAAATAGAGCTCTTATAGTTTGAGTCATAGAGACTCATTTCGGAGAGTTTTATTTTATCGTCGTTAATCAGCCATTGGATTTTTGATGCAGCTTCATCCATAAAGCCATCGTAGTTCACATTTTTCATCGCATTCAGTGCAGGCGGGAGGAGGGCCATGACGCCGGTTATCCCGAATGCGACGACTCCTATCGCTAAGACGATCTCTACCATGTTGAAGCTGTGGCGTATCTTTCGCATGTCCGTTCTCCTAAAACTTGCTCTACTATATCATATACAACAACTTTTTGAAATTTCCAGTCCTAAATGAAAAAAAAACAAAAAAAAGTGGCGGCGGCTATGCCGCCTGAAGTGTCGCGCTCGTAGAGCGCTCGAAAGTGTCGCCCCTTTGGGGCTCGGCAAGTGTCGGCGCATAGCGCCTCGGCAAGTGTCGCTTCGCTCGAAAGGGCCGAGCGCGGAGCGCTGTTGAATATTGAGTTTCCGATTGCGCGCCTGCGGCGCTTAAGCAACGCCCCTTCCGCGCCCGGTCCCAAATTCAACGATATGTTGTTCCTTTGAGTTTCTCCTTCACCGCACCAGCGCCTCCCTTCTAAGCGCCGCAGGCGCGCGCTCTGTCTTCCGCGGCGAAGCCGCATCAACAGCGACAGCTCGGCCCTTTCGAGCGGACATCGGCCGCGACACTTGCCGAGGCGAAGCCGACACTTTCGAGCGGAGCGACACTTGCCGAGCCCCAAAGGGGCGACACTTTTTCTCCGCGCGCGCTTGATTTTTCGCAAAAAAGCACTATCCTATTCCCAGGGAGAAACACTATGAGACTGCTTGTTTACAATATTGCATACGGAACCGGAACCGCCGGCGGAATCGGAACCATCTTCACCGCTCACCGCTATCTGCATACGCGAATGGAATATCTCAACCGGATCATCGATTTCATCGACCGGAGCAATGCGGACGTCGTCGGACTCGTCGAGATCGACACCGGGTCGTTCCGGACCGGATTCGTCAATCAGGCCGCGCTCGTGGCGAAACGGCTCAAACATTATTCGCTCTGCGGCGTGAAGTACGGGCTCGGCTCCATCGGACGCCGGATCCCCATTCTCCGCAAACAGGGAAACGCATTCTTCACCCGTCTCGACGCCGCCGAAGAAAAGGTCTATTATTTCCCCGTCGGATTCAAAAAACTGATTCTGGAACTGCACATCGGCGGGATCCGGTTCTTCCTCGTGCATCTCGCGCTCGGTCACAAAACGCGCGCGGCTCAGCTCGATTATCTGATGAAAATCGCCGCCATCAACCCGGAACCGGTCGTCATCGCCGGAGATTTCAACGCGTTCGACGGAGCGGAGGAGGTCGAAAAGCTCATGCGCGCGCTCGACCTTTACGATCCGAACACGGAGGGGCTGCCGACGTATCCCGCGGGGAATCCGAAGCTGCGTCTGGATTTCGTCCTGTGTTCCAAATCCATCCGCGCGGTGCGTTTCCGCGTGCCGGACGTGGAGTTTTCCGATCATCTGCCGATCGTGTTCGATTTTGAATACTGAACCGCCGGTCCCGGGCGAAACCGGCGGAGCGGGTGCGGTTATTCGGCGGATTCCGTCTTCTGATTGCCCTGCGCGGAGTCAATTTCCGCCTGCGGCAGCGGGAAACGTCCTTCGTTGACGCCGTTGTGGAGGTAGTGCCAGAGCGGATTGAGTCCGGCCTGACGGACGTCGGGGTTTGCCTGGAGGTAGTAGTTGGAATCGAAGCGCGGGGAGGGGTTGAATCCGTGGAACGCGCCCCAGAAGTAGTAGTGCTTGAGGGGATTGAGTCCGCTGAGGCGGACGGTGGTGTATGTGGTGAGGTACCAGAGCGGATCGAACCAGCCGGATTTCGAGATGAGATCCATCTGCGCGCGGAAGTCGTAGAGGTTGGGAGCTTCCTCGAGTCTTTCGGGCTGGACTTCGATGTGTTCGCCGAGGACGTGGATCTGGCTGAGGTCGGTGCACTTTTCGAGAACGATGTTGAATTCGTTGTCGAGATCCGGCTCGAAGTGGCAGTCGATGACGGAGAAGGGGAAGTAGCGGAGGCGGATCAGCGGCTTGATGATCCGGTCGATGAAGGTTTCGTAATTGAAAATATGGTGGTGGTGAACGAAGTTGTAGCGCTGGTTTTCAATGTCGCTCCAGTAGATGTTCAGCTTTTCGGTGTGGTAGATGAGGGAGTCGAGAATATGCTCTGCTGCATCGACGGTTCCGTGGTCCTCGTGGTCGACGATGAGGTGTCCGGCGGAGGTTTCGGGGCGGTAGTAGTCGAACGTGAAGCGGCGGTCCGGGACGGCGAGGAAGAATTTGCCGCCGTCGTTGAGGCTTTCATACACGGATTTGAAGAAGCCGATGAAGTCGGGGATGTGCTCGATGACATGGTTCGCGATGAAGTAGTCGAACTTGTTGTCGCCGAGAACTTCGGAGAGGGAGCGGGTGCGGGCGACGAAATCGACGTCGACGAAAGTTCTTCCGGGATAGAATTCCTGGAAGTGTTCGATGAGAGTCTCTTTCGGGAAGATGTCGTAGTACTTGACGTTCGCTTCGCTTTTCTGAAGGAGGGGAGCGCAGAGGGCTCCGATTTCGAGTCCGGTTTTTTCTGCGAAATCCGGAACGTTTTTCATGAATATCCGCCGGCGGATGACGTCGCGTTTTGCGTCTTTTTTCGGGTCGCTCATGGTTGATTACCTCTTTTTAGCTGTTATATTGATGTTTTCCGTTGGATACTTTGAGAAGAGACCGATCAGGTGAACGGTTTCGTTGATCTGCGGCTGCGTCATGTAGTAGCAGATGTTTTTCTTCAGGAATGGGAAGCCGAGGACCAGGAAGTCCTGGGGACGGCAGTAGATGGCGTTGTATTCCGGCGTGATGCGGTCGACGTCCTGGAGACGGGCGGCGGTGCGCAGATAGGTGTCGGAAACGAGTCCGCCCTCTTCGAGTTTGCGGGTGAGCTGGGTTTCGTATTTTGCCACGACGTCGGGGAGCGATTTCTCATTTTCGACTTTTGACCAGAAGTCGTGAAAGGCTTTGGATTCGATGGCTTTGCGGCGGAAGACGAGGAAATAGCTCTGGATGTGGCGCGGAATGACGCCGCCGGGAAGGTACTTTGCCTCTTCGCGTTTCGGATTGCGTGTTTCGGGAAATTCGGTCATGCCCCAGAAATCGGCGCGGCTCCGTTCCATCCGGCCGAAGATGCGGTCGAAGGAGTAGAAGGGGCCGATGATGCTGTTGTTCAGGAGAACGAGTTCATCGTAATCATCAAGGCTGGCTTTGGCGAGAGCGGCTTTCCAGGCGCCGAAGTCGAAACCCGTGTTGTCGCGGACCATGACCTCTTTGGCAAGGGCGAGGACTTTTTTCATTGCATGCTTGCTGAGTCCGGAGTTTGAGATGACGATGATTTCCGATGATTTGCGGAGTTCCTTGAGCAGGTAGAGATCCGCATCGGAAACGGACTTGTCCGCCTGATAGTGAATGAAGAGCGCAAGGCGGCGCACTTTTCCCGTCTCTTTTTCAGCCGGCGGAGCGGGCGGAAGAGTTGCGGCGAGGGTGGTGTATCCGGTTCCTTCGGCGACATACTTCCAGATGCGTTCGGTCGCATGGGCGAGGGTGTCGGTGATCTGACCATTTTCGGATTCAAAATCCTTCTGCCTGATGATGCCGCTGCGGAAGAGCGGTTCAATGGCTTTGGTCCGCGCCCAGAACATCTGCCCGACGGGGAAGAGCGGGCGGTCCGGAAGCTGAACCTGGAGTCCCATCGCGGCGAGAAGCTGTTCGCAGCGTTCGCGGTTTTTCTCCCAGTGCATGTAGTTGCGCATTCCCGGGTGTGGACAGGGGAAGCAGAGGCCGAGACGGGCGTCGCGGGAGAAGCGGCGGAAGATGGTTTTGACGTTGTCTTCCGAACCGAGAAGCTGGTCGAGAAGGTAATGACGCCACTCGTCGCCCCAGTTCACGGTGACGGATTTTTTTGTGTGGAAGTGACCGATGAAGTCATACTTGCCAATCCGGTCGGAACATGCGGCGAAGAAGGGGGCGACATCGCGTCCGCAGTTCGGGGTGACGGTGATGTGCCATTTTGTGCAGGCCCGGAGCGGATGCGCTTTGAGGATCTGTTTGATTTCGGCGCTCTTCTTCCGCGTGTCGGTGGTGATTTCGCAGTCGTATTCAAACGGAATGTTGTTGAAATGCCGGATGAATTCCTCCATCAGATCGGGGTAGAATGCGTGAAGGTGAATCAGAACTTTCCCGGGGGATTCGATTTCGCCGCGGAATGGGGTGAGCACCTGATAGTCACCGCGCGCGGGGAGGTTGCAGAGGGCGCGGGTGGTGGTGTTGATGCTGGCATAGCCGAAGCGTTCATCGGGCTCCAGATAGGTTCCTTCCGCCCATTCGTTCCAGGCGTTGATGAAGATGAAACGTTCGTTTTCCGGGAAGTTTTTCTTTGTGTATTCGATGTTTCTGCGGAGCCAGAAGTGGTAGGAATCGAGGGAGAAATACTGCCAGACGGAGTAGCCTTCCGCGCGTCTGGCGGAGTTGTCCCAGCCGAGCATGGCGCAGCGGTAGTACGGGTAGGGCGAGCGGTCCGCCATCGTGGTGCTGCAGCGGACATCCTCGATGATTTTTGCGTAGTTGTAATAGAAGCCGTCCTCTTTGTACGCTTTGAAGACGGAAGGTTTGATCAGTTCCAGGCTGGCGACCATGTGGGGCGGAAATTCGACTTCGCGGTCGACTTCGACCGGTTTCTTGAATTCATCGGTCCGGATGAAGGTCCGGCAGGACCAGATCTGGATTTCTCCGACGCCGTTTTTGCGGCACCAGTCGCGCCAGGCGGCGAAGGTCTTGTTCGGGTCGGGCAGAATTTTCGCGTGATAGATGAGGATGACCGGTTTGCCGTCGCAGCGGACGTAGCGCGGGTCGGTGATGTATTTTTTGAGATCCTGAATGAAACGGATGTCGTTTTCATCGGAGTAGTTCTGCTGAATGAGAACCGATTTCTCCTGTCCGTCCCAGGTGCGGGTCCAGTTTTCGTTCGCCCAGCAGAGACAGAATTTGAGGTCGATTTCGGGGTGGCTGATGAGCAGGTCGAGCGGCTTTTCCATGAGCTTCTTGCCGTCGAACCAGTAATAATACATGCAGAAGGCGTCGATTCCGTGGGCTTTGGCGAGGGCGGCCTGCCGTTTGAGGGTTTCGACTTGCGAGAGGTCGTAATATCCGATGTCCTTGTGCGGCGTGCGCGGCTGATAGTGTCCGGGGAAACGCGGTTTCGCCTTCCGGGTGTTGGTCCACTCGGTGAATCCTTTGCCCCACCATTCATCGTTTTCGGGGAAGGTGTGGTACTGCGGAAGATAGAAGGTGATGGCGCGGACTTCCGGATTCAGGCGCGGGAAGCGTTCGTCATCCTGATAGAAGGATCCGTAAACGCCGGATTCGAGCATGGAGCCGGGAAGCGGGGAAACGAGCGGAGTTTTCGTTCCCGCGATTTTCTTGACGGTGCGGGTTGCCTGATGCATCAGCGCGCTGAGCAGAACTGCGGCTTTGCGTTTCGGGGAGCTCTGGCTTGCGGCTTCCTGAAGAAGACGGTCGTCAATGACCGTTTTGAGTTCGAGGATAACGGCCCGGTTGAATGTGAGAATTCCGCGCAGGTAGTGGAGCATGCGGGCGACGGCCCAGGCGCGGGAGTTCAGGATCTGGAGCAGATACTGTCTGTCATATTCCATCTGGCGGCGGAGCGATTCGCATTCGTTCATCTGTCTGGCGGAGGTCTGTTTTTCCTGCTCGACGGAACGCTTGAGAGTGTTGATTTCCTGCTGCATGCGGATCATTTTCTGTTCCAGACCGTCGCAGTAATTCTGGAGTTCGCTGACGGCGATGTCCTGGAAATCGTTTTCGGTTGCCCGTTCGGGAGCCGGCAGAGTCTGTCCGTGCAGAGAATCGGGCATGATCGCCCGGTCAAAAATTCTTAATAGTTCCTCTTCCTGAAAGTTCATGTTATTTACACTCGCTGATGGTGATTGAACGCATGGGCAAGCCGAGCAGGACTCCCTGGAGGGGAAGTCCGGACTGCACTTGGAATTGCAACGCGTTGTGGTTCCAGATTTGTATGTGATGTTCGTCCAGTCTGCCCGTGGAAACGGAGAGCCCAATGGAATAGTTTCCGTTGGCAAGACGTGGAAGGACGAAATCGAAAACTGTTTCCATGACTCCGCCTTCGGGAAGCTGCGGAATGGCGCCGGGGGTTCCGGTATCGCCGAAAAGATGCTGACCGTCGGGCGCGCGGACGATGAATCCGATGGCTGGGAGATCAAGCGGTTTCAGGGCGCGCGCCCGGACCGCAAGGCGGACAGATTCACCGCCGCGGACGGATTTCAGCGGCGTGCCGTCGGAGGCAAGGAACTGTGCGGATTCGATGGCGGCGCCGCCTTCGCCGAAGGCGCGGGCGGAGGAATCGAACGGAAGAACCGCGATTTCTTCTCCTTTGCGGCAGTCTTCGGGAATTTCCGCGGTTTCGGCGCCGCGGACTTCCACATTCTGCTTTTCCCCATAGCAGAGTTCCAGATAGCGTTCGGAAATGACGCGCGGGGAGCCGTCGGCAATCAGGCGGCCGTGATCCAGCAGAATCGCGCGGCTGCAGAGCATGGTGATGATATTGACGTCGTGGCTGACGAGCAGGACCGTGCGGGAACGGATGTACTCGCGGAGGAACGCGATGCACTTCTGGGCGAAACGGGCGTCGCCGACGGCGAACACTTCGTCGAGCAGGAGAATATCGGTTTCCATTTTGATGCAGGCGGAGAACGCAAGGCGCATCACCATGCCGGTCGAATAGGTGGAAACGGGCTGGTCGATGAATTCGCCGATCTCCGAAAATTCGATGATTTCCGGAAGCTGTTCATCAATCTGCTTTTTTGTGAGACCGCGGATGTAACCGGCGGTGTAGATGTTTTCGCGTCCGGTTTCCGTTGCGTTGATCCAGCTTCCGAGCTCAAGCAGGGAGGCGATTTTTCCGTCCGCCCAGATTTGACCTGAGGTCGGGCTGACGGTTCCGGCGATCATCTGCAGAAGCGTGCTTTTTCCGCTTCCGTTCACCCCCATGATGCCGAGGCATTCGCCGCGGCGGACCTGGAGCGAGAGCGGGTGCACGGCGGTGAAGCGGCGGTTTTTGAAGCGGAACGGGAAGAGAAGGTCGCAGAACATCTCGCGGCGGGTGGAGCAGCAGGGATATTCCTTTGAAACATTGTCCAGCATGAGAATCAGATCAGACGACATCTGCAAAGCGCCTCCTCATCGCGGAGAAGAAGCAGTATCCCGTCTGGAATACCGCGATTCCGATAATGTAATAGAGAAGAATCTGCGTCCAGTCCGGCGGCAGCCCCTTGAGGAAGATGTTGCGGATGTTGACGACGGCCGGAGTCAGCGGATTCAGTTTCAGAAGGAAATGGAAGGATTCCGGAATCATTTTCATGCTGTAGAAAATCGGCGTTGAGAAGAAGAGAAACAGCATGAGAATGTTCATCAGATTCCCGAGGTCGCGGAAGAAGAGTCCGAGCGCGGCTGAAATCCAGGAACAGCCGATTGTCAGAAGCAGGAACGGCAGAACAACCAGCGGGAAGGAGAGCAGAGAGAGCCATGAGAACCCTCCGCCGGAAATGACCGAGAACACGCCGAGCAGGAGCAGCACCACCGCGGAGACCAGCATGTTGGCGCAGGCGAGACTCACCGGAAGGAGCTCCAGCGGGAACGGACTGCGCTTGATGGAGCCCGCGCGCGAAACGAGCAGATTCAAACTTCCCATGACGCTTTCGCTGAATGCGGAAAAGACGGTGATTCCCGCGTAGACCGCAAGCCCGAAGCTCCATTTGGAGGAGAGTTCCGCCTCCGGCCAGCGCAGCTTGAACACGTAGCTGAACATATAGACGTAGACCAGCAGAATGCAGACCGGCGGAATGAAGAGCCAGAGAACTCCGAGAAGACTGTGACGGAACTTCGCCGTCAGATTATTGCGGAAGAGCATTGCGAACAGCGTACGCTGTTTCAGAACCTCTGTCAGAGGTTCTGAAGGATTCAATCCTTTCCTCCATTGAAATTTTGGTGAGATCCGATACATGTTTTCCAGATATTTCCCCTGTTTGCTTATTCTTATGCGATAACTGTCCAGTTCATATCGACTCCGCGTCCGAGCTCATGCCATTTCGACATGTCGCCGCCGTCATACCAGCCAAGCATTCCGGTGGAGTACTGGCGGACGAGCAGATCGTCTTTCCCGTCGCCGTTGTAATCTCCGGCTCCGCAGATGAACCAGTCCCCGGCGTCGAGCTGACCGAGAACGGCGTATCCGGAGGCTTTCCCGTTTTCAAACTTCATGACGGCTCCGGTTGCGCTGCTGGAGAAAACAAGATCATCTTTTCCGTCGCCGCTGAAGTCGCCGACCGCGGAAAGCTCCCAGCCGGTTCCGGTGGAGCCGAGCGAGGTAAGGATTCCGTTCAGGTCCGTCGTGTAATAGGAATCGTTGCAGCGGAGAAGAATTTCGTCGGTGTCGTCGCCGTTGTAATCTCCGGTTCCGCAGAGTTCCCAGTTTCCGTTGAAACAGCCGGAAACGGATTTCCATTCATCGGTTCCGTCAATCCAGACGCCGAGAGCTCCAAGTTCCGGAGCGTGCCAGACTATGGAGTTTTTGCCGTCCGCTCCCGTAATGTTTCCGAGCTTGACCGTCCATTGGATATTGTCCCGGTTGGTCAGAAAACCGATATTTTTCCAGGAGCTCATGTCGCCGTCGATGCGGTATCCGATGTAAGCGCAGCGGACTCCGTTGAGAACGGCATTGCCGAACATGACGATATCTGCTTTGCCGCTGGAATCCATGTCATACGCGCCGAGCACCTCCCATCCGGCGGGTTCCGCGATGCCCTGACCGCGCCAGGTGTCCGTTCCGTCCATCCAGAATCCGATCTGGCAGTCGCCGCCGGTATACTGGAAGACGACGTCGCTTGTGCCGTTGCCGTTGATGTCACTTCTGGCTGTCCACGAGACGGGACCCGGATTGGAGCCGAGGCGTTTCAGACCGTCCGTATTGAATGTGATTGTGGAAATTGCCTGCAGAGAACGGTAAGCATCGGAATAATAGTACGTGCCGCCCCAGCGCATCCGCCGGTTGTGCCGGTAGGTATCGTCGAAAATGATTTCCGCGGTCGAATCATCGTAACCGTATCCGATCATGGTGTGTCCGGAGATATGGATCAGCACTGCGCGGCCTGCGTCGATTTCCGCTTTGTAGTCTTCGAAGGAAAAACTGCCGCCGTTGGTGTTGACATATTCGGTTTTCGTGTTCCGGACATCCAGAGAATAGCCGGCGTTCTGCACATAGAGATTGAGACCGTAAAGCAGATCCCTGTACTGATTCGGTATTGTGACGGTGAGCGTTCCGCTTGAGATTTTGGTTTGGCTGGTGAAATTCAGAATATTTTCAAGAGAAGTTATGTAATAGGTCGTGGAATAATTCCCGTTGCCGCGCCAGTACTGGTTGGTGCCGAGGTAATCCGCGATGCAGTTGAAAATGGAAATGTTCAAGTTCGTGGTCCCTTCGACGAATGTATACGGATATTCATATTCCGGCGATTGGTCGAAGAAGCGTTCCACATGTTCGCGGGATGCTATGGCGGAACCGAGGACGGTGTCAAAGGCGTCCATGTCGTAAATGTCGCCGTCAAGTCCGCGCGCATTGAGTTCCACTTCGCCCTCAATGAGATTGGAGACGTCGTAACCG
The DNA here is from genome assembly GCA_002405835.1 of Lentisphaeria bacterium UBA4640. GTDB lineage: Bacteria > Verrucomicrobiota > Lentisphaeria > Victivallales > UBA1829 > UBA1829. The sequence continues at coordinate 10,867 of DHMO01000028.1, read as the reverse complement.
AGGTATCCGTAGCGGTCGTAATAGCCGAGCAGCATTCCGACTGCCGTGGCTGTGCAACCGTACATGTATTCCGCCTGGGGGACTTCATAGGGGAGAACAACGGTCTGGGATTCGGGAACGGTGATTGTTTCTTCCGGATCCGTTTTTCCGGGAATCACGATCCAGCCGGAATTTTCCCGGGCTGCCGTGACGGTTTCCGCCGGTTGAATTTCCTGTGCGGAGGTGCCGTCGCAGAACTGCAGATCAAGCGGTTCAGATGTCTGTCCGGCAAACGGAAAGGAGGTTTTTTTCTGTTCGGATTTTTTGTTCTGCTGTTCCGGAAACACGGAAAGAGCCGGCGATGCCGGGACGCTGGAACGGGTTTCTGTCTGAATCAGAGCGGTTTGAAGTGATTTGACTTGAACTGTAAGAGAAAAATCTGAAGAAAAGAGAATGTTTGCCGCCTCTGCGCTTTCCGGCTCCTGAGCGGGCATGCTGTTCAATTCCCGGTGAAGTTCCCATACCAGTTTTTTCATTTTCATCGATCTCCCGAATTGCAGATGTCAAAGAGGTTTATTACCCGGCAATATATTCCTTAGTTGCGTATAATTCAACCATAGAAAAGAAGATTCTTTGCAAAAAAATGAGGTTAAGAAATATATCCAAAAAAAATGTAAAAAAAAGTCTTGTCCGGATGTTCAAATCTTCTTGACAAAGAGAAAACGCGGCACGCCGAAGCAGTCTTTCAGAATCATGGATTCCGCGAGGAAGGGGAGTGCGGAGGCAAATTCCGCAAGCGGACGCGTCTGTTCCGCGCCCATCTCGAACATTGCGATTCCGCCCGGGACAAGGTGCGCGTCGAGCTGACTGACTGCCTGGCGGATCAGGGCGGTTCCGCCGTCGTCGGCAAACAGGGCGATATCCGGTTCAAAGTCGCGGACTTCGCGCTGGAGATGCGGTTTTTCTTCGCGCGGAATGTACGGCAGGTTTGCGGCGACGGCGTCAAACTGCATTCCGGCGAAAGGTTCGAACAGGGAACCGGAACGGAATTCAACATTTTTGAATCCGTATGCCGCAAGATTGCGTTGCGCCCAGCGGAGAGCGTCGGGGGAGAGTTCGGAGCCGTAAACTTTCACATCCTCCCGTGCGTATGCAACCGAGAGCGAGATCGCGCCGGAGCCGACGCCGAGTTCGCAGAAAGTTCCGTTCTGCGGTATCTGCGGAAGAAGAGTTTCGACAATCCCGAAGGTTTCCGGACGCGGAATCAGACAGCCGGGACCGACTTTCAGCAGCAGTTCGCCGAAGTATTCATCGCCGAGAATATACTGGAGCGGTTCGCCGTTGAGACGGCGGTCCGTCATGGCGTATGCGCTCCGGATTTCGGTGTCCTCCAGCGGACGTTTCTGAAAGAAAAACTCCATTGCCGGGATCGCGGTTGCGCGTGAAACGATCCAGCCGGATTCCTGTTCGGCGTTGTCGACTCCGTTCAGACGGCGGAGCACTTCCCGGCGGAGTTCTTCTGCGTTCATACGGCAGCTTTTTTCTTTTGCGCGGCTTTTTTCTTTTCTTTCGCCGCGCGGTAACGGCGGACCAGCTGAAGCACGCCGAAGTAGGTGACGGGAGTCATGACGGCGGTCAGAATTGCTGCTCCGATGAAGAAGGCCGCGACAAGTTCACCGCCGAGCGCGAGCAGAGCCGCCCAGCTGCCTTTCGAGATAACGTCCATCATCGCTTCTTCAATTTTCGCATAGGAGAGGTCTCCTCCCATGAGTTTGTTTCCCACCCAGCATTGAGCCGGATAGATGATGAAGATGGTGAAGTGATTTGTCAGGAGCGTTCCGAACGTTGCGCCGATTTTGCTTCCTTTCAGCAGAAAGGAGGTCGGGATGGAACAGGCAAGCTGAAGTCCGAACGGAATGAGACAGCCGTAGAACATGCCGATCGCCCAGCCGCGGGCGATGTATTCCGGCGAGGCTTTTTCTTTTAAGATTTTGGAGTACAGCGAAAGGTATTTCTGCCGGACCCATTTTTTCAGTGTCATAAATCCCCCCTTTATATTAGAGCTCGGAAAGATAGCACGTCAACGGAGGTTTTTCAAGCCTTATTCTTCGCCAAGTGTAATTTTTTCGACACGTTCCAGCGGGCGTCCGAGGAAGCGGGCGGCGTGTGCGGGGAGTTCGGAGTGCAGATCGGTGAAGAAGAAACGGCATTTGCCGCCTTTTCCCTCCACTGCGGAAAGATTGTTCCGGAGCAGGAAGCCCTGCACATAATCCGCACATGCGGTGGCGCTGTCGATGATCGGAACCTGTCCGTCGAGATAGGAACGGATGGTCTCCTTGAAGAGCGGATAGTGGGTGCAGCCGAGCAGAAGCGCATCGGGCGGATTGAGACGGACGTTGTGCAGATAGATGTCAAGAACCGCGCGCGCGATCGAATCGTCGGTGACGCCTTCCTCCGCCATCGGGACGAGGAGGGGACAGGCGATGCTTTCGACGATGATCGAGGGATCCTGTCTGTGAATGCCGCGCCGGTAGGCGTCGCTGCTGACTGTGGCGCGGGTTCCGGTGATGACGATCCGTTCCGGCGCGGCTGCAAGGGCGGCGCGGATGCCGGCGTCGAGCACGCCGAGAATATGCGCTTCGGGATAGAGGCGGCGGAGCGTTTCCATTGCAACCGCCGAGACGGTGTTGCAGGCGACGACAATCATTTTTACGCCGCGGTCGAGCAGAAACGCTGCGTCTTCGCGGGCAAAACGGCGGATGGAATCCACGGATTTGTCGCCATACGGCACGCGCGCGGCGTCGCCGAGATAAAGGATATCTTCATCGGGGAGGGCGCGGTTCATGGCGGCGACGACGGTCAGCCCGCCGAGTCCGGAATCGAATACGCCGATCGGTCTGTTGTCAGCCTTGTGCGACACTTTGGTTCCTTTCGACCAGCGTTTCCGTGAGGTTTTCCAGAAGCGCGGTTTTGCGTTTGTCAAGTTTGAGCGATTTGTGTTCTTTGCACATTCCGCGTTCAACGGTTTCGACGAATGAGTTGATTTCGCGCCGGGAGATACACTGCGGGTGCGCCGCCCAGCGCCGGAGGAAAATCTGCTCGGGAAGTTCCGGCTGGCCCGCGCGCGGAATGGTGATCGGACGGGCGCAGGTTTCGATCTGATAATCTTTCAGGGCAATGATGATCTTGGCGTAGTCGGTTTCGGTGGATTTCAGCCGGAGGAACTTGTATTCCATGACGTCGGAGGCGGAAGATTCATCGCCGGACCGGGTGTAGTGATGTTTGCGGTCGGAGAAATTCAGACTGCCGGCGCAATTGGTGTCGAGTTCATTGTTGAAGATGCGCCATTCGCGGAGGATTCCGTTTTCGTCGCGCCGCAGATCCCCGCCGAGGAGGAGGAGACAGATCAGGTCGGTTTCCCGGTGCGGCCGGTCGGTGATGGCGGTTTCACCGTTGATTTTCGGAAGTTCCATGGAAATGTGCAGGCTGTGGGTCGGGATTTCGAGGAACTTCACGGCTTCGTTGATGACCATGGACATTGCCCACGGACAGTCGAACAGGGGACGCGAGAGGTCGCCGATGATGTTGAAGCGTCCGAGCGCGTATTCCAGGAACCCGCGGTTGCGGCTGGAGGTTCCGGCGGTAAGCGGACGGTGCGCATCGACATGACCGCCGAGTCGCCACATGCGGCGGCGGAGGTCGAAGTCGTTGAACCAGTTGAAGGAATCGAAACGGCTGTCCTCTCCCGGTTCCGCATAGACGGCGCGGGAGCCGAGACAGCTGAATTCCAGTTCCGCTCCGAGCGGAGTCGGCGTGGAATGCCAGTTGAAGCCGACGTAGTCCACGATGTCCTGCATTTTCCGGTGGTCGTAGATCTCATCGGCGACGGTGATGCAGAGTTCCGCATATTCGCAATAGGAGCGTCCGGGGACGGCTGCGTCGAGCTGTTTCTCCCGCATGAGTCTTTTGATTTTCCGTTTGTTGGAATTGTAGTAGAGGAACGCCAGCAGAATGGTCACTCCGTGACGGAAATACTTGTGTGCGACGCGGACGGCGTCATGGAATTCATGGCGCAGCTTTTCCGCGAGCTGGTTGAAGATGATGTGCTTGCAGACAAGTTCCATGTAGGAGTCCGCATATGGGCGGATTCCGCAGTTCGCGAAGACTTTGTTCAGGTCGGGCGGTTGGGCGCCGCTGAACGCCTGGAGCATGAGATAGTTGCAGACGTAATCCCCGTCGAAATGCGACTGGATGAGCTGGTCGATTTCGGAACCCATGAGCTCCTGCATGGCGCGCTTGGAAATTTCCGATTCTTTTTCCGGATCTGGCGCAATGCCGTTGAGCGTGGAGCTGATTTTGCGTTCCAGGTAAAGATTGTAGCGGTCTTCAAACTGGATTTCCGCACCGAAGGATTTCTGAAGCGCGGGGACGTTGCCGATATACGTTTCCGCCCGGCGGCGTTCTCCCGCGGAGTCGCGGACGACAACGCGGCGGCGGAAGTAAAGTTTCTTTTCATCCTCGAAGGCGTCCAGCAGGACGAGTTCTTCGGGCGTGAGGGCTTTGAGGATGCGTCCGCGAACCTGGGAACCTTTCTGGCGGACGATGAAGAAGAAGGCTCCGGGCGGAACTATGCGCATGTAGTTGTTGAGAACTGCGGGTTCGGTTTCGACACGGCGGCCGAGAATCAGCTTGACATGGCGGTCGCTCAGGAGTGTTCCGTAGACAAAAAGGTCGGTGCAGCCGCCGTGCACCGCGGATGCGGCGTCGGCGACGGCCTCCGGGGTGCGTCGGTGACGGGTCAGAGGAATTCCATCAGAACCGCTGTCTCGTCGCAGTTGTCCTTCTTGCTGCATATTGCGCAGTCGCTCCATATTTTGCCGGGGAACATGTTCTTGTCCACGATCCGGAATCCGAGACGCATGAAGAAATGGGCGCGGTAGGTCAGCGAGAAGAGGCGGGCGGGAACGCCAGCCTCTTTCATCTGCCGGATGACGCCCGCGAGGATTTCGGAGCCGATGCCCTGTCCGACGTGTTCGGGAACAACCGCGAACGAGCGGACTTCGTACAGCGAATGACCGTAGTCGCGGATCGCGATGCAGCCGACGAATTTTCCGTCGAGTTCCGCGATGCGGAAGTTGCCGATTTTTTCCTGGATATCCTCGGCTGTGCGTGGAAGGAGCAGACGCACCTTCGCGTAACCGCCGAGGAGCGCCCAGATGTGGTGGACGTCGGTGTTGTCGGCGTGGTGCAGCCCTTTTTCGGGGGTGTAGCGCGCCGGTCTTACGACCAGGGAGCCGGTGAACATCGTGTTATTTCTCCGCTTCGGCTTTTCCGGATTTCTTCGGTTCCGCATAGAACTTGACGTTGCGGAAGCGTTCATAACGCTGGTTTTTGAGCTGCTCCGGCGTCCAGCCGTCGAACTCCTTGAGAGCGGCGAGGACAGCTTTTCGGAGGTTTTCGGCCGCGGCGTCGTAATCCTTGTGTGCTCCGCCGAGCGGTTCTTCAACAACGCCGTCGACGAGTTTGAGTTTGAGCAGGTCATGGGCGGTGAGCTTCAGCGCTTCCGCCGCCTGAGCGGAATAGGCGCGGTCTTTCCAGAGAATCGCGGCGCAGCCTTCCGGGGTGATGACGGAGTAGTAGGCGTTTTCCATGATCATGACTTTGTTGCCGACGCCGATTGCGAGCGCTCCGCCGGAGCCGCCTTCGCCGATCACCACGCAGATGATGGGGACGGTGAAAGAGAACATTTCGCGGAGGTTGACCGCGATGGCTTCACCGATATGACGCTCTTCGGAGGCGACGCCGGGGAATGCTCCCGGGGTGTCGATGAAGGTGATGATCGGCAGGCGCGCCATTTCCGCAACCTGCATCAGGCGCAGGGCTTTGCGGTATCCTTCCGGGTGCGGGCAGCCGAAGTTGCGCATGACGTTCTCTTTGGTGTTGCGTCCCTTCTGTGTGCCGATGACCATGACGGGAATATTGTCGATTTTTGCGAATCCGCCGACGATTGCCGCGTCGTCCGCGAATCTGCGGTCGCCGTGGAATTCAAGAAAATCGGTGCAGATGCGTTCGATGTAATCAAGTGTATAGGGGCGGTTCGGATGGCGCGCGAGCTGAACGCGCTGCCATGCGGAGAGGGACCCGTAGATGTTTTTCTTCATCTCTTCGATCTTGACTTTGAGTGCCTTGATCTCCACGGCTGCGTCGATGTGACTGGAGGAACTCAGAGATTCCCATTCCGCCAGTTTCGCTTCGAGCTCCGCGATCGGTTTTTCAAATTCCAGATTGACGATTGACATATTCGTAAAAACTCCTTCGTTAGCCGTCGGTTTTACATGACGAGCACCGTGCCGCCTTCGGAAAGCAGCACGAATATTTCATTGATGTCTGAGTTCTTCAGACGGAAAAACAGGTGTTCGGACTCTGCGGTCTGCGGGGCTTCTCCGTGAATTCCGGAGACGGGTGTTCCTTCCGCGTTGCGCAGTTCGATCCAGCGGCTGCCAAGCGTGTTGCCCGGCCGGTTGAATTTGTAAAACTGTCCGTTCAGTTCATAGTTCGGGTAAGCGAGTTTCGTTCCGACCGTGAAGTCGCCGGACGGGACGGAGAAGTCCGCTCCGCATTCCAGTTCGAAACTGCGGCAGATCGTTCCCTCCGCCGTCAGAAGCAGAAGACGCTTCGCCGCTTTGTTGATCCGGATGCCGAAGGATTCGGAAACCTTGCCTCCGGCATTGCGGATTGCGAGGTTCGCGCTGACGGACAGATTGAGCGCCTCTTCCGCAACGGCGGAATCGGAAGTGAGAAAGTAGAGCTTCGAGGCCTCTTTCGCCGCGGTCCTGTAATCTTCCTGAAGCATGGCGATCCGGACCTGTTCAAGAGCGGATGCGGCGCCGTTCTGTGCGGAAAGAGCCAATGCGCTTGTCAACAAAAATGCCGCAAACAAAAAATGCGGTATGTGAAAACATATTTTCATTCTATTGCAACTCCTCTTTTCATATATAAGTTACTCTTGCAAAACACTTTTTTCAAGCGGAATGTTTGAATTTGCCGGATTTGTTCCGTTTTTCAACACGTTTTCCAGCTCTTCCGCCCCGTTCCAGCTTGCATACGCATAGGTTTTCCCGGAGACCCGGTATTCCATGAGCGGAGTCAGGCGGGCGGCGCGGATTTCCGCCGGAGTCAGTTTGCCGGCTGCAATATCGGCCTTTCCGTTGCGGACTGCCGCGAACGCTTTGTCTCTGTCGATCGAAAAATATGCGATTCTCCAGCCGTTCCGTTCAGCGGCTTCCCGCAAATCTGCTGTGTTCTCCGGTGCACAGATCGCGACAAACAGAATGCGGCGCTGCAGGAGATTCTGAAGACGTTTCTGCGCGGCGATCCGAACCACTTCTTCAGACGGGAGCTCCGGTGTTTTTTTCTCCTCGAAAAGAGTGCACGAGGAGAGAAGCGGAGCGAGTCCCGCGAGAAAAAACAGAATCGTCTGCCGCGCTGTTTTCATTTCCCGAGCATATCCTTGAATTGCTTGAAGAGGTAGAACGGGTCGTGCGGTCCGGGTGCGGCTTCGGGGTGGTACTGCACGGAGAACATCGGAGCCTCTTTGTGGCGGAGTCCTTCGACGGTGCCGTCGTTGAGGTTGATGTGCGTGACTTCCACGCAGGAGGGCAGGGAATCCGGATCAAGCGCGAAGTTGTGGTTCTGCGAGGTGATTTCGACGGCTCCGGTCGCAAGGTTCTTGACCGGGTGATTGCAGCCGTGGTGACCGAATTTCAGACGGTAGGTTTTGCCGCCGACTGCGCGTCCGAGAATCTGGTGACCGAGGCAGATTCCCATGACGGGAACTTTGCCGATGAGTTTTGCCGCCATTTCGGATGCGTAGGGCAGAGCGGCGGGGTCGGCGGGACCGTTTGAGAGGAAGACTCCGTCCGGCTTGAGCGCGAGAATTTCCTCCGCAGAGGTTTTCGCCGTGACGACCTGAACGTCGAGTCCGCAGAGACGGAGCGAGCGGAGGATGTTCCACTTGATGCCGAAGTCCACGGCGACGATGCGGTGTTCAACCGGGGGAAGTTCATCCGCAATGCCCCAGGACCGGGTGATGGAGCCGTCCGGATCGAAATGATAATTTTTTTCACAAGTGACTCTGGATGCATAGTCCTGATTGTCAAGACCTTCCCATGCGACGGCTTTTGCGACGCCGGCTTCTTCGGAAATTTCTTCATCGGAGCAGTGGAGATATCCCTTCATGGTTCCGGTGGAGCGGAGCTTGAGAGTGAGCGCGCGGGTGTCGATTCCGTCAATGGCGGGAACTCCGGCGCCGATGAGCGCCTGAGCGAGAGTTTCCTGTGCGCGCCAGTTGCTGGGTTCGTTGTATTCATGCATGATGAAGCCGTTGAGGAAGAGTGCGCGGGATTCGCGGTCGGCGTCGTTCATGCCGTAGTTGCCGATTTCGGGATAGGTCATGGTAACGAACTGTCCGGCGTAGGAGGGATCGCTGAGGATTTCCTGATAACCGCACATACCGGTGTTGAACACGACTTCGCCGACGCGGTCGACTTTTGCTCCGACCGAGCGTCCGCGGAATACGGTTCCGTCTTCCAGTGCGAGAAACGCTTTTTTCCCGCGCATTGCTTTCCAATCATATTCGTTTGCCATGATGTCCTTCCTTCCGGGATCGACCGGGCTTGTTTTAAATCTGTGAAATATACATCATATCCGCGCAAAAATCAAAAAAAGAAATCGGGAAAAATGAAAAAAAATCCAGGGAGCTGTGCTGATTTGGGGGCGGAAAAATTTAAAAACAGGAAGCGGGGCTTCGCGCCCCGCTTTCTCTGCCGTTCCGGATGCGTTATTCGAGCATCATCGAACGGAACTTGGCAATGTCCTCTTTGGTGAAACCGCAGGAGAGAACATAGTTCTCAATCTTCTCATTGATGTTCTTGCCGGGATACTTGGCGAAAACGGCAACAAGATGATCGAAGCGCTCCTTGTGGTTGAAGTGCGGATCCGGATTCCAGAAACCGGTGGCTTCCCAATCCTTGTAGAGCTCCTCTTCGGAAACTCCGAGCAGACCGTTCAGAATGAATGCAAGCGCACCTGTGCGGTCCTGTCCGGCGATGCAGTGGAAGTCAATCGGGTAGTTCTTCTCGTCAAGGAAGATGCGGAAGTCTCGTATGAACGCTTCTTTGCCCCCGTTGCTCTGCATTCCGCCGTATGCGGAGGAGGATATGTGGAACCAGGTGACCGTCTTGCCGAGCGGGGAGCCGGTCATGCCGTAGCACTCTCTATCGGAACGGAGGTCAAGGTCGCTCTTGATTCCGAGCTCATTCAGCATGTATGCCTGGGTCGCAGAGGAGAGACGGCTCTTTCCGGGCTTGATTTCCTTGACGACGGCAAAGAGCTCGCGGAGATAGCGCTCCTTGTTGTCAATGGTGGTCTGAAGCATCTTCGGGACGGAGTTTTTGACCTTGTCCGTGCAGCACCAGGTCCAGGAATCCGAACCGGTGAAAACCACTGCGGCAAGAATGTTTTTGCCCTCTTTGACGGGAATGAGGAACTGATAGTTTTCCGCGGAGATCGGGTGAACGGCGTTGCCGGCTTTGACGCGGTCGAA
>DHMO01000028.1:0-1203 GCA_002405835.1 Lentisphaeria bacterium UBA4640 | reverse complement strand
TTGATGCTGATGCTCCAGAACCAGTCGGCGCCGCAGCCGATTGCAGCCCAGCCGTCGGCGGGGGCGTTGAATTCCTGCATGAAGATCGCGGGCTCTTCCATTCTCTTGTGGAAGGTGAACTTGCCGTTCGCATCCAGTTTGACGGTGATCGGTTTTTTGCCGTTGTATTCCGCGGGAATCTCTGCGGGAATTTCCGGCGGGGCTGTGATGCTGCCCTTCATGAGGAAGACTTTCCATTCGGGTGAGAGCTTGATGCTGACGAGGTCAAGCGTTGCGGGCTTCTTCTGGAATTCGCGGAGGTTTCCGATTTCCGCAAGAACCGTTTTCTCTTTTTCTTTGAGAGCTTCGCCGTATTTGCCGTAAAGTTCATCGCGGGTGTACTTGACTTCACGGGCATTGTCGTTCAGTCCCGCCGTGCGGTAGATGAGAGACTGCTTGACGCGCTTGCCGTCGAGACCAATGCGTCCGCCGAGGTCGCGCACGTTCGGAACCCTGGGGATGCGGAGCAGACGCGGTGCCTGATCTTCCGTTTTGAAGGTCGCGGAAGCGGTTTTGCCGTCCGCGGAAACGGTCCAGGTGTAGTTGCGGGCGATTTCAAGGTTCCAGACAACGGCTTCCGTCTTTTTGGTTTTGACGGTGAAAACCGGAGTTTTGTCCTGTTCGCGGGTGACGGTTACGGTGAATTTCGGATTGCTTTTGCCGTTCCAGGTCCATTTGAGGCGGACCGGTTCGGGATAATATCCGTTCTTTTTGAGCTGTTTGCGTTTTGCCGGATCGGCGAAGAGTGCGACGCGTTCGGCGCGCGGCATGTTCAGAAACGCTTTCTGTCCGGCGTTGAGCAGGGAGACCTGAGCTCCGTTCACCGGGGCGGTCAGAACCAGAGCTTCTTTCTTTTTCGCTTCCGCGAGGACTGGAGTCTGTTTCTTTTCAACTTTTGCCGGAACCGGAGTCTGTTTCTTTTCCGGTTGTTCCGCGACAGCTTCCTTTGTCGTGCAGGCGCTGAAGAAGAGAGTGCTTCCGCAAGCGACCGCGCATAAAAGCATGAGACGAATCGACATGTTTTTTCTCCTTATATTGTTTCAAATTCCGTTGCTTTGGCAACCTTGATATTTTAGCACATTAGACAGCAAATGCAAAGAAAAGCTCCATCATTTTTTTGAAAAAATGGAGCTTTTCAGGATTTTTTCAGAGCTATCCCATAAA
>DHMO01000060.1 GCA_002405835.1 Lentisphaeria bacterium UBA4640 | reverse complement strand
AAACGTATTAAATCTTCAAAAAAAATCAATCAGAATCCTTAAAAAAAACGATATGAGACAGCGATGTTAAAAGCTGCGTTTTCAGCTTCTTCAATGATCTTTATCATAAATTTGTCGTCAAAATATGTCTGTGTCTTGCTCTGACCAGCGGCATAGCGGAATAGCCATCCGGAAATGCTCCGATTACGCGGGGGCTGCATCGAATCTCTCTCATGATCCGTTCCGAAGACGCAGAACCCGTCCAAATTCAAGTTCATTTTCCAAAATTTCCCGGCGACAATGTTGAGTATTCGCCGATATCTTCCAGTCGATGAACAAAAACTCCGGCCAAGTACATTTCGATCAATGCCTCTTCAACACTGCTCTGCTTCGTCTGATACCGTTTGATGATTTGCGTCTCAAAAGGAAGCGTCCGAAAACGAGTTTTTTTGAGTTCAACTTCAGTCTGTTTCCTTTCGGACAGCTTACAGGACAACTACTTCTGCCAGTATCGCAGAGCGCGAATATCCGGGACTCCGGTTACAACCGTTCACGCAAAATCCGGGTAAGACTCTTCGCTGATCTGCAGACTTCCTTCGTCACCATCTTTTCCATCTCCGCATTGAGGTGTACTGCGGGGACACTGACACCAACCACTGCATAGAGACGGTCGTCTTTATCGGTTATTGCTCCGGAAAGACGCCAGAACAAATCTCTGTCGAAGGGAGAAAGCGCCAATTTTTCCTTTCTCACCTGCGCAAGAAAGGCATCCAGCTTCGCCCGGCTCTTCCACAGATGCGCTCCGAACTCAGCAAACGGCCACTTCTCGCTCTGCTGAAGAAAACTTTCCTCATCCGCAAATGCCAGTCCGATCAGCCCAGCAGCTGTCGCATAAGGGTGCATGAGCTCGTTCGGCAATGTCTGAATCACACCCGGACGGTCAAAGCTGATCCGGTGCGTCTGTTCCACCCCCTGCCGCGTAGCAATCCCGAAGATCGCCGTTCCTTTCGGCATCCGCTGGTAAAGCGCCAGAAGTTCCGTCTCTGCGGCATCCTTCAGCAAGCCATTTTCCATACACCCGGCAAGATGCCTGAACTCCCGTCCCAGACAGAAATATCCGTTCCGCCGTTCAACAAATTCCTCCGAAGACAGCGTCCGCAGAATATTGTAAACCGTCGGAGCCTTCAACTGCAGTGCCGCACAAATTTCCTCCACACGGCAGCCCGAAGGGGAATTGCCGATCATCTTCAGAATTTCCATTGCCCGCACCAGCGAGCCGATTAGATCACTGTTCGCCATATCTTCTCCATTTTTCAGCATAGATATAATTTAGTTCAAAAAAAAGAAAAATCAAATTTTTTTATTGATTGACTTGACATGCACAAGAGGATATGTTATATTTTACTATGGATATAGGCAAAGTATATCATTGATGAAAAAACGAAAGGATTCAAACAATGAATGAACACTCCTCATGGTCAGGGTACGAAGAGGTTGCCCGGAAAGCATGGCGGGTTTTCCGGAAAAATCACGGATTGTACTCCTACGCCTCAATCCTGGCGCTGAGCGCCTGGGAGCGGATCGGCAAATTCACCCGGGATGAAGCGATTCTTGAAGAGTCAAAACAGCTGGCGCGGGAATATCTCGCCGGACGGGTTCCATCGGTTGCCGGCGCCTACAACTCCTGGATCTATCAGCTCGGGGGCAATGCCACCGCCTGGCTTCTGGCGCGCGGCTATCTGCCGGAAGCGGAAGAGCCACTGACTGCTGCCGCGGAACGGCTCTGCCGCGAATTCCCGCGTGATGCCGACGGCCTCTTCATCTACCCGAACCGCCCGGGAGAATTTCTCTGGATCGACACCGTGTTCGCGGTCTGCCCCTTTCTGGTCTGGGTCGGCAAAGCGACCGGACGGAACGATTTCATTGAGGAAAGCGTTCACCAGATGCTCGGTCACCACAAGACCCTGTTTTCTCCCGAAACGAAGCTCTATCACCAGGTGCGGAATGCCGGCAAACTCTCCGCCGTCTGGAGCCGGGGCGTCGGCTGGGGAGTGCTCGCAATGTCCGAGCTCTGTTACGACCTCCCGCAGGATTTCCCGCGGCGCGGAGAAGTGCAGCATGCCCTCCGAGAAGTAATCGACGGCTGTCTCGCCGTACAGGATGAGCAGGGGATGTTCCATCAGTGCATGGAAGACCCAGGCAGCTATCCGGAAAGTTCCGGAACCGGTCTGATCCTTTACGGGATGGGACGAGGCATCAAAAACGGTTCGCTCGACCGGGAAAAAGTGACCGGACCTTTTCTGCGCGGGCTGCGCGGCCTTTCACGCTATGTCGCTCTTGACGGTTCCGTGTATCACTGCTGCACGGGGTGCCTCGCTCCGGGAGACGCGACAATCGCCTCCTATGCAACACATCCCTGGAAATGCAACGACATCCACGCCGCCGGTCCGATCATTCTCGCTTTCGGACAGGCTGAACAGCTTTACATCAACAAACTGATCCCCTCGTTCGACGAGGTGATGGAAGGAGGAAAATAAATGAATTCCAAACGAACTGTTTCTGACAGCGAACTGCGCGAACGTTACTTAAGGCTCTACTCGGGCGCCGTCAACGACATTCTGCGGTTCGACTACAAAATGCATGCGGCGCTCCCCTCGGAATATCAGCCGCTGAACCGCGATATGAAACTCTGCGGACGCGCGTTCACCATCAAGGGAGCACCGGACATCACAACCGACGGAGAGTTCGAAATGCGCGCAAAAATGCTCGAAGAACTTCCGCCGGAAAGCATCGTCATGTGGGACTGCACCGGCGACACCGTCACCGCCCAGTGGGGGGAAGTCATGACAATGGCCGCTCTGCGGAACGGCTGCCGCGGCGCATTTATCAACGGCATCCGTGACACGGAAGCGATTCTCAAACAAGGGTTCCCCGTTTTTCTCAAGTACCGGACCAACGTAGGAATGCTGGGACGCTTCCGCATGTACTACTATCAGAAACCCATCCGCATCGGCGAAATCGTCATCAACCCGGGAGACTGGATCTTCGGCGATATCGACGGGGCAATCCGCATTCCCGCGGAAATCACTCTCGAAGTTCTGGAAAAAGCGGAAGCGCTTCTGCTCAAGGAAGATAAAATCCGTGGAATGGTCAACTCCGGAATGAAACCGACACAAGTGGTCGCAAACGGAGGGTACTTCTAATATGAAAGCAGCTCAATACATCCGTCCCGGCCGGATCGAATGCCGGGAGATCCCCGCCGCTCTTCCCGGTCCGGGGGAAGTCGCCATCGCCGTCGAATACTGCGGCATCTGCGGCACCGACGTCCACATTTTCAAAGGACACATGGACCAGCGGGTTCATCCGCCTCAGGCAGTCGGACACGAAATGAGCGGACGGATTCTCCGTCTCGGCGAAAATGTAACCGGCTTTCAAGTCGGCGACGCCGTGACCGTGCGCCCGCTCGACAACTGCGGACACTGCAACACCTGCCGCGCAGGATTCACTCATATCTGCGAAAACCTGAAATTTCTCGGCATTGAAACCCCGGGCGCATTCGCCGAAGAGTGGGTTGTTCCAGCCCGTCTGCTTCATCGTCTGCCGGACAATATGCCGATGGATCTTGCGGCATTGGTCGAACCAGAGGCGGTCGCCTGCCACGATGTCCGCCGCTCCGGGCTGAAAAAAGATGACTTCGTCGTGGTCAACGGCGGAGGTCCGATCGGCATGCTGATCGCGCTCACCGCACGCAAGGCCGGCGGACGCGTCACTGTAATCGAAATCAATCCCGCACGCATCCGCCTTGCACGTGAACTCGGATTCGACGTTATTGATCCGAAATCGGAGGACCCCGTCGCCCGCATCCGCCGGGAAACCGGAGGCTCCGGCGCCGACGTTGTATTTGAAGTGACAGGTTCCGAAACCGGTGCGCGCCTCATTACCGAAGCCGCACGCCCGCGCGGCACGATTGTCATGGTGGCGATCTACCCCAAACCCGTACCGGTCGATCTGCACAAATTCTTCTGGAAAGAACTTGCGATGATCGGCGCCCGCGTATACGAAAGAGAAGATTTTGATCAGGCGATTCAGCTGGTTGCGGCACATGAGCTGCCGTTCGACCGCCTGATCTCCCGCGTCTTCCCGCTCACGGAGCTGCAGAACGCGTTCGAATATCTCGGACAGGCTCCCGATGCGATGAAAATATTGATCCGTTGTCAGAAGGAGGCATAAATCATGATTCTCGATCAATTCAAACTGGATGGCAAAACAGCCATCGTCACAGGCTGTTCCCGCGGCATCGGTCAGGGAATCGCCATCGGGCTTGCCGAGGCGGGCGCAGACATCATTGGTGTTTCCGCTTCGCTGCGTCCCGGCAGCGAAACTGAACAGAAAATCCGTGCACTCGGACGGAAATTCACTCCGTATCAGTGCGATTTCTCCGACCGGGCGGCACTCTACCGCTGGATCGCCGCAGTCAAGGCGGAACAGCCGCCGATCGACATTCTGTTCAACAACGCCGGAACCATTCTGCGCAAACCCGCGGCGGATCATCCGGACGATTTCTGGGACAAAGTGCTTGAAACCAACCTCTCATCGCAGTTTGTTCTCGCACGGGAATTCGGCAGGGACATGGTGAAGCGCGGGTCGGGGAAAATCATTTTCACCTGTTCTCTGCTGACCTTCCAGGGGGGAATCAACGTCCCCGGCTACGCGGCAAGCAAAGCGGGAGTCGGGGAACTTGTAATGGCACTCTCCAACGAATGGGCGAAACACGGCGTAAACGTCAACGGCATCGCTCCGGGCTACATTGCAACCGACAACACGCAGGCGCTACGCGACGATCCCGAACGCAGCCGGGCTATCCTTGAGCGCATCCCCGCCGGACGCTGGGGCACGCCGGAGGATTTCAAAGGAGTGGCAGTTTTTCTCGCCTCCCCCGCAAGCAATTATGTCAACGGATCAATCTATCTGGTCGATGGCGGCTGGATGGGCCGGTAAGGAGGAAAACATGTCAAAGAAAATAACTCTGCTGTCTCTTGGAAAAATCGCCGATGCGGCCGCCCGCGCCCGGATCGCCGAACATTGCGAAATTACTGAAATTGAAGAAATCAGCGAGGATGCGCTGCTGCGCAGCCTCCCCGGTCATGAAGCGGTACTTGTCCCGTTCACCGCGCAGATGCTGGTTACGGAACGGGTGATTGATGCGGCGCCGCAGCTCCGGCTGATCGCCTCCACCTACGGAGGAACACGGCAGAACATCGCCGATCTGTACGCTCTGCGGAAAGGGATCACGGTCATTCACACAGGAGCATCGCGGGAACAGCCAATGGCGGAATACACACTCGGACTCGTGCTCACCTCTCTGCTGCGCATTGCCCACTATCATCATGACATGGTTTCCGGGGAAGCCTGGCCGCGGTTCAAATATCCGCGCACACGAATCCTTTCCAACCGCAAAGTGGCGGTCATTGGCTTCGGACGGATCGGCGGAGCAATCACACGCCTCTTCCGAAACTTCACTCCCGAAATCTCGGTTGTGTCACGCCATCTCTCAGACGAAGACGCGGCAAAAGCGAGAGTAAAAAAGGTCTCTCTCGACGAAGCATTCCGCGACAATGAAGTGATCATCCTGGCAGGCGGCAGCAATGCCGACACTTTCCACATGGTCGGCGCGAAGCAGTTTGCCGCAATGCAGGACGATGCGCTGTTCGTCAACATCGCCCGGGGAAAGATGGTGGATCAAGCTGCAATGATTGAGGCGGCGCAGACAAAACAGATCTTCCTCGCGCTTGATGTCTTCGAGAATGAACCGCTGGAAAGCGATTCGCCGCTGCGGATAATGGAACGGGTTCTTCTGACGCCGCATCGTGCGAACAACTCGATAGAATTCGAACAGCGCTGGAACTGTCTTGCCGATGAAATCGAACGTTTTGCAGCAGGCAAACAGCCGGAATCAGCGCTCACTGTCGAACGGGCCGCCGCGATGAGTGAATCTTAACCGCGGCGACAACTGCCAATCTTTTTGGAACTGCTCAACCAGAAAAAATAATAAATGGAGGCTGTCATGAACAGAAAACATGAAAAATTCACCATTGTAGAGCTTCTCGTAACGATCGCGGTCATCGCAATTCTGGCTTCATTGCTTCTGCCGGCATTGAATAAGGCGCTGGAAAAAGGCCGAACGATACTGTGTACATCCAATCAGAAGCAGATTGGAACAGCGCTGCACATGTACGCCCAGGATTTTCATGATGTCATAACGCTCTACAACTCCTATGATAAAAAAACTTCCGGAACAACCCCGGTAACTTATGCGCACCTGCTGTCAAGCAAGCACCGGAAGTTTTACGGACAGGATTCGGCCATTGGAGTGGAAACGAATTATCTGGATTCCAAAGACGTTTTCAGATGTCCGAACATTCAACCGTTCGTGACGCCTCCGAAAACCGGATTCTGCGGCGGTCCGAATGCTACTGACCTTAACGCCGGCAAGAATCATCTGATTCTGTACGGAACAATCGCCAACGCCAAAGACCATCCGCTCACGAGGCTGGACAAAGACTCCGCTCCATTCATAGACGAAAAAAAGCTGGACAAAAGTTTCATTGCGCCTCTGGCGAGAATTAAATCGCCGTCCAAATTCTTCGCTCTGGGCGATTCTTATGCAAAAGCACGGGACAGCCAATGGTATTCGATCTCTTTCAAAAATGCAAGCGCCGGAATCATGATGAGCCACAGCAAGAGAGCAAATATCCTCTGGATCGACGGGCATGTCGACAGCAACAGCCCGGCGGACATCATCGAAAAAACACGAATCATCTGGAGCCCCACCAGCGTGGCACAAGGAGGTTATTTCGACCAGTTCATGGCTTTTCACAAATACTTCTGACATCAAACACAACGAGCGGGAAAACGGCTTTGGCGGTTTTTAATGCAAATACCAGCCGGAACGGTCTTCTCCGCTCCAGAAAACAAAAAATTTCAATGGAACAGAAAGAAGCGGAACATGGCAAACAGAATCCTGGCATTATTTTCCTGTATGATCGCCTGCGGCATATCCGCCGCAGAACTTTATGTGGATTGCAATGCATCCCCGGCAGGCGACGGCTCAAAGGGCGCTCCGTATGCAACAATTCAGCAGGCAGCCAATCAAGTCAATCCCGGAGACACCGTAATCATTATGCCCGGAGTCTATTTTGAATCAGTCCGTCTGAAACGCTTCGGACAGCCGGGAAAACCGATTACGTTCCGGGCGGATAAGACAGAGCGGCGAAGAGTGATTCTCACCGGGGCGGATCCGTCAATCCGGAACAAAAAAGTGCCGTGGACTCTTGCGGATGCGGAAAATCAGATCTATTCTGTTCCGTACAGTGCCGCGGAACCGAGCCGGGTCCTGTACGATGAAGTAGATCTCTATCCCTACCGCTCGCTCGATGCGCTGAAGAAACTGGAAGCCACTCCGGGAATTCCAGGACCGCGGCACGGATTTGTTCAGGCGGACGGCAAACTTTTTGTCCGCCTGCGTCAAGACGGCAAATACGGCTCCGTCAATCCGAATAACCATGTCATGGCAGTCGCACCGTCGTCAAAAGACAAATTGGATAAAAACGGAACCAGGGCTTTCAATTTCGGGCTTCTGGGCGGCAGAAACCGGGACCTTCATGTCATTCTTGACGGCATCACTTTTGAAACTCCAGGCGTTGCAGCCGTCTACGTCGACGGCAATCACGTTGTCATCCGCAATGCTCTTTTCCTGGGATGCTGGATGGGGGGTGTAAGAGGAAAAATTATCGGCAAAACCGGCGAAAAAACCAGCGCAGACGTAACACTGGAGTTCTGCGAATTTCACAATTTCCCGGTTTACCGGGATGTTCAGGAACTGTTAAGTGATGTAAAAAGCGGGAAACGCAGCGTTGATCCCAAAAAAGAACGTCTCTACTGGTGGGTCCACAAGAGCCGTCTCAACGGAGCTGTCACCCCCTATGAATACGGAATCGCCTCCGGGATCGGAAAATCGTGGACTATACGCAACAGTTATATTCATGACGCGTTTGAAGCGGTTGCCAATTCCGACGGCGACCACATGATCTTTGAAGACAATCTCTGCGAAAGGCTGATCGACAACGGATTCGAACTGGAAAACCACGGACGTCACTGCCACATCAGGCGCAATTATTTCATCGACATCTTCCAACCCATCTCCATGCAGCCGCTCTGCGGTCATCCATGGCCGGGTCCGAATTACGTCTACCAGAATGTTTTCTACCGGACTCCGGAAGAACGTCTGCTGAAAGGCAGCACATTCAAAATCGGAATTCAGAAGCGCATGTGGGGCAATAAAAAATATCCCTATCTGCAAGGCGACTCCTGGAAGCACCAGAGCATTCCCGGGCTGCTGATTTTCAACAATACGATCATAGAGCCTGACGGTGTCGTTTTCGCCGATCTCGAGAAGGATCAGAAAATCGACAATATCTCATTCTGCAACAACCTGGTCGTCGCCCCTTCCCTCGGATGGGCCAGCCGAAAGAAAAAGGAGGATGGAAACGGGTTCTATCATTTCTCCTATTCCGGCAACCGCATGGCAATTTTCAGGCAGCCGGCGGGAATTCTGCCGTCATCCGCAGCCGACCAGCTCTATCTCCCGGAGCAAGTTCTGCCGGAATGGGAGAAAAATCGGCTCGTTCCTGAAGAATTTGAACTTGCCGCTCCGGTGAAAAACGCTCCGCTCCAATTCAGATATGTCGGGGCTTTCCAATCTCCGAATGATTCTTTCGCCGACAATGTCGGCGTGCAGGAAACGCGGAAATAACAACCGAAAGGAATGCATTTCATGAAAAACGGCAACTGGTACAAGTATGAAGGCAACCCGGTCATGGGAGGAAAAGAAACCGGAACATGCTATGACGTTGACGTCCGTTTCGAAGACGGTCTGTACAAGATGAATTTCACCTGGCGGCCTCACCGCAGCATTGCCCAGACGGAAAGTCCGGACGGCATACACTGGAGCCCTTTTGAAACACTGCTCTCTCCCCGGCTCGACTCCGGCTGGGAGGACGCCGTTTCCAGAAGCTGCATCATCCGCCATAACGGAGAATACTGGATGTGGTACTCCGGCATGGCTCGCGGCTACGCCCGGATCGGTCTTGCAAAAAGCCATGACGGACACCGCTTCGAACGTCACTCCATGGAACCCGTTCTGATTCCGGAGCTGCCCTGGGAAAACAACACCGTTTACAACCCGTTCGTCCTGTTTGATGAAAAACGCGCCGTCTTCCGCATGTGGTATGCGGGAGGCGAAATCTATGAGCCCAACGCCATCGGCTATGCAGAAAGCCCGGATGGCGTGCATTGGCGCAAGTTCCCTGCAAACCCCATATTCATCAAAGGCGATTCCCCGTGTGAACAAACCAGAATCGGAGCATGTGAAGTCATCCCGGATGACAAATACGGATTTCTCATGTTCTACATCGGCTACTTCGACATCGACACCGCGTCCATCTGCGTCGCTCATTCCCCCGACGGAGTGACCCGCTGGACCCGGTTCCACGGAAACCCCATTGTCGAACCCGCCGCACTATCCTTGCCGAAAGAACAGAGACTTGCTCTGCGTCCCGGCGGAACAGGACGCCCCGGTTCGTCCTGGGATGCCGCCGCATGTTACAAACCTTCCGTCGTCAAAGATCTCAAAAACAAACGCTGGCTTCTCTGGTACAACGGCAGAAACTGCAGAGACGAATATATCGGACTGGCCATTCACGACGGGCTGGATTTGGGACTGTAAAAATTAGAATCTACGGCAGCGAATGCTTTCAGCTATCGGCGTTCCCTGCCGGCTTCACAGGATAACGACATGAAACACTTTATCGACAACAGCATCGTCGCGGAATATTGTACACGGTTCAACGCACAGGACGATGAGCCCTACCGGGGCGACATTCCGAACTCGGAGGCGGCGGATTTCCTGATTGCTGAAATACCCCGCTGGGACTGTCCGGATCCGGTTTTCCGGGAAATCTGGTATTTTCGGTGGTGGAGTTTCCGCAAACACATCCGAACCACACCTTACGGCAGAGTCCTTCTTGAATTCATGCCCGACGTCTCCTGGGCCGGCGCATTCAACACCATCAGCTGTCCCGCAGCTCATCAGATCCGTGAGGCACGATGGTTCAATGACAAGGCAATCGCCGAAGAATACCTTCGCTTCTGGCTGAATCCGGAAACCGGAGCAGACCCGCGCAAATATACATTCGGAACCGCCTCAGCCTTGCTGGACACCGTTTCAGTCACAGGAAACACGGACCTGCTCCGGGAACTCTATCCGGCTCTTTGCACAAATTATGCCGAATGGAAAAAGACACATCTCCGCCCAAACGGATTCTTCCGGCAAAGCGACGGACGTGACGGCATGGAATGCTCCATCGGCGGCAGCGGATACCGCGTCACAATCAACAGCTGCATGGCGGCGGAAGCAAACGCTCTCGCAATCATCAGCTCTCAGCTCGGCAACAGCCATGCGGCGGAAAAATACCGTTCGGAAAGCCAAGAACTGCGGAGCCGAATCGAAACTCTTCTATGGAATGAAGAGTATAAGTTTTTCATGACCCGGCGGGAAGAAGATGAAAGTTTCGTCAATGTGCGGGAACTGCACGGTTACACTCCGTGGTACTATTTCCGGGATATGGCGGAAAAATACGATTGTGCCTGGAAACAGCTGGTTCATCCGGACGGTTTTCTCGCCCCGTACGGACCGACGACGGCGGAACGGAGACATCCGGAGTTCAGAATTGCAAGAGACGGTCACGAGTGTCAGTGGAACGGTCCCTCCTGGCCATTCGCAACCTCAATCACCCTGACAGCTCTCGCACATCTGCTTCAGGCCAGGGAAAGCACGGAAATCAACCGCCGGACATTTTTTGAAACCTTCTCCTGCTATACCAGGAGCCACTATCTGCGGGAAAACGGCCGCATCATTCCATGGATTGATGAAAACCTCGAC
Source organism: Lentisphaeria bacterium UBA4640 (assembly GCA_002405835.1). GTDB lineage: Bacteria > Verrucomicrobiota > Lentisphaeria > Victivallales > UBA1829 > UBA1829. The sequence continues at coordinate 29,783 of DHMO01000060.1, read as the reverse complement.
CCGTTCACCGGGACATGGCTCGCCAGGGACATCATGGTTTCATGGGCGAAATCCGGTCAAAAGCAGACTTCCTTGATCCATGAAAGAGGAAAAGACTACAGTCACTCCACATATGCCGATCTGATCATTCTCGGATTGTGCGGCATCAATACGGAATTCCGTAACAAAATCCGTATCCAACCGCTGCTTCCGCCGGAATGCTGGGACTACTTCCTGCTGGATGGTGTAAAAATATCAGGTCACAACCTGTCCTTGCAGTTCGACCGCGACGGCAGCCGCTACCGCAGAGGCGCCGGACTCACGCTTTACATCGACGGCATGGAGGCGGAGCACCGCCACTCATTGCAAGAGCCATTTGAAATTGCATTGTAATTGAAAAACGGTATTCCCCCAATAACGTCCGGGAAATTGGCTTTGGTCTTCCCCCCCCCATGCTCGGGGAAGACTCTGAAGCGCATGCGGAAAGCGGCGGAGAGTTTCTGCAGGGCTTCGGCTTTTTCGAATCTGTGTTCGTTTCACGCCTTGATTTTTGCAAAAAAGAGAGTAATTTATACGGAAACAAAAAAACTTCAACTAAAGGGGGTTATCATGTATCGAAACGGAATGACTACGGAAATCGGAACCCGCTCAGGCTCCGCAATCGCAACACTCCTCACCGGGGTCTATTACTGGATGACTTTCGCTCTCGGAATCAGCGCGCTCTGCGCATGGGCTGTCGGATCAACACCGGCTCTCTCGAAACTCATTTTCCAGAATCCGATTCTGACCACCGTTCTCATTTTCGCGGAACTCGGACTCGTTATCGCGGTCAGCTGGGGAATCAACAAGATGAGCGCGGCAACGGCAACCGCTCTCTTCGCTTTCTATGCGGCTCTCAACGGAATCACTCTCGGAAGCATCTTCCTTGTCTATTCCATCCCCGCCATCACAGCGGCATTCGCGACAACCGCAGGAACGTTCGCGGTCATGGCGGTGTACGGTTCCGTAACCAAGCGCGACCTCTCCAAGCTCGGCTCCATTCTGTTCATGGCTCTGCTCGGACTCGTCATTGCCTCCATCGTCAATATCTTCCTGCGGAACAGCGGACTCGACTGGATCATCACATATGCAGGCGTTCTGATCTTTGTCGGACTCACCGCGTATGATGCGCAAAAGGTCAAACAGCTCTACATCACGATGGGCGGCGACGCAGAAACGAACCGGAAAATTGCCGTTCTCGGTGCGCTGACTCTCTATCTTGACTTCGTCAACCTGTTCCTCTATCTCCTGCGCATCTTCGGCGGAAAGAGAAACTGACATGGCGGATGAACAGCAATCCGCTCAACCGGAACAGCCGGATGAACTTCATCGCCTGACTTTCGAACAGGCGATGGAGAAACTCGAAAACATCGTTTCCGCAATGGAACAGGGCGGCGTGCCGCTCGATGAAATGATCTCCAAGTTTGAAGAGGGCGCGAAAATCGCCGCGTACTGTCAGGAAAAACTCGCCTCTCTCAAAAAGAAAATGGAAATTCTGGTCCGGGACCGCGACGGCAAAGCCGCGTGGCAGGAATTCTGATCTCCATTCAAATTTTCAACCGCGCAAAACAAGAGAAGGAGTCATAACATGTCTGAAAAAAAACTTGCCGGAATCGGCATGGTCGGACTCGCTGTGATGGGGGAGAATCTTGTTCTGAACATGGAGTCCAAAGGCTTCACCGTCGCAGTTTACAACCGTTCGCCGGAACGCACACGCGAATTCATCGCCGGACGCGCAAGCGGCAGAAACATTCTGCCCGCATATTCACCCGCGGAACTCTGCGCAGCACTCCGGACGCCGCGCAGAATCATGATGATGGTCAAGGCGGGAAGCGCTGTCGACGACGTCATCGCGCAGCTGCTGCCGCATCTCGAACCGGGAGACATTCTCATTGACGGCGGCAACTCCCACTACCGCGATACCGAGCGGCGCGTCAAGGAGCTCGCGGAAAAGAAAATTCTGTTCGTCGGAACCGGTGTTTCCGGCGGAGAAGAGGGCGCGCTGAACGGACCCTCGCTCATGCCCGGAGGAAACAGTGAAGCGCGTCCGTTCATTGAACCGCTGTTCAAAAAAATCGCCGCAACCGCGCCGGACGGCTCGCCCTGCTGTGAATGGATCGGGCCGGGCGGCTCCGGACACTTTGTCAAAATGGTGCACAACGGCATCGAATATGCCGACATGCAGCTGATTGCGGAGGCATATCTGCTTCTGCGCTTGCTTCACGATTATTCCATGAATGAACTCGCGGAAATCTTCCGCCGCTGGAACGGGGGACCGCAGGGAAGTTATCTGCTTGAAATCACCGCAAAAATCCTGGCGTTCACCGACCCTGAAACGGGACGTCCGATGGTTGATATGATTCTTGACCGCGCCGGACAGAAGGGAACCGGACGCTGGACTTCCGAAGCGGCGCTGGAGCTCGGAGTTCCCGCACCGACTATTGCGGAAGCTGTGTTCGCCCGCATGGTCTCAGCCTTCAAAGCGGAACGCATGCGCCTTTCCGAACTCTTCCCCGAACGGCGCAAAGTCAGCGAAATTTTCCGCGAGCAGCACAAAAAGGATCTCGTCAACTACGCGGAGGATGCTCTTTACGCCTCAAAAATCTGCGTTTACGCGCAAGGTTTCGATATCATGAAAACCGCTTCGGAGCAGTTTGGCTGGGAACTTGATTTTGCGAAGATCGCATCCATCTGGCGCGGCGGATGCATCATCCGCGCAAAACTGCTCGACCGCATCCGCGAAGCGTATTCGGAAGAGCGGGAACTGCAAAGTCTCATTTCCGCACCGTTCTTCCGGACGGAGCTTCAGCGGCTCGAAGAAAACTGGCGGTTTGCCGCTGTCGACGCCGTGACCTATTCCGTTCCGGTTCCCGCGTTCTCAAGCGCGATCGCCTGGTTTGATTCCCGGCGCACCGCGAATCTTTCCGCAAATCTGATTCAGGCACAGCGCGACTTTTTCGGCGCGCACACATATGAACGCACCGACCGTCCCGGCGGGGAATTTTTCCACACCGTATGGACCGGCGCATCAAATACAAACATTCCGAGGTAAAAGGTAATGAAAACTGCATTTCTGCGACTTCTTGCGCTTGCGGCGTTCTTTTCGGCGCTTGCGCTCACAACAGGCTGCTCCATCTTCCGCGAGGACCTGCTTGAGCTGGAGGCCGGCGAAGAGTCGGACATCACGGTCGAAGAGCTTTACAAGCGCATGACCGCCGCCACCGATCCGAAGGGGCTGTACGCCGCGGCGAAAACCTACCGGCTCGTCCAGGAGGTTGAATCCGTCTCAGAGCGGAATTCCCACGATTTCTACAGCACGGTCGTTCTGTTCAAGGCCCCCGATTCCGTCAAGCAGGTTTCCATCAAGAACGGCAAAGCGTTCCAGATGATTCTTTTCAAGAACAATGAGGCCTGGTACATCAACCCGGTCAATATGAAGAACACAAAAATTCCGGAAGGCACGCCGCTGAACCTCGTCAAAACATATTCAAGAATACTCAAGCCGGGCAACCAGCTCCCGCAGGTTTTCAAGAGCGTGGATATCGACGTCTGCTATCAGGCGAACCGGAAGTTCTACCGTCTGATCTGCCGCACCGACGATCCCGCGATCGCGCCGTATGTGCTCTATATCGATGCGGAAACGTATCTGACGCGCCGTCTCGAAACCGTTCTCTATCTGGAAGACGGCGGACGCACGCTTTACACGGCGATCTCCGAGGACTACGCGTGGTTCTCCGGGGTCAAGATGGCGCAAAAACTCCTGGTCACCGCAGCAGGCAAAACGGATGTGACGCGCATCGTCTCCTTCACGCTCAACCCCGACCTGCCCGACGCGGATTTCACCCTTGAAGAACCCTGGATTTACGACAAATAACATAAGGAATCAAAATGGACACAACAAACAAAAAACCCGGATTCAACGGCAAACAGTTCATCATCTGGATGTCGGCGCTCGTGCTCGGAGGAGTGCTCGGAACGCTCGGTCTCGCATGGCTGAACAATTTCTTCGACTTCATCGCAACCGTCTACACGCGCCTCTTCCAGTTCGTCGCGGTGCCGACCATTGCGCTGACGATCCTCACCACCCTCGCCTCGCTCGGTGCGAAAAAGGGAACGGGACGCATCTTCCTGCACACCATTGTCTACACGCTGCTCACAACCATTGCCGCCTCCGTCATCGGCGTCATTCTCTACAAGATCATCGCCCCGGGAAACCTTCCGGTCGACCTGATCCAGCAGGGACAGTCCAGCGTGCCGCAGAACCTCGGCAAGCTCTCCTATTACGACCACATCCTCTCCGTTGTTCCGGACAACATTCTGAAACCGCTTTCGACCGGCAATGTCCTCAGCATTCTGCTCGTTTCCGCAGCCGCCGGTCTGACCCTCGCGGTTATGAAGGCGTCTGAAAACATCCAGGTCCTTCTGAAGGGCATCCTCGGACTTCAGGAACTGCTGTTTGCGCTGATCCGCGCGCTGGTCTGGACCCTTCCCCTCGGCATTGTGGCGTTTGCGGGACAGCTCTCCGCGCAGATGTCCGCAGGCGTGATTGTCGGAACGCTCGGCAAATACGTTGCCGTTGTTCTCGGAGGAAATGTCATTCAGTTCTTCATCATTCTTCCGCTGTTCCTGCTCTTCAGCGGAATCAACCCGCTCCGCGTGTTCCGCAACATGCTTCCGGCGGTGCTGATGGCGCTCTTCACCAAGAGTTCCGCCGCGACCCTGCCGGTCACAATCGCATCGGCGGAAAACAATATGAAGGCGAAACCGGAAGTTGCGCGTTTCATCCTGCCGATCTGCTGCACAATCAACATGAACGGCTGCGCGGCGTTCATCCTCGTCACCTCGCTGTTCGTCATGCAGAACGGCGGTGTTGAGCTGACCCTGCCCTCGATTCTGCTCTGGATTCTGATCTCGGTGATCTCCGCTGTCGGCAACGCCGGAGTTCCGATGGGCTGCTACTTCCTGACGCTCTCGCTGATGTCCGGAACCGGCGCGCCGATCGGCATCCTCGGCATCATCCTTCCGATCTACACCATCATCGACATGATCGAAACGGCGGAAAATGTCTGGTCCGACTCCTGCGTCTGCGCAATCGTCGACAAGACACTCTCGAAAGAAGATCTCGTCTGAGAAACGCTTTTTCCGTCAGCGGGTTCCCCCGAAAATCCCGGGGGAACCCGTTTTTTTTGCCGGATCAGGGAAAAATCTGAAGGAACATCGCATTTTTCTTCGCTTTAAATTTGTAAAATGAATGTTTTTGGTGTATTTTAATATATTGAACAAAATAACAATGCATAGGAGCTTCCATGGCTGCTGAACTCGAAGAATTGATTGTCGCCGCGCTTTCCGGCGAGGAAAATGAAATCCAACAACTTTTCAACAAAATCAAATCGACAGACGTGCAGGAACTCCGGGCTGCTCAGACCAATTTCGATTCTCTCTTCGATGCATGGGACGACAACGTCTCCAAAGACGAGGGAATGGCAAAAGTCTGCGTGGAACTCGCCGAGAAAGACGCCCTTGAAGGTCAGCTCTTCCGGAACGCGCTCCACAATGCGGCGAAATTCATGCTTCCTCCGTACATCTCCAGCCAGACCGTTCTGAAGGCGATCGGCGCAAGAGACGCTGAAGTTCCCGCTTCCGAAGTCGCCTCGAGACTCAAAAAGCTCCAGAAGATCAAATCCGGCTGTCTCGCTTACCTCTCCGATTCCAAAATCTGGGGCAAAGTCGCCTCAATCGACAAGGGAACCGCAACCCTCGGAATCAACTCCCTCGCGGCGGGAAACCTTCTCTCCCTGCCCGTCAGCTCCGCGATTCAGTCCGCCGTCTTCTTCGATGCGAATCCGGAAATGTTCAACATCCTCGTTCCCGATAAACACCGTCTCCCCACTGTCCAGAAATTCAAGGAAATCTTCAATCACAATGCACTCACCGATCTCTCCGAAGCCCGTCTGAAAGAGATCGTGACCCGCATCCTTGTTCCCGAGTGCATGGCGATTGATGTTTTCCAGACCTGGTGGAATGAGGCTCCGCAGGCGGCCGCCGCCCGCGGCAAACGCGCTCCCTGGGATGCCCGAAGCATTCTCGAACTCAGCACACTCCTCGTCCCGCAGGAAGCATCCGGCGGCGTGAAACTCGGAGAGGAAGAAACCCTCAAGCTCGCAAAGCTCTTCGGACGTCTCCACACTCCGATCTCCCCGAAAGACCTGACCATGCTCGGCGACTGCATCGCGATGCTCGCCGCCGTCAACCCGATGCCGGTTCTCACGGAAATGTTCCAGCCCCTGCGCGGCAAAGCTCCGTTCTGGCCCGCGGACGTCACAACGGCACATGTCGGCAAGGAGCTCGAAGTCTGGGGACATATCTCCATGAAGCTCCTCCCCGCATTCGTGAAGGCCTCGAAAGTCGTCTACACGGAAGAGGAACTCGCGGAACTCGGCTGCGTTCTCCCGCTCCGCTGCCTCAACACTCTCTTTGAAGCGCTCGAACCGAAAACAGTCGCTTCGACCATTGCAAAACACCACACACTCTCCTCCGACGTTCTCCTCTATCTCTGGAAGAACCGCTCCAAACTCCCGCGCAACCTCGTCTCCATCGTCGACATGGACCACGTCGCCGAGGCAATCTCCGCGGAAGGTCTCCCGAAAGAGTGGACCGCGGCGGAACGCGAACTCAAACGCACCCTGTTTGAGAAGGCCGAATTCCAGAAGTTCCTGATCGCGAACGCCGACGGCGACATCACCTCGATCATCGACGCACTCCAGCGCGTCCGCACCTTCCAGATGGGCGAATGCCAGAGCCTGCTCGTCAAACTGGCGCGTCACTCCGATGAACTCCGCGCTCACATCGAAAACGAGGGCGGCAAACGTCTCATGGGCGCCGGCGAAGCCGAAACTCCGGCCGCACAGCCAGATATCACCTCGCAGGCTTCCTTCACCAAACTCACAAAGGAACTCGAAGATATCGTCACCGTTCAGATTCCCGAAAACGTCAAGGCGATCGAACACGCCCGCGGATTCGGCGACTTCCGTGAAAACGCCGAATACGACGCCGCAAAGGAACGCAGACGCTTCCTCCACCGCCGCCGCGCCGAACTCGAAAACCTCGTGGCAACCATCCAGACGACCACCTTCAAGGACGTCAAGATCGGCAACCATGTCGTTCTCGGTTCCACCGTCACTCTCGCGGACGCTTCCGGAAAAACGACCGACTACTACGTTCTCGGCGCTCTTGACGGCGATCCGGACAACAACCGCATCTCCTACAAGACCAAACTCGGCGAAATCCTCACGACCACAAAAGTCGGCGACACGATCAAGCTCCCCGGTCTTGGCGACCGCACGGTCAAAGCGGTTTCCGCTCTGCCCGAAACCATGAGAAAAGAACTCGCCGAAGAGGCGTAATTCTCAAATGCCGGACTACCGGAAAACAGGCTCCGCCTCAACCCGGCTGTTCCGGCGCACAGCGTCCCCCCGGCGCTTCCGTCTCTCCAGACGCTTCCTGCCGGGCGGTCTGCTCCTGAACGAATATACGGCGGCTCTCCCGAATCCCTGCGGAGAGTCGCTTCTCTTTTTCACCGATACACACATTCAGTTTCACACGATCCGCAATCTTTTCGCACCGCACACTCCGCACTCCTGGTACGGAACGGGGTGGCTTGCAAACGCGCTTTCGGAAGCGGTTGAACTGCTCAAGCCGGATACTCTGCTGTTCGGAGGCGATCTCGTCACAAATTCGATCTGTTACCCTGCGGCGGCGGAAATGCTGGCTGGACTGAAAGCTCCGAACGGCTGCTTTGCCGTTCCGGGCAACTGGGACAAGCGGCGCAGAAGCTGGATTCCGTTCCGCGAAATCGAAAAACTTTATCACCGCGCAGGATGGGAAATTCTCGTCAATGAAGCCGTCCGCAGCGGCGGACTCGGCATTTACGGACTCGATGATTACAAAATCGGAATCCCGCATTTTTACGGAAAACATTCCGATGCACCGTTCCGCCTTCTGCTTTCACACAATCCCGATTCCGTCGCCGAACTGCTGCCGGAAGAGCTCGCACACTTTCATCTTGCGCTCTGCGGGCATACGCACGGCGGACAGCTCCGGCTGCCGTTTTTCGGAGCTCTGCGGACCTCGTCGCAATACTGGAAACGTTTCGAATACGGATATTATGAACTGAAAAACAGCGATTTCTCCATGATCGTCTCCTCCGGAATCGGCGCGACCTGGATTCCGCTCCGGCTGAACTGTCCGCCGGAAATTGTTCTGATCCGGTATTGAAAGAACTTAAACTTTAAAGAACGGCGACGCCGTGTCTGCGCAAAATCTCCGCGAGATGCGCAAGGCATTCCGGAGAAGGTGTTTCCGCCTCCGGCATGGTGTCGGGATGTCCGACGGAAACGTATTTCGAACGCGCGAACGAGTGATACGCCAGCAGGCGCACGCCCGTTATGTTCGAAAGTCCGCCGAGAAAACTTCCCGCCGACTCCATTTCCTCCTCCGAATCATTGAGTCCGGGGATGATTGGCATCCGGATTTCAACCGGCTTGCCCGTCTCCGAAAGACGGCGCAAATTCTCCAGAATCCGCTGATTCCCGACGCCCGTACAGGCTTTATGCGCCTCCGGATTCATCTGCTTCAAGTCGTACAGAAACAGATCCGCAAATGGAAGAACCGTTTCAAATGCGCTCCACGGAACTTCGCCGCAAGTATCCGCCGCGCAGGATATGCCCTCGCGGTGCAGAAGTTCGAAGAGCTCCGCACAGAACTCCGGATGCAGCAGCGGCTCGCCGCCGGAAACCGTCACGCCTCCGCCGCTCTGCACATAGAAAACGCGGTCGGCAAGAAGTTCCGGCATCAGCTCCTCCGGCGAAACGGTGCGCCCGTAAAGCACAAGCGCATCGTACAGACACGCATCCACACACTTTCCGCAGCCGATGCAGCGCGCGCGGTCGAGCGTGTGCACACCGTTTTCCACATGGTGACACGGACAGACTGCGGCACAGGCTCCGCATTTCACGCATTTTGCAAGAACCGCCAGCTCCGGTCCGGGACGCTGCGACTCAGGATTGTGGCACCACAGACAGCGCAGGGGGCAGCCCTTCAGAAAAACAGTTGTCCGGATTCCGGGGCCGTCGTGTACGGCGAAATGTTTGACGTCAACGATCCGTGCGGTATTCATTGCTGCGCCTCCGCCTGCGCGATGAACGCGTTCTGTTCTTCGTGCGAAAGGTTGACGAATTTGTTGTTCCAGCCGCAGACGCGCACCTGGACGTCGTCGTACTTTTCCGGATCCTCCTGCGCTTTTCTGAGGTCTTCCGCATTCAGGATGTTGAACTGAATCATCAGTCCTCCGGCGGCAAAATAGGAACGGACAAGTCCGGCGATCACATCCGCGCCGTCGGAACCGGAAACCGCGCTCGGATGCAGCATGACGTCAAGCACTGCGCCGTCCGGGCATTCCGCCTGGTCGAATTTCACCGCGGAATTCAATAACGCGGTCACGCCGTGTTTCTCCATACCGATTGACGCGCCGGTGTTGCGCGAGAACGGATCACCCGCATGACGTCCGTCGGGCGTGGCGCCGGTCTTGTGTCCGAACGTGAAATTGTTGTCAATCGACCATTCGCCCGTCTGGAACGTTCCGCCGCGCGCGTTCGGCGTATGGTTGATGCGGCTGCAGACGAATGTCATGAGCTTGGTTCCGAGCTCATCCGCCCGCGGATCGCCGTTGCCCCACTTCGGAGCGCGCTTGAGCGCAAGCAGACGCAGATGTTCCGCATCCTTCCAGTCGTTCTTGAGAATCTGTGCGAGTTCCGCAACAGTGCAGAGCTTGCGTTCGTCAACCAGCATCCGGACGGCGGCGAGAGAGTCGACCACCGTGCCGAGTCCGGCGACCATGACGCCGCTGGTGTTGTAGCGCGTCCCCGCATCGGAGACGTCACGGCGCGACGCCATGCAGTCGGGCATTGTCGAGGAGAGAAGCGGCGACGGGTTGACTTTATCCCAGAGCCGTTCGAAAACCTTTGTCCGCTCCATCGCGGTAACGAGTTCGTGATCAAGCTGACGGAAGTATTCCGCCTCGAATTCCGCATAATTTGCGGGAAGCGCGCATTCGGGACCGAGCCGCTCGCCGGTGAACGCGCAGCCGTTGTTGAACACCGCCTCAAACGGTTTTACCATGCTTCCCCAGGCGGACATGGAACAGCACATTTCGCGCCCGAGAATCGCGGGCTCGTAGCAGCCGATGAGCGTGTAGTTGTAAATATCCTCTTCCGCTTTCCCGCGGCGGCGGAGCATCTCGAACGCCAGATCATCATTGCTGAACACGACGGCGGTTCTGCCGGACCGGACGGAATCCGTCACCTGGCGCAACATCGCATCCGGCGTGTTTTTGTGGACGCGGAACGATAGTTTCGGATTGATGCGGTTCAGCTCAAAATGGACTTCAAAGCAGAGCTTTGTAAGGTCGTTGCAGGCGTCAACTCCGGGCGCGGCGAGTCCGCCGAAACAGAAATTTTTGCCGTTCGGATTCATCTGCGCATAAATCTTCGTCCACATGAATTTCAGAAGTTCCTTCGCCTCCTCGCGCGTCAGGACTCCCTGCTCAAGATCACGGCGGTAGAACGGCCAAAACAGACGGTCGAAATGCCCTTGCGAACGCAGCGGTTCGCCTTCGATTTCCTGACAGCGGTCGTAGATGATCGCCAGCTGGAGTGCTTCGCGGAAAGTCTGCGGCGGGCGTTCCGTGAGGGCGTGGAAAACTTCCGCGACGTCGGGCGCGTTCACCTTTTCCGCCTGCGCGGCGAAACGGCGGAGAAGCTCCAGAAAAGCCTCGAGCACGCAGATCGCGGCGTCGCAGAAAACGCGTTCCTTCTCCGTTTTCGCCTCCTTGCGCGCACCTTCGGCACGGGCGAGAAGTCCGGGCGCACCGAGTCTCAGAATGCTTGCCCAGTCGGGCGCTGTGTGACTGATATCAAGCCAGGACATGAAGGTTCCGGTCTCCCAGTACTCCGAAACACCGCGCCAGAACTCCTGCGAAAAGACGGAATAGGCGTCCTTTTTAATCTCTTCACGGAGCTCGTAGAAGATTCCGCCGTTCATCTGATCGGCGAAACGGTCGAGCGGGTCGACGCCGATCCGCGTTTCGCGCATCAGGCGGGCGAGAGACTTTGCGCGGACGGTGATCAGCGGTTCATCCCGGTGGGTCCGCCAGTATTCAAAAATCTGAGTTTTCAGCAGTTCGGGGTCGATTCCGGACTCAAGATCGATGCACGGATGCTGATACTGGTTTTCCAGATACGTTTTGAGTTCTTCAAAAGCCTTCATAAAACCTCCTTGCTTTTCCGATACAATACACCGGATTTTCAAAAAGGGAATGCATAAAAAAGCAAAAAACATATCTTTTTGAGTATCTCTCCATTGCTTTTCGCGAAATGCGGACTATATTCCGGAAAAAGGAGCGGCATCATGGGCATCATTCAAATGACAAACTTCGATGAATACGGAATTCATCCCTTCTGCAATCAGCTGGAGCTGCACTTCAACAAATTTTATTACGGGCGCAACTCGGGCAAATGGAAAAGCTGTTTCCCCGTCAACCGCCTCGTCTGCATTCTGGAGAGCGACGGTGCCTCCTCGTTTCAGAACGGAGACGACACGGTTCCGCTGAAGCAGGATACCGCGGTTCTGCTGCCCGCATTCCATGAAATTACGCACGATCAGAACGAATCTCTGCTTCTGCTTTCCGTGCATTTCAATTTGGAACTTTATTACGGAATCGACCTCCTGGAACAGCGGAAACGCATGTGGCATGAGGTGAACCGGGAACGCTGTGATCTGATCCGCCAAATGGTGAAAAAACCGACCCGTCTGAGCATGACGGCTTCACTCCGCACGCTCTGCTGGGATGCAATTCTGCGCTGTCTGGAGGGGGCGCCGGAACTGGAAACAAATCATCTGCCCGGCTACACACGGTACGAACCGCTGTTTGCTTTTCTGCAGAACAACACCCGCATGGGAATCGACATCGCGCAGATGGCGGAGGTGATGCGGATGAACCGCGAAACGTTCATCAAAAAATTCACGGCGGACACGGGAGAGAGTCCGAAGCTGTTTTTCAACCGTCTTCTTGCGCGCCGGGCGGCGCATCTTCTCGCCGGCGGAGCGCTGAACGTCCGCGAGGTCGCGGACGAGCTGAAATTCTGCAGTGAGTTCTACTTTTCGCGTTTTTTCCGCCGCCATTTCGGCATTTCGCCGCGGGAATTCCGCAAGAACAGCCGTCCCGTGTAAATCCCCGCTTGACAGAACGCATTTCCGGTGATATACTACCTCAAATCAAGGAGAACAGACATGCGCAAACCCTACACTCTTGTGGAAATTCTCGTTGCCGTTTCGATTATCGGCATCCTCACCGCAACCGGACTCGGCATCACCAGCTACGTCCGCAACAAAGTCGCCGAAACCCAGACGAAAACCACAATCAAGCTGATTGAGATGGCGCTGCAGAAGTACAGCAACCATGGACAAGGGGAATGGGATCAGGATTCCACGCTTTTCTTGGCCATCCCTGCCGTTGATGATATAACAAGCTCCAACAAAAACGATCCTCCTTTAAAATGGAAATGCTTCAACGATGTTACTATTGAAGAAAACGGAAAATCTCGAATCCGGGGAATTCGTATGTTGTACGAAGACAATAAATATTATCTGCTTGATGGCTGGGGGAGAAAAATGTTTTACCTGAAACCCGGCGTTTTCAATGCGGATAACGAAGACAGTAGTAATACCCTGTATGATTTAATTTCGTTTGGTGCAGACGGATTTGCTGGCGATGGGTCTGGGTATAAAAGCAAGGTTTCGGAGAAAGACGATAGCAAAAAATGGACAAAAGATTACTTTAAGGATTCAAGCAAATACCCCGATGAAATCGGCGACGATGTAACGAACTTCACGAGAAACTGAGCCGTCTGCCACGCCGGCAAACCAGGCCCTGCAATTTTCTGCGGGGCCTGCTGTTTTTTTACACTCCGGAGCCGGACAAAACGCGGAGCAAATCTCCTGGCTTTCGAAATGCAAAGGAGCAAAAACTCACCCGTTTTCCAATGTTAAAATTCTGTTTTATGCAGTAAATTTCCTTGATTTTTCAAAACGAAGCTGTATATTATCACAGCTAGCAAAAAATACGAACGAAAGAGATCTTTTATAAATGAGATGCCCGAGATGTGCATGTCAGGACGATAAAGTCGTCGATTCGCGTTCCATCAAGGACGGAGCGGGCGTGCGCCGCCGCCGCGTATGTTCCAACTGCGGATTCCGATTCACCACCTGCGAAGAAATCGTGCCGAATGAACTCAAAGTAATCAAACGCGACGGCTCCCGGGAAAACTTCGACCGGGAAAAACTCCGCGCCGGCATCGAAAAAGCATGCTGGAAACGCGCCATCACCCAGGAGCAGGTCGACGCTCTCGTCAACAAACTCGTATTCTCCATTGAAAACGATTACGACCGCGAAGTGCCGTCCGTTGAAATCGGCGCGCGCGCAATCGAAGCGCTCCGCGATCTTGATGAAGTCGCATGCATCAGCTTCGCTTCCGTCTACAAGGATTTTCAGAACCTCGACGAGTTTCTCAAGGAAATCCGCACTATGAACCGGGATAAACGCAAAAAAACCGTCCCCGGTGCGGAACAATGAAATTTCATCATCAGCTTCTTCTGAAATATGCTCACCTCAGCGTCTTCCGGTTCACCGAAGTGCTGCGGCAGTGGTTCGGCGCTCAGGGGTATACCCTCCTGCTCAGCATCTTCGTCGGGCTCCTCTCGGGGCTGGCGGCGGTCACGCTGAAAAACATCACCGAATATTTCCATGAAGTCGCCCGCCGCGCGGAAGGCCCGTGGGTCATGTGGCTTGCGCCCGCAATGCCGGTCATCGGCATCATCATCTGCGTCATCTTCGTCAAACTTTTCGTCAAGGGGAAATACGACAAAAGCCTCGCGAACGTCATTGTCTCCACGACAAACGGGACGAGCAGCATTCCCGCACAGCACTGCTGGTCGCACCTCGTCACCAGCGGAATCAGCGTCGGGCTCGGCGGGGCGGCTGGACTCGAAGCGCCGATCGCGCTGACAGGTTCCGCAATCGGTTCCAATGTTGCAAAATTTCTGCGGACCGGACTTGAAACGCGCACGCTTCTGCTCGCCTGCGGAGGCGGAGCGGGCATATCCGCGATCTTCAACAGCCCGGTCGCCGGAGCGCTTTTCGCATGTGAAATCCTCCTGCCGGCGTTTTCGGTTCCCGCACTCGTTCCGCTCCTGATGGCGTCCGCCACGGCGGCGGTCGTCTCGGAAACGCTCTGCGACAGCCAGCCGTTCGTTCAGCTCAGTTCCGGCTGGAGTTCCATCAACATTCCGTTTTACATTCTGCTCGGCATTGCGGCCGGACTGGTTTCCGCATATACGATCCGCACCTCGGTTGCGCTCGGCAAACGCTGGGAAATGTTTCAGAATCCGTGGCTGAAGGCAATCACCGGAGGCGCGATTCTCTACCTGATGTTCCTCATGCTCCCCGCGCTCAAAGGCGAAGGGTACAACTTCATCGCAGCAATCGTCGACGGACGCGACGGCTACATCATGAAGGACTGCCCGTTCGGAACGCTGATCGGCACGGGCTGGCTCTTCCTCGGAGTCTGTTTCCTGCTCGTTCTGCTGAAGGTGTTCGCAACTTCGGCGACGCTTGATTCAGGCGGCGACGGCGGCATATTCGCGCCCTCCATGTTCATCGGGGCGTTCACCGGATTCGGCGTCGCACGGCTTGTGAATATGGTCGCAGCCGAAAATTACCATCTGAGCGAAGTCAACTTCATCGCCGTCGGCATGGGCGGAGTAATCGCTGGCGTGATGCATGCGCCGATGACCGGCATGTTCCTCATCGCGGAAATCACCGGAGGATACCGCCTGTTCATTCCGCTGATGATCGTTGCCTCCCTCTCCTGCTTCATCAGCAAAAAAATCACAAAATACAATGTTTACAAAACCCAGATTGAAGAGCACGGAGGCTCCGCCGAACCGAATCAGACCGCCGTCCTGATGGAAAAAGTCACCATCGGCGAACTGGTCGAAAACGACTTCATTTCCGTCTCCGTTTCGGACAACCTGCGCACACTGCTGAAAGACGTCATGACGTCGCAGCGCAACGTCTTCCCCGTGCTGGACGACAAGGGGGCAATTGTGGGAATCGTCACGCTCGACGACGTGCGGCCGTTCCTGCTGGATTCGAACCTTTACGACGTCGCGCTTGTCTATGACGTCATGTCGGATGCGCCGCCAGCGCTCTCCGACCGCGATACGCTCGGCGCGGCGACACGGCTGTTCGAGCGTCTGCACACCTGGCTGCTGCCCGTCACACGCGACGGAAAGTATATCGGTTTCGTCTCGAAAGCGGGCGTGTTCGACAAGTACCGCGAAATTCTGCGCAACAAAAAAGAACTATTCTGAGGTGTCTTCATGATTCAGCTCAGCAACACATCGATTATGATTTTCCGGGCGGACGGCTCGACGGTTCCGTTCGACGTGGAAGAGATTCAGACCCGCATCATCCGCGCCTGCATCGCCGCGGGTGAAACGGAGTCCTGGATCGCCGGCGACCTCTCGCTCTCCATCGAATTCGCCCTGCTCTCCACAAAAAACCGCACAATCAAGGAGAGCGATCTGGAGAACATGATCATCCGCGCGCTCGAAGAATCCGGCTACCCGCATGTCGCCGCCGACTTCAAGCGAAGCGCCGTCACGACAGCCGTTTCCGATGCTCCGGTCAACGGGAAAACCGTTCTCGCCGCAATCTCCCCGGCCCTCTCCCTCCCCGATGAAAAACTGCGGGTCATTGCGGAAAAAGTCGTTCAGGCTCTGCTCGGAATCGGTTTTGAAACCTGCTCGCCGCGCCTGATGGTTGAACTCGCCCGCCACTACCGCGACCGCGAAACTTCCATGCCCGTGCTGCGTCTCGCTCCCGTTCCGCTCAAGCCGGGCGATGACGTCATGCTCCTGAAACCCTCCGATTTCCATACGCTCGCTTCGGTCAATCTCAAAGACCTGATCGGCGGTGAAATTCTCCGCATCCACGGCGTCAGCCGGCTGTTCGCCGCGCTGAAAATCGATATTTCCCTTCTGCGTTTCGCCGACGTCATGAACCTCTCACAGCCCGTTTCCGAACTCGCGCTTCAGGCGACCTGGGGACGGCTGGTGATGGGCGTCGACGAAGTCTGCGAACGCGCCGAACAGTACTGCCGGCAGGAGAAGGAACCGGTCACTCTCCCGCTTCCCCTCTGCATCACCTTCCGCGACATGGAGGCCTTCGCCGTCTCCCGCATGGACTGCCCGAAGGCGGTGACCGAGAAGTGCATCAACGGGCTCGTCTCCGACTTCACGGCGGGACTGAAACAGAAACCCTTCAAAATCAACATTGACTGATGGCTCTGAACATGACATCCGATTCCGAGCGCCTCACGGCGGCATGCGTGCTGAGCGTGGTCGGCGGATTCCTCGACATCTACACCTACCTCTACCGCGGACACGTCTTCGCGAACGCGGTGACAGGCAACATGGTGCTCTTCGGACTCAGCCTCGCCGACTGCGACTGGGCGCTGAGCGGACGCTATCTCATGGCAATCCTTTCCTACGCATGCGGCGTCTTTGCGACGAATGTCATCCACCGCCGCCTCTCGCCGCTCCGCCGCATTTCGTGGAACCAGTCGGTGATTCTGCTTGAAATCTGCTGTCTGCTCCCGCTCTACTTCATCCCCTCCGGCGACTTCGATTTTGTGGTGAACTCGCTGATCGCCTTTGTCTGTGCGCTTCAGGTCCAGACTTTCCGCCGCGTGAACGGGCTGCCGTTCGCCTCGACCATGTGCACCGGGAATCTGCGCTCCGGAACCGATGCTCTTTACAAAGGGTTCGAGGGCGATCGCAGGGAATTCGGGAAAGCGATGCACTACTACGGCGTGATCGCGTTCTTCATTTCCGGCGCGGTGCTCGGCGCGATTCTGCTGCGCAGCTTCGGAACGTGGGTCTTCTTCCTCGCACCGGCGGGACTGCTGGCGGCATTTTTCCTGATCACAACGAAACGCAGTCTCGTCTCCTGGCGCAGACGTCTGCGCCGCTGAACGGAAATTCACCCCAAGAAAGGAGTTTTTGTATGACACTGAAAGCATTTTCACTCGCAGCCGTTCTTCTGCTCGCAGCCGCGGTCTGCGGAGCGGAGGAACTCAAAGTTCTGATGGTCGGAAACAGCTTCTCGCAGAGCGTTCTGCGCGACCTCCCGAACATTGTCAAAGCCTCTGGAAAAGACAAACTGAAACTCGCACAGGCGATGATCGGCGGATGTTCCATGCAGCGCCACTGCGCCGAATACCGCAAGACTGAAACCGACCCGGCGCACCGTCCGTACTGGACAAATCTCAAACTGGACAACCGTCCGAAAAACAAAGTCTCGCTTCAGGACCTGCTGACTGCGGACCAGTGGGACATTGTGACCATTCAGCAGGCAAGTCACGAAAGCTGGAATCCGGAAAGTTTCCGCTTTGCCGAGGAGCTCATCGGCATTATCCGCAAACATCAGCCGAAAGCGGAAATCATCGTCCAGCAGACCTGGTCCTACCGCGCCGACGATCCGCGCATCATGCTTCCGAACCCGAAGTGGGGATTCGACCAGAACGGCATGTACGAGCGTCTCACGGACAACTACCGCGCACTCGCCAAAAAATACGGCTTCCGCATCATCCCGACCGGATTCGCGGTGCAGATTGTGCGCGGAAAGACCGTGGACAAGTTTGTGCCCTGCGCTCCCGCGGAACTCAAGTCGTTCAACCCGCCCGACCTCCCGAAACAGGCGGGCGACATTGTCGGAAAATTCTACTGGATGAAACACCGCGACGGCAAACTCCACCTCGACAGAGACACCATTCATCTGAACCGGCGCGGCGAATACCTGCAGGGCTGCGTCTGGTACATGTTCCTCTTCAACCGCACCGCGGCGGATGTGAAGTTCGCCCCGCCGAGCATCAGCAATCCCGACGCGCAGTTCCTTGCGGAATGCGGAGAGAAAGCAATCCGCGACTTCAAATAAACTGAAAACTGAACTCAAAGACGGCGGTTCCCTTCCATGCGGACCGCCGTTTTTTTTGCCTTCCGCTAAACATTTCTAAACATTATTTTCTAAATATTCTTCTAAATAATATTGACATTGTTTTCTCCGCCGGCTATATTGTTCACGGAAACACTTTTGAAAGAAAGGAGTTACAGCAATGTCTGGAACCAGGAAACCAAGAAACATGGCGGAATTTGCGGAGCTTCTGGGGATCACTCCGGGCGCGGCGTCGCTTGCGCTGCGGGGCTCGGACCAGGTCTCGCCGGAACTTCGCAAACGCGTCATGAAGGCGGCGGAAGCCACCGGTTACGTTCCGCGCAACTACCGCAGAAAGAACGAACGCGAGACAGGCGAAACCGTCCGTCCCTCAAAACCGCTTCTTCTGCTGCACGGCAACGAAACAGATGATGATCCGGTTGCACTCATGATGATCAACACTCTGCTCAAGCGCTTCGGGGAACAGCGTCTGGATTTCGAGATGCACACGCTTGCGGAGCTGGAACGCATGGAAAACCCCGCCGCCGATTACTCCGGCGCAATCGGATTCTATTCGATTCCGGAGCACTGCGCCTCTCTGCTCAAGGGCCTCCCGCGCGTGACCGTTCTCGATGCGTTTCATCACGGCAGCGATGATCTCTACACCATCAATGAAGCTCAGGCCGGCGAACTCGCAGCTGACTATTTTCTCGCCCACGGCTACAAGGCGACCATCTGCGTTGTCGGCTGGCGTCAGCACGAGCCGTTCCCCTCAATGAGGATCGACGCGTTCCGGAAGAAAATGGAAGCGGCGGGCGTCCCCGCGCATTTTCTGCGCTATGACCTCGACGACAGCCGCAGCTTTCTTCCCGAACTGGAAGCTACGCTGAAAAAATGCGGAAATGCTGCGGGATTTTTCACATTCAACGAAATGAGCGCATACAAGCTCTGCTCCTCGCTGAATCTGATGGGAATCTCCCGTCGTCCGGGGAAAAATGATGTCATTTCCTGCGGGACATCGTTCCTGCTGAAAGATTTCGTTCCGCTTCCGGGGATTGTCAATTTTCATCTCCCGGAACTGCTGAACCGCGCCGTGGACGGACTGCTCCGCCGGATTCAGAATCCGAACCACCCGCGCATTTCCGTTGTCATGGATGTTGAACTGAACGTTCCCGAAAAAGAAGGAAAGGAAGGTTGATTATGCTGAAACTCAAAACATTGTCGTTTGCCGCGGGAATGCTGCTCGCTCCGGCTCTGCTCCTCCCCGCTCTCGCTGCGGAACTGAAGCTCGCGCCGGAACAGGTCAAGGCCCGCTACCGCGCATCCGCGAAACTCGAAAAAGAGGGAATCCGCCTCATCACGCGCACAGCGGAATGGGATTCCGGCGCGCTGATCACTCCGCCCGCAGGGAAAAAATTCGACTTCTCCAAAGCCCGCTTCCTCGCGGTCGACGTTGAAAACCTCTCACCGAACCGCCAGATGCGTCTCACCATGCACATTTCCAGCGGCGGACGCGACAAAGCAAGTTCGAGTCATGTCGATCTTCCGCTGCGTTCGGTGAACACCGGAATCGGACTCAATCCGGGCGAAAAGCGCACGATGCGCCTCTATCTGCCCCACGCCTCGCTCTTCACCGCGCCGAAAGACGGACGCAATCTGCGCGCCCCGCTCGACACAACCGCAATCAACGGAATTGAATTCAAACTGCAGTGGCCGTTTGAAGCCGAAGGAGAAATCCTCGTCGACTGCCGTCTCTCGAACCTCCGCCTGGAGGGCGAACCGGAAACGGACCGCGCAGTCGCCGCCGCGAAAAACTACTTCCCGTTCATCGACGATTACGGACAGTACCGTCATGCGGAATGGAAAGAAAAAATCCATGCGGATTCCGACCTTGTCGCCAACCACAAAAAGGAGCTTGCCGAACTTGACGCTGCCCAGCCCCCCGCGGAATGGGACAGCTTCGGCGGATGGAAAAACGGTCCGGCTCTCAAGGCGACGGGAAATTTCCGCACGGAAAAATATCAGGGCAAATGGTTCTTCGTCGATCCCGAAGGTCACCTCTTCTGGTCTATCGGACTTGATGTGAGCCGCACGCACACCGATGCAACCCCGGGACGCAAGCATCCGCAGTGGTTCTCCCGTCCGGTTCCCGCTGACGGAATGCTCCCGTTCACGCACTGGAACCTTCAGAAGAAATACGGGAAAGCGGATTACAGCCGCGATTTCTTTGAAACGCTCGTGAAGCGCTACCGCGCATGGGGAATCAACACCATCGGCAACTGGTCCGCTCCCGCCTTCATGGAACTCGGCAAGGTTCCCTACGTGCTGAGCCTCGGCGACTTTGTAAAGGATTTCCCCCGTTTCCGCGGAAGCAAAGTGAAATTCTACGACGTCTTCGACCCGGAATTCGAAGTAAAAATGACTTCGATTCTGCGCGACCGCGCCGCAACGAATTCCGACGTCCGCAAGTCGCTGACCGATCCGATGTGCATCGGCTATTTCATCGACAACGAACTTCAGTTCAACAACATCTTCGACGGCGTTATGAAAGCCCCCGCCGATCAGCCCGCAAAACGGGAATTCGTCCGCGGACTTGAGGCGAAATACAAAACCGTCGATGCGCTCAACAAAGCCTGGAACAGCTCGTTTGCCGACTGGAACGCCGTCGCGGAAAACCACAAACCAATGAAGGCCAAAGAGTTCCGGAACGATCAGCTGGACTTTCTGAAGCGTTTCGCCGACCGCTACTTCTCGCTCTGCCGCAAGGGAATCAAGAGCACAGCGCCGCACCGTCTCTATCTCGGCTGCCGTTTCGTCGGATTCCGGCAAAGTGACATCTTCTGGAGCGCCGCCGCGGAACATTGCGACGTAATCAGTGTCAATTCCTACTCATACAGCCTCGCCAATATCGTGACGAAAAACTTTCACGACAAGCCTGTGCTGATCGGGGAGTTCCACTTCGGGACCTACGACCGCGGCATGTTCAGCGCAAGCCTCTGCCCGGTCTATGACCAGAACGAACGCGCAACCGCATACACCCGGTATCTGCAGGGGCTGCTGGTCAATCCGAGCATCGTCGGCGCGCACTGGTTCCAGTTCCGCGACCAGCCGCTCACAGGACGCTGGGACGGAGAAGGTTATCAGATCGGCTTTGTCGACGTCGCGGACACCCCGTATCCGGAGCTGACCCGCGCTGCACGCGAATTCGGCGAGAACATGTATCAGTACCGCATGAACGGAAAACTTGCAAACAGCATGAAATAAGGAGAAACAACTATGAAAACACGCAAATTCACCCTTGTGGAACTCCTCGTTACGATTGCCATCATCGCAATCCTCGCAGCAATGCTTCTCCCCGCTCTCAATGCGGCGCGCGGAAAGGCTCATGCTATCGCGTGCCTCAACAATCTCTCGCAGATTACGCGGACCGCAATGCTCTACACCAACGATTTCGACGACTGGACCATCCACGGGTACATCAACAACAAAACCCACTGGAACGCCATTGTTCAGGACCGATACAAACTGGACAAAAAAGTGTTCCACGATCCGGCGGAGCCCAACTTCATCTTCAATGAAAAGGGCATCAACTACGGCGTGAACATCATGACCTTCGGCGAAACGACAAACGGCGGCAGCAAGAAACTGATTCCGCACCGTCTCTCCGCTTTCGCCAAGTTCCCCGCTTCCAAGACGGGTTACTTTGCCGACACCCTTCCCGGGCGCAATGCGCAGAATCAGAACGTCTACACGAATCTGCGCAACTCCGGCGGCTGCGCCAGCTACTGGGATTTCAACGACACCCCCGCCCCGTTCTCCAACGGCGCATGGTATCCCGGCGCAATCCGCCATCAGAACCGCATGAACATCGGCATGCTTGACGGACACGTGCAGTCGTTCGGCGCCAACGTCATCCGCTACAAGAAATCCGAATTTGCGAATCCCTGCATGAAAGCCTGGGGCGACGGCACACTCGCCATTCGCTATTGACCCCACGGGGATCTGCTTCCGCTTCGGACATCCGCGTCCGCGTATTGGAGGGCACGGAGGCAGATCCCCTCTTTATTTCCGGAAAGATCTGGGAATTATGCGTTCCGCTCCAGGGCGGATTTGATTTCTGAAAGCAGTTCGGATTCGGATTTGCGCATATCCAGCGGAAGCGCTTCGGGATGCTGTCCGCGGAACCACGTCAGCTGTTTGCGGGCGAACTGCCAGGTTGCAGTCGCAATCCGGTCCGCAAGCTCTCTGCGCGGAATCAGCCCGTCGAGAAAATCGCGGACAAGCGGATAGCCGAGCGCCTGCCATGCGGTCGGAGCGGAAAACAATCCCCGTTCCCGCAGACGCCGCGTCTCCTCAATCCAGCCGGATTCCAGCATGATTTCACAGCGGCGGTGAATCCGCTCTTTCAGCACCTCGCGGTCCCACTGCAGGACAAACTGCACCGCATCGCGGCGCGGTCCCGCCTTTTTCCATGTCTTCTGAAGTTCACACATTGATTTTCCCGTCAGAAGATTGATTTCGTAGGAACGGATCAGACGGCGGCAGTGCATGGAACTTTTTTCGTAATCATCAGGCGCGAGTTTGCGCATGATCTCCTTCAGACGTTCAAAGCCTTCCGGATTGTCGAATTCAGCATCCAGCTTTTTGCGGAGTTCGCGGTCGGCGGGCATGTTGTCGAGCCCGTAAACCACCGCGCGGATATAAAGCCCGGTTCCGCCGGCGAGAATCGGAAGACGCCCGCGCGAGCGGATCTCCGCAATCAGTTCTTCCGTGCGGTCGCGGAACGAAAAGAGGTCAAAGCGTTCTTCCGGATCAATGATGTCGATGAGATGATGAGGAATCTCCCGCTGCTCGTCCGGAGACGGCTTTGCGGTTCCGATATCGAGTCCGCGGTAAACCTGCATGGAATCCGCGGAGATGATTTCTCCGGAAAATGCGCGTGCACAGGCAAGAGCTAGCGCGGATTTGCCCGATGCAGTCGGTCCCATGATGACGGGAAACGGGAGCATGTCAATCCTTTTTCTTTGCGCGTTCCGGACGCAGAACCGAGGAGATGACAAACAGGGAAACTCCGCAGGAAATGCAGATATCCGCGACGTTGAACGCCGGCCACTGATAACTGCCGAGATAAAAGAGCAGGAAATCGACCACTTCCCCGCGGAAAATACGGTCGGTGCAGTTGCCCGCGATGCCCGAACAGACGGCGAGCAGAGCAAAAATGCGCTCCGGATACTCGTCTGTGAGCTTGCGGAGGAAAATGACAATTCCCGCGAACGCAGCAAAAGAGATTGCAAGCAGCAGCCAGCCGCGTCCGGAAAGAATTCCCCATGCAGCCCCGGGATTCGTCACATGCGTAATGTAGAAGAAATCACGGATGACCTGCGACATGGTTCCTGGCGGGACCGTGCGGACAATGATCTCTTTGGTAATCTGATCGAGAATATAGAAAACGACGGCGAGGACCGAAGCCGCCGCCGTTGTTTTCCGGTAAGCCGTCTGCAGAAAGCCGGTGAATATGCTCATCATCTGCTTCTGCGGGAAGGATCTTCAAACGATTCGCGTTTTTCCTTGCACTTGGTGCAGAAACGGGCGTACGGTTTTGCCGCCAGACGCGCTTCGGGAATCAGAGCGCCGCAGTCAAGGCAGATTCCGTATTCGTCGTCGTGAATGCGCTGGAGCGCCTCTTCGATCATCTCGACAACGTCGACTTCGGAGGACATGAGTCCGAGTTCCAGGTCGTGCCGGGAGTTGTCGCTTCCGAGGTCCGCCATGTGTGTTGCCATTCCGGCGCGTTCGCCGGCGGAATCCTTGTGCGAAGTCAGCGCTTCATCTGCATGAAACTTGACCTGCGTCATGAATTCGCCGCGGGCTTTCATCAGAAGATCGTAATAGAACTGCTTTTTTGTCTTGGACAATTTGTTCTTCAGGTGTTTTTTCTTTTCTTCCATTTTCAGCCTCCTTGCCCTGTAAGAAGAGCGTTCCGTTTTTTATTTGCGTTCTAAACTAACACGGTTTTTCATTTTGTCAAGAGCGGATATCAAAAATATTTTTATTAAATGATTGCAAAACGCCTTATCCGGCTGTATAATACTGAATTAAAGTAAAAAGAGAGGTATCCTATGATTAAAAAACTGATTCTCGCATCCGCCGCATTCACCGCCGCAGGTTCACTCTGGGCACAGACGTCGTTCAGCAATCCGCAGGAAGCCGTCCGCTACTATGAAGAACTCGTCGGCACGCTCACCCAGCAGGTCCGCTCTCTCCAGGATGAAAACGCACGCATCAACGCCAATATGCAGAACCTTCAGCGTCAGGTCGAAGCTGCGATGCGCAGCAGTGAACAGGCCGCCCGTGAAGTGGCGGAACTCCGCCGTGCCATCTCCCAGGATGCTGAAAAACGCGACAAACAGCTTGCAAAATTCGCACAGAAGCTCACAGATGCCGCCGCAATGCCGCAGGAACGGAACGATTCGCCCGTCGCCGATTATGAAGAGTACATCGTCCAGCCCGGAGCGACCCTCAGCAAAATTTCCAAAGTCTACGGAATCCCCGTCGAGGCCATCCGCAAGGCGAACAACATGAAATCGGATATGCTCCGCATCGGCGACCGCATCCGCATTCCCCGCGCAAAATAACGGAGGGAGAACCTCATGCCGGGCTATCTTGCTTCCAGACCGTACTCCGAGCGGCTTCTGCCCCTGCTCTTCGCGCAGTTCCTCGGAGTATTCAACGACAACGCGTTCAAAATGCTCGCCGTTCTCGCAGTGATCAGCTCCGGTTCCGGATACTTCCGCGATGCGGCGTTCATGTTCGCAATGACCGTCTCCTATGTGCTGCCGTTCCTGCTGATGACCGCCCCCGCGGGCGCCCTCACCGACCGCGTGCAAAAGCGTTATGTGCTGATTCTCACAAAATTCTGGGAACTGCTCGTGATGATTCTCGGCATGTTCTGTCTCGGCAACTGCGCGCAATGGGGAATGGGTTCTCTGCTCGGCGTAATGTTCCTCATGACCGCCCAGACTTCGTTCTTCAGTCCGGCATTCCAGGCAATACTGCCCGAAACATTTTCGGAAAAAGAACTCTCCAAAGCGAACGGCGATATCGGCATGGCGTCGTTCATCGCTGCAATCGCGGGTGTCGGTGCGGCTCCGCTCATCAAACTCTTCTCCGGCTCCATCTCCTCATGGCTCGCCTCATTCGGAATCGCAATTCACAACGACCTCTACATCTCCGGAGCATTTCTGATTCTCGGATCCTTCCTCGGAATCGTCGCCGCATTCAAAGTCAAACCGACCGCAGAATACGAAGAGAGCCACCGCAGACGCGAACGCGTCGGAACCATGCGCAGTCTCATTCTCGGATGGAAAGCCCTCACGGAGCGTCTCTCCATCTTCCTCGCGGCATTCGGCGACGCCTTCTTCCTCGGGATCGGCGTTGCGATTCAAACGCTGCTCGTTCTTTTTGCGAAATACACGCTCCCGGAATTCGGCGGCGATATTGAAATCGCCGCGCTTCAGCTCGCCCCCGCGCTCGGCATGGGACTAGGCTGCTACCTCGGCGGACGTCTCTCGCGCGGCAAGATCGAACTCGGATTTGTTCCGATCGGCGCAATCGGCATTGCCGTTTTCCTCCCGCTCGCCGTCTGCTGCCCGGGTCCGGCGCTGACTGCGGGCAAACTGCTTCTGCATCCGCTCGCACTCCTCTGGCTGATCTGCGGAGGAATCAGCGGCGGATTCTTCGTCATTCCGCTCCGCGCGTTTCTCCAGCAGAGACTTGCACCGGCCGCCCGCGGCTCGGCGCTCGCGCTCTCCAACGCCCTGAGTTTTGCCGTCGTCCTGCTGACCTCCGCCATTGTCTTCCTCGTCATGATCGGCGCGGCGAACCTTCCGAATGAAACGCCGGCATGGGTGGAATCGGCGGTTCACCTCATGCCCGCGCTGACGCCGCCGCAGATGTTCGTGACCATTGCTCTGCTGACGCTCGGAGTAACGCTCGCCGCGATGATCCTCCAGCCGCTTCTTCTGCTCCGCTTCCTTGTGGTGCTGATGACCCGCACGCTCTATTCCCTGCGAATCCGCGGAACGGAAAACATTCCGGAACAGGGACCCGCCCTGCTGGTCTCCAACCATGCGTCTTTCATCGACGCCATGCTGATTACGGCATCTACTTCGCGCACAATCCATTTCCTGATGCATGAGGATTATTACAAACGTCCGCTGATTCATCCTTTTGCCCGCATGATGGGCTTCATCGAAGTTCCCGCAAACGGTCCGCGGCGGATGCAGGAGATGTTCGAGCGCGTCAAAAACACGCTCCGCGACGGGGAAATTGTCTGCGTCTTCCCGGAAGGCAAAGTCACGCGCAACGGACTGACCGACGACTTCAAGGCGGGCTATTCGCGAATGCTTCCCGAAGAACTTGACGTTCCGGTGATTCCCGTCTGCCTTGGCATGCTCTGGGGCAGCATCTTCAGTCTCTACTACGGCAAAGTCAAATTCCGCATTCCGAAGGAGGTTCCCTGCCCGGCGAGCGTGACGATCGGCGCCCCGGTGCCGAAACCGTTCTCCGCCTTCCAGCTCCGTCAGGAGGTAAGCCGGCTCGGAGCGGAATCGGAGCTCCAGCCGCGCACCGAAGAGCGCACGATCCATTACCAGCTCGCCAAACATGCGAAACGTCATCCGTTCCGCGTCATCATGGAGGATTTCGGCGGCAAAAAACTCACCGCATTCCAGACCCTCGTCGGAGCGATCGTGCTTTCGCGCGTCATCCGCCGCCTGGTTCCGGCGGAAACGAAGTACGTCGGAATCTTTCTGCCGAACACGGTTGCAAGCGCGGTTTCGCTGCTCGCCGTACTGATCGCCGACAAAGTACCCTCCCCGCTGAACTTCACGGTCTCCGATGAAACGCTGCGCTATTCGATCAGAAAAGCGAAAATGACACACATTCTCACCAGCCGGAAGTTCCTTGCCAAGCTCAAGCGCGAACCTCTGCCGGAAATGGTGTTTCTGGAAGACATCGCGCAGGAAATCACAAAAGCCTCCAAACTCTGGTGGGCGTTCCTCGCGATTGTCCTGCCGCATCAGGAACTGATGAACATCGTCGCGCCGGTTTCGCACCGCGACCTCTTCGGAACTGCGGTTCTGCTGTTTTCGAGCGGATCGACGGGCGAGCCGAAAGGAGTCATGCTTTCGCACCGCAACATCAACGGCGATATTTATTCGTTCATGCGCGTGATGGGCTGGACGAGTCACGACCGGATTCTCGGCAATCTGCCGCTGTTCCATTCGTTCGGATTCACAACCGGATTCTGGATGCCGCTGATTGTCGCCTGCAAAGTGGTTTACGTGGTTTCGCCGCTCGACTGCACACTTATCGGCCGCGCCCTGAAAGAGCGCCAGCTGACGATTCTGCTTGCGACGCCGACATTCATGCAGTCGTATCTCCGCCGCTGTGCGCCGGAGCAGTTTGATTCGGTCCGCCTCGCGATTGTGGGAGCGGAAAAACTGCGTTCGGACATTGCGGAGAAATTCTCAACGGTCACCAAAGGCCGCATCACTCTTGTGGAAGGCTACGGCTGCACGGAACTTGCACCGATTGTTTCGATCAACGTCGGCAGTTCGATTCTGGAGCTCGGCAAAACGATCGGGCGCCCGGGCAGTATCGGCGCCGCGATGCCCGGCATCTGCGTGAAGATTGTGGATCCCGTCACCGGCGTTGAGCTTCCGCCCGACACCGACGGTCTGATGCTGGTCAAGGGACCGAACGTCATGCAGGGCTATCTTGACGCCCCCGTCCAGACCGCCCGCGTCCTGAGTCCCGATGGCTGGTACGACACCGGCGACATTGCGCGCATGGATATTGACGGTTACATCACGATCAGCGGCCGTCTTTCGCGCTTCAGCAAGATTGCGGGCGAGATGGTTCCGCACGAGATGCTGGAGTGCGTCATGAATGAGCTTTCTGGCTCCGAGGAGCGCTGCATCGCCGTTTCGGGCATTCCCGACCCTGTGAAAGGCGAAGCCCTGGTTGTCCTTTACACCGACGCCTTCAAGATGACGCCGGACGAGATGAACGCCCAGCTTCGTGAGCGCAGCATTCCGAACTTATGGATTCCGCGTCCGCAGAATTATTGGCGAGTGGACAAACTTCCGATTCTCGCGAGCGGCAAACTGGATTTAATGCATCTGAGCAACTTCATCGCCGAAGTCCAGCGTCACCGCGAACACGCGGAAGGATGAGGGGAAAATCACTCCAAGCTCCGTCGGAACACCTGACCTTTTTCGGTCAGGTGATATTTCTGACGGGGATGACGCGGAGAGTCCGGATAAAGACAGCAGACAAAGCCCGACTGAATGGCGGGGTCCAAATAAGATTTTCTGAAGTTTTCGCGATCTTTCAATGACAACAGGACAAGCAGCTCCTTCAGAGAAAGCTCTTTGTCGTCAAGAACTCGAATCAAATCAAGAATGCGGGAATTTCCAGTTGAGAACTTGTCGGGTACTTGTCGGGTACTTGTCGGGTACTTGTCGGGTACTTGTCGGGTACTTGTCGGGTACTTGTCGGGTACTTGTCGGGTGCTTGCCGGGTGCTTGCCGGGAAGTTTTCCGGAAGTTGAATCAGCAGATAGCGATTCTTCAATTCATTCTGCTCTCCCAGCAGAAAATTGCGGAAGAACTGTTCCAGAAAATGAAAATCCGGTTCTATTTTTTTCTGGTAATTCCGGTAATTCGCACGGACCAAAGCATTGCGGAAATACCATGAATGCGCGGCAAACAAATCATTGTTGACATCAAAGCCCATCGAACGCAGATATTTGATTGCAAAAACCGCAGTTGTCCGCGTATTTCCTTCACCAAACGGATGAATCTGCCAAAGCCCGGAAATAAAGCGGGCAAAATGCACAATCATTTCCGATGGAGAAAGTGTACGGTAATCAAAACAGGCTTCCTGCGCAAAATCATAATCCAGCGTCATGCGCAGTTCCGCAGAACTCGTGTAAAGCACCGTATCTCCGCGCAGAACCCACTCTTTTTTTGAAATATTATAATCCCGCAAAGAACCGGCAAACTTGAAAACTCCATTGAATATCCGCCGGTGAATCGAAATGTATCCCATCGGAGAAAATGTGAATGTTTTTTCATTCAAAAGTTCCGCAATATTCGCAGAAACTTTATCAGCCTCTTCGGTCATTGCGGAATCCTGTGTACGCGAAGACTGAGTTTGATAATAGCTGTCGATCAGGCTCTTCACCTCTTCGATGGAAATATCACCTTCAATATGACGCCGCGCGGTTTCCAAAAGATAAGACGAAGGCTTCAGCCCGTCAACCGCCTGCAAACCGATTGCAGTCTTCCAGGACTGCGCCCGCTCACTCCGGTGCGGTTCAGATTGCCGCAAATATTCATCAAATTCCTGAGGATTCATTTCCATTGACTCTTTTCTGTTCTTTTCAGACAGTATAGCATTCCCCTTGAATTTTTCAACCGGGATGATTGTAAATACTCTAAATTTAAAATAAAACCGCTCCGCGGAACCTCTTGCGGGGACGCGGAGCGGAAATCGCTGAAAAAACGCGGAATTACTTCTGGGCGTTTTCGATCAGAGCGGTGAAGGTGTCGGCCTTGAGGGCGGCACCGCCGATGAGACCGCCGTCGAT
>DHMO01000048.1 GCA_002405835.1 Lentisphaeria bacterium UBA4640 | reverse complement strand
GAATATCGTAAAAACTCTTCTTATAGACTCAACGAATATTATTGAAAAATCTATTCCAATACTTAATAATATTGAAGCGACTTCTACTGTAGAAAATTCAAAACAGATTGATATGACTTTACCAACTGCGGATCAGGAGAATATCGTAAAAACTCTTCTTGCAGACTCATCGAATATTATTGAAAAATCTATTCCAATACTTAAACGAACCGGAATAGAGATTACTTTACCGACAGAGGCTCCAGGATATACAGAAATCACAACCCAGCCAACAGGCTCCCCTCAGGACGTTGAATCTCCTGTCATGCCTGAACAAAAAAAAATCGAAGTAACTTTACCGACAGAATTTCCTAAATATACTGATACGACTTCAGAGAAGAACATAGCAATATCGCCTGCAGCAGTTTTGGCGAACACTGATACAACACCTCCGCATTCAGAAAACTCTATATCAGTTTTACCGGAACAGGAATATGACTCTCCACGGGAGGTGAAAGAACAGGAAGTTTCTGAAGCAGAGACAGGAAGTTTCACTGATGAAAAACAGTCTGAAAAAGCATTGAATCCAAATGTCAGGGAAAAGCTTGTTTTAGCGGCTGTTACAGGAGGAATCTGCTGTATTCTATTATCAGGCGCTTCACTCATCTTTCTGGTTTCCAGAACTCCTAAGCCGCTGAATGAAGAAAAAACATATACAGCTGAGGTTCCTGTAAAGCAAGCGACTGCACCTCAATTTATGCAAAAGCAGCCTGTTCAAACATTGGCTTCAGAAGAAGAGACCTCCGAACGTTCAGACCCGTTAAAACGCGGAGGAATCATTCTGTTGAGTGCTTCTACGGCTGAAATCAAGGATGAACGAGCTGCGCTCGAAAAAAAATATCCTTCTATTGCAACATCATTTCAACACATTGAAGGCATCAGTTCCTTGAAAAAGCAGCTGACACAAATCACGGCTGTCAGACCATCATTGGTCCTGGTTTGTATTGCTCATAAATTTGCAGAAGACGGGATTTCCGTCTCCGGTTTTGAAAACACGATTCGTATGCTTGCCGATATTCTGCATGAAAATGGAATTCCATTCCTTTTTCTTCTGTCCAATGGTGAAAAAGAACGGGAAGCAACATTCAATAGATCTGTGCTTGAATTGGCAAAGCAACGCAGTATTCCGGTATCAGGACCTTCTGGTAAAGCTTTAATAGAATGCATTGCTCAAAATGGATTACTCGAAAATTTATAACTCGCAAAAAGAGCGGTTTCCAAACAGCAAGAAACCGCTCTTATATTACCAGCCCACGATTCTCTGTTCTTTTATGAATCCAAGCTGTTTTGTAAATTTCCACATAACCAGACCGGTCCGCAAATCCGCAAGCTCCATAACGAATGTTCGTGTAACGGCTTTGCGGCGGCCGTCACGGACCTCATTCGTGATGACTTTCGGACGCAGAACCAGACGGGCTGCCTGCAGAGTGCCACGCTTTACTACCGTCTGCTGATCAAAATTCTCATCATCCTCCAGATCACGGGAAGCGGCTATCGCTTGCGTACGCCCCGATCCCTCCGCTAAAGTCACATCAACACGCCCCGCATTCAAAAGCTCTTCATTCAGCATGTCTGTCATCTCAGAAACATTCAGATCCGGATCGTCCGTATCATTGACCACACGATCAAGCTTCAATACCGGTATAGCGTCCGGATCATTCTTTTCTTTCTTGTATTTGCGGAGAAATGCTAAAAATTTTCCGTTTGTCATAGCCCCCTTCACTGCGGCAATCGCGACTTCCCGGAACTCCTCGCTGGAAACAACTCCTTCCTGCCGAATACCTGTTTTCACCGTTGAAGGATCATAAACGGTTGTCGTCGTTCCGCATCCCGAAAGCAGCATCATGAATGCAGCCGCACCGAAAATCATTTTACCTTTCATAATTCTGTTCCTCTTCTGTTTATTTCACTTCTTTCAGACTGATCTTGAAATCCCGGCAATCCTTCGATGGAGCGACCGACTGAAGATAAACGGTCTCTCCCGGAATCACCGTCGCATCCTGCCAGTCGGAAAGCAAAGTGCTGACAGCCATGCCATCCTGCGTAAACCAGGTGAATTTGTAACGGATCTTATACGGGTTGTCTCCTTTCAGCCCGCTCCAGGTCTGGGCAAAAGCGCCAACCCGCAGATTGACCGCCTCCAGCTGAACACGCATAAAGCCGTCAGATGTTGCGGAAACATCTATCTTTTTCAACGCCAGGCGGTCCTTCAGAAAACCATCCGTCACAAAACGCGTATCCGTTATCGTATTCGGAGTCATCGTCTTGTCCGCATTTTCTATTGTATTGACGGTATTCTGACAGCCGGCAAGGACCAGCAGCACCGCCGCTCCGGGAAAAAGATGAGCCATTTTCATTCTGTCCGTTCTCCTCTTATCTCATTCTCATTGGAAGCACAAAAGCAGTACTGTTCCGCGGTCCGGGAACACTGACAAACACCACTGCGGATTTGGCATCCGGCGGAATTTCCACAGTGTTCAGCAGGTCACCTTTCCCGGAATAAATTTTCAACTTCCGATCCTCCGGCATCGGGAACTGGGTCAACTGAAACTCTTTCGGAAGAGTCTCCCAGCTGCGTGTATCCGCCGTATTCATCGCAACCCGGTATCCGGCTCCGCCGACGGCGACTGCACACAAAACAAAAAACTTCGCGACCGGATTCATATCCGCATTCCAGATTGCCACCAGACCGCCATAATAAGCGCCTTCCTTGATCAGCGTGCTCAGGACAATCCGCGTTATCATTCCGGGAAGCCGCTCCTGAAACTCCTGCGCCAGAATACCGTCCATATCTGCAAGAAGCACGGACGAATGTTTTCCGCCGTCCGCCTCAACCGAAAAATTATCAAACGGAGCCGGATAGAACTCGCACATCGGCCATGCAGTCATGAACGGGAAATAGACGGCAATCTGACGGAATGCCGCACCTCTCCCATTTGCAAAAAGGACATACACGCAATCCCGGTCCAGCGGAAAATCAAACGGTTTTACATGTTTCAGTTCACGAGGAATCCTGCGTCCGGCAAGATGAAGAGCCGCAACATAGTACCGCTGAAACTCCGCATTCTGCGGCATGGCCTCATAAAGACGCTTGAAGTCGATCCGCGCATTGTCGTAGCTCTCATCGCGGAGAGATCCGAGACCGGAAAGATAGATTGCTGCCGGATTGAGGAATCCGCCATAGCCTTTGTGCGCAATCTTCCGGACCTCTTTCATGGCGGTGGAGAACTCTTCATTCTGCGGGTCGTTTTCAAGCTGTTCTTCGGAAGCGGCCGCTTTGTCGGCTTTCTCCGCAGCTTCCGGACTTGCCTCTCTTGCGGCTTTCACCTCGGCATTTTCCGACTCAAAAAACACCCGGTAATCCTCCTGCACCTTCTTCTGTTCCCTGCGCAGACGGCGCAGTTGGGCACGGAAAGCGGATTCGTCGTTCATCCCCAGGTACGCCAGCGATTTATAAATATTCAAAGCGATACGGTCCCGGCAGAAACCGCGATACGGAAGAATATTCATATTTGTGAAAGAGCTCCCGAGCTCCTCACCTCCGTCACGGAGGCTGATTTTCGCCCGGTCGTCGTAATCCGCAATCAGAGCTTCCGCCTGTTTGAACTGCGCCACGCTCTCTGCAAAATTTCCCGTATAAAAATTCATGCTTCCCGCTTCCAGACGCCACATAACCTCATCTCCGGAATTTACAACAGAAGAGTTGTAAAACGCCGGCTCCCGCAATTTGTAACCGATCTCATCCATAACCGCTGAAGAATTTCCCTCCTCAAAAGACTCCATCATCGACGCTTTCTGGCGATGTGAATTAATCACCGACGAGCAGCCTGCCAAAAGCACAGAGCATGCACACGGGAGGAGAAGAGCGGAAACAATACGCGGGTTCATGAAAAC
This sequence comes from Lentisphaeria bacterium UBA4640, assembly GCA_002405835.1. Lineage (GTDB taxonomy): Bacteria > Verrucomicrobiota > Lentisphaeria > Victivallales > UBA1829 > UBA1829. The sequence continues at coordinate 32,612 of DHMO01000048.1, read as the reverse complement.
TCAGCTCCTTTACCGTGCACCCAGTTCCGGAGTTTTCAGCAGGGCGGGAATTATTTTCGACGGAATAACTGTCTTGATCAGGTACTTCCCGTAATCGTCCGCCGTCCAGTCCCGTGTCATCTGACGCCCCAGAGAACGGAAATTCACCCGTTCTTCAAAAGGAATGCTTGCAGCAATACCGCCCGTCTGAGCGGAAACAACATGAATATTGCCCTCTATATTTCCGATAAAGCGGAAGCCGCCGGCTCCGGTTTCTTTCACATGATACGGTATCTTTGCAATCTCGAAACGCGTCAAAGTCGCCTGAATCAGGTATTCGACCTCCAAAAGTTTTCCGACCCGCACATACATCTTCGGTTCCAGCTCATACAGATTGTCCAGACCGTTGTTCTTCAGAATCTTTTCCACCGACTGCAGGTTCTGAAGCCGGATACCGCTGCTTATCAGACCGTTTTCCAAACGGGAGCTGAAATCCTCCGCAAGATATGCCGGTGCGCCGCCGATCCGGAGAACAGGGGCAAGCATCGCGGACTTTTTCAGCTGTTTCTCATCCGACAGCAGCTTCTGAACGGCAGCCTCTGTCCGGTCGGCAAGCTCATCAAGATTCTTCACCCGGAGATTCGCCACTCGCGCCTGATCAATCTCCCCGGTGGATGTATCAAGAATTTTCATGGTACAGTTCACGCTGGTTCCGAATTTTCCGATTTCAGATACAAGGATATATTTCACCGTCTCAATCTGACCAAGCCGCGCTTTCTGTGAAGAGTTCAGATTCATCAGGTCGGAACTGGTCGTCAGTCCGATTTCCGTCATCATCTGCTTCAAAGCTCCGCGGGTGATGAGTTTATACTCATCCGACTTGACCGATGTTTCCAGCATTCCCCAGAACGCCTCGATCTCCTCCGCTTTCATGCCGCCTTTTGCAACCGGTTCCGCCACGGCAAGTTTATCTGCCGCAAAAACACCAGCGGCAAGCAGCATTGCCGCAAACAAAATGAATGTCTTGATTTTCATAAAGCCGTTCCCTCATTTTTCCAGTTTCACATGAATGTTTTCATTTCCGGCAACCTTGAGTTCCAGAGTTTTCGACTTGTAACCGGGAGCTTTCACAACGAGCGTATGCCGTCCGGCCGGAACCATGAACGAGCACGCACCGCTTCCTACACGCTCTCCATCCACAAAGATTTCCGCCTCTGCGGTTTTGAAAAACATTCCGCCGGAGGGGACAACGCTCAGCCGCCAGGGAAGCGGGGTGACCGAAATTCTGTTTTTACGTCCCGGACGGCAGCGATCATAGAGATCTTCCGCGGCCTGTTCCAATGCGGATGTCATAAGACTCTGATAAATATTGTTGTCAAACTGAGTTCCGCTGATCGGACGCTGTTCGCGGTAGTTGCCCGTATAAACATTGCTGTAAACGGTCCGCTGGGCGGCAAGATCAACCATTTTTATGATTACATCCAGCTGAAAATTCGTCGTTTTCGTTTCAATTCCATATCCTTTGAACGAATTGCTTTTTGTACGCAAATCCGAAACAACGCCGTAGATCAGATGAGTTGCCCCGGTCTCCCGTGCAAGACGCAGCATGAAATCTTTCGGGAAACCCGGCTCATTCCGCAATTTGCGCATTGTCTCCGCAACCAGCGCGGCGTCAATGCAGGAAAAAACATCGTTGTGACGCCCAAGAAATGCGGACAGATATTCTGCTCCGGCAACCATCGGGCGGGCCTCGCCCTTTACAGAAGCATCATACAGAGCCAGCGCCTTCGCGCGGTCAAAACGGTTGTCATCCGTCTGAGCCTGACGGTTTTCCGTATTGGTTCTGCTGTTGTCCCATGCATCTATCATACGGACAACCCCCTGCATGAAACCGTTGACAGATTTGCGGTCAGCATCGTTCAAAGTGCACTGAGCAGGGATACGGATTTCGCGGTTCCGTTCATCCAGGAAACGCTTCTGTCCCAGAATATCCAGCGAAGAAAAATCCAGGACACAGACCCGGAACGGACTCCACTCCGTTTTTTCCTTTACGACTTTTTTTGTTACAACTGTTGTCGTTGTTGTCGTAACCTCCGTCTGACGTTCCGCTGCGAATCCCGTCCATCCAACGACTCCGGCTGTTAAAACCAAAAAACATTTACAACTGTTCAGCATCCGCAACCTCCTCCGTATTCTTTTTTATCCCGCCGCACAGATTTTTTCTCAGCAGCATCCGCTTCAAGATGAGCCTTTTCCATCGTCAGAACCCCTTCGCGGAATTCAGAAAGGAACACACGGTTTGCTTTTATTTCCGCAAGAGCCGTTCTGCATTTCTTACAGAACAGCAGATGAACGCGACATCTGAATTCTTCCGCACAGCTCAGTTCATATTTCAGAAAGGCTTCCAGTTGAATATCATCACAATGTTTCATTGGCCCCCTCCACCGAACTGTCCAACTCCCGGACAAATTTGCGCAAACGCGCAAGAACACCGGATCGGTAATTATAGACCGTCGCAAGCGAAACGTTCATATCAGCGGCAACCGCCGCCGGAGCTTCGCCCTTCAAGTCACAACGTTCAAAAGCATCGACTGTTTTCTGCGGCAGTTCCCGGCGCACCTGTTTCATAGCACACCAGAACACATGGCGTTTCCATTCCTTTTCCCAGCACTCGTCGAAGGCGTCGTCCTGAAAATCATCCTGCCCGAACTCTGCCAGCTGTTCCGATTCCGCAAGTTTGCGTTTTTGCCGGGCAATGCAGTGGCGGATCAAACAACCGAGATAAGTGCGGAAGCGCCCTTTTTCCGGCTTGTATTCAAACTTCTCCGACGCCTTGAAAAACGCCACAAGAACATCCTGTTCCAAAGCCGGAAAACTCGAAGCCGGCAAGCCGCACTGCGAGGCGCAATGAAAAATCAGCGGACGGTATGTATCACGGAACTGATACCACGAAACGTCATCTCCGTTTTTCATCCCTGCCAAGAGTGTTGAATGTGTTGTGAACATATCTTTCCTTTACGCTTGTATCCGGTTCTTTTCACCGGATATATAGCTGGCGGAAAACGGATTTTCTAACAATGAAAAAATAAGTTCTGTATTCAGCCTTTTCATCATTCCGCCATTCATCCTTCATTGTTCTGCAACAGCATATTTTCCAGAATCAACTTTAAAATAACGCAAAGGCAAAAGTTTTTCAAGCAAACAAATAAAATTTTTATACTTATTTTTAAGAAAAACACCAAATATTTAAAATAAGAAACAATATTTAAGAAAAATATCTACACAACAAATAAGATATATTTCTTAATTATTTAAAATACACAGCAGTAAGATATATATCTTACTACAAATTACAACGATTATATTTTCTTCCCGAAACAACCAAGCATATGATCTGTTTTTTTAGCTCGCACGAAAAATTTTCCCCTGCTGCGCCATTTACCAGGTCCATGAAAAATATTCCTCAATTCCATGTCTTTTTCCACTTTTTCGTGCTTTTCCGGTTGCATATTTCATTTCTGCCAGTATATTTTCCTGTTGCATTATAACTTAAAAAAGGAGACTGATATGTCCTGCAACTATGTTCATCCGAGAAACCTGCTCGTCGCAAACCTCCAGAGACTCTATGATTATGGAATGACCACCACCTCCGGCGGAAACATCTCCATTAAAGACAATGAAGGAAATATCTGGATCACTCCCAGCGGAATCGATAAAGGAACTCTCCGTCCCGATGATATCATGATGGTCAAACCCGACGGAACCGTCATCGGCAAACACCGCCCCAGCGTCGAACTGCCCTTCCACAAGGCCGTTTACTCCCTCCGTCCGGATGCAAAAAGCGTGCTTCACGCACACTCCCCCGCTCTCGTCGCATTCAGCCTCGTCGGAAGATGCCCCGATACCAATCTCATCCCCGGAACCGCGGATATCTGCGGAAAAGTCGCTTTCTCCAAATATGACATTCCCGGAAGCAAAACCCTCGGCGAAATCATCTCCGCCGAATTCGCAAAGGGCGCAGACTGCGTCATGATGGAAAACCACGGCGCCGTCGTCTGCGGAGAATCCGTCGAACAGGCCTTCAAACGTTTCGAAACGCTCGACTTCATCGCACGCATCCAGATCCAGTCCGCAGGAATGAAGGCGCCGCTCAAGCCGCAGGGATCCTGCGATCCCGCGAAATGGGAAACCTTCGTGCAGGACTATGCATCCCCGTATGAGTGCGAACTGCGCGACAGCATCGTCAAGTTCGCCTCCCGCCTCTACCGTCAGCGCCTCGTCTTCACAGGAAACCTCGGAATCTCCGCCCAGATCGCGGACGACGACTTCCTCGTCACTCCGGCCGGATTCGATCCCCTCGCACTCCGCATCGAAGATATCGTCCGCATTGCAGACGGCAAAGCGGAAGCCGGAAAGAACCCGGCATGCCAGGCGGCACTCTTCCGCGAAATCTACAAGCGCTTCGACTGGGCTCATGCCATCATGATGTCCCGTTCCCCGAACGTCATGGCATACGCCACGACCGGAACTCAGCTCGACAGCCGCACCATTCCGGAAAGCTACATCGCCATGCGCGACATCCAGGTTGTCTCCTGCGCCGACTTCATGGCGAACCCGCTCTGCGTCGCCGATAAGATCACACCCGCAACCCCGGTCGTCATCGTCGAAAACTGCGGAATCTTCACCGTCGGAAAGAACCTGATCGAAGCATTCGACCGCCTCGAAGTCTCCGACTTCACCGCGAAGTGCATCCGTCTTGCCGCCCGCATCGGCGACTTCAAGCCGATCAACGACAAGCAGGTTCAGGATATCATCGACGCGTTCCACCTCCCCGCGTGACGCTCCGATGGAACTTCCTCCGATCCAGCACTATGACCGTCCTGTCTTCATATCCGGGCACAGAAACCCGGATGTGGACAGCATCATGTCGGCTTATGCGCTCGCCGCGCTGAAACACGCGCTCGGTCAGAAAAACGTCACGCCGATCTGCCCCGGCATTCTGCCGGACCGCGCGGCATGGATCTTCGACCACTTCAAGCTCCAGCCCCCGCAGTGCAGAAACGACGTCTATCTGCGCATCCGCGACATCATGAAAACGGATTTTCCGCATGTGACAGCCGACCTTTCGCTGTTCGACGCGGTCCGCAAGCTCAAAGACACCGGCGTTCCCGCAATGCCGGTTGTCGACGCGGACGGAAAGTACGAGGGAACGCTCAGCCCGTTCTCCCTGCTCTCCGACCTGCTGAATATCGGTTCGGAGGAAGGACAAAGCCTCACGGGACGCTCCATCGCGTCCTCCATCAACATGATCCGCGCCGTGCTTGACGCGGAATCACTGACCGGCGAATCGGAATCGGACGGCAAACTGCGCACATTCGACGTCTTTGTCGCCGCCATGAGCGCGGATTTCTTTGACCGTCACCTGAACGCGTCGATGAACCACGAGCCGGCAATCATCGTGGGCGACCGGCCGGAGATTCATCTCCGCGTCCTTCAGCGCCCGATCAAACTTCTCATCATCACCGGCAACTGCCCCGTGGAATCTTCCGTGGTGGAACTCGCCACTTTCAAGAAAGTGACCATTCTGCGCACGGCGTGCGACTCCGCAACGGTGATCCGCCGTCTGAAATTCAGCTGTCCCGTCTGCTCGGCGTCGCTGAACCGCAAGGTTCCCGTCTTCTCGCCCGACGACATGGTGCGCGAAGTGCGGCTGCAGGCGCTCGCCGCCTCGGAAGATGTTTTTCCCGTCTGCGACCATGACGGCAAACTCATCGGCGCCGTTCCGCAGACCGCGTTTTCCGCTCCGCCGCCCTACTCCATGATTCTCGTCGATCACAACGAAGTTACCCAGGGAATCCCCGGACTTGAGGAAATCCCGGTCATCGAAGTCGTCGACCATCACCGCATCGGCATGAAACCGACCGTGGAACCGATCAAGTTCACTGCGGACGCCGTCGGCTCCACCTGCACGCTCGTCGCGGGAATGTACCGCTCCGCCGGATTGCGCCCGACCAAAGAGATTGCCGGACTGCTGCTCTGCGGTCTCATCACCGACACTCTGCTTTACCAGTCGCCGACCACAACCGCACAGGACCGTGCGATCGGCGCGTGGCTCGAAAAAATTTCCGGGACCACCGGCAGCGAACTCATGGAAGGACTCATGCGGATCGATTCTCCGCTCGCCGTCAAAACATCGCTCGAGGTCATCAACGCCGACCGCAAGAATTACGAAGAGAATACGTACCGCTTTGCTCTCTCGCAGGTGGAGGAAAACAATCTCGAACTTCTGCACCGCCGGCGCGATGAACTGCTGAAAGACATGAACGGCATCATTGAGCGCGAGGGACTCGACTTCATCGCTCTGCTCGTCACCGACCCGGTCCGCGGCAACTCGGAACTGCTGATCGCCGGAGCCGTCCCCATCATCCGTGCACTTCCCTATGGGAAACGCTCCGACGGAATTTTCCGTCTGCCGGGCATTCTGAGCCGCAAGAAACAGCTGCTGCCGCAGATCCTGGCCGTCACCGCGGCGGTCCCGAAAACACTCTGACCGCAGGAGGTCCGCATGGATTCCGAAAAGAAAAAAGGACTCTTCCGTTCCGGTGCGGGCGTCATCGCGGCAATCGTGATTCTTCTGCTCTTCGTGCTGACCGCGCTCTACTTAAAATCGCTCATTTTCGGAATCATTGCGGCATACTTTTTCCTACCGCTTGAAAAATTCTTTGAACGGATTTTCCAGACGGCCCCCATGCGCGGCGCAGATGCGTTCTTCCGTCTTCTGTTTTCCCCGGTTATCCGGCTCCGCCAAAGGCTTGCCGGAGAACACATCCAAACCGAAGAGGAAAAACAGAAAGCGGAACGGAACCGTCTGGTCATGAAATCAACCGGAGCCATGTTCATCTCTCTTGCAATTGCGCTTGTACTGATTCTGTTCACCTCAGCGACTCTGATCATCCCCGCCGCAATGGACGCAGGGGAATCCATCAAACACTGGGCGACAGAGAGTCCGATGCTCAAACAGGCGGAACAGAAACTTTCCAGCCTGATCTCCGAAAAAGAGCCTGTGAAAAATGCCGGGGAAAAAACACCGGCTCTCCTGGAACCGGAAAAAAAAGCGGAAACGGACGCCGAAGAGAAAACACCTTCGCTGCGGGAATTCGCGCAGGAGCTCCGCTCCTGGATTCACGGCTACGTAAAGGAAAACCGCTCGGAACTGGCACAGCTGGCATTCTCCAAAGGACGCGGTCTGGTCGGATTCCTGCTGGATACGGCGTCGAGGCTGGGAACGTTTGCGTTTGACCTGCTCCTGTTCTTCTTTTTCTTTCTTTTTTTCACGGTAAAGATGGCGTCGTTCGAAACGGGCGGGGAAAAATCGGATATCGGACGCTGGTGTGTTCATGCGATCTTCAATTCGCCGTGGATGCCGAAGACGTCGGATCATGTGCGGAATGAAGCGGCGGAAATCATCAATTCAATTGCCCTGATGTTCAACCGCTGGGTGCGCGGCTACATTTCGATTGTCCTGATCGAGACTGCAATCTATACTGTTCTGTTCTCCGCATTTTCGGTGCCGAACGCGTTTCCGCTTGCATTTGCTGCGGGCATGACGATTTTTCTTCCGTTCATCGGACCGCTTGCGAGTTTTGCACTGACCGTCACAGTCTGTCTCTGCTTCTGCAAAACGCAGCTGATCATCACTCTGATCGGCGTCTGCCTCTCCTACCTGCTGATCAACGGTCTTCTGGAACAGCTGTTCCTTTATCCGACGCTTGTCGGCGGGGCGATTGGTCTGACGACACTGGAGACGATTATCGTTGTCCTTCTTGGCGGACTTCTCGGCGGCATAACGGGAATGATTCTTTCAGTCCCCGCAGCGGCTGTTTTAAAGTTCCTGATTCCGAAGATTTACAGAATCCGGATTTAAGCGACGGCTTTTCATACCGCCTCTTCACCGCTCTTTGCCGTAAACGGCGGCGCTTTCGCATTCGAAACGAATGCATTTCCGCCGAATCATTTCCCGTGTCTGCGGAATTCGCCGGGGTTGAGACCGAAACGCTGCTTGAACGTGCGGTAGAAATAACTCAGATCGTTGAAACCGCAGCGGTAACAGATTTCGGAAATCGGAGTCGCGCCGTTCAGAAGGAGCTCCGCGGCATGGTCCATCCGGCGCTCATTGACGTCCTCAATGATCGAACGCCCCGTCTGCTGCTTGTATAAATGACAGAGATGCTGCTTGCTGACCGCAAAATGTTTTGCCAGATCCGTCAGGCTGAAGCTCCGGCGGAGGTCCTCCTCCAGCATCGAACGGATCTCCGACACGATCCGCTCGCGTCCGGATTCCAGGAACGCCGATTCCCGCTGAAACTGAAGCAGAAGACGCATCAGATTCAATTTGATGTTCAGCTGATAGTTGATCTCCTTGCGGAAATATTCCTGCTCAAGCTCCATCACCATCGCGCGGATCGGACGCGATGATTCCAGCGCGTAGAAGGGAATTTTCTTCTGGCGGACAAAGTCATCGGTGAAAACCGAGAAAAAATGGAAGCGGCGCATCAGTTCCGGCAGAAATTCTTTCAGGAAATCTTTGGTGAACAGAATGTTGCAGACTGAAAGCGGCTCTTCCGTAATATGGTAGAGCGTCTTCAAATCCGGGTGCATCAGGTAGATGCTCCCCGCGCGGAGCTTGTAACGCCGTCCGCTGAACTCAAGCGTCGATGCGCCGTTTTCAATGTACGTGATTTTCCAGAACTCGCGGACGGCGGGCGCAATGTGGGCGAATTCCTTCTGCGTGTGGTTGTATTTCGCAATCGCGAACGGAAAGCCGGAGCGGAAATAAATATCCGCTCCGAGAACACGGAAATCGTCGCTGTCCATTCCGGTTCTCCTCAGATTGCGCCTTTTTGCCCGGCGATTTTCGCGGCAAGGCGGTTCCCCGCCGCAAGCGCATCCGCAAGGGACGAGCCGGTCAGGTAGTGATACAGAAACGCCGCACTGAACGAATCGCCCGCGCCGACTGTGCTGACGACTTTGACCGGAACTGCCGGAGAGTGAATCCTGCCGGATTCCCCATAGAGATCGCAGCCGTCAGGACCGAGAGTCAGGAGCACGAACAGGAGTCCGAAGTGACGCCGGAACGCCTCCGGGTCGTCCGGAAGACCGAACATCGAAGCCAGAACGGGAAACTCATCCTCGTTCAGCTTCACAATGTCCGCCGCGTTCAGCGACTCCTCCAGAATCTCTCTGGAATAGAAATTCTGGCGCAGATTGACGTCGTAGAAGAACAGACAGTCGAGCGAACTGCGAAGTTTCCGGAGGGTTTCGCGCGATTCGGGCGAACGCTGTGCGAGTGTGCCGAAACAGAAGAGGTCGATATCGGTATCAATTTGCGGAAGCGGAATGTGGTCATACGCCGTGTCCGCCGCAAAATCGTAGGTTGCGACTTTGTTTTCATCAAGCCGGGCGGTCACCGTTCCGGTCGGACGGTCTGTGAGTGTGGCAATTGCGTGTATATCGAGTCCGATTTTCCGGATCTGTTCAAGCGCGTTCCGTCCGAGCTCATCATTGCCGACTGCGGAAACGAGTGCTGTTTGCGCGCCCTGTCTGCAGAGATGCGCCGCGAGGTTCAGCGGGGCTCCGCCGAGGAACGGCTCGCCGCCGATGATGTCGAACAGGACTTCGCCGAAAGAGACCACTTTCAGCGGGTTGTGTATGGGCTTTGTCGTTTGTGCTGTCATGCTCTGTTTCCTTTTTGTTTCGGAATTATTATACAATGTTTTCGGAGAAAAAGCAACCGCAAAATGAAAAAACGGCTTGTATTTTTTAATTTTCAGGGTATTTTACCTGATTTATTTTCTGAAAAAGGAGTTGTTATGTCTTCCGGGAAACTGAAACTGGGACGCTATGATGTGGCGTCATACGCGGCGTTCGCGGCATATTCGCTGTGTTCGCTTTCCATCCCGATTGTGATTGTCGCAATGGGAGCTGACCTGAATTTTCCGCTCGACAAAGGCGGCATGGCCGCGGGCGGAGTTCTGCATCTGATGCGCAGCGTCGCGATTGTGATCGCGCTTATTCTCTGCGGAGCGATCGCGGGACAGATCGGCAAACGCATTTCAATGGGGTCCTGCATGATTCTGACGGGCGGCGGAATTCTGCTCTGCGCATTTGTCCCCTCGTACTGGATGCTGATACCGTGCCTGCTGATTGCGGGAATCGGAGAAGGTATCTGCGAGGGCGTCGCCACACCGTTTGTGCAGGACCTTCACAAGGACGCGCCGGAGCGGTATGTGAATATCGCACACGCTTTCTGGTCGATCGGAATCGGGATCTGCGTCCTCGGCGCCGGCGGATTGCTGACGCTCGGCGTGAACTGGCGCATCATTCTTGCATGCGCGGGCGGACTTGCCCTGCTGACTTCGCTTCTCTTTCTCTGGAAAGAGAACCCGGACAGAAAATATCCGGAAACCGCAGGCGGCGTAAGCCTTGCCGCAATCTGGGATTATTCCGCCGCGATCGGCAAGACACCGCGCTTCTGGGTCTACTGCCTCGGAATGTTTCTTGGCGCCGGCTCTGAGTTCTGCCTGACATTCTGGACGGCCGCATACATCCAGATCAGCTTCAATGCGAGCGCATGGATGGCGGGACTCGGCACCGCGGCGATTGCATTCGGCATGTTTGCGGGACGGACTTATTTCGGGCTGATTGCGCGTCCGGGAAATCTGAAAATCATTCTGCTTGCAGCCGGACTCGGCACGATTCCCGTTACGCTTCTGCTGACAGTTTTGTCTCCGGCAATGCTCGGATCTGGTGTGCTGTTTTTTGCGGTTCTGTTCTTCCTGCTTTTTCTCGCAGGAATCGGAATTGCTCCGTACTGGCCGACGCTTCAGGTGTACGGCGTGCATCAGCTGCCGCATTTGGATTCAACAATGCTTTACATTTATTTTTCGGCGATGGGCATTCCGGGCTGCGGATTTTTCACTTGGATCATGGGCGTTTGCGGAGACCACATCGGCCTGAAACATTCCTTTTTCCTGATTCCCGCATCGCTGGTGCTGTTCTCTCTGGTCATCTTCCTGGAGGGGTGGGTGTTTCCGAAAAAGGAGCTCGCAGAAGAAAAATAATTGTTCTGAAAATGAAAAACGGCGCAGCTCCGGATTCATGGAATTGCGCCGTTTTCGTTTGCGGATTCGGGATTATTTGACCTGTTTGTACTCGCGGACCGCCTGCTCCGCGCATCGGGCGAGAAGTTTCGCCTCGGAGTCGGAAAGCTCTTTCGGAATGTACTTGATGTCTTCGGCGATCCGTCCATAGAGGAGGATATACCAGACGCATGCCTGCAGATACTTGCCGCGGACGTTCATGTGACTGGTGTCACGATAGAGGAAAAGTTCGCCTGTTTTTTCGTCTTTTCTCCAGCGGATGTCGCCGACCGGATCGCCCGCCTGCGGGGGAACATCGGGCGGATTGAGCGTATCGAGAATTGCCGGATCATAGTTCTTGAATTTCAGCGGAGATTTTTCCCTGGCGATCTCGACCGCGAGCCCGACGGGAATGACGCGGAGGTTATGAGTTTCCGCGAGTTCGCCATAGCTTTTGAGGAGCCGCTGATACATTTCGTGCTGATCGAACTTCCAGTAGCCGTCGGGAATGCGGATTGCCGCATCGTCTGCGCGGAATGCCCAGATGAGCTGTGTCATGATTTCCGCCTCCGGCTGATGATGACGGATGAGACTGATGAGTTCATCCGCGCGCCAGGAACTTACGGAATGATTGCAGCTCTGATCGCTTGCCTGCTGAACGGTGACGATATCCCACTTGTGTTCGGAGAGGAGTTCATGCAGACTTGCCTGTTTGAATCCGGTCCAGTAGGGTCTGTGTTCGGGATTCTGTTCGGATTTATAATAATCGCTGCAGTGAGTTGCGAGAGTGTATCCTCCGATTGCCGCCATCTCAAGCACAAGCGAATCGTTTCCGGAAGCCTCGACGATGCTCGGGAAGAAATATGGGACGCTCTGCGTGAAGCTGTTTCCGATCATAAGAACTTTGAGTTTTCTGCCAATTTGATCTGCCATTGCAAATCTCCTTTTTTGAGGTTCCCGTAAAATATCGCTTTTCCGATTCCTTTTCAAGCGGAAACCAAAAAATTCCTCTGAAAACATTGCGCCCCTCCGGCTGAATTCAGCCGGAGGGGCGCAAATCATTGCATTCCGTTTGAAAAACGGAAATTACATCAGGAAACCGCCGTCGCAGTTCAGGACCTGTCCGGTCACATAATCAGCTTCCGGAGAGCAGAAGAAGTAGACGACGTTTGCGACATCGGCGGGTTTGCCGGCGCGCTTCAGCGGGATGTTCACGAGGAACGCATCACGGGCTTCCTGCGGGAGTTTTTCCGTCATATCCGTGGCGATGTAGCCCGGGCAAACGGCGTTCGCGGTGATGTTGCGGGAGGCAAACTCACGCGCAGTCGTCTTGGTCAGACCGAGCACGCCGGCTTTGGAAGCTGCGTAGTTCGCCTGGCCGACGTTGCCCATGCGGCCGACGACCGAGGAGATGTTGACGATACGGCCGAAACGGGCTTTCATCATCGGGCGGATCGCGGCTTTCGTCATATTGAACACGCCCTTCAGGTTCACGGCGATAACAGCATCCCAGTCCTGCTCGGTCATTTTGAGCATCAGGGTGTCGCGCGTGATTCCGGCGCAGTTCACGAGAATGTCAAGTTTGCCGTATTTCTCGACAACAGCTTTAACGGCGGCTTCGGCATCTTCGAACTTCGCGACGTTCGCGGCAACGGCAAATGCTTCATGTCCGTTCGCACGGAATTCAGCCGCGGTCTTCTCCGCAACGTCGAGCATGATGTCGACCATGGCAACGGTTGCGCCTTCCGACGCGAGTTTTTCGCAGATGGCTCTGCCAATGCCGCGGGCTCCGCCTGTGACGAGCGCGACTCTTCCTTCAAGGTTCTTTCCCATTTCTAAATCCTTTCAGTTGCAATTTATTGAATCATTCCGGAAACATTGACCAATGTTTTGGAGGGATCAATCTTCTTGACGAATCCGGTCAGAACAGCGCCCGGTCCGAATTCAACGAATTTCTCTGCTCCGAGCCCGATCAGCGTGCGGACGCAGTCTTCCCATTTGACACTGCCGGCAACCTGACCCGCAAGGTTTTCCTTGATCTGCTGAAGATCCGTCTCAACAGCCCCCGTAAGGTTCTGCACGACCGGGTGTTCCAGCTCGGAAACAAAGGTGTCCGCGAGAGGTCCGCGCAGCTGTCTGCCGGCTTCCGCCATGAGACGCGAATGGAATGCTCCGGCGACGTTCAGCGGAATTGCGCGCTTCACGCCTTTTTCCTTCAGCATTCCGCAAGCCTTGAGAACGCCTTCCTTTTCACCGCTGATCACGATCTGACCCGGGCAGTTGTAGTTGGCGACGTCGATATCGCACTCTTTGCAGACTTCACGGATGACGTCCGGATTTCCGGCGATGATCGCCGCCATTCCGCCCTGTGTCGCGCGGCAGGCTTCATCCATGAGTTCGGCGCGGCGGGCGACAAGTTTGAGTCCGTTCGCGAAAGTGAAATATCCCGCGGCGGCAAGAGCAGCATACTCGCCGAGGCTGAGTCCGGCGCAGCCGACGACTTCATCGGGATCGCCGTCAAATTTTTCGCGGTAAGCGGCGAGACACGCCATGCTGGTCGTATAGATTGCCGGCTGGCAGTATTTGCTTTCGGTCAGTTTTTCCGCAGGACCGTTGAAGCAGATGTCGGAAATGCTCCATCCGAGCACGGAATCCGCCTCGTTGAAGATTGCGGCCGCGGCGTTGCTCTGTTCATAGAGATCCTTGCCCATTCCGACAGTCTGAGCGCCCTGTCCGGAGAAGATATAAGCGGTTTTCATGAGAGTATACCTCGTTTCTTTAGTTTAAACCTTGAAATTTAATGTACCCCATGTTTTCTGAAAATCAAGAGCTCTGTGAAAAAAAGTCACTTGAAACTTGAGGAAAAACGCTCCGTCTTTTCCGGAATGCGCCGGGCGAAACATGACAATACCGTCTGAACAACGCGGAAAAACGGCTCTGATCCGCAAAGCCGCACTCCTCCGCAACCGCACTGAACGGAAGATCCGTCAGCTCCACCCACGGCAGAGCTTCCGAAAGGCGCAGACGCTGAAGATACTCGCAGAACGATATTCCGAACGCACGCGTGAAGCAATGGATGAAACGCGAACGGCTCAACCCGACTGCGCGGCTCACCTCGTTTACACGCAGGGGCTTCCGGAAATTCCGGTGAAGATACTGAAGCGTTTTCTGCATCCGCTCGTCTATCCGCGCATAATCCGCCGCAGGAAGAAGCGCAAGCGGAGACTTGCGCCAGCTCTCCGGCTCACACGCGGTCAGAAGCGCACTCACCAGCGCCTGGAGCGAAGGCATCCGCGAACGCGGCAGTTTCGGGAGCTCCTCATAAATCCGGCGAAGACTCTCCGGCATATCCGCGGGCCCTGTCGATATGAACGGGCCGGCAAACACCGCGCCGCGGCAGCCTCCGGCAAGAATCGGAATCACAAGCTCCGTCACTCCGGCGTGACAGACAGTCTCGAACGGTTCACGGCGCTGCACCGCCTCCCGGAGAGCCGTCTCGGCGTGATGACGATTGCAGAGAAGATTCATACGTCCGCTCTGCTCTTTGACCGCACGGCAGAATGCGCAGCAATGATAACGCAGCTCCTGCGGAAGCGGAGTCAGCCACGCACGTTCTCCGGTTTTAATCACAAAATGGCAGCCGCTGAAGCGCGAAAGAGCCTCAAGGCCTTCGATAAACTGTTGATATTTGCCAAGATTTTCCATAATTCAGCCTGTTTTCCATAAAATACAGCCGCATCTGCATAGTTTCAAACAGATTCCTGTGCTATAATGAAAAAAAACAGAGAAAGGATATTCTCATGGGGAAACATCCATTGTTTGACATTTTCATCCGGGAGAGAATTGTCGCAATTCTGCGCGGTCTCGCTCCAGGGAACGCCGCGGAGTGCGGCGATGCACTAGTCCGCGCCGGAGTCCGTCTCATGGAAGTTCCGCTGAACCGTCCGGGCGCACTCGAAAGCATCCGTCTGCTCGCGGAACACTTTGCGGGAACCGGAATCATCATCGGCGCGGGAACCGTCCTCACGCCGGAACAGGCGGAACAGGTGCGGGAAGCGGGCGGAGAATTCATCATCTCGCCGAACATGCGCCCCACGGTAATCCGCCGGACAAAGGAGCTCGGGATGCTCTCCATGCCCGGATTCGCCACGCCGACGGAAGCGTTTGACGCGATCGACGCCGGAGCGGACATTCTGAAAGCGTTTCCGTGCGGAACGCCCGAAAATATTGCGGTTCTGAAATCGGTGCTTCCACTCCCCGTATTCGCAGTCGGCGGAATAATCCGCGCCAACAAACGGGCGTTTCTGAAAACAGCGGACGGCGCCGGCGTTGGAATCGGAATCTACCGTCCGGAACTTTCACCGGAAGAGCTTTACCGCTTTGCAAAGGAATTTATGGAAGAATGAAAATCACGAAAATTGAACCCGTTGTCGTCGGAGCCCCCACGCCCGGAACCGGACAGCTCTCCAACAAGAACTATCTCTTCGTCCGCGTTCACACCGATGAGGGAATCACCGGACTCGGCGAGGCATCACTCGGAGGTTATACGAACACGGTCATCGCCCTGCTCGGCGACCTCGAAGAGCTGCTGACCGGCGAAGACCCAACCCACATCGAATACCTCTGCCAGGTCATGCAGAGACAGAAATTCTGGCGCGGCGGCGTGGTCAAGGGCTCGGCTGTCGCGGGAATTGAGCTCGCACTCTGGGACATTCTCGGCAAGTGCCGCGGAGTGCCAGTCTACAAGCTGTTCGGCGGCCCATACCGTACGAAAATCCGGGTTTACGCAAACGGATGGACCGGCGGCTCCACCGACCCGTCCGTCATCAAAGAGCGTCTTGCCGAAGTGAAGCAATGGGGATATACGGCGTTCAAGTTCAGCATATCCAAACCCTCCTGGCCGATGTACGATCCAGCCGTAACACGGATCATTGCGAAAGCCGCGGAGACCATCCGAGAAAACATCAGCGAAAACGATCTGCTGATGTTCGACGGACACGGACGCTACGATTCGGAATCTGCAATTGCGATCGGCCGCGCACTGGAACCGTACAAACTTCTGTTCTACGAAGAGCCTGTTTCACAGCTCGATGAAAAAGCAATGGCACGGGTAGCGCACAATGTCCGCATTCCGGTCGCAGCGGGCGAGCGGCTCGAATCCCGCTGGGAGTTCCGCAAACTGCTCGAACAGGACGCCATTCGCGTGGTTCAGCCGGATCTGGCTCACTGCAACGGCTTCCTTGAAGCATACAAAATCGGCGTACTCGCAGACTGTTTCTCTGCATTTCTCGCGCCACACTGCCCGATGAGCCCGGTTCTGACGGTGATTTCCGCGCATCTCGATGCCGTCGCGCCGAACTTTCTCATTCAGGAGCGGCTGCATCTGAACGACTGGCGAAACGATGTCATCACGGAACCGCTTCAGGTTCACGACGGATTTTTGAACCTTCCGGAAAAACCGGGCTGGGGAATCGAACTCAATGAAGAGCTCTGCCGCCAACACCCGAAAATCAGCATCCGCCTGCCCCGTCTGTTCCGTGAAGACGGCGCAGTCAGCGACTGGTGAGGCGTCTTATGGAACTCAGCGGAAAAACTGTGCTCGTCACCGGAGGCTCGCAGGGACTCGGCGAACAGCTCTGCCGCGAACTTGCGGCGGTGGGGATGCACGTCATCGTCAACTGCGCCCGCAGCGCGGCGCGTGCGGAAATGATTGCAAAGGAAACCGGCGGACGCGCCCTCGTCTTCGACATTGCCGACTCCCGCGCTGTCTGGTCCGCCTTTGAACAGATTGAGACGCTCGACGTGCTGATCAACAACGCCCGGGTCGATCCCTATAAGCGTCCTGCGGAAATGGAGGATGCCGTGTGGTTCGACCGGGTCTTCGGAGTGAATCTGAAAGGACCTTATCTCTGTTCCTTCGCCGCGGCGGAAAAGATGAAGGAACACGGCGGCAAAATTGTGAACATATCATCGGTCTGGGCGTACCGCGCGGCAAACCGGCGGATGCTGGAGTATGCAATGAGCAAGGCCGCACTTCACACGCTGACGCGCAGTCTGGCGAAACAGCTCGCACCGGAAATCACCGTGAATGCGGTTGCGCCCGGCATGATTGAGTCGAAAGAGATTCAGGAGCGGCTGACTCCGCAGGAGCAGGATGCCTTGCGTAAGTCAATCCCTCTCGCCCGAGCAGGAACCGCACATGAAATCTGCAATGCCGTCCGCTTCCTGCTCGAAAACGATTATGCCACCGGTGAAATTCTGAACATCAACGGCGGCACACAGTTCGTGTAACCCGGCGGGATCAGAGGCTTTTCTCTTTCAGCCAGTCCCATTTCCAGACGTAAACGACCGTCAGGATCATGCCGAAAATGATGCTCGCGGGATAGACGCCGAAGACGCTTTCGATGTGATGAAACGAAGGTGCGAAAAAGGTCAGCCAGACAATCCGGCAGACACAGAATGCGAACAGCAGGATCAGCATCGGCGGAACCGCTTTCCCCACACCGCGTACGGCTCCGCCCAGAACCTGAATCACGCCCTGCACCAGATAAACAGGCGCAAGATTCCGCGCCATCAGGACGCCGTATGCAATCGCCGCCTTCTCCGGTGTGAACAGACGGATCAGCGGCGCGGCAAACGTCAGGATCAGACCCGTTGTCAGAATGGAATAACCGAATGTCAGTATCAGCGTAACGCGCATTCCGTCGCGGATGCGGTCAATCTTTCCCGCACCGTAATTCTGTCCGGCAAACGTCATCATGGCAAGTCCCAGGCTCAGCATCGGCAGAATATTGAATCCATCGATTTTCATGTACGCACCGTACCCCGCAACGGCATCCACGCCGAACCGGTTCACGCTCGTCTGAACGAACATGTTGGAAAGCGAAATCATCATGTTCTGAACTCCGGTCGGCAAACCGACGCCGATGACGCCCGCAAGGATCGCACGGTTCATTCCAAGCGAACGCAGCCTGACCCGGCACGGTCCCGAAGAACGCATCAGAAAACGGAGAATCAGAACGCAGGAGAGCAGCTGGCTGACATCCGTCGCAACCGCCGCGCCCGAAACCCCGGTCTTCAAACCCGCAATCAGTGCAAAATCCAGAGCGATGTTCACAACCGAGGCAACCGCGAGGTAAAGCAGCGGACGCTTCGAGTCGCCAGTCGCATTCAGAATTCCCGCCGCCATATTATAAATGATGCTGAAGACAAGTCCGGCGGAATAGAGCTGAAAATAGACAACCGCCTCCTCCAGCATCTCCGGCGGAACATCCATCCAGAGCATGATTTTCCGGCTGAGCAAAACTCCCGCAAGCGAAAGAACCAGACCGAGCAGTCCCGAAAAAGTCAGCGCCGTGTGCACCGCCTTGCGAACCCGGTCCGCATCCCCCGCGCCGATGAAGTGTGAAATCACCACTCCAGCCCCCGCGGCAACTCCCATGCTGAAGGCAATCATGAAACCAATGATGAAAGTGCTCGCGCTGACCGCCGCAAAACCGTTGTTCCCGACGTACATCCCGACAATCACCGAATCCGCAGTGTTGTACAGCTGCTGAAGCAGATTCCCGAGAATCAGCGGAAGGGAAAACAGAATCAGACTTTTCCAGATACTGCCCTCCGTCATATCAATGCGTCCGCTTCTCCGCGGCATTTCAGAGCTTTTGGTCTCCGCCATTTTTCATCCTCCGGTTGAAAACGTAATATACCGCAATCCGTGAATTATGTCAAATACTTGTTTTATATGGAATATCATGCTTGAAAGCTATGATAAAGAATGTATAGTAACCGGAAAAGGAGTTTCGAATGGATATCCGGGTATTGCGTTATTTTCTCGCTGTGGCGCGTGAAGGGAATGTGACAAGAGCGGCAAAATCGCTGCATCTCGCCCAGCCTTCGCTTTCGCGGCAGCTCATGAATCTGGAGGAGGAGCTCGGGAAACAGCTCTTCGTCCGCACAAAGCGCGGCATCACTCTGACCGAAGAGGGTATTCTGCTGCGGAAGCGCGCGGAGGAAATTGCCGCTCTGCTGAAAAAAACGGAAGAGGAACTGACTCAGGAACCGGAAACTCTGCACGGGGAGATCTCCATCGGCGGCGGGCAGTCCGGGCTGGTGCTCAAAGCCGTGGAAAATCTGAGAAAACGGCATCCCGGAATCCGTCTCCGTCAAGTATACGGCGATGCGACGGAAGTCCGGGAACTGCTCGACCACGGCTCGCTCACCTTCTGCATTCTGCTCGAACCGGTCGACAGCGAAAAATACGAGTTTCTCTCTCTCCCCGAAACCGATGAATGGGGACTGCTCATGCTCCGCGACGATCCGCTGGCGCAAAAGAATGTCCTGACCACGGAAGACATCCGCGGCATTCCGCTCATCCTTCCGCAGAGACCCGAACTGCAGAAAAAGATTGCAGGCTGGGTCAACGCCGCTCCGGAAGAACTGAACATCGCCGCAACATTCAACTTCATCTACTGCGGACTGGCGCAGTATGTGCAGAGCGGACTCGGCAAAATACTGATGTTCCGCAGTCAGGCGGATTTCATCCGCACGAGGAACCTCTGCTTCCGTCCGCTGGGTTCGGCGGAAACGGTACGGCACTGCATCGCATGGAAACGCTTCCCCGTGTTCTCCGCTCTCTCCCGCAGATTTCTGGAAGAGCTCAAGTCCCTGCTGTAAATCTTACAGGGAAAGCTGCTGCGCTTTCGGAGTCCACAGGATCGAGTCGACAATGCCGAGCGGGAACTCGCGGACATTGCGGTAACGGCTGTTCAGAGCGTTCAGGTCGGCCGGGGCGAACAGAAAAATGTAAGGCTGTTCCTCGTGCACAAGACGATGAAAGCGGTGATAGAGCTTCTGGCGTTCCGATGCGTCGAACGTCACGCGGATCGACTCGATCAGACGGTCCGCTTCCGCGTTTTTGAACCGGATGTGATTGCTCGACCCCTCGACATCCGCCTGGCTCGAATGCCACAGCTGGAACGGGTCGGGATTCAGCCCGCCGCTCCAGCCGAGCGCGCACATGTCAAAACTTTTCTTTTCCAGACGCTGAACGCAGACCGACCATTCCAGCCCGAGCAGTTCCATCTGGATTCCCGCCTTCGCCATAGCCTCCTTGATGATCGGAAGCATCCGCTTGTAGGTTTCATTGGCGTTCGGGTACATCAGGGTGAACTTGAACTTCCGTCCGTCGCGCTCCAGAATGCCGTCTCCGTCCTCATCGCGCCAGCCGGCTTCGGCAAGAAGTTTCTTCGCAAGCTCCGGGGAATACGAATACGGCTTGATCGACTTGTCATATGCCGGTCCTTCCGGGAAGAACGGACCCGAAACCGGAACCGCAAGCCCGTAATAAATATCCTTCACGATACGGTCGCGGTCGACGAGATGGCTCAATGCGACACGCGTTTTCGCATCGCGGAACAGCGGATTGGAAAGATTGAATCCGAGGTAGTTGTAGACCAGCTGCGAAGTTTTGAACTTGCGCAGAAAACCGTCCGGTCCGAACTCGCGGGAATTCGTGCGGTGAATCCACTGGTCGGGCGTAAGCGGCGCGGCGTCCAGGTCCTTCGAGAGCAGAGCCTGAAGACGCGTGTTCGGGTGCTGGATCACATCGAAAGCAAGCTCTTTGATCGGCGGCATCGTGCCGTAGCGCGCGCCGTAATACTTCTCCCAGCGCGTCATGAGAATGCGGTGCCCTTTGTCCCACTTGATGAACCGGTAGGGTCCGCAGCCGACAAGAATGCGGTTGCGCTCGTTGTCGTTATTGAACCGCTCCGGGTCGAACGGACCTTCATAGGCATGGTAGAGATGACGCGGAAGCGGAGAGAGCGAAAGGGTCATGTCAAGAGAAAGAAAGTAGCGTTTCTTCCAGATCACTTCGAACTCGCGGTCGTTGATGACGCGGACGCTGTCGAGATCGGAGAGGTAGGTGCGCATCGGCGCGGCGTCGACTTTCGGATTCTTGACGACATCCACATAGAATTTGAAATCTTCGGAAGTGACGGGAACATCTTTCCACTCCTTTTTCGTGACGGGGTCGGTGAAGTCATGCCACAGAATCCCCTCGCGGAGCTTGACGCGGATGCGGAGCCCGTCCGGAGAGACACTCCACGATTCCGCCATCTGCGGAAGGAATTTGTTGAGGTCGTCGTATGCGCGCACACCGAGCGAATCCATGACGCGCGGCATCAGCGCATTGCCGAGCGTGGCATCGTTGTTGATCAGATAATTCATGTTCTTCGTATCCGCCGCAATCGAGGTGATGAAGCGGTCGCCGGAAACGGCATCGGGATCAAAGAACTGCGCATTCGCCATCGGGACATCCGCCTCCCTCTTTTCCGGTACGGAGGGAGCGGGCGCGCGAAGCGGGGCGGAAGAGACTTTTTCATTCAGTGCGCGGACGGTGGAGTGAAGGCTTTCAATTTCAAAGCGGACCCGGTCGAGCGCGGTGACAAGGATATACCCGGTTGCGGTAACGACAATCAGGCAGAACGCAAGCAGAATCTCCGTGGTGCGGCGGTTGTTCATCAGTCATTCCTCTCTGATACGCAGACGTATCTCATAAGTTTTTGCAATACGGTTTTCCGGCGGAGTAACGCGGATCGCCTGGAGCCGCTTCAGAACATTTGAAACGGCGGAATCGATCGCGGGATTACGGGTGGTCTCCGCGCCGAGCACGGTGATTCCGCCGTGTCCGTCAACACGCAGTTTGATGATCACCGCATCGGGAGCAGAGTTGCTGGAAACCTGCGGGTCAACCCAGTAGCGGTCGATTGCCCTGAGCAGTTCGGAAAGAGTCGGGTCGTAAAAACCGCCTGTCCCGGAACCGCGGGAACGGCCGCGCCCGGTTCCGGTTCCGCCGCCCGTGCCGCCGCCGGAGCCCCGCATGCGGCGCAGGTCCTCGGCAAGATTCTTAAACGCCCCGGCACGCGAAGAGTCTCCGGCCTTCGTTCCGCCGTTCTGAACGCCTTTGCGGGGCGGATTGTTTTTACGGGCGGCATCGCGCTGAGCCCGGATTTGCTCTTCCACGCTCGGCTTTTTCGGCTCTTTTGCAGATTTTTTTTCCGGCTTTTTCGGGACCGTTTTCTTCGGTTCCGTTTTCGGAACGTTTTTCTTCGGCTGCGGCTTCGGCCTGGGCGGTTTGGGGACAGGAAAGCTCACATCGGGAACTTTCGGAACCGTCGGAATATCCGGAACGTCCGGCACATCCGGAAGACCTTTGACGGGCTTCAGTTCGGGCAGATTCGGCTGGGGATCAGATGATTCACCGGGCTTCTCGTTCTTCGGATTCGTGGTCGATACGCCCGGTCCGCCGCCGCCCGCGTTCGGGTCATCCGTCGGAAAATCGACGAGCGCGACCGAAATCACTTTCTCCTCCGGCTTGAGCCACTCGCCGAACAGATACCACAGCGAAGGCAGGATGAAAAATATCACATGTACAATAAGAATCGTCCAGAAGAGGAACCGCTTGAGTCCCTTTCCGATGAAGTCCCGCTGAAGGTCGGGGTAAAGCTGCATGGGTCTGGAGAGTCCGAGCATAACAGCCTCACTCCTCCGCGGAAGTTATCAGGGAAAGATCGCTGAATCCCGCATTTTTGATGTTGCGGAGCACATCGATAACCATCCCGTAACGCAGATCGGCGTCGGCGCGGAGAAAGAAATTGTACTTGCGTCCGCTGTCGCGCAGAGCGGTGAGACGCTGCACAAGCTCGGGAAGCTCCATCTTCGCCCCTTCGAACATAATCACACCGTCCTTGCGGACGTTGACAATCTTGGAATTGTCGTCAGGTTTGATATCCGCCGCCTTGTAACTCGGCGGCGTGACGTCCATGCTGTATTCGAGCAAAGGCGCGGTGATCATGAAGATGATCAGCAGAAAGAACAGCGTGTCGATCAGCGGAGTGACGTTGATCTGATCGAACGGAGGATTGCTGAAACGATGCCGTGCCATGCTCAGTCCTCCTCATCTCCATATCCGGGCATCGGGGGACGCTGGTACTGCGGCGCGTATCCGTTCTGAACCGGCGGAGTGTAAGGTCTGCGCGGAGGGGGAACATACGTCTGCGGCGGCGGAACCGGCTGCGGTGCAGCCTGTGGTTCCGGCTGGACATAGACCTGTTGCGGTGCCGCCTGAGGCTCCGGCTGCGGCGCCGGCTGAGTGTAGACCGACTGAACCGGAACGGGCTGCGGCTCCGACTGGACATAGACCTGCTGCGGCGCGGGCTGCGGTTCCGGCTGGGGCGCAGTATAAACCGGCTGAGACACGGGCTGCGGTTCCGGCTGGGGCGCGGGCTGCGGCGCAGCGTAAATTACAGCCGGACGCGGCGCAGGCTGCGGCGGAGTCTGATAGACAATCTGGACGGGGGGAACTTCCGGCTGGGCATGGCGGTAGACCGGAGACTCCGGCTTGATTTCCTCCGGCGCAGGTTCCGGCTTGACTTTCTCCGCCTCTTTTTCCTTCTCCCCCTGTTTGCGGGCTTCGGCTTCCACTGCGGCGAGTTTCAGTTTGTTCGTGAACTCCTCAACCTGGTTGTCCATGTACACCGTCACCTGTTTGATGAAGAAACTGATCCAGTTGTACCCGATCAGCGAAGGAATTGCGACAAGCAGACCGAGCACGGTTGTAAGCAGAGCGCCCGAAACGCCCGGAGCGAGAGTCTGGATATCCGGCTTGCCCGCCATCGCCATTTCGGTAAACGCGAGCATGATGCCCCACACCGTGCCGAACAGTCCCAGGAACGGACTGATGCTGACCGCCGTCATCAGAACGATAATCTTGTCCTCCAGTTTCACGATCTGGTCGGCGACCGTTTCCTCCATTGTGGAACGGACGACGTCGATTTCGACCGGGGTAAGCGGGCGGGAGTGCGTAATGGCCGTTCCCGTTTCATCTCCGTTGAGCTGAGCGAGACGGGCGAATCCGCTTTCGTAGACACGGGCGACGGGCGAAGGATCGTCCTCCGCGCGGGTTCGCAGCGACATCACGTTCTTTTTGCGCCGGAATTCCTCCAGAAAACTTCTGGATCCCTTGTAAGCGCGCTTGAGTCCGATCCCCTTCTCCATCATCAGAGTCCAGGTGACAATCGACAGCAGGGTCAGGCCGACAACAATCCCCTGCCCCATGAGATCGGAGTGAAAAAATGCATACGTGAGCGACCCGTCGGCGACCGGCGGCAGGACAAAAGCGGAAAAAAACAGGTTCATTCGGCAAAAATCTCCATTTTGCGGGTTTAAAATTTCAAATACTGTGCTAATTTAATGCACTTTGCATTGATTGCAACTTGCATATTGAAAAAAAACGGCATATATTGTCTAAAACTTTAAAGAAAAGGAGCAGCAGCACCATGTCTACGGAAAAATTTCCCGTTCTCGGCTTCGATATTGGCGGAACGAAAATTGCAATCTGTCTCGCGATGAGCGACGGAACCGTCCTCGCATCCGGACGCGTCAGCAACAAAATGAAAAAACCGGACGAGGTTCTCCCCCTCGTCGTCGCGGAAGGCGAACGCCTCCTCGCGGAAGCCGGACTTGCCAAAAAGGATCTCCGCGCGGTCGGCATCAGCTCGCCCTCCCCGATGGATTTCGACAAAGGTCTCATCTGCAACCCCTGCAACCTCAACGGCTGGATCGACGTTCCCATCCGCGACTATCTCGGCAAGGCGTTTGAAACGGAAGCCTTCTTCGACAACGACGCCAACGGCGCCGGACTCGCCGAGTGGTTCTTCGGAGCCGGAAAAGGCACGCAGGACATGATCTACCTCACCATGTCCACCGGCATCGGCGGCGGCATCATCGCCGGAGGAAAACTCCTCCGCGGAAAACACAACCTCGCCGGAGAAGTCGGTCACATGAGCATCGACAGCAAGGGACTCAAATGCAACTGTGGTCTCGTCGGCTGCTATGAAGCATACTGCGGCGGCGTAGCCATGGCGAACAACCTCCGCCGTGAACTCGCGGACAAACCGGACAGCATGATCGTCCAGCTCGCGGGCGGCGACTACAGCAAGATCGATGCGATCTGCCTGGAAAAAGCCATCCGCGCCAACGATCCGTTCGCTCTGGAATTCTGGGACCGCGTGATGGAACGCAACGCTCAGGCTATGGGCGCTCTCATCAACGTCTTCAACCCGGAAATGATCGTGCTCGGAACCATTGTCAAGAGCATGGGCCCGCTGTTCATGGATCCGCTGATGGCGAAACTGCCGGCTTACGCATGGCAGCAGAACATCGACACCTGCAAGTTCTCCGTCACCGGAATCTCCGGAAAGAGCGGCGGTGAACTCGCCGGCGTCGCTATCGCGCTCAACTTCCTCTACGAGCGCGGCGACTGGCAGCTGCCCTGGTAATATACGGATAAAGGGACGGAACGATCATGCGCGTCAATCTCAAAAGCAAATATTCATGCAGACGGAAACGGGATTACATCACGGTCATTGCGGTCATGATGTTCTCCCTGATCGTTCTGTTCGAACTCTATCTGGTTTTCATTCTCCCGCTGCAGCTGCGGCGGGAGGATGCCATGGCTCTCCACGTCAACCGCCAGCGCATCACCGCCCAGGCCGATGAACTCCGCCGGAAGTGCGGGGATTTCCTGAGAGACAACCCCGACTCCCTCCGCAAAGGGGAAATCTCCATGGTTCTCTCCTCTCTCGACGTGCTGGCAATCTATCTCCGCAACAACCAGGAACTCCTGAACATGGATCAGATCAGAGAAATCAGATCCAGTCTCGACCGTTCCGCCGCACGCGCCGCCGACTGGGAAAAGCAGAAATTCCTGGTCAAACGCAGAACTTTCAACACCACCCTTCTTCAGAAAAACCTGGAGGAGAAACTGCACCGCTTCGACAAACTCCTTCCTCAAAAACTGAAATAAACTACGGATCCCGATTATGGCTCTCACCAGCGAACGAATTGAAGAAATTCTGAACCGTGCAAAAAATATGTCCATCGCCGTGCTCGGCGATCTCATGGTGGACGTCTATCTCATCGGCTCCGCCAACCGCATGTCCCAGGAGGCGCCCGTCCCCGTCCTGCAGGTCAAACGCACCGAACGCAGACCCGGCGGCGCGGCAAACGTCATGCGCAACATCACATCCTTCGGCGCAAAAGCCGTCGCGTTCGGCGTCGTCGGAAACGACGCCCCCGGCAACGAACTCCGCAAACTCCTCGCCGACAACCATGTCGACGAATCCAATATTCTCTCCGACCGCCGCAGAACCACCGAGAAAATGCGCGTCATGACTGCAAACCAGCAGATCGTCCGCGTCGATTTCGAAGACGTCTTCCCCGTCTCGAAAGAGGTCGCGGCAGAGATGGAAGCACGGCTCGCAAAACTCATCCGTGAGCACAAAGTCGACGCCGTCATCTTTGAAGATTACAACAAAGGGCTGCTCGACCGCGACACCGTCCAGCGGCTCGCCGACATTGCCCGCGAAAACGGCGTCATCACCTCGCTCGATCCGCACCCCGGGCATCCGATGGAGATTCAGGGACTCTCGGTCATGACCCCGAACCGTTCCGAAGCCTTCGGGCTCGCCGGGCTCTACTGTTACGACGCCGTGTCGCCCGTGGAAAACGACGCCAATCTCAAGCTCGTCGCCGAACGCATCCTCCACGCGTGGAACGTCGACTCTCTGCTCATCACGCTCGGGGCGCAGGGCATGGCGCTCTTCCGCGACAACGCCCCGCTCCACGCCATCCCGACCAAGGCGAAAGAGGTCTTCGACGTCTCCGGAGCCGGCGACACCGTCATTGCAATCTACACGCTCTGCCGCGCCGCCGGAGCCGATGAGCACGAAGCGGCGGAAATCGCAAACCACGCCGCCGGAATCGTCGTCGGCAAAGTCGGAACCGCGATCACCTCCCCGGAGGAGCTCCTCCGCGTCTTCCGCAGGGATGAAGCGGGAAAATGAAAAAACGGGAAAAGATCAACCTCATTTACGACCTGCTCGCAGCAGAGTACGGCCCCCAGGTCTGCGCGCTCGAACACGCAACGCCGCTTCAGCTCCTCGTCGCGACGATTCTTTCCGCACAGTGCACCGACAAGATGGTGAACCGTGTAACCCTTGATCTTTTCGCAAAGTATCACACCGCGCAGGATTACGCGCAGGCGGATCCCGCGGAACTCGAATCCATCATCCGCCGCTGCGGATATTACCGCGCAAAAGGAGCAAACATCATCGGCGCGTGCAAACGCATCGTCTCCGATTTCGGCGGTGAAGTGCCGGATACCATGGAGGAACTCACCTCTCTCCCCGGCGTCGGACGCAAAACCGCCAACGTCGTGCTCGGCGACGCCTTCGGCGTTCCAGGGCTCCCGGTCGACACCCATGTCAAGCGCATCACAAATCTTCTCGGAATCGCCGACTCGGATGATCCGGTGAAAATTGAATCCGAACTTTGCGCAAATCTCGACCCGCAGCGCTGGAGCCAGTTTTCACATCTGGTCATCGTCCACGGACGCAACATCTGCAAGGCGAACCGCCCGGCATGCGCACAGTGCGTCCTGAACAAAATCTGCAAATACGGGAAAAAACATGTCGCTTAAACAGAAATTCAGACAGATCAAGAAACTGCCGGACTGGGTCTACAAGCCGATCGTCTGGCTGCTGCTCCTCTGGCGCTCGACTCTGCGCCGGGAAATTGTGGATGAGTCGGGCGAAGTGACGAATCCGCAGCCGCCCGCAATCGGCGTCACCTGGCACAACCGCCTGCTCTTCTTCCCGCTTCTTTTTCCCGAAAACCTGCGCAAAATGACGTGCGCCGTCATCAGCGCCTCGCGCGACGGACAGTACATCGCGGATCTTGCCGGACAGATGGGCGTCCGCAGCATCCGCGGCTCCAGCCGCAAAAAAGGATACTCCGCGCTCCACGGCGTGCTTGAGGCAATCGAAGCGAAAAACTTCGTCTGCTTCACTCCCGACGGTCCGCGCGGTCCCCGCTATCACATGAGCCAGGGACCTGTCTACGCCGCAAGCAAGCTCGGCGTGCCGATTGTCCCGCTCGCAATCAACTACAGCTCCTGCTGGGAACTGAACAGCTGGGACCGTTTCCAGATTCCCAAACCGTTCTCGAAGGTCTCCGTGCATCTCGGCAAAAAGATTTTCGTTCCGCCGGACCTCTCCTCCGAAGAACTTGAAAAATACCGCGTCCTCGTGGAGGAACGCCTGAACGAAGTCTCGCTTGTTTCCAAATAAGGAGGTTGTCATGGAAGTCGCACTGCTCTGCATCGGCGATGAACTGCTGAAGGGGTCCACCGTCAACACAAATCTCGCTTTTCTCGGAGAAAAGCTGCTTGAGAACGGCATAATTCCGAAACTCTCGCTCGAAGTTCCCGACCGCGATGCCGATATCCGGGGAGCTCTCGACTATGCGTTCTCCCGCGCCGATATCGTCCTCACCTCCGGCGGGCTCGGTCCCACGGCGGACGACCTGACCAAATCCGCCGTCGCGAACTGGTTCGGCGTTCCGCTCATCCGCCGTCCCGAAGCGGAACACGCCGTGCAGGAATACTGGCACAAACTTCATTCCGGCACTGCGCCGGTTCACTGGATCCGTCAGGCGGAACTTCCCGAAGGCGCGGAAGCCATCCCGAACGGGTACGGCTCCGCTCCGGGAATTCATCTCGAACGGAACGGAAAAACGATCTTCCTCATGCCGGGACCTCCCTCCGAACTCCAGCCGATGTTCACGGATTCGATTCTCCCGCTTCTCAAAGCAAAACAGACGGACCGGGTCTATACCGATCTCCTCCGGATCGCCGGCATCGGGGAATCCGAAGTGGAAGATCTTCTCGAACCGCATCTCATCCCGGAAGTCTCCGCCGCCTACTGCGCCCAGCCCGGACTCGTCCGTCTCTTTCTCACCTCGAAAAACGAAGCGCTGCTGAAACGGGTCGCCTCCGATGCACGCGAACTCTTCCGCGCCAACGTTCTGCCTGCAGACGTGACCTCGCTCCCCGAAGACGTGCTGCGTCTGCTCGAAGCAAAAAAGCTCATGCTCGCGACCGCGGAATCCTGTACGGGCGGAATGATTTCCGAACAGATCACCGCCGTTCCCGGCTCCTCCAATGCCTTCCTCGGCGGCGTGAATTCCTACGCAAATGAAATCAAAATGCGCTTTCTCGGAGTTTCCGAAGAGACCCTCCGGACCGTCGGCGCAGTCAGCCGCGAATGCGCCGAAGAGATGGTCAACGGCATTGCGGACCGCGCGAAAGCCGACGCCGCGATTTCCGTAACCGGCATCGCCGGACCCGGCGGAGCAACGCCCGGAAAACCGGTCGGACTCGTCTACATCGGAGTCCGTCTGCACACAAAAACCGTGGTTCTGGAGTGTCATTTCCGCGGCGGACGCGACCAGGTGCGCGAACGGACCGCGGCCAAAGCGCTCAACACGCTCCGCGCCATGCTGCTGGAGTCGGCGGAATGACCCGCCCCTCCATGTTTCCCCCGCCGGAGCAGGCGGACGACGAGGGATGCCTCGGCTACACGCCGTCGCTGAATCTCCCGATGCTCGTCGACGCCTATACGCACGGGATTTTCCCCTGGCCGATCCGCGAACGCGAAGTCTTCTGGTTCACCCCGCCGATGCGGAGCGTGCTCTATTTTGACCGTCTCCACATCCCCTCGCGTCTGAAACGCTCGCTCCGTCAGCACCACTTTCATCTCAAAATCTCCGAACGGTTCGAAGACGTCATCGCCAACTGCTCCCGCGTCCCGCGCAAAGGACAGGACGGCACGTGGATCACCGCGAAAATCCGCCGCGCCTACCGCGACTTCCACAAAGCCGGATACGTTCACAGCTTCGAAGCCTATAATGAAAAAGAGGAACTCGTCGGCGGCATGTACGGAATCTCCCTCGGACGCGTCTTCTGCGGTGAAAGCATGTTTCACCTTGAGACCGACGCCTCGAAATTCGCGCTTCTCTCCGCCGTTGCAACCCTGCAAAAATGCGGAGTGACCATGCTCGACACCCAGGTTCTCACGCCCCTCCTCGGACGCTTCGGCGCCGTTGAAGTTCCCCGCGCGGGGTTCCTGAAACAGCTCGAAGCGAACCTCGGCGACCCGATTCCCGCGAAAGTTCTGCGGGCGAACACCGTTCAGGCGGAGACCCTCTGCGAATGAAAAAATACACCGTTCATCTTCTGCTTTTCCTTGCGGCATTCCTGCTCTTCGCCCTCTACGGACTGCGCGGAATGCTGGAACCGGAACTGCTGATGCGGATTGATTCTGCAACCTATCTCGCCCCCGCACACTCGCTTCTGAACAGCTTCACCTATGCGGATGCCTCCGGCGTTCCGACTGCGCTCCGTGTGCCGCTCTATCCGGCATTTCTCGCATTCTCGCTTGCGGTGAGCGGAAACAGTCTGCTGTTCTGCATCCTGATGAACTGCGCCGTCTCCGCGCTTGCAATTCCGGTGCTGTATCAGGCGGCTCTGGAGTTCACCGGGAACAAACGCCTTGCGCTGACCGCCTCGCTCCTGCTGATGTTCTCTCCGACCGAAATCGCATTCGCCCCGATGTTCCTCTCCGAAGGCATGTTTGTGACGATGGTTTCGTTCGAACTCCTCTTCTTTCTCCGTTTTCTCCGGACACACCGGAATCTCCCGCTTTTCCTGACCGCCGGCGCCGGCGCAGCGGCCGCTCTGACGCGGCCGCTGAACGTGCTCTGGATTCTGCCCTGCGCATTTGTTTCGCTGTTCGTTCCGGGACCCCCGAAACAGCGGATCCTCCGCGCGGCTGGGGCGGTTCTGACCTTCGCGATTCTGCTTGCCCCGTGGATTCTCCGGAATCATGCGATCGGCTCCGGCTGGCGGATCGACGAGGTTTCCGCCGATTCGCTCCGCCATAACGCCTCCGTCGTGGAAAGCCGCGTCAACAACCTCCCTGCACAGTTCTACCGCGACCAGTACGCCCTCACCTTCGAGAAAGCGTTTGCGGACAAGACGAAATTTCCGGACCGCAATGCGTGCCTGACTTATGAGGAGCATTATCTTTCCTCTATTCTGATGAAACACCCCGGAACCTATCTGCGTCTCTTCTTCAATCCCTCGAAACTGGTTCCGGACGTTCCGACTTTTCTGGAGAATCTCAAGCTCACGCGCGGCGGACGCGGCACGTGGGATGTCATCATCAAGGACGGTCTGTTTGCGGGAATCCGTCACTATTTCGACGGGCGGCTCTGGCTTCCGTTTCTTCTGACGCCGCTGATCCTGCTTCTTCTTGCGACTTACGCGGGTGCGGCATGTGAACTCGGCTTTGCAATTTTTGAAAAAAAATGGATGACGCCCCTGTTATTTCTTCTTTTCAGTGTATATTATCTGACAGTGGTCGGACCGGGCGGCTACCCGCGCTTTCAGCTCCCGGCATTGCCGTTTCTGTGCTTGCTCTGCGCACAGGCGGCGGAACGTTTTCTGAAGAGAAAGGGGAAATCATGAAATATATCGGAGCCCATGTATCAATCGCGGGCGGAGTGGAAAACGCTCCGCTGAATGCAAAGGCGATCGGCGCAAAAGCGTTCGCCATGTTCACTAAAAATCAGCGTCAGTGGAAGAGCGCGCCGATTCCGGAAGAGTCGATCGCCGCATTCAAACGGAACTGCGCCGAATGCGGCTTTACCCCCGACCGCATTCTCCCGCACGACGGCTATCTGATCAACATGGGCAATCCGGATCCGGCAAAGCGCGCTCAGTCGCTCGACTCCTTCATCGGCGAGATGAAACGCTGCATGGCGCTCGGTCTGAACCGGCTGAATTTTCATCCGGGCAGTTCGCTGAAAGCGATCTCCGACGAGGAGTGTCTTGCCTTGATTGCGGAGTGCATCAACACCGCTCTTTCCGAAACGGAGGGCGTGACGGCCGTCATCGAGAACACCGCCGGACAGGGCAGCAACCTCGGCTGGCGGTTTGAGCATCTTGCTTACATCATCGAACGCATCAAAGACCAGTCCCGCATTGGAGTCTGTCTTGACACCTGCCACACCTTTGCCGCCGGCTACGACCTCAAGACTCCGGAAGGCTACGCCGCCACGATGGATGAATTCGAGCGTCTGATCGGCTTCCGTTATCTCCGCGGCGTGCACCTGAACGACTCGAAGAGCAAACTCGGCGGGCATCTCGACCGTCACAACAGCATCGGCGCCGGCGAGCTTGGACTCGGTACATTTGAGCTTCTGATGAACGACACCCGTTTCGACAGCATTCCGATGGTCCTTGAAACCATTGATGAAACCCTCTGGCCGGAAGAAATCCGCCAGCTTTACGCCATGATCCGCCAGTAAAACTGAGATTTTTAAAAAAGAAACGCAAATTTTGTCTCGTAAANNTTTACGCCATGATCCGCCAGTAATTCTCATTCCCCCCGGGAAACGGATGTGCAGAATAAGGGAATCTCCCTCCTCTGACATCCGTTTTTTGTATTCAGAGGAAAATCAATTTTTGAACACAATCTATCAAAAAATAAACATTTTTGCAAAAATTCGCTCAAAAAAAAAAAAAAAAAAAAA
>DHMO01000057.1:3534-3662 GCA_002405835.1 Lentisphaeria bacterium UBA4640 | reverse complement strand
GGACGGGGGATGTCTTCTTCGACATTCTGTTTCTTCCTTCTTGTGTCATGCGCACAATTCAGTGGTTTATGGTTCAAAACCGCCCGAGGATCTGACTTGCCGTTCTCACGGTTCACAGTTGCGCGACA
>DHMO01000057.1:0-3404 GCA_002405835.1 Lentisphaeria bacterium UBA4640 | reverse complement strand
AGACAGGGAACAACAATTCCTCCAGGCTCGATCCAGAGATTTCATTCCTCCGGCTTTACCGGAAACTTCAATCCTGCGGCGGGGGCGGCGGGAGCTCGATGGGCTTGCGCTCGACACGGTCCAGAACACGCGGTTCCGTCTTCTTTTCCGGAACCTTCGGGAGGGTTTTCGACTCCGGCTCCACCACAAAGGCTTCGCGGCTCTCCGGATCAGACGGAGCCTTGCGCTCAATGCCTTCCACCGAGTCCAGAATCGAACCGAGATAGTATTTGAACATCACACGCGAATTGGAATTGTCCACGCGCGAACCCGTTCCGGAATCGGAATCCGCTATCTTGCGCAGCCCGCTCCGGAAACCGAAAAGATCCGCACGGACTGCAAAAAACAGGATCGCAAGCAGAATCAGCAGCACCGCGCACACGGCAAGAATTCCCTTGATCAACCGAACAAGAAAACCGACAAAGTCAAAACCCTTTCCCGGAGCGTACGGTGCTGATGAAGATGAAGAGTCTTCCGGCGGATTCTGTCTGCGGAGCTCCTTCACCGGAGCGCCGCAGTGCGGACAGCTCGACGCTGAGGCGGAAACCTTTTTCCCGCAATCCGGACATCTGACCAGCATGGCGTACCTCCTCAGTTCGCCGCGGGCGGCAGGGTCCGCATCAGCGCCGGAATCTGCACCGGAGTCAGAGCTTCCAGACGAGCCGCGTCAAAGTTCGAAACCGGCGCACTGCGCTGAGTCTGCGCGGCAGCCGATGCATCCGGAACGGTCTTCGAACTCGACGGTGCACGCAGTGAAAGGGTGATCAGGACGATTCCGGCAATCAGCAGAAGCAGCAGAACCACCGCTCCGGCTCCAGCCAGATAGAAAATTTTGTTTATGCGCTGTTCCTCCGCAAGATTGCGCTGTCCCCCCTGCTCCAGATTATGGATGAGCTGCTCGGGAACCGCATCATGCGTGGTGAAGGTCTCGCGGACTCTGCGGAGTGCGATTTCGCGTCCGGCGTCGCTGAGGTTGTACGCGCCGCAGAGCGAACGGACATATGCGGTCGGGAAGATTCCCGAAGGAAGCTCTGCGGCGTCATCGTTTTCAAGCGCGGTGATGTAATTTTTCTTGATATGCGTAAGCTGTTCCGCCTGCTCGATGGTGAGTCCCGCCTGTTTGCGGGCGTCGCGCATGATTGCTCCGATCGAGGCATTCTCCGCATCAATGGAAAGATTGCGCTTGTTGCGCTCCACGGAGGGCGGAACGACCGCTTCTCGCGTGCGGACCTGTCCATAGCGCGGCTGCGGTTTTCCAGCAGGGCGTTCGGAATAGCTCTGCGGCGGAACGGCGGACGCGGTCATTGCAGGCGCAGAAGCAGGTGCGGGAGCGGCGGAGTGCAGAGGCCCTTCCGGGCGGGGCTGACTGGTCACAATCACCGGTTCCGCCGATGCGGAGAGGTTCTGTGCGATATACGAAGGTTCGCCGATTTCGCCCGGAGTCGCCTTCGCCTCCGGAGAGCTCGCGGCAAACTGCGGAGGAGCATAAGCTGAGGGGCCGGCCGCGGTCAGGTTTTCCTGAACACGCGCGTCGTTTGCCGCCGCATGTGCAAAAAGATCGTTCCCCTGAGGCTGTGCGGGATGTGTCTGTTCGTCATTCATGATTGGGATCCGTTCCTTTAAATTTTATTCGTTTCAATGAGTTCGCCGAGGATGAGAATATCGCGTTTCTGTCCGCCCGGAAGCGGCGCGCTGACAACGCCGCGCTCTTCAAGCTGATCCATCAGAGTCGCGGCATTGTTGTAGCCGATCGACAGACGCCGCTGAAGATACGACGTGCTTGCTTTCTTTTCGTTCACGATGATTTCAAGCGCTCTCTGCATGAGCTCGCTGTCGCCGGGTTTCAGATACTTCGCCGCCATCGTTTTGAACGCCTCGCTCGGCGGTCCCGACGAGACAGGAGCGGCAGTGACGGAATCGTCCTCGTCATCGAACTGCGGACGGTATTTCTTCTTTTTGCCCTTTCCCTCGTCTTCCTCGCCCTCGACGATCTCCGGTTCGGTGACGACTTCGCCATTGAAGTTCTGCGGAACCTGCGCGGAGACGAAGTCCACGACGCGTTGGATTTCGGGGTCGGAAACCAAGGTTCCCTGAACTCGCTCCATGCCCTCGCCGCCCGGAGCAAGGAAGAGCATGTCGCCGTTGCCCAGCAGATGCTCTGCGCCGGCTGTATCGAGAATCACGCGGCTGTCGATACCCGACGTCACGCGGAACGCGATCTTCGTCGGAAGGTTCGCCTTGATCACTCCTGTGATAATGTCTTTTCGCGGCGTCTGCGTCGCAATGATCAGGTGAATGCCCGCGGCGCGTCCCTTCTGCGCAATGCGGCAGATGGAGGTTTCGACTTCGCTCTTCGCCTCGGACATCATGATGTCGGCAAGCTCGTCGATGATGATCACCAGCAGCGGCAGTTTGTCCGGAATGACATTGCCGTGTTCGTCGAGATCCGGCTCCGCCTTGTGCGGACGGTTGTTGAACGCCTCCAGGTTCTTGGCCTTGACCGCAGCGAGAATCTGATAACGCCGTTCCATCTCGTTCACGCCCCAGCGGAGCGCAAGCGGAACCTGCTTCGCATTGTTCACAACAGGCGTGATCAGGTGCGGAATCGGACGGTACATCGCCAGTTCCACAAACTTCGGGTCAACCAGAATCAGACGCAGATCATACGGCGAAAATTTCGAGAGCAGACTCATGATCAGCGTGTTCATGCAGACGCTCTTTCCGGAACCGGTCGAACCGGCAATCAGCAGATGCGGCGCCTTTGCGAGGTTCGCGATAACCGCCTTGCCCGCAACGTCGCGTCCGAGAATGATCGGAATGTTGCTGGCTCCGGCCTTCGCCTTGCGCCACTCGTCGCCCTCCATCAGCGAACGGATGTAAACAACCGTCGAGATTTTGTTCGGGACTTCGATGCCGACTGCGTTGCGTCCGGGAATCGGTGCGAGCACGCGGACGCTTTCCGCCTGCATTTCCATCGCAAGGTTGTTTGTGATGCTGGAGACCTTCTGCACCTTCACGCCGGGATCGAGCTGGACCTCGAAGCGCGTGATGCGCGGCCCGATGACAATGTCGCTGACGCGTCCGGCGATGCCGAAGCTGTCGAGCGTGGCCTGGAGCCGCTCCTGGGTGCGGTTCAGATGCTCGCGGTCCTCCGAACGGTTGTCCTTGAC
Source organism: Lentisphaeria bacterium UBA4640 (assembly GCA_002405835.1). Lineage (GTDB taxonomy): Bacteria > Verrucomicrobiota > Lentisphaeria > Victivallales > UBA1829 > UBA1829. The sequence continues at coordinate 195 of DHMO01000057.1, read as the reverse complement.
CATATCGAAGAGGGTAATCGGCGGAAGCGCATAATCCGGCGTCGGAGCGAGTCCGGCAGTTTCACGGGCGAGATGAGCGGTCGCGACGCTGGCTCCGGAGGTTCCGTTCATCGCATTGGTGATACGCGGAGGAGGAAGCGGATTCGACGGATGATATCCGGGTTTCTCCGGCGGCTCTCCTTCAAAATTGGAGAA
>DHMO01000030.1:153646-211361 GCA_002405835.1 Lentisphaeria bacterium UBA4640 | reverse complement strand
CCATTCATTTTCAGATGAAAGCTCCATCCCGCAGCTTTGATTGAAATCGTAAAAAGTCGTCTGATGAAAATGAATCTTTTTGTACACGGCAGCCTCCTTATATGCAGACAAAATCTAGAATGTCTCAATATTTCATTGCATATAATATACCCCATTCACAGATAATTTTCAATTAATATAACCAAATAAACAGTTATTTAGTAGACACTATGTAGTTTTCTGGAAAAATAAAATCGACTCAAATATATGATATCAAAACATATTACCTGGAGAGTAAGACAGGATTTATACCAAAACAAATCAATTTTCTGCCTGTCGCTGAATTTTAACTCCGACAGGCAGAAACAAATCTCTCAGCAGAACGCTCGGTTCGATTCGATCAGGGCGATGCGCTGGGCAACACAGTCGTGCGAATAACGCGGGTCTTCCGGCGTGTTTCGCACCCAGTCGAGCAGCTTCTCCACTGTCGTCGCGGCAACATGCATACGCGTATCCGATGAGGCGTAATAGATAAAGACATCGCCGTTTTCACGCGCAACAAGACCGTTGCAGAACACAACGTTGGAAACATCGCCGATCCGCTCCTCCTTGTACGGGGCAAGAAAGAAACCGCCGGGGGAGGCAATCACTTTCGAAGGATCGTCCGGAGCACACAGGAACGCATAAAGCACGTAACGCAGTCCGGCGGCGGTGTTGCGGACGCCGTGCGCGATGTGAAGCCAGCCTTCCTTCGTCTTGATCGGAGGTGCGCCGCAGCCGTTCTTCACTTCCTTGATCGTGTGGTAAATTTTCTCATCGACAATCTGCTCATGGTTGAGCTTGGCGTGTTCAATCGAATCGGAGAGTCCCCAGCCAATGCCGCCGCCCGTTCCCGCATCAATAAAGCCGTCCTGCGGACGCGTATAGAAGGCGTATTTGCCGTTGACAAATTCAGGGTGGAGAACAACGTTGCGCTGCTGCGGGGACGGCGTGACGAGGTCATCGAGACGTTCCCAGTGTTCCAGATCCTTCGTGCGCACAATGCCGCACGCGGCAACCGCGGAGGATTCATCGCCCTTCTTCGCGGCGGGATCCTTGCGCTCAGAACAGAAAAGACCGTAAATCCAGCCGTCCTCGTGTCTGGTCAAACGCATGTCGTAAACGTTCGTGTCGCGCTCGGATGTCTCGGGCAGGAGAATCGGCTTTTCACGGAAACGGAAGCCGTCCACGCCGGAAACGGAGTCGGCGACGGCGAAAAAGGACTTGCGGTCGTTGCCTTCAACGCGGCAGACAAGGGAGATTTTCCCGTTCATTTCAATCGCGCCTGCATTAAAGACGGCGTTGACGCCGAGGCGCTCCATGAAGTGCGGATTCGTCGCCGGATTGAAGTCGAATTTCCACTGCGGCGGAACCATTTCATTGGTCAGAACGGGGTTGACGTAACGGTCGAAACAACCGTTGTACCAGTCGTTGTCGATCGCGTTCGGACGGGTCACGAGCGCTTCGTAACGAGCGAGCACCCGCGCTTTCTTCTGTTCAAAATCATTCATTTTTCAAACTCCTGTTTGCAAAATACCGTTTGTGATACTATACTATCTCCGACAGAAACGGCAAATGACAAAAGAAAGCAAAAACTGACACTTTATGTTCAACGACTGTTACAGCCGGACTCAGGAGTTTGTACGGGAACCGCCCCTCCCGCTCTATCTCTATTCGGTCGGGGAAAAAACTCTCAACTGCGGAGAAATCTCCGAAATGGGTGAACTCAAAAACACCTTTGCCGAAATCATCTGGGGCATGGAGGGCGTCGGGGAACTGACTCTCTTCGGAGAAACCTTCCGCATCGACCCGGGCGACGTCTTCTTCTATCTTCCCGGCGAAGCTCACCGGCACCGTGCGCTCTCTTCGAAATGGGTCACGCGCTGGGTCTGTTTCGACGGTCCGCTCGCCGAAGCCTATCTGCTTGCCTGCCGCTATCCGCGGCATCAGCAGAACTGCGGAAAACTCGACAACGCGCTCTTTGAAGATCTCAAAATCTCCATTGCCGATACCGACTGGGGACAGATCCGGCGGCTTTCAGGCATTTTGTGCCAAATCCTGACAAATCTCTCTCCGGCGCAAGTCGTCCCGCAGCACTCCACACTCCTCGTGAAACAGTGCATGGAACTGATCCGGAGCCAGCTTTCCAACCGCGATCTTGACCTGAACATGGTCTGCGACACTCTCGGCGTCACCCGCAGCACGCTTACGCGTCTGTTCAAAGAAAAAGTGGGACTCTCCCCCGGACGCTACATCCGCGACCGGCGGCTTCAGGAGGCGCAGATTCTGCTGCTCGGAACAAACCTCCCCGTCAGCGAAATTGCGGAGCGGTGCGGCTTTCCGGAACTCACCTCGTTCATCCGGTTCATCCGCGAAAACCTCGGCTGCTCCCCCCTCGCCTACCGCGGCAAGACTTTGAAGGAACAGAAATTTAAAATTTAAAGGGTTCTCCGGCAAAAACAACCGGAGAACCCGCAAATCAGAAAATGAACCGGAACGCTTACTTTTCAACAGCGTCCGTGTAGCTGACCGCATCGTCGTAAAGTTTCATCACCTTCTCGGAGGGAAGCGGCGAAAGTTTTGCGGCAGCAACCGCGGCGAGCAGACCGACGAAGAACCCCGGAGCAAGTTCGTAGATTCCTGTCATCTTCGAGCAGCAGAACAGCCACGCGATATCAACAAGCGCGCCCGCGACAATACCGACGACAGCGCCCGTAAAGTTGAATCTGCGCCAGAAGAGCGAAAGCATGATCGCGGGGCCGAACGCCGCGCCGAACACGCCCCATGCATTGGAAACGAGTCCCATGATGCTTTCCGCTTTCGGGCTGCTGGCAATCGCCATTGCAACCGCGGCCACAAGGATGACGACCACACGGCCGACCCAGAGCAGTTCGCTGTCACCCGCCTTGTCTTTGCGGACCAGAGGCTTGTAAACATCGCTCGCAAGTGCGGAGGAGGCGGCGAGCAGCTGACTGTCCGCCGTGCTCATCGAAGCGGCGAGAACGGCGGAAAGCAGAACACCGGAAATAATGCCCGGGAAAATCATGCGCACCATCTGGATGAACACAAGCTCGTTGTTCTGGATATCTTCACTCAGTCCGAGCTTGAGACGCCCGATGATGCCGATCAGGGCGGCAAAGGTCACAATCAAAACAGTCCAGGAAATACCGATCTTCGCGGATTTCTTCAGACTCGCCTGTGATTCCAGAGACATGAAACGGATGATGATGTGCGGCATGCCGAAGTAGCCGAGTCCCCATGCGAGACCGGAAACGACCTTGCGCCAGTCGGCAAACGGATTCCAGTATCCGGCAGTCTCAATCACCTGCGTGGAGGAATCAAGCATGAACACTGCAAACAGCGGAGCAAGCAGCATCGCGCCGAGAATCAGGAGACCCTGGAAAAAGTCGGTCCAGCAGACCGCGGAAAAACCGCCGAGGAAGGTGTAGCCGACAATGATGAGCGTTCCGAGCCACATTGCCGCCGCTGCATCCATGCCGATGACTTTATGGAACAGAATCCCGCATGCCTTGATGCTCGCGGCAGTATAGATCGTGTATGCGACAAGGAAAACCAGTGCGCAGATCACCTGCAGAGCTTTCGAGCTTGCAAGGAAACGGTTGGAAAGATACTGCGGAATGGTGATGGCATCTCCCGCGACAACCGAGAAACGGCGGAGACGGGGAGCTTCCACAATCCAGCTGATCGTATAGCCGATGGCGAGCCCGACGGAAATCCATGCTTCACCGATTCCGGCGGCGTAAATTGCGGTCGGCAGTCCCATGAGCACCCAGGCGCTCATATCCGATGCGCCGGCGGAGAGAGCGCCAACCCACGCACCCATCTTGCGGTCGCCGAGGAAAAATGTCTTTTCTCCGCCCCCGCGATCCTTGAAGAAGAAGTAAACTCCGATACCCAGCATAAACACCAGGTAGACGATGAAGACGACAATTTCCGAAATGTTCATGATTCCCTTTGCTGCTGTTTGTTAATAAGAAAGTACATACTATAGCACATTTTCACAAAAAGACAAGAGCCGGACGTCAAACATCCGGCAAAAAATCCCCGTGAAAACGTGACATTTTTCAGTCAAATTCAAAAATCCGGAGGAAATCCGCAAATTCCCTCCGGAAGACTTCCGTTACGGAAGAAGAACCATGTCCATGAACTGATCCGGACGCTTCGGCTGCTGACCGATTCCGGGCGTCAGCTCGATCCAGCCGACACGCTTCTCCCCGTCGTTCATGTTGACGATGAAGTTGAAGCGCGTCGCCGAACCCGGCAGCAGTTTGAACGGGCTGATCGAAACTGGCGGAAGAGCGAGTTCGTACACCACGCCGTCCGCCGTTTTCCGGATCGCACAGTCGCCCTGGTCCGTCCGTCCGAGATCCTTCGAAAGCGAATCGTAGGAGCTCGCGGAGGCCGCAAGACGAATCAGCAGAGGTTCGCCCTGATAAAGCGAGAGCAGATACTCGAAATCGTCATCCTGCAGACCCGCGGTTCCCTTCGGGGCGTTTGCAATCGTATCCAGCGCGAACTGAATGCCGTCGCCCAGCCAGGTGGCGGATTCGCCGTGCGTATCCACCGGGTGGAAACCGTCCTTCTTCACCTCGAACGCAAGATACAGGCGGCCGGAATCCCATTTGCTGCGGAATTTCACGGTGCTCTTCTTCATGGCCTCGCTCCAGGGGGAACTCTGAACCGAGTTTTTCACGGTCAGAACCACCGGCGCGACATCCTGCCAGTCGGAAAGATCGCCGTCAACAGTGATTGCTTTTTCCGCCTTCGGAACGAACAGCGCGCGGAGCGGGACAGTGACCGTTTCGCTCTGCCTGATTGCGGGAAGCTCAACTTTCAGTCTGGCTTCGCGCGGCGTCATGCCGATTTCCGGAACGGTGCGGAATGCAACACTGCGAGTGCTTTCCCCCGGAATGTCGCGGAATTCCAGTTTCTGCGCCCCTTCAACAAGACCCGGAGTCAGAACCGAGACCGTGCCGGAGAGCGGTTTCGCCGTGAGGTTCGCAACCTCAACCGTAAAGCTGTGCGGTCCGGTAATTTTCACGGAAGTCCGGAACGCCTTGTCGGTGATATTCAGTTTCGCAGAAGCGATCTGCTTCGCGAGTTCCGCGGCGGACTCTTCTGTTTCGAGATAGACGGGGAACTCGCCGAGTTCAAATGTCGTTCCGTCAATCCGCGAGCCCATGAAGTCATAGGCGCGGAAAGGTTTGGCGAATTCGATCTTTTCCGGTTTGCCGTTCCACTTCCAGAGAACCGCCGTTCTGCGCGTTCCGAGGTCGAAGATATAGCAGCGGTAGTTTGCACCGAGCTTGACCTGTCCGGCAGGCTTTCCGTCCTCAATCCGGTCTGCGGCCGCGCGGATCGCATAGAGGTAGATGTTCGGCATGACTTCGCCGTTGTTTTCGCCGTTGCCGGTGCGGACGCTCGACCAGGCAGTCTGGCAGAAACCGATGCCGACCGCGAAATGGAAGTAGATATCCACTCCGTTGGCAAATCCGACGATTTCATTGCGGACGTCACGCGCCGCATGTTCCAGCGCCTGCGTCATGATGCGGTTGTCCGGATAGTTCATCGGGTACACGCGTCCGGCTTCCGTCGCGAAGAATTTATAATCCGTTTTGAAACGCGACGCCATTTTCCGGAGACTCTGCATATCCTCGCCGTAATCCGGAAGCTCCGGGCGCTGGCGGTACGGATGTTCGGAGATAATATCGAGAGCTGCGGCAACGCCGGGTTTGGAAATCAGCGATTCAATCCACGAGACATTCGTTCCGCACGGATCCGCGCCCGCGATCTTCGCATTCGGATCAATCTTGCGCAGGACCTCCGCCGTTTCAAGAGTACAGCGCGCAATGGAATCAACGTCAGCAACTTCCAGTCTCTCCGGATCAGGGTTCGCAGAGCGTCCCGACCAGATGTTCGGTTCATTCAGAATTTCATACGCATCGACTTTCCCCTTGACCTTTCCGGCCTTTTCCGCGAGGAACTTTTTCCATGCGCTATAATCCTTCGGAAGGAAGAACACCGCTTTTCCGGGAAGAACGTTGTCCAGACAGAACAGCGTATAGATTCCCGCATCGTGGAACAGCCCAACGCCCTCAAATCCATGACCTCTGGTGTTCCAGACGCGTGCGGCGCCGAGACGGAACTCCTTCATCAGCGCAATGGCGACATTTGCGTTGCGTGCAAGCGGATCATCCACGTTGATTCCGAAACGGCGGACCATCGGACCCGGATGATCAATCACGCCGAACGGCAGAACATGCTCGTCAATGCGGTCGCCGGTCTTCGCGGTCACATAGAGCGTCATCCAGCCGCGGCGGTTTTCCGGAGCCTTGAACGAAACGCTCTTTTCCGCCGGAAGTGCGACACGCTCCGCCGGGGAAGAAGCGATCCGCTTGCCGAACGCATCTTCGATTCTCCACGAAAGTTCCGTCTCAGCAGCCTTTCCGGCGGATTCCAGTTTCAGATTCGCCGTAATTGTATCTTCGGGATAGTAGCAGGTGGAATCCTTGTCCAGAGTTCCGGAAATCCAGACGCTGGAAAGATCCCTGAACTCCGCATTCTCCGAGAGCTTGGAAGAGATGTCGTCAATCCAGACCGTCGCGTTTTTCGGGAAATCGAAACGCGGGAAGATGAGTCCGTATGCATCGCCGTACGCATAGCCGGGATTGCCGACAATATCCACATTCGAAAATGTTTTCCCGTAAGCGGGAACGTTCAGAGTGTATTTCTTCCAGGCGGTTCCGACCGTGAACGTTTTTGTGTAAATCGAACCGCTGCAGGGAAAAAGCGCGACAGCAACATTCGTCGGCTTCTCCGCCTTCATCCACGCCGAAAGCGAAATTGGCTTGTTCAGACGGACCGGAACAGGAAACATGTAAAGCTGGTTCACGCTGTTCTCCGGAGTCGTCACCTTGAACGAACGCTTTCCCGAATGCGCGGTCGTGGAATCGGTCTCAACTTTCAGCGCGCCGGAACGCGGAATATTGAAAAAGAGAGATGTGCCGTCCTTGTGGCTTCCGAGCGTTTTCATATCGGAATACGCAACGCCGTAAAGCCCGCGCTCCGCGCCGCCGTTCACCACGTTTTCCTTTTCCGAATCAACAGCGGCTTCCCGGACTTCCGTAAAATCGTAAGCTCCGAGCGTAAACACTGCGGCCTTGCGGAAGGTCAGACGCAGATGAAGCTCTTTCAGCGAGGCGGGAAGAATTTCTTCATACTCAAACACCTGAGACGTTTCCCCGGCGAGGCATCTCTTCGCCCGCCAGTAATGATTGTCTTTGCCGTTGACTATGTCGCGTCCTTCAAAATAAAATTCAAATTCGGCGTTCGGGGACGCGCTCATCTCAACCGAAAGACGCGCCTTCCGGTCCGGCGTGAATTTGCCGACCGGCAGACGCAGGGTGACTTCTTCGCCGGCTTTCGCTTCACGGAAAAATTCGCGAGTGTCAATTGTCATTTTCCCGTTTTCAAAGCTGATTTTCGCCGAATTCTTCCTGGACTCCGGAAAGAACTGGAACCCGCCGAAATTTTCATTTCCCGGCGTTCTCAGCGTGAAACCATCCTCGAACAGGCGATAGCCGCTCCAGTCGGAAACCGCACCGAAAAGAACGGCGCACGACAGAAGGAATAATGCGGAAAGGGATTTTTTCATACTTTAATCCTCATGCGAACGGGGGTTACTTGACTTCCGGGACAAATTCGTATGTTCCGAGAGTAAACGCTCCGGGCTTGCGGAAAGTCAAACGCAGACATACATCTTTCTGAGTCTGGGAAAGCATCTCGTCATACACGAATTTCTCCGGAGCGGCCTTTGCGGTGAAACGTTTGCAGCGCCAGAAATGATTGCGCTTGCCGTTCAGGTCTTCTCCGCCTTCAAAATAAAGCTCGAACTCCGCATTGGGAGTTGCACTCATTTCAACCATGAGACGCGCCTTTTTCCCGCGGATCATTCCCGAAACCGGCAGACGCAGCGTAATCTCCTCCCCGGTTTTGGTTTCACGGAAAAATTCGCGTGTGTCAATTGTCATTTTTCCGTTTGCAAAGCTGATTTTCACCAGTTCCTTCTTGGATTCAGGGAAGAACTGAAGCATGCCGAAATTATTGTTTTCCGCATTTTTCAGAGCGACTTTTTCCGCGTCGTAACGGAACCCGTTCCAGCTGAAATCACCCCCGAACACGGGGAATGAAAGCGCCGCGGCGACAGCAAGGATAAGACTTTTCTTCATAGCAAAACTCCTGTTGTTGGTTTTATTCTGTTCTTATGTTGCCGGCAAATCATTACTTGCCTTTATAAATCAGTTGTTCATACTGCCAGTCATTCGGTCCAGCCCCGACTGAAAACGACTTCACTTCGCCGATTGAGCTGACGTGACCATCCAGAAACAGCATATTTGTTCTCAATGTGTGGGGACGTCCAAGAAACTCGTTCCGCATGAACGCGATATCATAACCATAGCCATTCGTTCCGGTAGCATTGCAGACGCCGCCGATTTTCGACTGTTTGTAGCTGAATGTCACCATATCAAGCTGGTTCTGATTATCCGCAATAAACATCAGGGAAGAATAAGCTCCTTTGAAATTCTTTTTCGGAGATGCACCCTCTTCCATTTGAATGAACGGAAACGCCATCGCATAGGAACGCATTTCATCCATCGGGTTCAACTGTCCGTCGCCGTAACGCGGGCTGTCATCCGGGCACTGGAACGCTTTCCATTTTCCGCGGATATTGTCCCCCGGATATTTCATGTAGTTTCTCCCGTAAGTGTAATCCCAGTGGTAATTGACCGCATAAAGTCCGCGCGGATCGCCCGCCCAGTCTCCGCCCTCCCAGGTCGGCGGCGTGATGTAGCCGTCAAAATCCGCGCGGTACTGGTTGGCGGACAGCCCAATCTGTTTCAGATTTCCCGCGCATTGAATACTTCGCGCCATGCCCATCGCCTTTTTCAGCGCGGGCAGCAGCATACCCGCAAGGATTGCAATGATTGCGATTACCACCAGCAGCTCTATGAGCGTGAACGTTCTTTTTCTCTGTTTCATCTTGTAAAGTCCTTTCTTAATATTAAGTTTTTTCGTTCTTCAACGATGATTTTGTAGTAGGGGTCGGCGTTCTGTTCTTCATAATATTTCCGCAGCTCCGCTGGACGCATGAATCTAACCGGGAGAGAACAGGTCCGCGGCTCGGGCTCCGGCTTTTCCACCATCTCAATCAGACGCTCAATCTGCAGAGGAATGACATCCTTGAACGGTTCAACGATCGTTCCGAGCACATCCGGCGATTCAAAATAATCAAACGGCAGTGAATAATTGAAAAACAGCGGCGGAACGTTCTTCACGCCTTTCTCACTGCAGTAAATCAGGAAATTGCGCGCGGAAATGCTCGTAAAGAAGAAAACACCCGCCTTCCGGTCCTGCGCAACGGAAAGAACCTGCTCCATGGATTCATACGACAACGCTTCCATGGTGATTCCATACGGTTTCGCGCACTCCACAGCATCCTCGACCGGCATGCGCCCGCCTTCGCAGATGAGCAATGCATGGCGGATTCCCTTTTCCTCAAGCACTTCAAACGCACCGCGGAAACCGGGACGGAAATCTTCAAGCACCTGGTTGTATGACTTATGATACTGCGTCAGCAGAATCGGATAGTTCTGCAGATACTCCGGAATCGGCGCATCCGCATCCGAATCCAGTTCCAGCGAATAGAGAATTCCGTCCGGCTGGCGGTTGATGAGGTTCCGCAGACATTCCTGTTCTTTCTTTTTATCATACAGCGTCAGCGAGATCAGAAGCTGATACCCGCGTTTGTCCGCCTCCTGAAGAAGCATCTGCGAATAAAAACCGGAATACACGCTCGCGATATCGCCGATCACAAGTCCAAGCGTTCTGCTTTTCCCTTTCTTCAGTGAACGCGCCGCAGCCGACGGCTGGTAGTTCATCTCGCGGACCGCTTCATCAATTCTGCGTTTCGTCTTTTCCGCCATCCGCGCCGAAAGCGGATGATGATTCAGATACATCGAAACCAGAGCCGTCGAAACCCCGACCCGCTCCGCAATATCTTTGATTCTTGTTCTCATCATCTCTCCGCTGTTTATGACTTGTTGTATCGTTTCAACAGCATTAATTATAGCACATTCCCCCGTTTTTGTCAACCCCCTGTTCTGAAAAAAATTAAAAAAAAGAAAACCGCGCGTTCTTCAACATGCGTTTCACATGCAGAACGTGCGGTTTTTTTGAAAAAACACCGCGGAAACGGCGGGTCAATCCATCCGGAGAAGACCGTACTTGAGAATGCAGCGGAGAGCGGAAACGCCGTCTTTCCAGTTGATTTTCTTGCCTTCCTGGTACGTGCGCCCCGAGTAGGAAACCGTCACTTCATACATGCGGCAATGCTGGCGCGCAAGTTTGATCGTCACTTCCGGTTCGAAACCGAAACGGTTCTCGCGGAGCGTGATCTTCTGCAGATATTCGCGCTTGAACATCTTGTAGCAGCACTCCATGTCGTGCAGCGTGAGATCGGCAAGCATGTTGCAAAGACGGGTCAGGAAGCTGTTCACAACCGAATGCCAGTAGTACATCACCCGGTGACACTCGCTGCCGACAAAACTTGCGCGCGCGCCGAAAACGACATCCGCGCGTCCATCCAGAATCGGGACAAGAAGTTTCGGGAGTTCGTTCGGGTTGTATTCAAAATCGGAGTCCTGAACCACGACGACGTCGCCCGTCGCCTGTGCGAAACCGGTGTGAAGCGCGGCGCCTTTGCCCTTGTTGACGTCATGGCGGAAAACCTTGACGATTCCCTTGTCCGCCCAGACTTTCAGATGCTCCGGAGTCTTGTCCGTGGAACAGTCGTCGACCGCAATCAGCTCCAGCTCAATTTCCGGCTGGAACGGAACGGCGCGAACCCGTTCAATCACCGCATCGATGTAGTTTTCTTCGTTGTAAACGGGAATGATGATCGAAAGTTTCATAAGCACCTCTCTTGTTTTCAGCGCGTTCTTGCATAGCCGACGGGCGTGCGCTTGAGTTTATGGGATATTTCAAGGGCGACGAGTTTCCGGGAGAGTTCGCCGGCGCCGATGCCGGTTCCCGCGGAAATCGCGTCAAACGACGCTTCCCCTTTCTTCAGGAATTCAAGAATCCGGCGGTCGCTTTCAGGCAGCGACGCATCGACTTCATCCTCGAACCGGTTCTCTTCCGCCGTCTTCTCCTTTGCGGTGAACGGAAGCTCGCGCTCCGAAAAGCCGGGCAGGAAATCCATGGATTCCAGCACATCTTCAAAGCTGGTGATAAGCTGTGCTTCGCCGTTGCGGATCAGGTTGTTGCAGCCGGAGGAGAGTTCCGAATCAGCATTGCCGGGAACCGCGAAAACCGTCTTGCCCTGTTCGAGCGCGGCGGAGGCGGTGATCAGCGCGCCGCTATGCAGCCCGGCCTCCACAACAACCGTCCCGAGAGAAAGAGCCGAGATAATCCGGTTGCGCATCGGGAACGAGTGACGCGTCGGCGGAAACGTCATGGGGAATTCCGTGATGACCGCTCCGCCCTTCGCGATGATGTCGCGCGCAAGCGGAACATGCTCCTGCGGCTGAATCTTCATCAATCCGCCGCCGAGAACCGCCACGGTCTTGCCGTTTGCATTCATTGTACCCTTGTGCGCGGCGGCGTCAATGCCGAGCGCCAGACCGGAAACGACGCTCCAGCCGGAGAATGCGGCGGCTTCGGCGATATGCTGCGCCATGCGCATCCCGTAAACCGTCGCACGGCGGGAACCGACAATCGCGATTGACTGCGTCCCGATCGTCTCCGGAAGCGCTCCGCAGATGTAAAGACAAAGCGGAGCGTCCTCCATCTCTCCGAACTGCTTCGGATACGCCGCATCCGCGCGGGTGACGACTTCAACGCCGCCGAGCGCAATACGGTCCAGTTCTTCATCAAGCATGGAGGAGTGCGCGGCTTCCGCAATCTTGCGGGCGAGTTCTTCGCTGATTCCGCGGATTCCGGCGAGGGCTTCCCACCGCTCTTCAAAAATTGCCGTTGCAGAGCCGCACTTCTGAATCAGCGACGCAGTCCGCGAAGGACCGATGCCGGATATCAGATTCAGAAGAATGTAGGCGTCGTGCTCAAGCATTCGGGAGGGTCTCCAGTATTGCGCGGACCGGAGCGGCGTCAACCTTGCGCACCTCCGCAGTGCCGGTCTTCGGAGTGAAGACGAAACGCAGAACGCCGTCCATCGCCTTCTTGTCCTTGAACATCGCGGAGAAAACAGTTTCATGATCGCACTTCACCGAGACGGGAAGTCCGGTCGCTTCGAGCAGCCTGCGCTGACGCGCGGCGTCCTCCGCACTCATCACTCCGAGGTGGACTGCGAGATCGGCGGCAAGGCGCATGCCGATTGCAACCGCTTCGCCGTGAAGCATGGTGTAGTGATAAGAGCTTTCAATGGCGTGACCGTATGTGTGCCCGTAATTCAGAATGGCGCGGAGCGAACCTTCGCGCTCATCACGGGAGACGACATACGCTTTCAGTTCGCAGCAGCGGCGGATCATCCCCGCTGTGAACGCATCGTCGCGCGCGCGGATTTCGGGAATGTGCGATTCCAGAGAGCCAAAGAAAGCCTCATCGAGAATCGCGGCTGTCTTGATGATCTCCGCGAGCCCGCAGAGAAACTGATTGTCCGGAAGCGGCTTGAGGAAATCCGTGTCAATGACAACCGCCTTCGGCTGATGAAACGCTCCGACAAGATTCTTGCCTTCGGGAATATCCACGCCCGTTTTGCCGCCGACGGAGGAATCGACCATCGCAAGCAGTGTGGTGGGAATCTGGATAAAATCAATTCCGCGCATGTAGACAGCAGCGGAGAAACCCGCCATGTCCCCCGTCACACCTCCGCCGAGAGCAACGACAACCGAGCGGCGGTCCAGACCTTCGCGCGCGGCGGTGCGGCAGATTTCAAGAATGGTTCCAATGTTTTTCGATTCCTCCCCTGCGGGAAAGACATGCCGGGCGACTTTGGCGGCGCCGGCTTCCGCGAGCACGCCGCTCACGCGGTCCGCAAACAGCGGAGCGGTGTTCGAATCCGCAACCAGCAGACAGCGTCTGCCGTTCACATGCGGCGCAAGCAGCGCGGCGTTTGCAATGACGCCCGAACCGATGGTGATCGGGTACGAGCGGTCGGCAAGATTGACGGTTACTGTTTCCGGGTTCATTTTTTTATTTCGCATCCCCATTCAGTCAGACGGCTTTCGATGAAGTCGACGATCTGCTGCTGTTCCTGTTTTCCGGAGCCCTCGACCTTCATGATCGGTTTTCCGAATTCAAAGTAAATCTCGCGCTTGCGGTGAATCGGTCCGAGATCCTTGATGAATCTGCCGTTGCCGAGAAAATCCGTGCGGAGAGCAGTCGGAATGATCGGCACTCCGGCGGCTTTCGCGAGCTTCACGCCGATGGTATTGAAATGGTGCTCATCGAACACGGTGGAGCGGGAGGCCTGCGGGAAAATCACGATGGATTTGCCGCTCTCAAGCGTCTTTTTGCCCTCTTCGATGACCGCGCGGAAATCATCGCGCGGATTCTCACGTCCGACGCCGATGCAGCCGAGCGTGCGCATGATGTCGCCGAAATACGGAACGTCGAAGAGCTGTTTCTTGATGACGAAGCAGAAATCCTTGCGCGGGCGGATGAATGCGTGCATGACCGCGGTTTCGAGCAGGCTCATGTGGTTGCTGATGAAGAGCACCGGACCTTCGGTTCCGCTGATGTTGTCGAGTCCGCGCAGATGAAACTTGCCGCCGCAGCTTTCGGTGATGAGGATGTTGTCATACGAATTCTTCGTCTGCTGGTTCTGCGGGAAATATCCTTTGCGGCACGCGCTTCCGGAGCGGTAGAATACATAGAAATTCCGGATGTAGAACGACGCGCGGGTGCGGAGAAGCAGCCAGTCGAGAATGCTGGCCTTCACATGCTCCGGCGTGTCATAGGAATCGCCGGGGAAAGGATTGAAAACGGCTTCTTCAGTCATTGGCTGCCTCTTCGAGTTCTCTGTAAGTGGTCTTGCCGTCATAGAGAGCCTTGCCGACAATCGCGCCTTCGAGGTTGTCCTTGCGCAGTTCGCGCAGAGCGGTGATGTCGCGGGCGGAGGAGATTCCGCCGGAGGAAATCACGCCGCAGCGGGGAACGCGTGCGCAGAGAGCGGCAATCGCATCGCAGTTCGGACCGGAGAGCGCGCCGTCGGTGGCAATATCGGTGTAGATGAAGCGCGTCACGCCCATTTCCTGAAGAGTGAGAACGAGTTCGTAGGCGTCGACTCCGCTGTTTTCGAGCCAGCCGTTGACGGCGACGCTGCCGCCGCGGGCGTCAATACCGACCACAACGCGCTCCGCGGTGAATTCGGAAACGAACTCTTTTGCGAGTTTCGGGTTTTCGCAGGCGACCGTTCCGAGAATGATGCGGTAGATTCCCGCGTCAAACGCCTTGCGGGCGTCCTCAAGCGTGCGGATGCCGCCGCCGAGTTCGCAGGGAATGTGAACGGCGGAACAGATCTCGCGGACCGCATCGAGGTTCACCGGCTGTTTCGCCTTCGCACCGTCGAGGTCGACAAGATGAATGATATGCGCACCTTCCTTTTCCCAGCGGACCGCCTGTTCCGCCGGGGAGTCGCCGTACACGGTCTCCCGGTTGTAGTCGCCCTGAAAGAGGCGGACGCATTTGCCGCCGCGAATATCGATTGCAGGAATGATGAGCATTACTTTTCTCCGCTGTTGCACTTTTTGACAAAATTTTCGAGAATGGCGAGACCGCGCTTCTGGCTCTTTTCCGGGTGGAACTGGGAAGCGAAAACATTCCCCTTTCCGAGCGCGGCCGCGAATTTGAAGATGTAATCGCACTCCGCCGCGACGACCGAGCGGTCGACGGGATCGGCGTAGTAGGAATGGACGAAGTAGACGTGCGAACCGGAGGGGACTCCGGCGAGGAACGGGTTTGTTCCGTCGTGTTCGATCTGGTTCCAGCCCATGTGCGGAACCTTCTCGCCGCGGTCATCGGGGAAACGGCGGACGGCGCCCTTGAAGATGCCGATGCCTTCCACGCCCGGAGCCTCTTCGCTGCTCTCAAGCATCATCTGCATTCCGAGACAGATTCCGAGGAGAGGAATGTTCTCCGTGACAGCGCGGCGGACCGTGTCCACAAATCCGTGTTCACGCAGGTTGCGCATTCCGTCGCCGAAGTTGCCGACGCCGGGAAGGACGAGTCCGGAGCAGCCCTCTGCCTGTTCCGGACGGTCAATGATACGGATGTTTCCTCCCGCCTTTTCCAGCGCCTTCGAAACGCTCAGCAGGTTGCCCATTCCATAATCAATGAGTGCGATGAATCCCATGATATCAGACTCCGGAGAACGCCGCGAATCCGCCGTCGACGGGGATGACGGTTCCGTTGACGAAGCCGGAAGCGTCGTTGTCGACAAGCCACAGCAGGGTGCCGGTCAGGTCGTCGGGTGTGCCGAAACGTCCCATCGGGGTGTGGGAGAGAATCGTGTTTCCGCGGGCGGTGAGCGAACCGTCGGGGTTCGTCAGGAGCGTGCGGTTCTGATTCGTCAGAAAGAATCCCGGAGCAATCGCGTTCACGCGGATTCCGACTCCGGACATGTGCGTGCAGAGCCACTGGGTAAAGTTGCTGATCGCCGCCTTCGCCGCGCTGTATGCGGGAATCTTGGTAAGCGGACGGAACGCGTTCATGGAGGAGATGTTGAGCACAACACCGCCGCCCTTGAGCGCCATTTCGCGGCAGAACACCTGGCACGGAAGCAGGGTGCCGAGGAAGTTCAGATTGAACACGAATCCGATTCCCGCGGGATCAAGATCAAAGAACGAGACTTTGCCCGCAACCGGGTTCGTAATGTCTTCCAGCGTAAGTTTTTCGGAGGAGGTTGTGCCCTTCGGGTGGTTTCCGCCGGCTCCGTTGATGAGGATGTCGCAGACTCCGAAGGTTTCGCGAATCTGTTTTTCCGCCGCTTTCAGGCTTTCAATATCGAGAACGTTTGCGCCGAGTCCGAGCGCCGCGCCTCCGTTCGCCGTGATTTCATCGGCGACTTTCTGCGCGCTTTCCTGTTTGAGATCAAGGATTGCGACCTTTGCGCCGCATCCCGCGAGAGCCTTTGCCATTGTGCTGCAGAGAATTCCGCCGCCGCCTGTCACGACAGCGACTTTTCCGGTCAGATCAACTTTTGCAGACATGTCTTCTACTCCTTAAATAGGTTAAAGTTAAACACTGATAATATAGCGCAGGATTTGCGCATTCGCAATGACTTATAAATAAAAAAATAATTTTTCATTAATTCCGGAAACTGCAATTGACAATAAACCGGAAAGGGAGTATTGTACTCCTGAATATAAAATTTTTCATGAAGGAGTCTTTTCCGATGCTCATAACCAGCGTCAAAAACCCGAAAATCAAACGGGTCTGCGCCCTCCGCGAACGCCGCGAACGCGACCGCGAAGGCGTAACCGTTCTCGAAGGATACCGCGAACTCTCCCGCTCCATGGATGCGGGAATCAAGCTCACTGAACTCTATCACTGCCCGGAACTCTACCTCGGCGAACACGAAGGCGAACTCATCGCCCGCGCGGAAGCCCAGGGCGCGGAAATCTACGAAACAAACGCAGACGCCCTCGTCAAAATGGCGTACCGCGACCGTCCAGAAGGACTCATTGCACTCGCTCAGATGCGCCACAAGGGACTCGATGAAATGCCCGTCGTCCCCAACGGTCTCTACCTCGTCGCGGAAACCATCGAGAAGCCCGGAAACCTCGGCTCCATGCTCCGCAGTGCGGACGCCGTCGGCGCAACCGGCATGATCATCTGCAACCGCCAGACCGATGTGTTCAACCCGAACTGCATCCGCGCCAGCACCGGTGCGATCTTCTCCGTCCCGCTCGCCGAGACCAGCAGCGAAGAGGCGGTTGAATGGTTCCGGAAAAACAATATCCGCACGCTCGCGGCAAGCCCCCACTCGCACGAAACCTACACCGACGTCGACATGACCCAGGGCATCGCGGTCGTTGTCGGCGCAGAACAGTACGGGCTCACCGAATACTGGATGAAAAACGCGGATATCGGCGTGGTCATCCCGATGCTCGGACGCATGGATTCGCTGAACGTCGCCACGGCCGCCACCATTCTCCTCTACGAAGCCGCGCGCCAGCGCAAGTGGAAAGCCTCCCGCGCATAAGGAGCAGATATGTCAGTTTCCCGCATTCTCAAATCCGGATGGCGCTTCAAGCTCGCCGATGAACCCGTTTTCGCCGCGCCATCCTTCGACGATTCCGCATGGCAAACCGTCAGCATTCCGCATGACTGGGCGGTCTGCGGCCCGTTCGACAAGAAAAACGACCTCTATTCCACCCGCATTGTCCAGGACGGCGAAACCGCCGAAACGCTTCACTACGGACGCACCGGCGGACTCCCCCACATCGGCGTCGGCTGGTACCGTCTCCGCTTCACGCCGGAAGAAAATCAGCGCGGAAAGAACTTCTTCTTCGAATTCGACGGCGTCATGAGCCGCTCCACGGTTTACGTGAACGGACACGAAGCGGGCGGGCGCCCCTACGGCTACACATCGTTTCAGCTCGACGTCTCCCGTTTTGTTGAATTCGGCATGGAAAATGTCATCGCCGTTCGGGTTGCGAATCCCGAACAGGCCTCCCGCTGGTATCCCGGCGCTGGAATCTACCGCGAAGTGCGGCTTGTCGTCGCAGAGCCCGAACACTTTCTCTATTCCGGCATCCGAATCTTCAACCGTGCAGCCGATCCGGAGGCAAAAACCGCGGAAGTCTGCGTTCAGACTGAACACAGCGGTGAGAACTGCGAAACTCTCCTCACTGTCTCCGACTCCGCCGAAAACGAGCTTTTCCGCACACAGTTCGCCGGAAATGAAACCGCATTCCCACTCTCCGGGCTCAACTTCTGGTCTCCCGAAACGCCGGAACTCTACACCTTCCGCTTCACTCTTCTCAAAGACGGCGGGACAAAAGATGAACGCGTCATAGACTACGGCTTCCGCACTGTCCGTTTCGATGCGGAAAAGGGAATGTTCCTGAACGGCAAGCCTTATTATCTGAAAGGCGTATGCCTGCATCATGACCTCGGTCCGCTCGGTGCGGCGTTTTCGCTCCCCGCGGTAAAACGCCAGTTCCGTCTGCTGAAGAGTATCGGCTGCAATGCCATCCGCACCTCACACAACCCCCAGGATCCGAAATTCCTTGATCTTTGCGACCGCATGGGATTCGCCGTGCTCGATGAGGCGTTTGATGCATGGAAGAACGGGAAAATCATCAACGACTACAGCTCAATCTTCCCCGAATGGCACAAGCGCGACCTCGTCGACCTGATCCGCCGCGACCGCAATCACCCCTCGGTCATCATGTGGAGCATCGGCAACGAAATCAACGAACAGAGTGAGCCGGACGGATGGAAAATCGCCGCGGAGCTTGCCGAAATCGCGCACGCCGCCGATCCGACCCGGCCCGTCACCGCCGGACTCGACCGGCCCGATGACGCGATGAAGAACAACTTCCCCCCCGCTCTCGACGTCATCGGCTGGAACTACAAGCCGCACCGCTACCCCGAACTCCACGCCAGGTATCCGCACATTCCGCAGTACGGCAGCGAAACGGCGTCCACAATCAGCACGCGCGGCGAATACTTCTTCCCCGTCGAATCCGGACCCGAATGGCATCTTCATGAAAATCTCCAGTGCTCCTCCTACGACCGTGAATTCCCGCCGTGGGCAAGCACGCCCGACCGCGAATTCGAAATGCAGGACGCCTGCGGATGGATCTTCGGTGAATTCGTCTGGACCGGCTTCGATTATCTCGGCGAGCCCACACCATACAACGCCCACTGGCCCGCGCACGCCTCCTACTTCGGCATCTACGACCTCGCCGGACTTCCCAAAGACCGCGCGTGGCTCTACCGCGCCCGCTGGACCGATACACCCGTTCTCCACATCCTCCCGCACTGGACCTGGCCCGAACGCGAAGGACTCAACACGCCCGTCCACGTCTATACGAACTTTGACCGCGTCGAACTCTTCGTCAACGGCAAATCCGCTGGAATCCGCACGCGCGGCAAATCAAGCTGGCGTCTTGTCTGGAACGACATTGTCTATCAGCCTGGTGAACTCACGGCCGTTGCGCTCGCACCGGACGGCTCCGCGCTGATGCGCGAAACGGTCCGCTCCGCCTCCGCCCCCGCCGCGCTCACGCTTTCCGCCGACCGCCCAGAGCTCAGCGCCGACGGCGAAGACCTTGCATTCATCACCGTCTCCGTCGTTGACAAAGACCGCACGCTTCAGCCGTCCGCGGAACATTCCGTGCGTTTTGAAGTAACAGGAGCCGGCTCCTTCGCCGCCGCCGGAAATGGCGATTCCACTTCAACCGAGCTTTTCTGCGCAGGTTCCATAAAAGCCTTCCACGGACAGTGCGTCTGCATCGTCCGCGCCGGGACCACTCCCGGACGGCTGCGTCTGACTGCAACCGCGGACGGGCTTCCCTCCGCGGAAATTGAACTGGAAGTGAAAAAATGAACAATCCGTTTCCCCGTTACGTAAAAACCATTGGCGTCGCCGCCCCCGCAAGCGGAGCCGACCGCCCGCGCTATGAGGCCTCACGCAAACTGCTGGAATCTTTCGGCATCCGCATCATCGAAGGAAAACATCTGTTTGAAACTCCCGCACCGGAAACTCCGGCATATCTCTCCGCCTCCGACAATGCGCGCGCGGAAGATCTGAACGACATGATCCGCAATCCCGAAATCGACCTGATCCTCTGTCTGCGCGGCGGCTACGGAACCATGCGTCTGCTCGAAAAACTCGACTGGGATACCCTGCGGATGCGCGATCTTCCCGTTGTCGGATTCAGCGACATCACCGCGCTGCACCTTGCGATGCGCTCCCGCGCCGCCGGAATCCCCGTCGCAGGACAGATGGCCGCCCGTCTCGCCGAAGCACTTGCCGATGAGACCACTCAGCTCTCTTACCGCCGCGCCCTCAGTGTTGCCTTCCACGGCAAATTCGCCGCCGACAATGCCGTTCCGCTGACAATTCTGAAGGACGGTTCCGCACACGGACCTCTGATGCCGGTCAATCTGACACTTCTTACCGCTCTCTGCGGGACCCCGTGGCTGCCCGACCTCTCCGGCTCGGTTCTCGTCATTGAAGACATCGGGGAACCGCTGCGCAAGCTCGACCGTCATCTCTCTCAGCTCGCCCTCGCCGGAATTCCGCAGCGTCTTGCCGGAGTCGTCTTCGCGCAATTCACCGACTGCGGCAGCGATGCGGAACGACGAAATCTTTTCCGGGATTTCTCCGGACTGGTCCGCGGCCCCGTCCTCTCCGGCCTGGCATTCGGACACGACCTTCCCTCCTTCTCATTCGTCTACGGCGAACGCGCGGAAATCCGCAACGGGAACTTTTACGTCTGACGGCATGTCAAATCCTCCTGTACAGGGAGGGAATCACCATGAAAATCCGCACTTTTGTTCTGTTGTTCATTCTGTCCGTCTCCGTCTTTGCCGCCCAGCCGTTCCGCTGGAGCTGGAAGATGGAAAACAATACGCTTTCTGTCACTCTTCAGACAGAGCCCAGAGCATATGTCTATCAGAAATCGACGAAGCTCACCTTTGACGGTTCCGCCCCCGTCATTTCCCCGGAACCGCAGGAACACGAAGATGAAATCATGGGCAGAACCGCCGTTTTCGAGGGTAAACAGACCTGGCAGTTTGCTCCGTCAAAAATGACGGACGGCATACTGAAAATCTCCTGGCAGGGCTGTCATGAGACAAACTGTTTTCTTCCTGAATCCGTCACCCGTCAAATTTCTCCCGGCAGTTCCGGCACACTTTATCCGCCGGAAAAATCAGCCTCTGCCGAACCTGCAAAAAACGACGGGCTTTTTCCGGACGTCAAAATCGAGCGCACCGCGTTCGGCTACCGGAACGCCGGGGAGTTCGCGGCGTTTCTTGAAGGACGCGACCCGGGGCTCATTGACTTTGCCGGAAAAGGAACCGCACTCGTGCTTCTGCTGACACTTCTCGGCGGGCTGGCTCTCAACTTCACTCCGTGTGTTCTGCCGATGATTCCAATCAATCTTGCAATCATCGGCGCGGATACCGGCGGACGCCGGAAGGCGCTCACGCGCGGTCTCGTTTACGCAACGGGAATTGCGGCGGCATACGGCATTCTCGGCGTTGCCGCCGTGCTCGGCGGAGCGACTTTCGGGACATTGAGCTCACTCTGGTATTTCAACTTCGGCGCCGCGCTTGTCTTTCTCTTCCTCGGGCTCTCAATGTTCGGCGTTTTCACGATTGATTTTTCCCGTTTCAGCGGCGGAATCCGCACCCCGTCGACGGCGCGTCTGGCGGGAGTGTTTCTGCTGGGCGGACTCTCCGCGCTTCTTGCCGGAGCATGCGTCGCCCCGGTCGTGATTGCAGTACTGCTCCATGCGGCGAACCGTTACGCCGCCGGACACCCCGCCGCGCTTCTGCTTCCGTTTCTGCTCGGAATCGGAATGGGACTGCCCTGGCCGTTTGCCGCAGCCGGACTCGCGCGTCTCCCGAAACCGGGAATGTGGATGGTCCGCGTCAAACAGGCGTTCGGCATTCTGATCGTGCTGATCGGACTCTATTACGGCTGGCTCGGTCTGCGTCTTCTGCTTCCGGACCGCACCGCCAGGACCGCTTCGCCCGCCCTGACGGAAAGTCTGACGGCGGCATTTCAGCAATCCGTGCAAAACGGCAAACCGGTTCTGATCGATTTCCGTGCCGACTGGTGCAAGAACTGCAAAGCAATGGAACTCGGTCCGCTCCGTGACTCCCGCGTCCGTTCTCTGCTGCAGAATTTCAACCTTGTCGAACTTGACGTCACCCGTGTTTCCGACCCGGAAGTCAAAGCGGTCATGTCCCGTTTCGGAGTCTCCGGCCTCCCCGCCTTCGTCATCGCGAAACCGTGAAAAATTTAATAAAGACAATTGACAAAACACAACACTTGGTGTATTGTAATGGCAAACAGGAACAAAAAATGATTTCAGAAACGGTAAAAAAGCATTTTTATGAGGAATACGGAGTTTCTTTCCGGGACTTGGCCCGGGATCCGAAACTTATAAAAAGTATAGCGAAGACAAAAACGGAAAAAGCATTTCCCGAATTTGTCTCCGGGCGCGGCTATCCGTTTTTCGGTGAAGAAATCTGCGTAAAAGAAAAAGAACGCCACGCTCTTGAGATCCTTGCAAAATGGTAACTCAGAGCCCCCCTTTCAGTTGATGACATTGCCTGCAGAATAGCCGATAAAGATGTTGCGGCGGCCATCGCCTCTCTTCTGCATTTATATTATTATGAGATTCACGATTTAAGCTCTTTTGCTTCAGCAGAAAACTGCGGACGGCGGATCGAAGGTCTGACAAATGAAATTTATGCATGCTTTCACCACATCGCCCGCGGAGTCTGTGAACCCGAAAACACCAAAGACCAGCAGGTTCAGGAAATCTGCAAAGCAAAAGAAACTCACCTGAAACGTCTTGCACTTGACGCCTATAAAATCATCATAGCCTCTTTCCTGGAAGAATATGCGCACATTATCGAAACGGTAAAGTATTTTGTCCTGGTTGAATACGCTGAAGTTTTTCAAAAAGACATCATCGACTCTGCACGCGGCATTCTGGAATCTGCCGCACATCTGAAACAACTTTTCTTCAGAGCTAAGAAAATAGAAAAAACCGGCAATTTTTCCGAAGCGCTTGCAGCATTTGAAAACACATTGGAATCTTGCTACGACTTAAGACAGAAAATATTTGAATTCAACAAATGCGACATTTACCACCTTGCTGTTGCAAAATATGCTCATGATATAAAAACAAAAGACAGTGAACATCGGCGGGACATCCTCTGGAAAATTATTTTTGTTGCAATCAATGCTGCCGTCTCCATTGCCGTCTCCGTGGCAACATATTTTCTGCTGAACTGGCTGAAATCCTGAATATTCACTCCCCCTCCTCAAAAAAACTTTCTCTTTTCCGGCGTTCCGCATTTGATTTTCCGGCAATTCAATATAGAGTAAGATTTCCAACAACAGGGGAATCGGTATGGACTCGGCGTTTCTTTCCAGAATCAGAATCATCGTCATCGCGTTCTGCATCTTTTTCGTATATGCGGTGATCCTGATCCGTCTCTGGGCAGTTCAAGTATACAAAGGAGAGGAAATTCAGGAGAAGGTTTCCAGACAATACGTCCGCAATATCCGCATTCCCGCCATCCGCGGACGTATCTTCACGGCGGACGGCGTCATGCTCGCCGGCAATACTGCATCCTATGAAATCCTCTTCCACATCTCCGAAATGCGAAGACCCGGAAAACGAAGCCGCACCGTCCGTCATGTTCTCGATGAGGCAAACCGTCTCGCCGCGGCAATCGGACGCGCACCCGCGCTCACCCAAAAAGACATCAATCATCACATGAATTATTATCCAGGGCTCCCGATGACCATCTTCAAAGAGCTCACCTCCACCGAACTTGCAAAAGCCTACGAGCTCTCGCCGGGAATTCAGGGAATGGAAATCGCGACCTCGCCGCAGCGCATCTATCCGCAGGGCAAGTGCGCCGGACCGCTCATCGGATACATCGGACGCGAAGACCCCCGCTCCGCCGTCGACCGCCAGAATTATTTTTATTACATTCCGGACACTGTCGGACGCGCCGGACTCGAACTCGCATATGACACGTGGAATCCCGCCGGAATCCGGCACGACGTGACTCTCTCCGAAAACACCTCCGACCCCGAACTGCCCAAAGAACAGCGCGCGCTCCTCCGCGGATTCCCCGGCAAAAAACTCGTCATCGTCGACAGCCGCGGATTCGTCAGCGAAACCGTCGGCGCGGAAATCCCGGCGGAAAACGGAAAAGACCTCGTCCTCACTCTCGATTTCCGCGCACAGAAAATCGCCGAAAGTCTGCTCGCGAACGTCACCGGCGCGCTCGTTCTGCTAGACGCCTCCAACGGCGATATCCTCGCGATGGCGTCCAACCCCTCCTACGATCCCGCGCTCTTCATCCCCCGCATCACCATCGCCGAATATTCCAAGCTGCGGAACGATCCCTCAAAGCCGCTCTTCAACCGCGCCTATCAGGGCGCATTCAGCCCCGGTTCCATCGTCAAACCGCTTATCGGAATCTCTCTGCTCGAAAACGGATATTCCGCCGCGGAAACCGTCTATTGCGAAGGATTCGTCAAAGTCGGCGGACATCCGATCAACTGCTGGATCAAGGCGGACGGACACGGAGAAGTCACGCTCAATGACGCCATCGCCGTTTCCTGCAACGCCTATTTCATTGAAAACGGACTCAAGCTCGGCGTGGAGCGTCTCGCGGCGACGTTCAAGAGCGCGGGAATCGGTTCAAAAACAGGCTTCATTCTCAACGATTCACCCGGACGCCTCCCCGACCGCAAGCACAAAAAACGCTGGACCGCATTCGACACCGCGCTCATCTCCATCGGACAGGGCGACATCCTCGTCTCCCCGCTTCAGGCGGCTGTCTACACGGCGGCAATCGCCACAAACGGCACGCTCTGGCGTCCCAACATTCTGAAAACCATCGTCGCCCCCGGCGGAGCGGCGGTCTACACGGAACACGCGCAGGCAGCCGGACACCTCGCAGCCTCGCCGCAGACACTTGAAATCATCCGCAAGGGAATGTACCTCTCGGTCAATTCCGATATCGGAGGTTCCAAACGGGCGCGCAACGAAGCCATTGATCTTTCCGGAAAAACCGGAACGGCGGAAGTCGGTCCGCGCAGCACACGGTACAAAAACACCTGGTTCACCGGATTCGGCACGCACAACGGAAAAACTTACGCAATCGCAATTCTCGTCGAACACGGCGTCTCCGGCGGCAAGACCTGCGCCCCCCTCGCCGCGGAATTCTTCAACCGCTGGCTGGGGAGCCAAAAAGAGCAGGCGGCGGTCAGCCGATAATCAGCCAGACCGTGTAGCCGATGTAGACCAGGAGAAGGAACACTCCCTCCTTGCGGGAGATCACCAGCCCCGTTTTCATGATCGGATAGAGAGCAACCGCACAGAAAAGCATCATCGCCAGATCTGTCGGGCTGATATTCGTTGCCGCAAGCGGCTTCACCAGCGGCGCCGCTCCGAGAATCGCAAGAATATTGAAAATGTTGGAGCCGACCACGTTGCCGATTGCGATGTCGCGTTCCCCTTTCAAAGCCGCGACCACGGAAGTCGCCAGCTCCGGAAGACTCGTCCCGACCGCGACAATCGTCAGCCCGATCACAGCCTCCGTCACACCGAGCAGATGCGCGAGCCAGACCGCCGAACCGACCAGCAGTTTCGCTCCGCCCACCAGCATGGCGAGCCCGAGCAGAACGAGCCCGATGGAAACCGCAACTGAAAGCGGCTTGCCGTCGCCCTCGACTTCGGTCACCTCTTCGCCGCTCTTCCGTGCGACATAGACGCTGTACACCACATAGGCGATGATTCCCGCGAAGAAGACCGCCCCTTCCAGCCGGTTGAGTCCGTCGGAGAGCCAGAGAAAGAACACAAGCAGAACTGACGCCCCGATCATCAGCGGAACATCGAGCTTGAACAGATTCGGGTTCACGCGCAGCGGCGTGATGAGCGCGCTGAGTCCGAGAATCAGAGCGATATTGCAGATATTGGAGCCGATGACATTTCCGAGCGCGATGTCGCCCGCCCCCTGCAGCGCCGCATCGCAGCTGACCACGAGTTCCGGCGCGCTTGTTGCGAACGCCACGAGGGTGAGTCCGATAACAAGCGGAGTGACTTTGAATTTTTTCGCGATCTGCACGCCGCCCCGCACGAGGAAGTCGGCGCCGTAGCAGAGCAGCACGAGTCCGCCAATACCGGCGGCGATCTGAAGCACTGTATTCATTTGTTTTCCTGTTCCGTTGAAATTTGAGGAGATTAATGTAATGCACAGTCCGGAGAAAATCAAGGGGAATAAAAATTTTCTCCTGCATTTCAAGAATTTCTGCTGAAAGGCATACCCGCTTCACACATCGTTATGTCTGCTGCACCGATGCTCCCGCGTCCCGCACGGGCTGATACAAGAATACAACTTTTCCGTTGTTTTTCCGCGAATTGCTTTTGCAATATCCGCACACACGGCTATGTTATTTATGAAACAGTTCAACCAACAAAAGGATTTCAGAACATGGATCAGGTAAAAATCGGCATTATCGGCGTCGGCAATATGGGCAGCGCTCATGTTGTCAGCATCGGACAGCTCTCCAACGCGAAACTCACCGCTCTCTGCGATATCAACCCCGAAAAACTAAAAAAGTACGATCCCGAAAAGATTCAGCTTTTCACCGATACCGACAAGTTTTTCAAAGAGGCGGATATCGACGCCGTCATCATCGCCGTCCCCCACTACTTCCACGTCTCCCTCGCAATCGAGGCGATGAACCACGGCAAACATGTCATCACCGAAAAACCGATCTCCGTGCACAAGAAACTCGCGCTCGAGCTCATCGAAGCCGCGAAGAAACATCCGGAGCTCAAACTCGCCGCAATGTTCAACCAGAGAACCATCGGCGCCCACAAAAAAATCAAACAGCTCATTGATTCCGGCGAACTCGGAGAAATCCGCCGCGTCAACTGGATCATCACCGACTGGTTCCGAACCCAGGCCTACTACGATTCCGGCGACTGGCGCGCAAGCTGGCGCGGCGAAGGCGGCGGCGTCCTCCTCAACCAGTGCCCCCACCAGCTCGACCTCATGCAGTGGTTCTTCGGAATGCCGAAAAAAGTCACTGCAATCGCCGCACTCGGCAAATTCCACGACATCGAAGTCGAGGACGACGTCACCGCGGTTCTTGAGTACCCGAACGGCGCGACCGGCGTTTTCATCGCGACCACCGGCGAAGCCCCGGGAACCAACCGGCTGGAAATCGCCGCAGAACGCGGAAAACTCGTCTACGAAAACCAGAAACTCACCTTCGTCCGCAACGAAATTCCGACCTCTCAGTTCAGCAAAGAGACAACCCAGTCCTTCGCCACGCCAAACAAGTGGTTCGTTGATATTCCGTTCAACACGGAGGACGGCTCACACCAGCACCGCGACATCATTGAGAACTTCTGCAACGCCATTCTGAAAGGCGACAAGCTGATTGCCCCCGCCCAGGAAGGCATCCGCGGCCTTGAACTCGGCAACGCCATGCTTCTTTCGGGACTCAAACAGAAACCGGTTGAACTTCCGATCGATGCAGAGGAATACGCGGAGATGCTGGAAAAACTTGTTTCCACCTCCCGCTATGTCAAGAAGGTCGTCAAACCCGCCGCGGACGTGGACTTCTCCAAGTCCTTCCAGAAGTAAGCGGCCATTTCAGCAAAGACGCCGCATCTGCTCAAACCGCAGATGCGGCGTCTTTATTTTGCACTCAGGAAAAATTCTTTATAAAAACACAATAAGACTTCTTCAAAACAAAAGTATTATTTAAAATGATATTGCAAAAAACACATTCTGCTGTATAATCCTCAAATCGACCACAAACTCATTGACCGGAAACCGAAAGGGAATGCATTATGCGAAAATGGAGCGAAGAACAAGCGTGGGACTGGTACGAAAAGCAGCCGTGGCTTTGCGGTTGCAACTTTATGGGAAGCGACTGCTGCAACCGCATCGAACAATGGCAGGAACTGGATTTCGAGGCGCATCTGCAGACCGCGGACCGCGAACTGGCGCTCGCAGCCTCCATCGGATTCAACACGGTCCGCCTCATCCTTGAATACACGGTATGGAAAGAGGAACACGACACATTCATGCGGAGGCTTGATCAATACCTTTCAACCTGCGCAAAACACGGAATCGCCGCGCTCATCGTATTCGGCAACGACTGCACCGTTCCGAAAGAAATCTATTCGGAACCGAAACTCGGGCCGCAGACGTATGACATCGGTTATCATGGAGGGAAAAAGAAATCTCCGCACGCCATACGTTCTTCCGTCGGTTACAACCCCATGGATGATCCGGAAACTGAAGCCGGCTATTACCGGATGGCCGGAGAAATCATCGAAAAATATGCAAAGGATCCCCGCGTTGTAATCTGGGATCTTTTCAACGAACCCGGAAACGGAAATCGCGGCTCGAAAAGTCTCCCGTATATGGAACGTTTTTTTGAAATCGCAAGGGAAATTTCACCGGTTCAGCCTCTCACCGCCGGGGTCTGGAAGGACTGCTCCGGCGGCGTCAAAAGCGAAATCGAAGCGCGGGCGCTGGAACTTTCCGATATCGTCAGCTACCACGGCTATTCCGATTTTGAAAGCGAAATTCTCAAGATCAATCACCTGAAACAATACAACCGCCCGATTGTAAACACCGAATGGCTGAACCGGATTACAAAAAACGAAGTGGCGCAAATGCTCCCCGTTTTCTTCCTGGAACGCATCGGTTGTTACTGCTGGGGATTCGTCGCAGGGAAATATCAGACAAATGAACCGTGGGAATCGCTCTGGCAGATGTACGAAAACGGAAATCATTCTCTTGATCTCACAAAATGGCAGCATGAGCTCTTCCGAATCAATCTCCGCCCATACGATCCCGCGGAGATCGAAGTCTTCAAAAAGTTTACAGCCGCCGCAAACGGGAAGCCCGCTTCCAGATAAACGCCCTCGCAGAAAATTACATAAAACAGCCGCCTGTTCAGTGAAGACTGCACAGGCGGCTGTTCTGTTTTCCGCAATACGGATTATTTCAGAATCAGCGGATTCATCGGCTTGCCGCGCATTCCATGAATGCCGCCGCCCCACTCAAGAAGAACTTTGCGGGCGCGACCGTCATTGTCGTTGACAAGCACGGAAAGCTCAAAAACATTCCCCGGTTCCGGTTTGAAATTGAGTTCACTCCACGGAATACGGACTTCGTAAACGGTCAGCATTCCCTTCCGGGCAACGCTGAAATCCGGCTCTTTCGTGAATTTTCCCCGCCACTGGGCAAACGTCTTCTCGCCGTCGTTGTTCAAAGCAAAACCGAACTGGCGGTACTCCGCACGGGAGGCGCCCACGGCATTGCGGAAGGCAATTTGAATGCTGTCTCCCTCGAAAATCGCAAACCCCTTGCGGATCTGATAGTGGATATTGTCGCGAACCTCCGCTTTCAGATAAAGATACTTGCCGTCCCACTTGGAATAAATTTTTGCACTGAGGTCATCCGCTCCTTGCCAGAACATATCGGCGTCGACATCCCCCGTGCGCAAGTTGAGCATTGACTTCCTGTCCTTTGCATCCGCAAGCAGCAGCCAATCTTTCCCCAGCGGAGTACAGGCGACAAATTTCAGATCTCCTGCAACCCGGACCGTTTCGTCGGAAGACTGAAATTCAAAACGGGGAAATGCAAGTGTTTCCGCCCCCTTCCCCGCGGAAAAATTCATAGAACCGGCAAATGTTTTCCCCGGAGCGACTTTCACCGGAACCGTTGCGGCGTCCGGGCTCCACCCTCCGTCCGCAAAAAAGCGCATTGTTCCGCACAATTCCCGCTCAAGCGGATTTGTGATCTGGAAATCGACCCTTTGCACCGTGTCACCCGTTTTACGGATCCATTGATACGGCAGATTCAGCAGTGAAGTGAAATGGAAATCTTTCACTTCCGCCTTCGCCGGAAGAACCAGATACTGCGGCACCTCCGTCAGAGCGGTCGAAAACACGGATACATTCTCCAGTTTCTGCAGTTCCGAACCGAAAAGATTGTAAAGCGTTCCGGAAACAGGTTCCGCAAATTTCACCGTAACAGTCTGTCCTTTCGGTAAAGCAGAACGCCAGAATACAAGGACATTGCGGTCTGCCGCCTTAAACAGCACGGCATCGCCCGTGCCCGGACGGAAAAGGTTCTTTACGGATTTGCTCTGCCGGATCATCCGCACCATATTGTTATGGGCGGCGACAACGGGACGGCAGCGGTTTTTCTCATCCACGGATGGATAATTGTCGCGCGGATTCGTCGGCGCGGAGGGCGAGCCCCGGTAGACGAACCAGACGTGGTTGCTGATCCCCTCCGCGCGGTTCACAACAGCCTTTTTGCAGATTTCCGACGCTTTTTTTATCTCTGCACCTTCCGCAAACGGGTCAACGGCAAATCCGGTTTCATCGTTCCAGAAAACCGACATGTCGGCTTTTGCACCGCCGGCCATCTTGCGGTGCCGTGCAATTCCCGCATGCAGCGCCTCAACATCGCCATGACAATGGAAAGGCCAGAAGTCATAGCTTCCCTTCGCTTTGAAAAACACCTCGTCCCATGCGGCGCCGGCACAGATTTTCGCCTTCGGATTGACCTTTTTCACTGCGGCATACGACTGTTTCAGCATATCCGCATAGCTGTCCGCATCCCCGCCCCAGTAATAATGACGCGCATACGGTTCATTCCAGATCTGATAATAATCCGTATAGTCGCGGTAGCGGTCCGCAACTTTCGCGGCGAACTCCGCAAACAGTTTGTTGTCCGGCGCGCACGACATGACAAAACGGGGTTTGTTTTTAAGAATCTCCGGATTCACCGACCAGCCCGGAGCATTGCTGATGATCGGGTAGCCGGTCAAGCCGTGCGCTTTCAGAGCTTTGAAGATTTTATCGTACATGCTCCAGTTTAACGGACCGCCCTTTTCCGGTTCCACATTCCGCCAGCGCAGCACGAAACGGACCAGCTTCACGCCGGCGTCCCGCATATTCCGGTAGTCCTGTTCGCGGTACGGTCCGAAAGCTCTCTCAAAAATATCAAGCGAACACTGCGTCGCAAAAAAAGTCTCCGGCGTATCCTTCCAGCTGTTGCCGACCGGCTCCCAGGTGCTGACGAACGTCCTGACTGTCTTTCCTGTGGAAAGATTCAAAACGACGTCATAGAATCCCGGACGGCTGTAGTCAAAAGGGAGCGTGATCTCCTTTGTCTCCCCCGCTTTCAGAACAACGGTCCGCACATCCTTCTGTTCCGGCTCCAGCGTCAGAGCCCGCCTGCTTGCGGCGGAAACGGCAACGGAGAGTTCCGTGCCGCCCGGATTGGTCAAAGTGTACTTGAGCTTCTGCGAATTTCCCTTCAGGAGCGGCACAACGGTTCCGATTTCCTCGAACTTTGCAGAAACGCCTTCCGAAGAGTTCACTGCAGAAACGTTTTTTTCCGTTTTCTTTGCGGGATTGTACTTCACGCCCTTGATTCTGATTCCGGAAAGCAGGAGATCGACCGGTTTCATTCCCTTTGCAATCTCTTCCGCAGTCGGTTTGATTCCCCACGGAGGAACTCCGCGAAGCTGTCCGGCAATATAGGCGGGATAAATCGTAATATTCAGCGAAGAAAGACGCAGAGGCGGATCCATGATTCCGTTCCGTTTGCTCTTTCCGCCCCACGTATGATAGGATTTCCCGTTCGGATCCGTGAAGAAAGCCGTATACGAAACCCATTTTCCGCCGCCGAGCATGTGCCGTTTCTTGTAACCGAACACTTCACCGTCACGGTCGACGATGATGAACGCACAGTGCCCGAGTCCCCCCTGGTAATCCAGAGTAATGCTTTCAATGGATTCCCACTGGAGTTTCGACGCTTCCGGAAAAACGACGTGAAGATTTCTGTTTTTATCCGTTCCCGGAGGAAGCGCGTAATTGAGTTTCACCACATCGCGGTTCAACGCCTGATCGAACACGCTCGAAACACCGCCCTGCGCCCCCGCAGCCGCCGGATTGAAGCGGACGTCGGATGCCTGTTTCAGCGAGAACTCCGCCGTGTCCGCAAAAAGAACCGTTCCGAACGCAAAAAAAGCGCCCAGCATCAATTGTTTCATCTGCATAAAAAGCTCCTGTTATTTGATTTTTGTGAAACGTGTACAAGTCGAAATATGATAACGGAAAACATTTCTCGACATGCTTTCCGCATGACCGTCGGCAAAAATCAGATTCGCCCGAGCGTTGTGCCGTGTAAAGACAGCAACATCGGTTTTCGCCGGATTTTCATCATTGAAAAATTTCGTCGCCTGCAGATAATTTTTCTGGAGCACGGAGCCGCCGCCATTGTAGTTCCAGCGGGCCTCCCGCCCGTAATCCATCATCATAAGCGCATTGCTCAATGAATTCTTCCATGAAGTCATCAGAAATGGCGCACTCATCGAATTTCCCGCCATTCCATACGAGGAATCCGGACGGCTCCCCGTTGCCCCCGGTTCTCTGGTGTAATCCGTGGAAGGGCAGAGCGCCAGCTGAATGACTTTCCTCTGATTCTGCATGTAATGGGCAAGATACGGAGAATTCCCCGCATACCAGCGTCCGGTCACCATGCCCGGCCACTCCGCTGCAATGCTGTTCGGAGCAAAATAGGATTTATTGTCGTCCGTGTAGGCAATGTGCGCAAGTCCAAGCTGCTTCTGATTGTTCACGCACTGAATATTTCTTGCCTTGCTCCGCGCCGCATTCAACGCCGGGAGAAGCATCCCGGCGAGGATGGCGATGATCGCAATCGTTATCAGCAGTTCTACAAGGGTGAAGCCGCTCCTCCCCTCCCGTTTTCCTCCTGAAAAAAACTTCATGACTCCTCCTTTTCTCTCCGGGGTTACCGTGCGTTCTCTTTGAGCAGAAAGTTCAGATAGCTCGCGGAAAAAATGATCTCTTTGTCCAGCGGGAACTTCCGCATCTGCGGAACCGTGCGGCGGGGCTTCACTCCGGCGCCCGTCAATTCCATCATCAGCGGTCCTTGATAGCCGGTCTCCAGAATCGCGGAAAGAAGCGCTTCCCAGTCGATGTAGCCGAAACCCGGAGCCTGATGATCATCGTTCATCCCAAAATTGTCCTGCAGATGCGTCGTGAACAGCTTCTTCCCGATCCGGCGCACCAGATCCGGAAGAGTCTGCTTCTCTTCGCCCGAAAGAATCCGCTCCAGATCAGCCTCGCGTCCATGTGACTGGCCGATCAGATTGTGTCCCGTGTCAACATTGACGCCGACGTCGTCCATGTTCAGTGTTTCCACGACCTTGATCACCAGCTCCGCATCCGGCTGAAGCGCGCCCTCCGCATCCGGATAAAAACAGGTCTCAACCGCCAGACGCACTCCGTTCGCGTGTGTCAGCTCCGCGACCTTGCCGATCACATCCAGATCCCGCTCGAAATCCACATACGGGCGAAGGTTCGGAAGGTGACACACCATCACCTGACACCCCAGCGCGGCGCAGACCTCCGCCTCATGTTTCTGAACCGCCAGATAATCTTCCAGACGGTCGCCCACGTTCAGATGTTCCGAGTGAATGCTCCACGTGTCAAATCCGAGCTCGCGCGCCCAGTTTCCGACCGTCACAGCCTCCTCCGGCGTGATGTTCGTCACATGCGAAAACTCCAGCGCGCCGATCAGTTCCCGGTAGCGCACATAATCATTCAGGACATTCCGGTACGCCGCAAGCGTGTAGAACCCCGCGACATCGTCCGAAACCACATCAACCAGATTGCATCCGATTCTGCTCTTTGTCATTTTCTGAAACTCCTTTTCCGTTTTCTTTTTCCATTATACCACAAAACACTATTTTCGCAACAGGTATTGAAAAAATACTTGAAATTTTGCAAAGTCTTGCTATCTTTCAATAAAGACTTTTTCAGAGGTATCCATGAAAACAGAAAAACGAATCTCCCGGCGGGAACAAATCTGTGAGGATCTGATCCGCCGCATCCGCAATGAGGAATGGACACACGGAGCGCGCCTGCCCTCCCTCGACGCCCTGTGCAAAGAGTACAAAGTTTCCATGATCACCGTCATCGGCGCCGTCCGCATGGCGGAGGAAAAAGGGTTCATCGAAACCCGGCAGGGGAGCGGAACATACGTAAAATGGCGCAGCGAAGATGTTTTCTTCCCGTTCGTGAAAGGCGGCGGACGGAAAATCGAGGTCACACACGCCCTGCTCTCCCCCACGCCGCTCGCGCGGTTCGTCGCCCAGCAGCTCGCCGAATGCTTCATGAAAGTCTACACCGATGTCAGCATCCGGTTTCAGGAAATCCAGATTTCGCGCGACCGCGAAGACCCCTACATCCAGCGCATCGCAAACGGCGACCTGCCCTGTTCCGGCGAATTCTACTGGCATGCTATATACGCCAGACTCGACGCGCTTCTTCCTCTCGAAGAACTCCCCGGCTTCGAATCGCTCCGGGCCGCCCTGCTTCCCCAGGCGCTCTACCGCACCCGGAACGCCGCCGGCGAACTGCGCTGCCACGCAATCTATCAGAACCTCGGACTCCCCGCGCACGTCCTCGTCAACAGACAATGGATGAACGCCATCGGCGTCTCCCTGCCCGAAAAAATTTTCAACTGGTCTCAGCTCTTCCGGATGCTCCGTCATTCCGGCGGCAGAAACGCCCCTGCCGACATGTACGCAGCCGCCCTTCAGGTCCCCCATGAATGGCATGGCGTCAAATGCTATCTTGAATTGATGGGACAGGGCGTGCCGGGCGGCAGTTACGACTTCACATCCAGCGACACAATGGAGCGCATCGTCTGTTCGGAAAGCGCCCTGAATGCGCTCGAAAACCTGCAGGAATTTCTCTCCATCCGCCCCGGCGCAATTCTGCTCGGGAAACCGAATGAAAACTTCGCCGTCGGACGCGTCGGAATCCTGCCGTGCGCGGCCTCATGGACTCATCATCTTCTCTCCACGATGAATGCGGAATGGGAAACTGTTGCGGGAACTCTCCCCGCCATCGCTCCGGAGACCGCCTGTCATTCATTCTATTCCGGATTCAGCATCGGAATTTTCCGTGACGGCATCCGCAGCCGTGAACAGCTGACGGCAACTTGGAACTGGCTCAAATTTCTCCTCTCCAGGCAGGCGCAGGAACTGGGATCGCAGAGCATGACCCTGACCGTTCGCCGCGACGCCACGCCGTACATTGCGGAGGTAAACCCGAAAATCTGCGATCTTGCAAACAGAATTCTGCAGAAAGCCGTTCCTCAGCCGGACTTCGTCGGCATGCGGCGGGCTTTCTCCGATCTCAGCCCCGCGCTTGCGGCATTCCTCCACGGCGAACTCACCGCGGCGCAGTGCCTCGAAAAACTCCGGAAGACCCTCCGCCGCAGAAACCTCTGCTCCCGCTGATCTTCAATCGCATTTAAAACGAAAAAGCTCTCCACTGCGGAGAGCTTTTTCATATCCGGAACGGAAATTCCGGTTATTTCTCATCGTCGAAAATCTGACCGTTGTCGTTCGGATCCTCAACGCGTTTCTTCAGATCCCGGAAGAGCTGAACCGCATCAAGCGATCCGCCGATCATGAACCAGATGGTCGAGATGATACCGACGATACCCGGAATCAGCAGAGTGGTGATGAAGAATTTCACCGTCCACCAGGAATTCGGCCACGGCCAGATCGCATTCCAGATCACGATAGCGAAGAATACGATACCGACACCGTACACGACCGAGTAGAAGAACACTGAGTAGGCAATGATTCTGTCGCCGCGGGTGTATTCCGGAGTGATGCCGATAATCTTGCTGAAGATGTTCCGCAGAGTCCATTTTTCCTTGATCGGCTCCGGACCGTCCGCGTACTTGCCGCGGTGCAGGAGCTTGTCGAGGTCGTACGGCTTGTAGGTCAGGTAGGAACCAATGACATAACCACCGACCGAGAGGATCATGGAAATGAAGTAGATTTCAAACGAGTTGATCGGGAATTTCACCGGATCCATCGACCACTCGATCCAGGGATTGAACGGAGAGGAAACCGCAACAAGGAAGTTGTTGAGTCCTTCCACCCAGCCCATTCTTTCAAGGAACGGATAGACGGAGAGCGCCCAGGTGCGCTGCAGGATAAGTCCGGCAAGCGAGGTTCCGGAACCGAAGATGATGGCGCACCATGCACCGGTCAGGTTTCCGAAACGGCTGTAGAGACCGAACACCATGATCGGACCCGCGCCGCCGAGCCACAGCGAACACATGATCGTGGTGAACATGTTGATGTAGTCCAGCTGCGCGAAAAACAGCGACACGATCAGGAAGAAGACCGCAACGCCAATCGTCATAAGGCGGAGGTAGAGCAGGTGCTTCGCCTGCGGAAGGTGTCCTTTGAACAGCGGCAGAACAACGTCCTGCATCAGTGTCGAGGACGCATTGAAGATTCGGCTGTCGTCCGTGGAGATCAGAAGCATGACCATCAGGAGACAGAAGAGACCGAGCATACCGACGGGGAAGATCTTCGCGACGACGGTCGGCATCATCATCTGATGATAAAGCGAGCGGAATTTCTGGAACTGGTAACGTCCTTCCGGAGTATCGCCGAGCTCCTGGCGAACCGTATCAAAATACGGCGTATCGAGGTTCTTCTGCTGGGAGTTCGGGGAATCAATATATTCCTGGGTAATCCGCGACGGAACCTCTTTGACTTTTGCAATGATCTTTGAGCGGAGCGCAACATCATCCGGGATAGCCTCTTCCAGAACCTTTGCGGAAAGTTCCTGACGGACTTCCGTGCTGTTGGTTTTGAAGCGGTTTTCGCCGACAAAGTGCGGGCTGGTCATAAAGACGATAACGACGACCGCAAGGAGGAGAATCATCATCCAGGAGAAGCCGTTACGCCAGGAGCCGAGCACACCCGCCATTTTCTGTTCGTGGGGGGTCTTTGCAGCTCCGCTTGTATCGTTGCCGATCCATCCGGCACGGTTCAGAACCGAACCGCAGAGAGAAACGATCAGAGCGAAAATGTTGAAGTCGCGGAGTTCGGAAACGTCATACGGATTCATGAAGCTCTGACCGGGAGCGCGGTTCCACATGACCGGAGCGATATCACCGGTCCAGGAGAAGTTCAGGATGATGTAACCGACGATGACGACGAACACCGGGTAGCAGAGGAGTCCCTGGACGCAGTCGGTAATCAGGAGGGAGATTCGTCCGCCGGGGAGAATGAACAGCAGAGCCAGAATCAGGCAGAGAGAAACAATGATTGCATAGCAGGGCAGATTGACGCCGCAGATCATAATTCTGTGGGGCAGACCGAGATAATAGATAAAGAAGTTGGTCGCGATTGCAGGGCCGATGGCGTTGGTGACCATCTCCGCGATGGTTCGCAGGGTTGCGCAGAAGATTCGGAAGAATTTGCTGCCGTAGCGCATTTCAAGGAACTGTCCCATGGAAAGACAGCGTGTTTCACGCCAGCGGTACATACAGTATCCGGTAAGAGCGATGAACACGCCGACCGGTGCGGTAATGGCTCCCCAGAAACCGACGGCGAAACCGGTCTGGTAGTTCTGTTCGCATCCAGCGACCAGAGAGATAACGGAAAGTCCGGCGGTGAGGTCACCGACAGAGATTACGTAACGTCCTGCGATTCGTCCGGCTGCCAAATAGTCGACAACCCCTCGAGCGTACCTGCGTGAGTAAAACGCCATCCAGATGAGCGCGGCCATCGGGATGATCGTGATACACCAGTCGATCCAAGTCATTTTTTCCTTCTTTCGTTCAAACATTGATAACACCGCCCGGGCGCCGGGACGGAACATCCGGCTTTGCGGATTTTGCCCTTGCACAAACACTCTCCAGTGCTGACGGGAAATTTCCGTTCTGCCGCGTATTGATTTCTTGAAAAACGCAATGCGGGGATTCGAATGAAACGAGACCGGAGGATCATCTTGAAGACCTCTCTGCACAGGGGGAATTTGTGCGGGGAACCCTCCAGGGGAAGCATACCGAACCCGTTCATACGGAAGCCGTTATTCTTTTTTCAAATAATCAATAACTAATATAGCACAGATATTTGCGAATACAACCCATTTAGGAGCATCTCGTCAAAAAATTTATTCCTGCGCTTGAAATTCCCGGTTCAACGGCTATATTGTTGAAAGAAACGGAGCATAGCGCAGCCCGGTAGCGCGTCTGGTTTGGGACCAGAAAGTCGTGGGTTCGAATCCCACTGCTCCGACCATAAATCCCATATCGGCAAAAGTCTCTTCCATATTTTTTTGCCAAACCTAAGTAACAGATATCATCGACTGTTTCTGCGCTCTGAAAACCTC
Source organism: Lentisphaeria bacterium UBA4640 (assembly GCA_002405835.1). GTDB lineage: Bacteria > Verrucomicrobiota > Lentisphaeria > Victivallales > UBA1829 > UBA1829. Next base: position 173,295 of record DHMO01000030.1, on the reverse strand, counting down.
AGGAAACAAAAAAATCTGATTTTTTTTGCAAAAGTCATTTGCATTTTCCGCGAACCGGTATATATTAATCGCATACCAAGCGATAAGTTATCGCAAATGCGCCCATAGCTCAGTTGGTAGAGCAAATGACTCTTAATCATTGGGTCCCGGGTTCGAGTCCCTGTGGGCGCACCATTTCTCCTCCTTTTCATTTCACTCCTGAAAAAACAAATGCCTAAGAACCCGTTTTATATCCATATTACCGAATCATCCGCAGAAAAGGTCTCGGATAGGGAACTGCCGGAGCAAATCATTCTCTCTTTACCGGTCTTTGCCATTACGTTCGAAATTTCAGGCAGCTGATAGATTTTAATTTGAAGTATTCTCAATCCCGGAATTCATATGTCGGTTTGATCAGCCATCTGATTTTATTGTTGAATCCTTTCATACAACCATCGCCTATGAACCGATTTTTTTGTGAAATTGAATTTGCTTTCCCCTTCGCTTCATGCTATATTTTCCTAAAAAGACAGGAGGGAAACGCTCATGAAATTCCGGATGGTCCACAACAACTTCAATGTGCTTGACCTTGACAAAAGCCTCAAATTCTACCGCGACGCCTTCGATATGCACGAAGTACGCAGAATCAACGCCAAAGACGGCTCGTTCATCATCGTGTATCTCGAGGACGGTTCCAGTGCGCATCAGCTCGAACTGACCTGGCTCCGCGACCGCAAGGAACCGTATGATCTCGGAGAGGACGAGTTCCATCTTGCGTTTGTCGTCGATGACTTTGATGCGGCGCATGCGCTCCACGAAAAAATGGGCTGCATCTGTTTTGAAAACAAAGACATGGGCATTTATTTCTGCGAAGACCCCGACCATTACTGGCTCGAAGTCATTCCGGAAAAGAAAGGCTGAGGCGGTACAATGGACAACATTTCTCAAATTTTTGAAGCGCAGAAACGGTTCTCCGCGCTGGATATCGACGTCCGTCTCGATGCTCTGCGCGGACTCTTCAGCGAAATCCGTCAGAGCCAGGACATGATCTGTGAAGCGCTGCGTCTCGACCTCGGAAAATGCGAATTCGAATCCATTGCGACCGAGATTTCCATTGTACTCGACGAGCTGGCGGCGATGATCAAAAAACTGCCGTCGTACATGTCGGTAAAAAAGGTGCGGACATCGCTTCTGAACTTTCCGGCAAAAGGACGCATCTGTCCGGAACCATACGGAAATGTTCTGATTTTTTCTGCGTGGAACTATCCGTTTCAGCTGATGTTCGCTCCGCTGATCGGCGCGGTTGCCGCAGGCAACCGGGTGATCCTCAAGCCGGCGGAACAGGCGGAGCACACGGCGAAAGTCATTGAAGCGATTGTGCGCAAGGTCTTCAAGCCGGAGCATGTGGCAGTTTTCAATGGCGGAGTCGACGTCTCGGAACGTCTGCTGAAAGAAAAATTCGACTACATTTTCTATACGGGGGGAGCCGGCGGCGGACGCGCTGTCATGCGCGCCGCGGCGGAACATCTTACTCCGGTTACGCTTGAGCTCGGCGGAAAGAGTCCCTGCATCGTCGATTCCGACGCCAAGCTGAATCTTGCGGCAAAGCGGATCGTGTGGGGCAAGTTCCTGAACGCCGGTCAGACCTGTGTCGCGCCGGATCATCTTTATGTGCACAGTTCCATCAAAAAGCCGTTTCTGGAGAAGCTGCTTTACTGGATCCGCCAGTTTTACACGGAAGACCCCGCGTCGTCTCCGGACTATCCGCGGATCATCAACGAGCGCCATTTCGACCGTCTGCAGAAGCTGATGGGCGAAGGAACGATTCTCTGCGGCGGAGTTTCCGACCGCGCGAAACGCTTCATCGCGCCGACCGTCATTGACGGCATCACGTGGAATGATCCTGTCATGCGTGAAGAGATTTTCGGTCCGGTTCTTCCGGTTCTGAGTTTCAACAACATCAACGATGTAATTGCGCAGATCAACGAGCATCCGAAACCGCTTGCTCTTTATTACTTCGGACGCGACAATGCAGAGCAGGTGATTGAACAGACGTCGTCGGGCGGAGTGTGTCTGAACGAGACCGTGACGCATCTTCTGAATCCGGAGATGCCGTTCGGCGGAGTCGGCGGCAGCGGCTTCGGCGCGTATCACGGCAAGTTCTCGTTCGACACCTTCACGCATTACAAGCCGATCATGATCAAATCGACCGCGGTTGACCTTCCGATGCGTTATCCGCCGAATCTGAACAAGAATCTGAAAATGCTGAAGTTTGTGTCGAAATAAGATGTCTGCGTCTTCCGCAGGGGACCGTTGAAAAAATGTCAGCGGTTCCCGAAGAGGTGTTGCGTCTCTCCGGAAAGATTGTATTATGGATCTCTTCCGGGAACCTTTCATTGACTTCTGCCGCAACAGCTGTATATTATCCTGAAATCATAAAAGGAAAGGATTTTATATGAAAGCTGTTGTTTCCGTTATCGGAAAGGATTCGGTCGGGATTATTGCAAAGGTCAGCGCGGGATGCGCGGAGTGCGGAGCAAACATTCTTGATATTTCGCAGACCGTGCTCAATGAATATTTCACCATGATCATGATCGTCGATATCCAGAAACTCGCCTGTCCGTTCAATGATTTTGTCGACCGGATGGCCGCGCTCGGGAAAAAAGACGGGCTTGAAATCCATGTCATGCACGAAGATATCTTCAATTCCATGCACAGGATCTGACCATGTTTGAAACAAAAGATATCATCGAAACGATCAGCATGATCCGCGAGGAGTGCCTTGATATCCGCACCATCACCATGGGCATCTCCCTTTACGACTGCCAGAGCGAAGACGCGGACCGTCTCTGCTCCCGTATTTACGACCGGATCATGAGCCGCGCGCGGAACCTTGTCAAAACGGGCGAGGACATCGAGAAAAAGTACGGCATTCCGATTATCAACAAACGAGTTTCCGTCACACCCGTCGCCCTGATGGCGGGCGGACTTGATGTGGATGGAGCCGTCAAAATTGCAAAAACGCTCGACAAGGCGGCGCATGAACTCGGAATCAACTTCATCGGCGGATACAGCGCACTCGTGCAGAAGGGATTCACCAACGGCAGCCGCACACTCATTTCCTCCATTCCGCAGGCGCTCGCAGAGACGGAGCGCGTCTGCTCCTCCGTCAACGTCGCCAGCACGAAGGCGGGAATCAACATGGACGCCGTGGCGGAAATGGGACGCATTGTCCGCGAGACCGCTGAGCGCACGAAAGAGAAGCAGTCGATCGGGTGCGCCAAACTTGTGATTTTCGCGAACGTTCCGGAAGACAATCCGTTCATGGCGGGAGCGTTTCATGGAATCGGCGAGCCGGAGACGGTGATCAACGTCGGCGTTTCCGGCCCGGGCGTGGTCGCCTCCGCAATCCGCCGCCAGGGAGCCTGCAATCTTACGGAGGTCGCGGAGACCATCAAGCGGACCGCATTCAAAATCACACGCGTGGGACAGCTTGTCGCGCGGGAGGCTTCGGAGCGGCTCGGCGTGCCGTTCGGGATCGTCGACCTCTCGCTCGCGCCGACTCCCGCAGTCGGAGATTCCGTTGCGTACATTCTTGAATCCATGGGTCTTGAGAAATGCGGCTGCCACGGAACAACCGCCGCGCTCGCCATGCTCAACGACGCGGTCAAAAAGGGCGGCGTCATGGCGTCTTCGCACGTCGGCGGACTTTCCGGCGCGTTCATTCCGGTTTCGGAGGACGCCGGCATGATCGAAGCCGCCCGCTGCGGTGCGCTGAGTCTCGAAAAGCTCGAAGCCATGACCGCGGTCTGTTCGGTCGGACTCGACATGATCGCGATTCCGGGCGACACTCCGGCCGAGGTGATTTCCGGCATCATCGCCGATGAGATTTCCATCGGCGTGGTAAACACGAAGACAACCGCCGTCCGCGTCATTCCCGCATACGGATGCAAGGTGGGCGACAGCGTATCGTTCGGCGGACTTCTCGGCGAAGCGCCGGTCATCCCGGTCAACCGCTACTCTCCGGCCGCGTTCATCGGGCGCGGAGGACGGATCCCCGCGCCGATTCAGAGCCTGAAGAACTGAGTTCATGTCGGACGCGACAGTTTCCACTCCATGCGCGTGCGAACCTGCTTGAGCATCGCCGCGCTGCAGTGCATTTCCTCGCGGATTTCCGCATCGCAGAAACCGTCACGCGTGAGCTTGAGGAGCGTGAACTCCTGCGGATTCAGCGTAAGCAGACGCGAGTCGGTGAGCTGACGGTTCTTGTAGCCGAAAATCGCGGCCAGCTCCTTGCCGATCCGTTTGTGGATCGCCTGCCGCGTCACGCCCTCCTGCCGCGCAAGCTGGGAGATGCTTTTGGTGCCCATCAGCTTGGCTTCGAGAATGCGTCCGAGCTTTTTGTTCGAACCGATCCGGAGGAGAAATGCGGAGAGCGCAACCATTTCATCGTGCGAGAAACTGCGGCCGGGCGTGACGTCAACGGGAAGTTCAGTCGCGGGAGTTGCGATGCGTTCGTCGTATTCATACGCGTTTTCCCACCGGGCGTTCTGCGCCTCAATGCGCTTTTTGTCATCGGAGGCGAAACGACAGGCTTCCATGTAGGGACAATGCGGACAGCGTCCGGTGTTGGTGATTTTTCCGAAACATTCGGGATTGCTTCTGCTCATTGTGCCTCACCTCCCGGCGCCGCGAGACGGAACATGCGCACTCCTGCGGAATTCGGGCGGAAGGTTGCGAGCGTAGCGCCGTTTCCATCGGTCAGCGCTGCGGCGTCGCCCATGCCGCGCAGAATTCCGTCGCGCAGAACACGGCGCACCTTTTCAGTTTCCGCCTGAACATTGCAGAGCTGACGGTATTTGCCGATCATATCCTCCATATCCCGTGTTGCCTGAACGGTTTTCCGGACGGGCTGCGGGTAGATTTCGCGAACCTCTTCTTCAGTCAGCGGCGCGGGCGGCAGACGCATCTCGACGTGGTCGCGCCAGAATGCCAATGCGCCGCGGCGGAGCTGGGCAATGAGCGCATCGGCGCGCGGTATACGGTAAATCCGGAAATCGCGTCCGCTGAACAGCACGGCGACGTCCATGCTCTTGAGTCCGGGGATCAGCCCCATGTACCACTGGACTTTCATGGTGTAATAAACGGGAATGCGCGCGGAACCGTCGGGCCCCCACTCCTCATTCGCGAATGCGGCGGAAACGCATTCAAGAGCCCGTTTCGGAGCTCCGCCGGGATTGACGATGAAGAAATCAAGGTGTCCGTGAAAATACCGTCTATCCGGGTCTCTTGTCATCTTTGTCGATTTCAGCAGTTTTTCTCCAGTCTTTCTGATATACGCATCGGCAATGATCCGCTTCTGTTTCTGCGCCCAGTACCGGGAAGCCGCGGAACCGGTTGGTTCTGCGGACGGCAGCGGTTCCGGAGCGGAAGTTTTTTCCAGATAAAGCTGGTAGCGGCTTTTCCATGCGGAGAGACCGAAGACGGCGGCAATGTCGCTTCCGCCGATACCGGAGCGGCAGGACCGAACAAGACTCATGCGCATGGTTCCGCCTCCTTCCGTCCTTCTTCAAAGGCGTTTCCGACGAGTTTCCGGATCGCTTCATCGACCTGCGGACGCCAGAAAAACATCTTGGAGCGTCCCTTCGCCAGCGGATTGCGGACGGGTTTGAAGACGCCTTCGCGGATCATTCGCGCGATGATGTTTTTGCTCCAGGGCAGGAGCCTGTTGAGTTCTGCAACTGACAGAAACATCGATTTTTCTGTTTCGTTCTGCATTTTTTCCTCTCGTTTTCCTTAAATTGTTGATATTCAGTTCCGTTCAGAACTTTTTGCTGAAAACAGAAACTGTTGTAAACCGTTTATTGCCGTCTATTATAGCGTCTATTTAATAGACTTCAAGAGAAAAGGAAACTTTTTTTTCAAAAAAAATTTGTTTTTTTTCAGGACTGGAGTATACTGATGTAAATTGGTGTAAACTGGAGAATTGCAATGGTGAAGGTCGGACGGGAATTTCAGGAGGCGCTGCGCAGAGCGGCGGAGGAACTGGGGTCGCAGAGCGAACTGGCGCGCCGGGCGGGGATCGGAAAGCAGCATATCAGCAAATATATCCGCGGCGACATCAAGAAGATGGAGAAAGAGACGTGGGAGAAACTTGCGCCGCATGTTCTTCCGTTTCTGCCTTCGGACTTTCTGCCGGCGGGGGAAAAACGGAGCGAATGGGGGCGCGCCCGTGTGCTGTCCGCACATCCGGTTCCGCTGATTACCGTTGCGCAGGCATCCGGATTCGACTGCACGCTGGAGTCGTTTGACAGCTACGCGGCGGCGCTTGAACACGGCGAAGCCCCGCTCATCGGAAACCGCGAGGGACTGATTGCAATTCAGATTTCCGGCGATTCATTCTGTCACTGGTTTCCCGCCGGGACGGTTGTTTATATCGGCGGACGCGAGTATCCGGTTCCCGGACGGCGCGTGATTGCGAAGCGGAAGGGATCCGGCGAAATTGTTTTCCGCGAATTTTACCGGAACGGCGGACGCGTTCTTCTGTTTTCTCCCGTGGAGAGGGAATCAAGCGAGGTCTGGGAGAAGACGAACGAAAATCCTTTTGTGTGGATTTATCCGGTCAAATATTCATTTTACGACGAAGACTCCGCCGGACGCGGGGTGGAGCCTCCGTGGATGCCGCGCGTCCGCCGTCTGCTCGGCAAAGACGCGCAGGAGTGAAGTTCCGCCTCAGACGGAGTGTGGGGAGACGGAGAGGATGTTTTCGATCATATCGAGCACATTCCCCGCGGCGTCCGGCCGGGCAAGACGTTTCGAGGCTTCACCGCGGGCGGAAAACTCTTCGCGGTTCTCCGTCCAGGTGCGGAGAATCGAAGCGAATTTCTCTTCGGAACAGTCGCTGTCGGCGATGATGTTCGCGCCCCCGGCGGCGGCAAGCCACTGTGCATTGTCGTCCTGATGCCCGTCCGCGGCAAACGGGAAGGGACTCAGCACGGCGTATTTTCCGTAAATTGCAAGTTCGGAGACGGTGCTTCCGCCCGAACGGCAAATCACCAGGTCGGCGGCGGAATAAAGAATGTTCATATCCTGACACGCTTCCAGAATCAGCTCTTTTGCGGGGGAATCAGCGTAGAGCGGACGAATCGCTTCCAGATTGCCGGGACCGGCAAGGCGGATCACCTGCAGGCTGTCTGCGCCGGGCAGGTCGGCGGGAATCTTCACCTTCGTGTTGATCGTGCGTGCGCCGAGACTTCCGCCAAAGACCAGAAGCAGAGGTTTCTCCGGCGAGAACTCCGTATTCCAGCGCCGGTTGATTTCCGCAACGGCTTCGGCTTTGCTCATGACGCCGGAGACAATTTCCGGACGAAGCGGCATCCCCGTGAGGATGGTCGGGCATTTGCAGCGGGAGACGTCTTTCACGGGAAACGAGAGCGCGAGCGCCTTCGCCCAGCGGCTCAGCATCCGGTTTGCACGCCCGATCTTTGCGTTGCCGTCATGCAGGAACAGCGGAAAGCGGTTGAGACGAGCCGCAAGTGCAGGAGGAAACGATGCGAAACTGCCCATGCAGAGCAGAGCCTGACATCCGTATTTGCCGTATGCGGCTTTCGTCTGTGCTGCTCCGGCGAAGAGATGCTTGAAGAACAGCGGCAGTTTGAACGGATTTTTTGTCAGCGGAACCGCTTCGATTTTCACGGCTTCGATCCCGTATTTTGCGGCGGTTTCCGCCTGTTTGGCGACATGTTTTCCTCCGAGGATGAGGACAGGGTTTCCGCCGCGCGCTTTGAGCGCGCGGGCAATGCTGAGACCGGGGTTGAAGTGTCCTCCGGTTCCTCCGCAGCTGATGGCGAGAGTTGTGAGTTTCATTCAGTTCTCCAATGTTGAATCTTCTTTGAGCCAGCGGATGAATTTCGACTGCCGGACCCTGTCTTTGAAATACTGCCGGACGGCGGCGGGATAGTCGGGATACGCGGTGTCAAGCGCAACGCTGAGGATAAGACCTGCGGCGACGAGACAGGTTACGAGGCTGCTTCCGCCGTAGCTGATGAACGGCGCGGGCATCCCTTTTGTCGGGAGAGCGCCGCAGATGACGCCGATGTTGATGCACGCCTGGATTCCGATAAAAGTCGCGCATCCGGTTGCAGTCAGCATCCCCTGCCTGGTACGCGCCGCGCGCGCTATGCAGAGAGAGAAAAAGAGAAACGCCGCATATGCAACCAGCACGAGAATCAGAAAGACGAGTCCGAGTTCTTCGCCTACGATGGAGAGAATGAAGTCGGTGTGCGCTTCGGGCAGATACTTCATCTTCATGCGGCTTTCGGTGAATCCGAGTCCGGTCCAGCTTCCGGAGCCGAGCGCAAGGAGCGAGTTCCAGAGCTGATATCCTTCATCCATCTGATGCGGTTCTGGATTGAGAAAGATTGTCAGGCGGTCGCGGCGCATGGCGTCGAAATTCATCAGGTAGAAGTAGACTGCGATGCCGGGACCGAGCAGGATCGGAAGGAGGAGTTTCCACGTGACGCCGGCAACGAACATGAGGGAGAAGAAGAGGAGCACGAGCAGAAAAGTTGTTCCGAAGTCGTGTCCGATGAGAACCGCCGCCATGATGAATCCGCTGCAGATTCCGCCGAACACGAAAACGGACCAGAAGGGAGTCTGCGCCCAGTCATGCTGTCCGGGAAAACGGAAGAACGGTTTTTTTTCGAGCATTCGCGCACGTTCGGAAAGAAACTTTGCGAGAAAGAGAGTCATGATGACTTTTGCGTATTCGGAAGGCTGGATGTTTCCGATTCCCGGGACTTTGATCCAGCGGTTTGCGCCGTTGATTGCAGGGAAACAGAAGTCTGCGATAAGCAGGAGAATGAGGATGGCGCCCATGAACCAGGGGCTCAAGTCGGAGATTTTTTTATATCCAAAGAAGATGACTCCGAGAGCACCGGCGGTTCCGGTTCCTGCCCACATGAGTTGTTTAACGAAAAAAGTGGTTCCGGCGGTTCCATAGGAAGTGGAATAGAGTACGGTGAGTCCGAACATGAGCAGCATCACGGTGACGCCGCCGAAGAGAACTGCGGTCGGCAGAATATCGCGTGAGCGTTCACGTGCGGCGATCGTGCTGTTTTCTATTTTTGTAAAAACGGGTTTCATCTTTTAAGAGCTCTCCTTTGAATCGGTAAACTAATACGGATTAGCAGAAATATCAAATAGGAAAGCAAAAAATCCGCATTTTTTTGCTTTCCGTCTGATGCGGAAAAGCAGAAACGCTGTTTAACGGAAAAGAACCTTCAGGACGATCCGGTTCTGAAGGTTCTTCTGGGTGAAGGCAGCGGGGCGATCCGGACGAAACGGGGAACGATTGAAATTGCAACGAACCGCGGAGCTGAAGAGACTCCCCGGCATGGACGTCATTTACCGGGCAGCGTGTTTGTAACCTATGATACGAAACTGGCTGTTGCAAGAGGTGAGAACCGGGCGGAGGTGTTCAATGCGAAGCTGGTCGTTTATGAATCTGCGAGTGGAAAACACTATCTGTACGATGTTACACAAATAGAAAGAGGCGGATCAACGCAATATAGTATGCACTGGACACCGCCTCTTTCCGGCGATACTATACACCAGCTTTTCGGAATTTCAAATGAGATACGCGGATCGTTCACACCGGGGGAGAAATTTGCGGAGAGCTTTCAGGCGGTAATTGAGCTTGTGAAGGGGAAAGCGAATGTTTCCACACTGTGTCATGAATCGGCGCATTGGCTGAAAGCGCTGATACTGGAGACGGCGGCGGAGAAAGGTCTGGAGGTGACATGCGTCCACACCACGGAGCTGAAGCATTTTGCGACGGGGAACGGACGTGCGGAGAAGGGAGAGATGGTAAAAGCCGCATTCGGGCTATCCGGAAGGCTTCCACGCGACGACAACGAAGCGGACGCCCTGTTATAGGGTTATGGGCTTCGTCGCGCTACGGGGCGTTTCCGTGCCCGCAATGGGGTGACAAAAAGAAAGCCCGCCGACGAGCGGCGGGCGGGAGGGGTTAAGAGGGGCGGAAGGTTTTCAAATCCCACGCTTGCGCCTCTGTTCTTCCTGGAACTGCATGATGCGCGAGGTAAGTTCCCCGAGGTGCGGGGTCGGCGTGGGACCGACTTTTTTCCGGCGATTCGCAAACATGATCCGGGTGAACCGCTTTGCGGATTCCCCGGTCAACACAGGCGTGGGGCTGATTTCGATAGCCATGATACCATTCCTTTTTGTTTTTCAAGTTTTCTTGAGATTTTTGCCATATCCCTTCCACCGGAGAGGATTGCCGCAGCCGACGCCCGGCAGTATGGAGGGGAGCTTTTTGCGGTAGGCTTTTATCGCCTCGATGGTGACGTGGAGGCGGGCGACATATCGCGGGTTCGGGACATAATGGCGACTGTCCAGGTAGGCGCTAAATGTCTCTTCGGGGAGATTCATCAGCCGGAGGTAGGGGTAGCGGGGGACTCCGATGGATTCCAGGTACTCCATATCCCTGCGGAGAAATTCGAGCCGCTCCTCTGCTGACATAGCGGCAAGGTCGGCGGCGAGCTGCTCGTTTTCCCGCGCGGTTTTCGCCTCCTTCAGGCTTGTGAAAACCTGTAGAGTTTCAGCGTAATCGTCGGTGTATCGCATGCTGTACTCCTGAACGGAGTCCTGCACGCGGACGATAGGGTGCACAGTGACTTCGTGGCTTCGGAGATTCCGTGTTAAACGGAGGGCGTATTTCATGTTTTTTTTCTCCTTGAGTTCTTTTTCTTTCCGGAGGCGTTCTTCTTCACGGCGAATGCACTCGCCTTGAGTAGGTAAGATTTGCTCGGGACACATCGCTACACGAGTCCCCCATTTTGTACGAAAATGGTCGAGCCATGAGATGAGATAGGCAAGCCAGTAGGGGTAATTCTCGTAGAGGTAGATTGCGCGATCCCATGCGTATTTATTTTTGATCATCTGGATATTTTGAGTGCCGATCATCCAGCGGACGCGAACCCGCGGATGGGGTCGCGGTAGACTGGATTATTCTCATCCATATCGGAGATCGCAACACACTTCGGGGGGTACTCTCCGTGGATGCGCTTTGCCATGCAGCCAATGCGGATTGCGTCCCGGAGGGTCGGGGTCATATACATAACGTGGAACATCAGCGGCTCCTCCGTTCCTGTTCTTTGCGTTCTTTGCGTTCTTTGCGATCCCTCATCCACCGGTCCCATTCAATGGAGAATTGAACACCGGTAGCGAACAGGCTGACAGCGACCAGCAGGAAGCCGATCCCGGTTAAGACAGGGTGAAGCATATCCATTATGCTCATAAGTATGTTTCTCATAATCGAATCCCAGTTTGTTTATTTTTGTGTAATATAGCCCGCGATTTGCCGGATTGCAAACCGCGGGCTGCTGTTACTCAGATGGCTTTTGCCTTTTCCATTTCCTCTTCAAGGCGGGAGGCGGCTTCCATTCCCTCGAACATGCGGGAGATGGCGTCACGGAGAGTCTGAGTCCGACACTGCGCCGGTTCTGCGCAGGGAGGGGATGACGGTTTACTATCCGGCGTTCGTGCGTCAGGAGGAGCGCGAGGGCGGGACGGTCTACAGATACTTTGAGGTTCCGGTTCCGTTTACGGGTCAGAACCTTGCGGACGCGGAGGCGTTTGCGCTGGCGAGCTATGCGGCGATCCGGAAATATTTCTACGGATCGCAGGAGATGCAGGCGGAGTTGCGCGATGACTTTGTGTGGGAGGCGCACCGTCAGGCTGTGCGGTCGGCATTCCCGAAAAGCGCGGGCGCGGTCAACGAATTGGCGGCGCGGTTCGAGGCGATCAAGGCGGACTTCTGCTGACCGGGTGCAATTCCACCACAAAAGCGATGACGCAGAGCGCATCGGGGAAGAATCTGAATCTGGACGGGTATGTGATGGTCGGAGACGTGGAAGCGTCGAACGCCGAAACGGGGACGCCGCAGGGGCGTTTGATCATCGGGCGCGTGACGTACAAATCGCGCCGCGTGGGGATACCGTCGGATCAGAAGGTTCCGACGACGGGCTATTTCAAGTCGACGAAAACGAAGAGTCTGTTCGGGACGGAAGAGGAGATCGTGGAGTGGGACTTCACGGCGGGCAGCGACGCGGAGGCGAAAGCGGTGATGGAGAAGCTGGGGAGGTAGGAGCCAACCGGTCAATCAGACCGGCTGGAGCTGATTCAGGATTTCCTTGACTTTCTCAATTGACATTGTGTCTATCAAGGAATGCAGTTTTGCCCGGATCTGAAAATCTGAATTTTTTTCTGAATCGGGCAGAGAAAGAACTGCGGCTTCATACTCGAGAGCTTTCTTCTCGATTGATGCGATGATTTTAGGTGAGGCGTCCGGCGGGACCTCGCAGCCAAGGCATGCGCCGGAGTAGTTTTTTCCGTCTTGGCGGAAGCGGTAGTGGTACTTGCGACCACGCAGGAGAATAGCCATTGTGTGACTCCTCTTAAGGTTCTGTGCAAGGACTGTACGACATGGAACAGCTATGCACTAATTAGAACGACTGGGAGGTCAATCAGCGGCTACGCCTCACAAAAGTTACACAAAATTGGTAGCGGGGGTAGGAATTGAACCTACGACCTTCAGGTTATGAGCCTGACAAGCTACCACTGCTCTACCCCGCAATAATAAATACTTTTTTCAAAGTATAGAGTAATATAGCACAGCCTGGACATTTGTCAAGCAAAAATTGCAAAAATACTGCAATTTTTCACTCCATCTTCAACAGATTGTTCAGAAGATGCGCGGCAACAGGCTCAATCTGCCAGAGCGAACCGAGCAAAAGCGAAGAGACAATGATCCGTCCCGCGACGAACGGACGCTCCAGAGCGATGATGCTGTAGCCTGAATCCCGGAATTCGTATTCAACAGGCATAAGCTCGTTCTCCTCAAGTCCATTTCCAATGCGCGAAAGAATCACATCACGGGAATCGTCGCCGCCGCGGATCAGGTAACTGTGCGCGACGAACGTTTCCGGATTCCACCACGAAAGATCGGATTCGCTCACGCCGTCGAAAAACGGATGTCCCGCGGCGGTGAGATCCGCGCGGTCGGCGTGTTTGACGAGATTCATCGCCCAGCGGGACCACTGCGGCTGACATGCCTTCACGGTTCCGAGTCCGGTATCGAAAATGTTATCCGCACCCTGCGTGCCGGGATTCTGTTCAAGAACAACAGCGTGGCCGCCGCGCCGCAGCCATTCACCGACTGCTGGCGCTGCACGGCGGGCATCGGCGCCGAGCGCGTAAGGGCCGGCAATCAGACATGTCGACGCCGGATCGTAATTCACAATTTCGGCCGGATCGTCGATGCGCTCGCCGGAAATCGCGGCAAGGCGGTTGTCCGGATCATAAAATACGCGGCGGCGGTTGGAATCCGCAAAGGAGACTGCCGGATAGATTCGCACGGCAAGCGTGTTTTCCGCAACGGTTTTACCGTCCGCAGAGACTTCCAGGCTGAGCGTATGCGGTCCATTGGCGAACGGAAGCGGAAGTTCGAGCTTCTCCGCGATGCTTTCATGGTAGCGGATGGTGTATGCGCGTTCGGTCAGAACCTTGCCTTCACAGGTGATCCGGACATTGAAGGCGCATGTTTCCGGCAGGTGAATATTCTCATGATAGACACGGAGGGCTGCTTTCAGCGTGTTTCCGGCGAAAACGTGGCGGCTGAAACATTCAAGCTGGACATGGACGGGACCGAGCACCTGACGGTAGGTATCCCAGATCATCTTCGGCACAAGCGCATCCTTTCCCTTGCCGAACGGTTTACGGAACCAGGTGTACTGACCGAACGGGATGTAGCCGGAAAAGGAGCTTTCGGGATTGCGAAGACGCCACATTGCCTCACTGTATTCCTTGAGGAGGAAGGACTGGTACTCCTGCGCCTGTCGCGCCAGATCGGTGATTTTCCCGAACCGGAGAGCGACAATTTTCTGCTGGCGGACATCGGAATGTTTGCAGAAGAATTCACCTTTGTCGTTCGTGTAACCCGCGATGCTTTCGGTCGAGATGCAGGGCTGGAAAAGCATATCGTTTTTGCGCGTGTATTCGCCGAAATGGCGGAGGTCGCGGATGTTTTCGGTGTACCAGCCGCCGTACTGGTGGACGTCGTCGATGTCGCCGACGCTCTGTCGGGTGAGGTTTGCGCCGTCGCCGTTGGAGTTGGAGATGACGGGGCGTTCGTCGAGCTTGCGGACCTCGCCGATCCAGCGGTCGAGAATCTTGAAGAGCGGTTTCATGAGCCCGCGGTCACGTTCGCAGGCGACGATGAGTTCATTGCCCATGCTCCAGATTGCAACGGAGGGATGGCGGCGGTATTCTTTGACGATGGAAAGAATTTCCGGGAGCTCGTTGTTTTCAAACTCTTTGGATCCGAAAGAGTAACAGGCGTAAGACCCGTGAATCGGCATTTCGAGAATCACCATGATTCCCTGCCGGTCGCATTCGTCGAGCCAGGCATGCGCGGGAGGCTCGGTGTGGAAGCGGCTGATCTCGACGCCCTGCGCGCGGTACGCGAAAACGTACTGTTCGATGTATTCGCGGTCGTAGTGCACATTGCAGTGAGCAAACCCGTTCTGTCCGCGCAGAAAGTAGGGTTTTCCGTTCAGACGGAACCCGCTGTCGCGGACTTCAAGGCGCATGAGCATGACCGGCTGGATGATGGTCTGGACAACTTCGCCGGCGGCGTTCAGCAGCTCGTTCTTCCACTGGTAGAGATGCGGATGAAGCGGCCATGAAAGGACCGGATTTTCCGGTTCCAGACGGAGCGTTTTCCGCGCGGCGGGGACGGTTGCGGAAACGGAGGAGCTGTCATCGGAAAGCGTGCAGCGGATGGAAAAGTTCTCCGTGTTTCCGTTGAGTTCAAAATCTGCATAAAACGCGGTTCCGGAGGGGCGGACTTCGGGTGTTGCGAGCCAGGTGGAGGGACGGCGCGCGCGCCAGACGTCACGCCAGATTCCGCCCGCTTTCAGGCTCGAACCTTTGGCGACGGGCCAGAGAGCGTAACGCGGACTCTGCGCAAAATCGGGGTCCTGACCTTCCGCGAGCGGAGCCATGGATTCCTTGTCGGTCACTTCAATACGCAGTTCACTTTCCGGAGTGAGAGCGGGGAGCTCGACTTCGAACGCCCGGTGCGCCCCCTTGTTCTCGGCAAGGAGCGTTCCGTCGAGAAAAACTTTTGCCTGGGCGGAAACTCCTTCAAACTTCAGAACGTCACCGCTTCTGAGTTCATCGCCCGCCTTTTTCGTGTAAACGCCTGTTCCGGACGGCGCGAGGTTCTGATCGGACTCATAGCTCCAGCCGATTGTGTTCCAGCCGTGCGGCAGTTCCACCGCGCTTTTCTCTCCGGAGGGAGAGAGAAACTCCCAGCCGCTGTTGAACTTCTGAAGTGTGGAATCGTAAAAAAGCTCCTTCATGGCCGCTCCTTGTTTTTGGTTTCAAAAAAATACCAGCAAAGAGTACATTACACCGGAAACGGGAAAATGCAAGCGGAATCAGCGCACGGCGGCGGTTATTTTCCGGACGGCACATTCCACAAGGTCGCGTGTATAGAGATCAATCTTCTCCGCGACGGGATAGTCGGAAGGACCGGGAATGCTGTCGGTGAGAACAGGACCGTTCCAGCCGGATTTGCGGATTGACTCCGCGAGGATCGGGAGTTCGGAGCTGAAGGTGAAAATTCCTTCCGGCACAGTGCTGCGGAACAGGGAATCGATGTGTTCGGGAGAGCATTGCGGAAGCGGAACTTCACGCTCCGGCGTGTCGGGGAAGAGCGAAAACCAGCCTTTGCGGAATCCGAGACGGCGGTGTCCGCGGCTGGAACCGATCAGGTGCGGCTTGAGCCCGCGCGACTGGAACCAGAGGGCGGCCTGCCGTCCGGCGGAAGCATAATCGAAGCAGACGGAATCCGGATCCGCCGGATCATCACCGAAGAGGATGACGACGGGGAGTTTTTCGCGCAGTTTCCGGATCGACGGCATGACGGATTCCATCGGGTCGAGCCAGAGAATGCCGGAGGCGGACTGGAACAGCAGTTCCTCATCGGGCGGACATCCTGCATTGAACGTGACGGGACTCAGGCGGAACGGCAGAGCTTTGAAGGCGTCGAACAGCCACGCGTGAATTTCAAAGAGCGCATTGTCAAGGAAGATGTAGCGTCCGTCGCCTGCGAGCAGCAGGAGTTTCGGGAAACGGCTGCTGCTTGGAATTTCGCAGTCCGGCGCGATGAAAAGTCCATGCCGCGCCCGCGCCTCGAGAAACCCGTCGTGACGCAGATCATCAAGCGCCATGCGCACCACGGTGCGGCTGACCTGAAAACGCGCACAGAGTTCGCGCTCCGTCGGCAGCGGTTTGGAACGGTTCTGCCTGGAAAAAACCATTTCGATGACATACTGGCGGATCAGCATGTAGGCGGGCAGGTTGGACATGGCGCACCCTTTCTCAGAAATCCCAGAGACGGCGGATGTTCTCTTTGCGGATCCAGCCTTCGGCGGCGCCGGAGCGGATGCGCGCCCAGTCCTGACGGGTCTCCACGATATCCACTTCCTCGCCGGGCTGAAGAGTGATGTCATTGAGACGCGGCGACTTGTCGGACGGCAAAGCGTGGAGCGGAGCGTTGCGCGTCAGGAGCACGGCTGTATCCGAGTCATACGACGTCAGATTCTGCGCGAGCAGCGCCGTGAACGAAACGGCCGCCGCCAGCGCGCCGATTGCAAGCAGAGTTCCCCATACCGGAGCTTTCACGAAACGGCGCAGTCCGAGCGCGACGAACAGCAGAGCTGCGCCCGCCATGACCAGAAACATCCACTCATCCGGACGGAGCGAATCACGCAGATACGGCAGAGCCTCCGCCGGGCTTTCCAGAGTGTGACGCTCCGGAAGCGCAAGTTTGCGGCGTGTAAGATTCAGATTTTCCAGAACGTCCGAATCACGCGGAGCAAGACGCAGGGCGCTTTCGTAATATGCCAGTGCAGGCGCGTATCTTCCCTGCTGGTAGAGACAGTTTCCGATGTTGTAGAAGAGCTCCGCCGAGGGTGCAGTGGAACGCATCAGAGATTTGTAATACGCTTCCGCCTCCGCAAAATGTCCTTCGTCATAAGCGGTCATTGCGGCTTCGGGCGTTGTGATCTTCTGCGGTGCGGGTGCGGCGGAAAGGGTGAACGCCCCAAACATCAGAAGCACGCAGACGAGTCTGGAAAGTTTTCGCAGGAGAGTTGTTTTGAACTCTGCGGTGAGCGCGGCGTTTCCGCCGGACCACGAGGAGTCGGAGAGCGTGCGGAGGACGGAGGCGAGCTCTTTATCCTCCTGTTCCGCAATGTCCGCGCTTTCACCGAGGCTGGAGCCGGGCGGAAGGTTGAGCGCATCGTTGACATACGCCGCGATCTCCGCATCAAGTTCCGGAATCCGGTCGGGCGGGAGGGCGTTCAGGCGGTTCATGAGACTGCTCTTGCGTCCGGCGGCGTCTCTGCGGCGGCGGAGTCCGGGATCGTTTTCACGCGCTTTGCGGTGCAGATTCCAGAGTTCAACTCCGATCCAGAAAGCGAGCGCAAGCAAAAGCAGAATTCCGCCCGGAAGCAGCGCATTGCGCCACAGCGGGACAGGAATTTCGGCAAACGGAGCGCGTTTCAGATAGAGCACTCCCGCGGGGGTGCGTTTCTCCTGCGGTGCGACGGGTTCGGCGGCGGTTCCGGCGGCGTCGATCACACGCGGTCCGCTGTTGCCGCTGAAGACCGCGGCGGAAGGCGCAACTTTGACCGCGTGCGCGGAAGCCGCTTCCTCATATTTTCCCGAAGCCGGATCAAAGGTGCTGAATTTCAGACGGATTTCCTCCGTTCCCTCGCGGGTCGGAATGAGAATGTACTTGATGCGTGCGGTTCCGGAAGCGGGATGCTTTTCGATTTCCGGCGAATAGACACGGAAGCCGGGAAGTTCAAGCTCGGGAGCTTTCAGCGTTTCCAGAGCGCCATCTCCCCGCAGATTCACGGAAAGGGTCACCGCTTCGCCGACTTTCCCTTCTGCGGAGGAGAGCGACGTTTCGATCTTCCACTTGCCGACAAGTCCGAGGAACTGCGCATCGCCGGTACGCGGCGGCAGGGCTTTGATTTCAAGCGGCGGCAGAGCGGCGCGGAGCGTGTGACGGACCGTGCGCGAACCTCCGAAGAACGGGTCGTCGAAGAAATCGTCGAACGGTGATGCGCTTCTCCGGCGGCTCTGCGTTTCGATGCCGACAACGGCCTCCGCCGTCAGGGTCAGATGCCCGAACGAAATCGGACGGATCGCTGTTTTGAACAGGAACACATTGAATGCGCGCCCGTCAATCTCCGTGGTACCCCGCTGCAGCGGCTCGAATTTCGGATTCTCGGGATTCAGCGTGCGGAAATCGTGAAACAGGATCTGCGATTTCGCATCCGCCGCGATTTCGGGCCACGAGAGCTGACAGCGCAGATTCCGCGCCTGGTAAATCTTCACTTCGACGGGGATTTCTTCGCCCATGTAGAAGGAGCGCGCTCCTTCCGGAACAGAGATTTCGGAGAAGAGCAGCTTGTCCAGTGTCACCTCTTCCGCCTCGGTTTCTCCACCGGCGGTCCGTCTTGACGATGTGAGGCGCGGCTCGGTGACTTTGAACGAAACGGGCTTTGTCGTATGCGTCTCCTTCCCTGCACGGACTTTCAGTGCGGGAATGGTGTAATCGCCCGGCTTCTCCGCAATAAAAGTATAGACGGCCGTCGCGACATAGGAGGTGCGGCCGTTGATGTTCTGCATCCTCTGGCTGCTGGATTGAGCGATCCAGCGGAGCCCGGGGATGCGCGGCAGTTCCGCCCGGGGCATGGAGCTTCCCGCGTTTGTGATTGAAAATTCCGCCGGAAGCCCGGAGTAGACCGAGCCGGAGGTTATCTGAGCGGTGATTTCCGCCGCCCATGCGGAGACGCCCGCAAGAAGAGCGAGCGCGGCCGCGAGTATTTTTTTCCGTATCATGATGAATTCTCCTTTTACCAGTCTTTTGCGGGCGCGGCATTTTTATAGCGCTGTTTCTGGAACGCTTTGATGGCGTCGCGCAGATCCTTTTCATCCTTCGCCATATCTTCGAGGACGGAAGCCGCCTGGGTCTTGTCGATATCGCCCTCTTCGGGCTTTTTCTCTGCAGACTGAGGTTGGGGCTGTTCGATTTTCCGGTCATCCTTCTGCCCGTCTTTACCGTCCTTCCCGGACTGCGGTTCAGGCTTCTGATCCTTGCCGTCCCCCTCTTTTTTGCTCTGCTGTCCCTGCGGCTGCTTGTCCTGTTTGTCCTTGCCGGACTGTTCGCCGCCGAGTGCATCGAGCGCCTTTTTCAGGTGTTCCTCCGCAGATTCACCTTTGCCCTGTTTCTGTTCCTGCTGAGCTTTTTCGAGCTCTTTTTTCGCCTGTTCGGCAGACTTTGCAAGATTCTGCTGTCCCATCTCCCGCGCTTTTTTCTGCAGATCTTCCGCAGATTTCTTCGCCTGATCCGTCATCTGCTGTGCAGACTGCTGATTCTGATTCTGCTGACCTTGCTGTTCTTGCTGGTTCTGGCTGTCCTGCTGATTCTGCTGACTTTGCTGATTCTGTTTGTCCTGCTGGTTCTGTTTATCCTGATTCTGCTGATTTTGCTGATTCTGCTGATCCTG